>NZ_CP130886.1:4850728-5457069 GCF_030622045.1 Planctellipticum variicoloris | reverse complement strand
GGCTGCTCCGGCGCTGGAGACGAACGCGGCAATCGTAGGGTCCGCTTTGCGGACCAATCATCTCAAGTTCATGATGCGTGAGACGACGGCCCGCTCGCCGAACCCTACTCCCTCCACACCGCAGCCGACGCATTCACGAACCGCTCAAGCCCGTACTCGCGGACTTCATCCGCGAACGTCGGACGTTCGCCGGTCGGCTGCAGGTCGGCGACCAGGCGTCCGTTGGGCAGGCGACCCTGGATGTGTGAGACGAACAGGTCGCGCAACTGGTACTGATTCGCGGCGTCCATGCCGAGCGCCTCGGTAATACGGGTCACTTTGCGCGAGCCGTCTTCCGAGTAGCGGGCGAGCTGCACGATCAGGTGGATGGCGCTGGAGACCTGGGCCCGAGCGACGTAGACAGGGAGTTCGACCTCCGACATCAGCGACAGCGTTTCGAGACGCGTGAGAGCGTCGCGCGGCGTCGTGGCGTGGACGGTCGTCAAACTGCCGGCGTGCCCGCTGAGCATCGACTGGATCATGTCGAGCGCCTCGCCGCTCCGGACTTCGCCGACGATGATCCGGTCGGGCCGCATGCGGAGCGAGGCCTTGAATAGATCGCGGATGGTGACCGATCCACGGCCGTACGCGTCGGCCTGTTGGGCCTCCAAGTACAAGGTGTGGGGCTGCGCGAGGCGGAGCTCGGAGCTGTCTTCGATAACCACGATCCGCTCTTCTTCGGGAATGGCGGTCGAGACGGCGTTCAGCAGCGACGTCTTCCCGGTGCCGGTCCCGCCCGCCACGACGATGTTTTTCTTCAAGCGAACGGCAATCTCCAGAAACTCTTTGCCGGAGGGGGACAGGCTGCCGAGGCGGATCAGATCGTCGAGGCCGAAGATGTCGCGGGCGAACTTGCGGATCGTGAAGTAGATGCCCCGTCGGGCGCTGGGGGGGAGGACCACGTGGACGCGGGAGCCGTCGGGCAGGCGGGCGTCAAGAATTGGGCGGTCGGCGTCGATTTCCCGGCCGACATACTGTGCGACGTTGTGGACGGCCGAGAGCAGGGCGTCGTGGCTGGGAAACCGGGCGTCGGTCTTTTCGAGCCGGCCCCGGCGCTCGATGTACACCTCGCTGTGGCCGTTAACCATGATTTCCGAGACCGTGTCGTCCTGAAGGTATGGCCGGAGCGGCGACAGGAAGTAGCCGACGCTGGCTTCAAAGACCGACTCGTGTGACATGGGTTGACCGTTCAGAGGGTGTCGAAAGAATTCTGAAATCCAAAGCACAAAATCCGAAATGAGCACCAAATTCGAAGCACGAAACGGCAATTGTGCGTGCGCCCGTCGATTCAAACGGCTTTTGCGTAGCGATATCAACGGCCGGACCGAATTGAGTTCCGTCCAGAATACCGTCATTCTGGGGGTTTGCAGTCCCGCCCAGAGAATTCCGCATGCGCATCGGTTCCGTCGCTGTCGCCCACCCGATCACTCTCGCCCCGATGGAGGAGCACACCAGCTATCCATTGCGAGTACTGATGAAGCAGTTTGGGGCGAGTTTGGTCTGCAGCGAGCGGATCGATGCGGTCGACGTGGCGGCCCGCGACAAGCGGGCGCTGAAGCTGTTGCAGACGGCGCCGGTCGAGCGGCCGGCCGCAGGCCAGATCAGCGGCGTCGATCCGCAGGTGATGGCCGAGGCGGCGAAGATCGTTGCCGCACAGGGATTCTCGATCGTCGATCTGAACTTCGAGTGTCCGATCCGTCGACTCGTGCAGCGCGGCGAAGGAGGGGCGCTGATGGCCGACCCGGCCGCGATTGCCCGGATCGTCGCGGCGGTGGCGAGGGCCGTGGACGTTCCCGTGACGCTCAAGATTCGCACTGGCCCCGATGCGGAACACGAAACTGCGCCGGAGATCGCCCGTCTCGCTGAGGCGGAAGGGGCCGCCGGCATTGAAGTCCATGCCCGCAGCGTGGCGCAGGCCTATGTGGGGGGGCCGGACTGGAGCGTGGTCCGGCGCGTCAAAGAAGCCGTCGCGATTCCCGTACTCGGCAGCGGCGGGATTCGAACGGCGGAAGACGCCGTGCGAGAATGGCGAGAGAGCGGAGCGGATGGAGTGGCGATCGGGCGGGGCTGCCTGGGGAATCCGTGGATCTTTCAGCAGGCCAGGTCACTGGTCCTGGGAGGTGCGCAACTCGCCCCGCCTTCGCCGACCGAACGGGCGCGCGTGCTGCTGCAGGTTGTCGAAGCGGAGTTCGAGTTCTACGGCAATCACCGGGCGCTCAAGCGATTGCCGCGGACGAGCTGCTACTTCGCCAAGTTCCTGCCGGAATTTGACCAGTTCAAATCGGGCGTGCAGAAAGTGCGATCCTTTCCCGAGTTTCGGCAACTGGTGAGGCAGCATTTTTCGAGAGTGGTCAGTGGGTAGTCGCGAGTGATCCGTGAAGAGGGAATGTTGCCGCTCTACCAGTCTTTGCCGACGGTCCAGCGGTAGTTGAGGATGCGTCGGCCCCCTTCCTGTTCGAGGCGGAGCCAGAGCTCCTTGCCGCGGAGATTGTCGGCGTCAGGCAGATGGTAGAGCTTGCGGTCCTGGCCTGTGCCGAGTTTCGTGATCGTGAATCTCTTGCGCTGCAGGCCCGGGACAAACAGGCTGCAGCGGAAGTCGAGGATCTCCGGAGGCGTCGTCTGATTCTTGACGATCTGCTCGATCTCCAGCCGGCCGTCCGGCAGCCTCCGGTCGATGACGTCAATCGTCACGTCGCCCAACCCGACCTGATATTTCTGGTGGACTTTGAAGCGATAATTCTGGTCCGCGGTAATATCGAACTCGAATACCATCCGGACTTCCCCCATCCGCGCCGTCGTCGGCAGGAGCAGGTTCACCGGGAGATCGTAGGCCTCGCCCGCGGGGAGCTGGAGTGGCCATTCGGCGGGTTCGGCGGCCCAGTCCGTCGGCAGACGGACGGTCAGACGTCCGCTCACCCCCTGCGGAAACGTGTTTCTCCCGGTGATGCGGTCGGGGTGCCAGCCGTACTCGCTCTTCATTTTGCCGCCGGCAAACTGCGCGGCGACGCGCCAACGCGCCAGGTCGGCGGACGCGCCTCGGATCAGCCGCGGCGACTCGTCGACTGGAATCACGAACTCCTGGCTGACTTCATCCCAGACGAGCGGTTTGCGACGGCCCCACGCATCGACTTCATACGGCTGACCGCCGAGGAAGAGCCGTTCGGTCGTCGGCTCGCTGGCCCAGACAAACAGAATGGCTTCGCTGTCGCGAGCAAAGACAGCGCTGCGGCTTTCGCCGGGGAAAACGAACTCCCCGAGGTAGTCCGCCCCCTGCATGGCCAGCGCAGCCGTTCGCCAGGGGAGATAGAGCTCGGTCGGCGCGCCCTCCGTCGTCAACAGCCCCTTCGTCGAGTGCATGACGTCGCCCGCAAAGACGGCCTCAGCCCCGCCGACGCGAGCGGCCAGCATAGCCCGCACGAGAAACGCCGCCCGTTCCTGAGGCGTCTCGCCAGAAAGCTGGTCCAGCCACAGTGTCACCCAGGAGGCGTACCCTTCCTTCTTGGCGGCTTCAACGGAGGGGCCGATGTCGCGGATATTGGCCCCGCCGCGGCTGGTCAGCGAGACAGCCGTCAGTGACTGGCTCTGGCGTACCGGCGGGGGAGTCGTCTGCTCCCAGGGCAGGACCAGTCGCGAACTTCTGCCGACGCCGGTGATCTCGCGATGAATCTGTTTGACGACGGCCTGCAAGTCTGGAACCCCGGCGAGGGTTGTGTCGGCATCGTCGCCGACCTGCCAGTACCGTACTGTGGCGCCGTAGCGCGCGATGACCGGATGCAGCGACGGTCCCCAGATCTCCCGCGACAGCGTGAAGACTTCGCTGGCTCGCGCATCCTGCAGTCCCAGTCGGGCAAGCAGCAGCTTGGGCGGCTCATCGAGCACGCCGACGGCGATCAGGCCGCGGGACGTCAGACGATCCAGCAGCCGATTGATCCGGGTCGTCCGCTCGGGATCGATCCCCCCCGAACTGCTCCAGACCGGCAGTTTGACCCAGTTGATGCCGGACTGCGCCGCCAGTTCCGGCAACGCTTCCCAGGTGGCAATGTCGTTGTGACGCCCCAGCGACCAGCCGAAGCCGCCGGTCGTGGAGGGGGAATCGTGAAGCTGCAGCACCGCCAGCGCCGTATCCCGCGTGATCAGGGGTTCGCCATTTCGATGGAGCACCGCCCGAACGCGATAGTATCCGGGCTGCTGAGCGTCCAGATTCCACTCAATGACCTGCAGCTCGGCGGCCGTTTCCGCCGTGACTTTCAGCGGAAACTCCTTGGTCTGAGACCCCTCGCCAAACGGGTCCGACAATTCGAACTGCAGTCGATACTGGTCGCGTGCATCGAGCCCGGACAATCGCGCGAGCAGTTTCAGCGGCTGGCTTTCGGGGTGAAAGTGGGAGAGCCGGTCCTGCTCCAGGGAGAGCCGCGGCAGTCGGCCGAGCCGAAGGTCGTCGAAGTGGACCCCCCCGGAGATTTCGACGTGTTCGCCTGGTAGCAGGTGGCAGCCGATGATGGCGTGGCGAATCTCCGGTCCGGGGAGGAGCGGACCGATCTCGATGCGAACCCATTCTCCGCGCGTTCCGACGACCGGCGCGCTGAGATGGCGGGAAACTCTCTGACGCTTATTGTCGAGCAGCGAGACCGACACCATTCCCGCCGTATCGGCGAGCCCGTCGGTCCGGATGTAGCCTTCGAGCACCAGCGTGTAGCGGGGGTCGATCCGGATCAGGGGGGAATAATAGGCGGCAGCGCCGCCGTTGGCCTCAAATTTGAGGCTCTGCTCGCTGTTGTGTCCGACGCCGCGGTCGATCTCCGACTTCACATAGAGCGGGAAGCCTTCGCCGCGTCGACGAGTCCAGTCGTCCGGCTGCCGGTCCAGATCCTGATCGTCCTTGCGTTCGAACGTGTAGTCCTGAATGTCGGCGGCGCGCGAAAACTCCGGAGCGCCGGGCGGCGGAGCCCAGGCCAGCGCGAGGTAGCAGAGGGTGGCTGACGCGACTATCATCCAGCGAAGATCCCCGCGGCGCGGTCGGGCGCAATATCAGGGGATTCATCGTCGCCGTGCATCGCCGACTGCAAGGGGCTGCCGAACGGAGCGACTGTGCGGGTGAAATCGCACGCCGGCAATCCCCGCGGCAGGCGACCCTGCCGGTCCGGCAGTCTGTGCGGGTTTGTTCGAGGAGTCTTCCAGCGTCATGCATCCCTTCCGTTTGAGCGTCGCCACCCGCTGTCTGCAGCAACCGCTGCGACAGTCGTTCCAGACTGTCGCAGGCATGGGGGCTCAGGGAATTGTGCTGGACGTCCGCCAGGAAGTCGACGCCTCCCTGCTGACGGAAACCGCCCGTCGCGATCTGCTGCACTTCGTGAGGGAGCTGGGATTGTCGGTGGCCGGAGCGGTGATTCCGACCCGTCAGCCGCTGAATGTTGAGCACGAGCTCGACCGTCGAATTCTCGCGATCAAGGGAGCGATGACGGCCGCCTGGCAGCTTCAGGCGCGCGTCTTGTGTTTCCGCGCCGGGACGATTCCCGCGGAGGAAGACTCTCCCGAGTACAAACTGCTGCTGCAGGTCCTGCAGGATCTGGCCGCCCACGCCAACCATGTGGGCGTCGCGTTGGCGCTGACGCCGGTCAACGATTCCGCCGAGAGCCTGCGCCGGTTGATTAATCAGGTGCAGACCGGGCCGCTGGGGATCGACTTCGACCCCGCCCAGTTCGCCATGACCGGCCGCAGCGTGAATGAGTCGCTCCGCGCTCTGCACGACCTGGTCTGGCACGTGCAGTTGCGGGATGGCCTGAAAGACTTTGCAGGGGGCGGCGACGAAGTCCCGGTCGGGCAGGGCGTCGTCGACTGGATCGAGGTGCTGGCGCTGCTGTCGGAAGCCGACTATCGCGGCTGGCTGACCGCGGTCCGTACTCAGGGCAACGACCGCGCCGCGGACCTGACGCGCGCCATTCAGCACGTCGGTCGAGTCCTGCTTGGCGGCTGACGCGGCTTCAGGGGCGAGTTGAGTGACGTCTCACCCGAATGACGTGTTGCTCGGTCACCTCTCGCAGTGGAATTCGACGGATTTCACGGCCTGAGTATGGCATTGACCTGCGGAAACTGCCGATTATCTTCCATGCTTTTGGTTCAGGGAATCATCTGTCAGGCGAGGGAGGGCTCCGGTGGAGCAGCGTATCCGCATCCCTGTGCGCAACAGCGGCGCGGCGGACCTGGTTGTCGTCGTCGAGCCCTGGGCTAGCGAGATTTGCTTGGCTCCCGGCGAGGTCGGTGAAGTGGTGCTGATCGGCAGCGGCTGCTCGCCGGGCCATAGTATCGAGCTTCACCCTTATGGCCTGATCTTCTGGGCTGAGGACGGCATGAATGACTTCGAGTTGTGGAAGAGCAGCGAGCGGGTCGGGTAACCAAGGCACGCCGAACGAGACGCTGCATCTGCCTGCGGCAGCATGCAGGCTTTTCGAGATTTCACGTTCTTTGAGTCCGCGCAGCAGGTGAGCCTGGTCGTTACGGCACTCGCCTCCGCTCCCAGCCGATCCGTCCCCACGCGTCTGACTTCTAATACGGCGTACTGGGCAGGCTGGCCTTCCACGCAAGCTGAATCGGGATCAGCACGCCCAGAATCGCATGCAGAACTTCTGCGGGAGTCCGTACGGCGTCGATTCGAGAGACGATTTCCGACGGGTAGCAGCCGATAACCGGCTCGGATTCTCGCGAGTAAACTTCGAACCGGTGGCGGATGATTTCTTCATTCGCGTCGTCGGAACGGTTCTCCCGAATCGCCCGGCGTTTGATGCGATCGATCATCGCTTTCTCGTCCTCGCAGACGAGATGAATGATGTGCAGCACGTTGATCGTGTCCGCGATCATTTTCACCTGCTCGGGATTCCGCGGAATGCCGTCGAGAACGAGAAATTCATCGGGCGGACGGTAGCGGGAGACGGCGATGTGGCCGTGCAGGGCCTTCTTCCAGATCCGGATCGACAGTTCATCCGGCACCAGTTGTCCGCGTGAGCTGTATTCGTAAATCTCCCGTCCTTCTGGCGAGCTGATGTTCAGCGAACGGAAGACGTCCCCGCACGACAAGTGACAGAAACCGGGAACCTGCCCCAGGATGTTCCCCTGCGTCCCCTTACCCACACCCGGAGCGCCGAACAGCAGAATCGTCGGAAAGCGACCGTCAAACATCGAAAACTCAACCTCCCCGCAGCTCCCCGGACGCCGCAAAACTCGGCGATCAACGATCTCTGCTGTCGGAATCGTAATTGGTCGACCGACCGGGCTCAATGCGGGACGTGCCGTCTGCCAGGGAGATTCGCCGATTGCTGTGCGACCGGACGACGATCGAGCTGACTTGATGTGCGAAAGCACGGTTTTGGCAGGAGCCGGCAATCATCGGGATTCTTCGATTCGTTTTGCCCCGCGAACCGTCCCGCGATAAGCTGGCAGCGTCGAATCTGCGGTCAGTCTGGACAGAACGAAGGATGCTTGAATGCTGCGTCGCCTGCTGTCGGTCACGGGGCTCCTGATCGGGGCCTGGGGATTTGCGGAAACACTTCGGGCGGAAGTTCCGCCCCTCGGGACGCCGAGCACAGCGGTCGGCGGCGTGAACGCCCTCAAATCGATCGGTCGCATCGGCGATCTCCCTGCTGCGGTCCCTGCGGTGGCGTGGTCGCCGCAGGGGGAGCTGCTGGCGATTGCGACAGGCCCCGAAGTCCGGCTCCTTTCCGGAACCGAAGTCAAATCCACGCTGACCGCCGGCAAGACGGTCCGGTCGCTCGCCTTTTCGCCGGACGGGGCGCAGCTCGCCGTCGGCATGTACCAGAAGATCGTGCTTTGGGACGTCGCGAACTCCAAGGAGCAGCGCACGCTGAAAGGTCCGCGGGCCTACGTGACCGGCCTGGCCTGGTCGCCGGATGGATTGAAGCTGGCGGCTTCCTCCGAAGACGAAGTCGCCCGGGTCTGGACGCTCGCCGGGGAAGAAGCCCCGGTCGTCCTCTCCGGTCATGCGTATCCGGTCACGGGAGTCGCCTGGTCCGCCGATGGCCAGACCGTCGCGACGGTCGCCGGCGACGACACCCGCCTCACGAAACCGGGCGAACTGAAGCTTTGGGACACGCAGACCTGGCAGGCCCGCGTCACTGCGACCGATCACAAGCAAGCGGCGCTCTGCGTTGCCTTCTCGCCAGACAGCAAGCTGGTCGCCTCCGGCGGCCTCGACGAACGAGTGATTCTCTACAATCTCCCGTCGGGCGAACCGGTCGGCTTCTACGGCGGTCACAGCCGGCCCGTGAATACGCTGGCCTTCGTCCCGAAGTCCTCGCTGATCGTTTCCGGAAGCGGCGGCGGCTTTAAGGGAATGCACGAGATCCGACTCTGGCGCAGCGACACCGGCGAAGATCTCACCGCGGAAGAAGAAGCCCACGAAGCGAAAGTGAACTCGGTCGCCGTCTCGGCAGACGGAACGAAGATCGCCGCAGGAAGCCAGGATCGGTCGGTCACGCTCTGGCAACTTCCCGGCTCGCAGTCTTCCGATCCAGTCGCCGCCGTCGCCAGCGTCGCATCGAAGGTTCTCACCGCCGTCGAAGCCCAGCCCGCTCCGAAGGTGCTGCGCGTCGGCGTAATTGGTCTCGATACCTCACACGCGCCAGCCTTCGCCAAGCTCCTCAACGATCCCGACGCACCTCCCGAACTCGCCCATTGCAAGGTGGTTGCTGCGTATCCGAAGGGGAGCCCGGACATTGAATCCAGCACGAAGCGCGTGCCGGAGTACACCAAGATCTTCCAGGACCTGGGGATCGAGATCGTCGATTCGATTCCTGCACTGCTGGAAAAGGTCGACTGCGTCCTGCTCGAAACTAACGACGGCCGGCCGCATCTGGAACAGGTTCTGCCGGTTTTGAAAGCCGGTAAGCCCTGCTTCATCGACAAGCCGATCGCCGGTTCGTTGACCGACGCTGTCGCGATCTTCGAAGCCGCGAAGAAGTACAAGGTTCCGGTCTTCTCGGCCTCCTCGCTGCGGTTCGCCGAGGGAGCCCAGAAGATCCGCGGCGGGTCGCTCGGTGATGTCTACGGCTGCGACGCCTACAGCCCGGCGTCGCTGGAAGCGACCCATCCGGATCTCTTCTGGTACGGCATCCACGGCGTCGAGACGCTGTTTACCGTCATGGGGCCGGGTTGCGAGTCGGTGACGCGTGCGCAGACGCCCGGCACTGAACTCGTCACGGGAGTCTGGACCGGCGGACGGATCGGCACCTTCCGCGGTCTCCGCCAGGGGAGCGGCTATGGCGGGACCGCCTTCGGGTCGAAGGGGATCGGCCAGATCGGTCCCTACGGCGGCTACAAGCCGCTGGCGGTCGAGTTCGTCAAGTTCTTCCGGACGGGTACGCCGCCCGTCGACGAGCAGGAAACGCTGGAAATCTACGCTTTCATGGAAGCCGCCGACGAAAGCAAACGCCAGGGAGGCGTTCCGGTCAAACTGCAGACGGTCCTCGACAAGGCGAAGGTGGAGGCTGGCAAGCGACTGAAGGAGCTGGGAGTTGAGTAGGCGTCTATCGTTGATGGTTCATGGTTGATGGTTCAGAAATGCTCTGCGATGTCATTCGGCGTCGCAGAGCCTTTCTTTTCCGGCCATCAACGATCGACGATCAACCATCGACGCTGATGACCACTTTGCCGAAATGGCTGCCGGACTTGAGATACGCGTAGGCCTCCGGAGCCTCGTCGAACGGAAACTCGCGATCAATCACCGGGTGCAACGCGCGCTCGGCGATAAACGCATTCATGGCTTCAAAGTCGGACCGAGAGCCGACGTAGATCCCGTTCATCCGCGCATTGCGGGCCACCAGTGGAAACAGGCTGGTCTGCGGGGCGCCGAACCCGGTCAACACGCCGATGAGTGCGATATGCCCGCCCGCGGCAATGCAGCCCAGCGACTTCTCCAGCGTCCCCGGACCGCCGACTTCCAGAATCTGGTCCACGCCCCGTTTGCCGGTGAATTCCCAGACATTTTTCTGCCAGTCGGGCTGCGTGCGGTAATTGACCGTCTGCCAGGCGCCGAGGGCTCGCGCCCGTTCCAGCTTGGAGTCGCTGCTGGATGTCACGATCACCTTCGCTCCGAGTGCCGTGGCGAACTGCAGTCCGAAAATCGAAACGCCCCCGGTGCCCAGGACGAGGACCGTATCGCCCGCCTGCAGACCGCCGCGAGTGGTCAGCGAGTACCACGCCGTCACCGCCGCGCAGGGCAGCGTCGCCGCCTCGGACCAGGAGAGATGGCCGGGAATGCTGACGATGCCGTCGGCAGAGAGGAGGACTTCCTCGGCGAGCATCCCGTCGAGCGTTCCCCCGAGGTCCTGTTTGTGATAGCCCATGTCGAACCGACCCGACTGCCACGTCTGAAACAGGCAGCCCGCAACTCGGTCGCCGACCTGCCAGCCGGTCACTGCGGGGCCGACGCCCACAATCTCCCCGGCTCCGTCGGACGTCGGCACGCGCCCGGCGACATCGCGCCCGGCAAGATTGTCCCGATTGACCAGATCGCGGTAATTGAGAGAGACCGCCCGCACGCGAACTTTGACCTGCCCCGGCCCCGGAGCCGGTACGTCGCGAGTCACCTTCGTCAGGCGGTACGCAGAGTCGGCGGGCTGCAGTTGCCAGGCGGCAGTGGTCATGGCGATGTCTCCTGAAATCGGTCAGCAGCGAATCTCCTTGATTGAACTGCAAACGCGACGAGAACTGAAGCCTCAGAACTCCTTTTCGAGTTCATCGACAACTGACGACGGACCAAGGACCACTGACCAGTTTTCAATACCGGAACGTCGTCTGCAGATAGAACTGCTGGGCCGTGTCCCGCGGCATCGTATCGAAGACGGCGCCGTACCAGAACCAGAAGTATCCCGCTTCGACGCTGAAGTTCTGATTGTGGTTGTACGTCGCGACCAGATCGAGCTCCTGACCGATGTCGCTGCCGGTGTTCGGCGCGCCGATGCGCGCCCCGGTGACGTTGTACAGATAGTCGTTCGAGTTGGCCTTTGAGAAGAAGTGCTGGGCGGTCAGGAAGGTCACCTTCTTGTGCGGCTTGACGGTGAATTTCCAGTTGACGTCGCTGATGTTCTGCCGGGCGATATTGTCGATCAGACCCAGGTAAGCATGCACCAGGCCGAAATATTGGAAAAAGGTGCTGTTGGTATTGCCTGCATCCGGATCTCCGTCTCCCGACGCCCAGTCGTAGTAGAACCAGAGATTTGGTTCCCACGGCAGGCTCTTCCAGGTGTGCCCCGCCCCCACGGTCACAAAGCCGGCGTTCACCCGGCGGCCGTGATCGTTGCCGAACTGATAGCCCCCTTCGACTTCGCCATGCAGCACGCCGTCGCCGCTGTAAGCGTAGTTGCCCAGCCAGCGCGTGGCGGTCAGGTAGCGGTTGCCGAGCGGATACGCGGCCAGGTTCGGACCGCCCGCGTTGTTCTGAGACGTGTGGTCCCATAGAAAGTAGGAATCGAACGTGTGGTCCTTGACCCCCTTGTAAGTCGCCCAGGCGCCAGTGAAGACGCGGTCCTGGTTGCGCGAGTCGAACGTGTTGGCGAACCGCGCCAGCGGTCCGTCGTTCGGCGTCGCCGTATTGACGGGATTGGTGACCCATGCGTCCAGATCCCAGGCTTCGCCTTTGGTGAAGACCTTGAAGCCTTCGAAGTTCCGGCGGGTGTTCGCCCAGTCGAGGGGCGAAACCAGCCGCTGCGAACCGTAGTTGAGCTCCTGCTGACCTGTCCGAATCCAGATTTTCTGGTCGTCAATCTCCAGCGGAGCGATATCCACAAAGTAGTTCAGAAGGTCCCAGCGATTCAGGTCGATCCCGGTCGGCGGCAGGTCGTTGTGGAATATCGAGGCGTCGATCATCTCGACGTAAACCCGCGCCCAGTCGGAGTGCTTGACGTCGAGATAGTTCCGCCAGCGCCACAGGTCGTACATGTTCCGGCGGGTATCTCCCTGCGGTCGGAGCCGGTTCCGCTCGTCCATGTACCGGAATCGGAGTTCGCCGCCCCAGGAGATGGTCGTGTCCGAAAGTACGTCCGACGGGAAGATCTCGTCGAGCGGGATCTCTTTCAGGTTCTCGCCCAACAGCGGCGTATGGTTGGGATCCTTCTTGTAGCTGAAGTCGTTGTCGAAGAATGTCAGCTTCCAGGGTTGAGGCGGCGGTTTTGGAGCCGCGGGCTTTGCGGCGGGGGCCGGCGTCGTCATCACCGGTTCCGGGGCGGGGACGACGTCGCCTTCTTCAGCGGTAGCTGGCGGGGCCGGTGGCGGAACGTCCTGCGCCAGCAGAGCCGACTCCAGGCCGCCGCCGAGACCCAGCAGACCCAGCAGCGCCCACCGGCGCAAGCTCGCGATTGCGCACGCTGACCTCATCCCCATCCTCCCTGAACGCGGCCGCGCAGAACGCGGACCGCGGGAATCAACTGTCCCGATGGGGGAATGCATCGGTCTTCCTTCGCTGCCGCAATGTCCGGGCAAGACCGAATTGCGGGCAACCGAAGGTGTAACGGCACTCCCCGTGACGGACGTGTGGACCGGGGGGAGTTTTCCGGAGCGACCGATCGGCAGAATCTGCCGATCGCCACTCTGCGAAGCAGGTGTTGACCTACAAACCCCGCAGGAACTCCACGAGCCGGTCCAGCTCGGCGTCGCTCAGTTTCCGCGGCAACTGATGCTCGAACTTCCGGAAGACCGCCTCCAGCGACTTCGCCCGTCCGTCGTGAAACCACGAGCTCTGGAAGCGCACGCCGCGCAGCGACGGAGGATTAAACTGCTTCCGACCGGCTTCGTCGACGAGACCCACGTCATAGGTCAGCGGCGTCGTATATTCGGGCTCCGCATGGCAGCGATCGCAGCGCAGCTCCCGGAAGAGCTTTCGACCGGCCTCGGCCACCTCCGGTCGGGCCGCGGCGATCCGAGGCGTCGCCGGCAGCGTTTCCACATACGCCGCCAGATCGGCGGCCTGCTCGTCGGTCAGAGGCTCGCCGCGCATCGTCGATTCGGTCGAAATCTGCATCTGACGTTTGAGCGACTTCACGGCGCCAGTCCAGGCATAGGGCCCGGTCTCGGCGATGCCGCGCAGGCTGAGAGTTCGCTTGCGGGTATAGTCAAAGCCGCCGTCCGTCGAATTGTCGATGAGAATGCCGGCCGTGTGCCCGTCGGTATGGCAACTCTGACAGCTCAGCCACGCGTCATGCGAGCGTGTGCCATCGTAAAACAGCCGTTCGCCGCGATCGACGGCCGTCAGCTCCGGTGCGGCCCCCAGCGCTATCCGCTGGACTTCCTGGCCCGCCGCGACGTCGATCACCGAGACCGAATCGTCCAGCGTATTCGCGACCAGCAGCGTCGCTTCATCCGGCGTGAGCGCCAGCGCGGTCGGTCGGCGACCGACCGCAACCCGCTTCCACTCAAACCCCAGGCTGCGGTCGATCGCCACTTCGTTGACGCCCGCCAGCGGCACGATCAGCTTCCCATTCGAACGCACCAGCAGTCCGGCCGGGTCGGCCCCTCCCCGCTCGACGTCGCCCAGGAACAGCGTCCGGCTCCGATCGCGCAGATCGGCGTCCGGATTGGCGACGTCGACCATGCTGACAGTCCGCACCATGTTATTGAGCAGGGTCCCCCAGTGGATGTCGTCGCGGGACGTCTCCGAGTTGTCGTGGACATACTGCTGGGCCAGCAGCAACCGGTCGCCATCGTGGGACGGCGCCAGGCCGCGAATGTTGTGCCCTGGGACCTTCTGCAACGTGGTGACACGTAGCGGCGAAAGTTCCAGCACCGCGAGCCGTCCGCCGAACGCGTCGGCGACGATCAACCGGCCGCCGTCCGAATTCCAGACGCAGGCCCGCGGACAGAACGGCAGTTCGACAGACTCAGGACGGGGAAACTCGTCGACCAAGTCCGCCGTCGACAGGACGGTCACCGTCTGCGACCAGAGCGACGCCACAGCAACCAGCGTCTGCTGCGGGTTCAACCGGACCATCGCCGGATGCTCGGCCACGCGAATCCGCCGCAGAACCTCCAGTTGTTCCGGCTCGGCGGCCGACAGCACGATCAATTCGTGAGCCGTACCGTCCAGTGCCAGAAGCTTGTCGCCGCCCCAAGGGACTACGTCGACCAGCGCGCGACCGATGTCCTGCTCGGCGACAACTCGCCCCGCCAGCCAGTCTAGAACGCTGAGACTCCCGGAGCGCTCATTGGCGACGACCACATGGCGACCGGTCCCCAGCAGCGCCAGCGCCGCCGGGCGCCGATGACGCCGCCCCGACGGTCCCTGTTCCAATTCCTCAGCAATGGTCTCCGGAACGCAAACCGTCAGCGCGACGACGCAGCAGACTGCACCGGCCAGCAAAACCTGAGCCATCACCCGCCCGCTGCACCGCCCCACGTCAGCTTCCCTTCGAAGATTCTGACCCCAGTTTGCGGGACGCGGCGGGACAAGGCAAGGATTCGTTGATGGTCGATCGTCGATGGTCAGAGAATGACGTTCATGTCTTTGGGCCAGCCGTCAACCATCAACGGCCAGGTGCCAGTCAAAAGAGGTCGCTTGAGTGTCAGTCAAAGGAGGTCATGCTGTGAGGGAAATGACCTCCCGTTCAAGGCAAGATCGATGAGCAAAAACTGCGGGACGAACTGCTCCGGAAGGCGCTGGTCGCCGCGGTTCGGCAAGGAACTTCGATGAGGGCGGTCGCGGCTCGACACGGCGTCAGTCTGGCGACGGTGCAGCGCTGGGTAGTGCGAGCCGGCGACCAGCGGCTGGATCGCGTGGACTGGTCGGAAACGCGCGGCGGACGTCGTGCTGTTCAGGCGACGCCGCCGGACGTCGAAGAGCTGGTTCTGCAACTGCGCCGGGAACTGCGAGACCAGAGCGACCTGGGCGAGTTCGGGGCTGCGGCGATTCATCGTACCCTGCTCGAACGTCAGCAGGTGCTCGGACTCGCCACGGTCCCGGCGATCCGCACCATTGGCCGCATCCTGGAACGCCGGGGAGTTCTGGACGCGGGGCGTCGTGTCCGCCGGCCTGCGCCGCCCCGCGGCTGGTATCTGGCGGAGGTCGCCGCAGGGCGGGCCGAACTGGACAGTTTCGACATCGTGGAAGGACTGGTCATCAAGGGCGGCACGGACGTGGAAGTCCTGAACGCCGTCAGCCTGCATGGCGGACTCTGCGGCAGTTGGGTGGACGACTCCTGGACCGCGAAAAAGACAGTCACAGCCCTCCTGTCGCACTGGAGCGAACACGGTTTCCCGGACTACGTTCAATTCGACAACGACACGATCTTTCAGGGGGCTCATCAGTGGCCCGACAGCTTCGGCCGCGTGACGCGGACCTGTCTGCAATTGGGGATGAAGGTGGTCTTCGCTCCGCCACGCGAAACCGGTTTTCAGGCGGCGATCGAGGCCTACAACGGACGCTGGCAGGAAAAGGTCTGGAGCCGCTTTCAGCATCAATCTCTCGCCGACGTGCGGCAACGTTCCGACCGCTTCGTCGCGGCGCGCCGGCAGCGATCGGCCAGCCGCATCGAAGCCGCCCCCACGCGCTGGCAACTGCCGTCCGGCTGGCGCCCCGACTTCTCGCAGCCGCTGTCCGGGACAGTCATCTTCCTGCGACGTACCGACGATCGAGGTCACGTGTCTCTCCTGGGACGCGACTACGCCGTGAGCGAGACCTGGCGTCATCGGCTCGTCCGTTGCGAGGTGGATCTCACCGCCGGCCGGATCCGGATCTACCAGCTCCGCCGCCGCGAACCGAGCCGGCAGCCGCTGCTCAAAAGCTACTGCTATGACGTCCCGCAGAAGCGTTTCCACGACTGACCTCTTTTGACCGACACGCCGCCATCGCGCAACAAAACAAGTGACCTCTTTTGACTGACACCTGGCCCATCAACCATCAACGATCAACCATCATCGCGGCACATCCGTCTTGATATGCAGATCCCGAAGCTGCTTCGCGTCCACGGTCGATGGCGCGCCGGTCAGCATATCCGCCGCCTTCTGCGTCTTCGGGAAGGCAATCACGTCGCGGATGTTGTCGCAGCCCGCAAACATCATCACCCAGCGGTCGAGACCCAGCGCGATTCCCGCGTGCGGAGGGGCTCCGTATCGCAGCGATTCCAGCAGGAAGCCGAACCGGTCTTCCGCATCTTCGGGCGTGATTCCGATGAAGTTGAAGACCCGCTGCTGCACGGCCGGATCGTGAATACGGACGGAGCCCGACGCGGCCTCGTAGCCGTTGCAGATCAGGTCGTACGACTGCGCCCGGATCTTGCCGGGGTCGGTGTCGAACAGCGGAATATCTTCTTCGACCGGCTGGCAGAACGGATGGTGCTCCGCCTCCCACCGCTGTTCTTCCTCGTTCCAGGCATACATCGGGAAGTCGAGCACCCAGGCGGCTTTAATCTCGCTCGGGTCGTACAGCTCCAACTCCTTGCCGAGCCGGTTCCGCAATGCGGCCAGGGCGGCGCTCGTCACCTTGGGCGTCGATGCCACGAAGAACAGCACGTCCCCTGTCTGACCTCCGAGTCGTTCGATCAGCGCCTGCTGGTGTTCCGCGGAAAAGAACTTGGCGATCGGCGAGTCGAGCTCCGTCGGCGACTTCACGCGGAAGAACGCCAGCCCCTGCGCGCCGTAGTTCTTCACGAACTCGGTCAGCTCGTCGATCGCCTTCCGGCTGTACTTCTCCGCCGCTCCGGGCGCCCGCAGTCCGCGGACCCGGCCGCCGGTCTCAATCGTCTTGGTAAACACGCCGAAGCCGCAGGCGGTCGCGATGTCCGCGACATCGACCAGCTCCATGCCGAACCGCAGATCGGGCTTGTCGGTGCCGTAGCGCTCCATCACATCCGCGTGCGTGTAGCGGGGCAAAGGCAGCTCGTGGTCGAGCCCCTTCAGCTCCTTGACCATGCGGAGGATCAACCCGTCGATCGTCTGCAGGATGTCTTCCCGCTGCACGAAAGCCATCTCGACGTCGATCTGCGTGAATTCCGGCTGACGGTCGGCCCGCAGGTCTTCGTCGCGGAAGCAGCGGGCGATCTGGAAGTAGCGGTCGAAACCGGCCACCATCAGGATCTGCTTGTAGAGCTGCGGCGACTGCGGAAGAGCGTAGAACATCCCCGCATGAACCCGGCTGGGAACCAGGTAATCCCGCGCCCCTTCGGGCGTGCTCCGTCCCAGGATCGGCGTCTCGATCTCCAGGAACTGCTTCTCGTCGAAGTAGTCCCGCACCAGCTTCGTCATCCGGTGCCGCAGGATAATGTTCGTCTGCACGTCCGGCCGCCGGAGGTCCAGAAAGCGGTGCTTCAGACGCAGCTCCTCGTTCGGCAGCGCAGTGGTGCTTGGTTCGAACGGGGGGGTCTTGCTCTTGTTGAGGACCGTCAGCTCGCGAACCAGCAGCTCGACGCCGCCGGTGCTCAGCTTGGGATTCTCCTGCCCTTCGGGCCGGCGGACCACCTTGCCAGTGACCTGAATCACATCTTCGTAACGGAGGCCGCGGGCCCACTGCTGAATCGTGTCCGCCTCGGCAAGGTCGAATTTGACCTGTGTCCGGCCGTACCGGTCTCGCAGATCGACAAACACGATGCCGGCATGATCGCGATACTTGTCGACCCAGCCGCAGAGGGTCACGGTCTGGTCGGCATGTTCCGACCGCAATTCGCCGCAGGTATGAGTCCGAAGCACGGGCGCCATTCCTCAGTACGCCGGGGCGTGCCCGGCGGGTGTTCGATTGCGGACCGTCCGCGCCTGCGGCCAGTCCGGCTGCCAGCACGGACGTCCAGTCCCGGCCGGCGGAGAGAAAGGGGAAGTATAGATCGCCGGTGCGGTTGGGGAAAGCGGAGGGGAGTCGAGAGAAGAGAGTCCAGAGTCGAGAACCAGAAAGTCGGAGCGTGCGGCCGTCTTTCTCTGGCAATCCGCGATCAGCGATTCGCGATCAGCCAATTCCTCTGGCGACTCGCTTCTCCGCCCGATTGACTCCCCCTCCCAAATCCCCGATGGTAAAGCTCCGCCCGCACTCGGAAATCCCCTCGGAGCCAGTCCATGATTCACTCCACCGCGCCGGTCACCGCCGCCGACTTCGAAGAGCTGCTGCGCGAGGGGGAACGCTGGCTCGATCTCGCTTCCGGCCGGCTCGTCCGGTTGGAGCCGCCCGACGAACTGCATGGCAACGTGGTCTACAACTTGGCCAAAGCGATCGCGGCCCATCTCCGCCGGAATTCTGAGGTTCTGGCCTGCTTCGATGTCGGCCTGCACCTCCGCCGGGGCCCGGATACGATCCACTGCCCGGCGATTTCCTGCTTCCAGACGCCCGGGCGGTTCGGCGAAGTCGAAAAACTGGTGACCGACACGCCCCCCAGCCTGGTCGTCGAGGTCGGGTCGACGCCAGACCGGCGCGAGAGCCTGTCAGACCGGCTGGCCGACTACCGGGCGGCGGGGGTCCCCGCCATCTGGGTGGTCGACACCGTCACCCGCCACGTTCACCAGCACCTGCCGGAGGGACTGCCGCGGATGCTGAAACCACAAGACACCCTGACCGGCGAACCGGTGCTACCAGGGTTTGCAATGCCTGTGGCGCAATTGTTCGCCGATCCACCGTGGGTCGGGCGGTAGGGCAGGGGGAATTGCAGTTTTCGGGTGGCATTGGTGGCCTTCAGCCACCAGTGCGATCGCGCACGGCGAGGTTCTAATCACCATGACCCAGAAACACAAGCAGGTCCGCCACTACCACGAGCCGGGAGACCTGCACGAGTTGACATTCTCGTGCTATCAGCAGTTGGCGCTGCTGACGAACGACAATTGGCGACACTTGTTGTTCCGTTCCATCGATCGAGCCGTCGAGCGTCAGCGGTACCGACTCGTCGCGTTCGTCCTGATGCCCGAGCACGTCCACCTGCTGGTTTTTCCTACGACGACTCCCGTCGAAATCGACAACTTCCTGAAGGCGATCAAGCAGCCGTTCTCAGTACGCATCAAGTCCATTCTGCTGGCGACTCAGAAGGATCTGTTGCAGAGACTCACGATTCGAGAACGTCCCGACAAGGTTGTCTTTCGCTTCTGGCAGGAAGGCCCCGGATACGATCGGAATCTCTCGTCGGAGCGGGCGGTGCGAGCCTCCGTGGATTACATTCACCTCAATCCTGTTCGACGGGGCCTCGTAGTACGGGCCAGCGACTGGAAGTGGTCCAGTGCTCGCTGGTACGAGTCGGAGGGGCGGAACGCCGATCCGGACTTGCCTCGGATTCATGGCCTGCCCTGGGAGTTTTTCACGTAGTCTGGTGTGCCGAAGCAGGCCCACCTGGCAGGGTTCGCGAGCACTGGTGGCTGAAGGCCACCAGTGCCGCCCCCAAAATAACACTTCAGAAAGCGCGCCAGTGACCGCCCTGCAAAACTTCGGCGCCAATCTCTCCTTCACCCCTCGGGCATTCTTCGTCCCCGAAACCGAGGCCGATGTTCTCGAGATCCTCGACGCTTATCGCGGACGCAACATTCGCGTTATCGGTCGGCTCCATTCCTGGAGCGGCGCCCCGGCGGGCGAAGACGTCGTCCTCGATCTGTGCAGGCTCAATTCGGTCGAGGCGACGACAATGCCGGAGGGCGTCCGTGCCCGCGTCGGAGCCGGGTGTCAGATCAAGCGGGTGCTTGAAGAACTGGAGCGGCAGGCCAACGTCACTCTCCCGACGCTGGGGCTGATTACCGAACAGGCCATCGCCGGTGCAATTTCGACCGGGACTCACGGCTCCGGCAAGCACAGCCTGTCCCATTACATGTCGGAAATTCGGGTCGCCACATACGACCCGGCGACCGGCGAACCGGTCATTCGCACAATCACTGAGGGACCGGACCTGGCCGCCGCCCGCTGTTCACTCGGCTGTCTGGGAGTGATTGTTTCTGTCGGGTTTCTGTGCCGGCTGCCCTACAACGTCGAAGAGCACTTCGAGCGCTGCGACGCGCTGGACGAAGTGCTGACTCTGGAAGTGTCATATCCGCTGCAGCAGTTCTTCCTCGTCCCCTGGAACTGGAAGTTCTGGGTGCAGTGTCGCCGGGAAACGGTAGCGCCGCGAAGCCTGCTGGCGTCGCTGTACCGGCTCTACTTCTTTGCAACGCTCGACATCAGCTTTCACGTTCTGCTGACATTTCTCCAGCAGTACCTCCGCAGTCGCCGACTGACGAAATTCTTCTATCGCCGAGTCCTCCCCTGGACTGTGATCCGCGGCTGGAAGGTCGTCGACCGGTCGCAGGAGATGCTCATCATGGAGCACGAGCTGTTCCGCCATATCGAGATCGAGGTCTTCGTCACTCGCTCACGCCTGGCGGAGTCGCTCGGCTACGTCCGCGGGCTCCTCGAATGGTGCGACGGCGACCGGTCTGGGCTCGACGAGACTCGGCAGCAGCAGCTTCGCGAACTGGGGCTGTCGGCGGAACTGGAGGCCGGCTGCGGGGCCTATCTGCATCACTACCCGATCTGCGTCCGGCGAGTGCAGCCGGACGAGACATGGATTTCGATGGCCGCCGGAGGCGACGAAGACTGGTACGCCCTCAGCTTCATCAGCTACGCCCGACCGGACGAACGGGCCGGCTTCTTTCAGTTTGCAGAGTTGCTCGCCCGCAGCATGGCCGGGCTGTTCGACGCCCGGCCGCACTGGGGGAAGTGGTGCCCGATCGAAGGCGAAACGGCTCGCCGGCTCTACCCGGAACTGGAGACATTCCGGACGATTTGCGATCAGGCCGACCCGGACGGGCGGTTTCGGAACGCGTTCGTACGGCAACGGATTTTCGGGGAGGCCGGTCAAAGCCGGGCAGAAAACACTGGCGGCCTTCAGCCGCCAGTGGCAGGCCAATGATCGCTACTCGGCCAGTTCCGCCAGCTTGGCGGCGACCGCTGCGGCGTGGCCTTCGACCTTCACGCGCGGCCAGACCGCGGCGACTTTGCCCGACTTGTCGATCAGGAATGTGGATCGCTGCAGGCCCATCGACTTCTTGCCGTACATGTTCTTTTCCACCCACACGCCGTACGTCTCGGCGAGGGCGTGATCCTCGTCGGCCAGGAGCGGGAAGGGGAGTTCGAACTTGGCGGCGAACTTCTCGTGCGAGTCGACCGTGTCGGTGCTGACCCCCAGCACGACGGTCTCCGCGGACTGGAACTGCGCCAGGTTGTCGCGGAAGTCGCAGGCTTCCGTCGTGCAGCCGGGGGTGTTGTCGCGCGGGTAGAAGTAGAGCACAACGTTCTGTTTCCCCTTGAATTGGCTCAGCTTGATGCGGCCGGCCGGGAACGCGGGGAGGTCGAATGCGGGGGCTTTATCGCCGACTTCAGGGCGGGGCATGAGAGGGCCTTTTCTGAGGAGACGCGGAAAAACTTCGGTAGATCGTAGGCACATCGCGTCGTACGGCAAGCAACTCTCCGGCAGGCGGTTGTTCTCCCGCTCCCGACCGCCTAGAATTCCGGGCTGGCGAGGATCGCTCTCCCATCTGCAAGTCTTTATCCCTGCTGGAGTTTCGCAGCATGCTCGCCCGGCGAGAACTTTTCCCCCACGTCATCGAAATGAACTATCAGACCCGCCAGCGCCTGGGGTGCTCGGTCTATCTGGTGCACGACGCGGGCGAGTGGCTGCTGATTGATATCGGCTACGAAGACACTGCCGAAGAGATCATTGAAGTCATCCGCCAGATGGACTTCTCGCTGTCGAGCTGCAAGTACCTCGTCGCCACGCACGCCGACGTCGACCATATCCAGGGGCTCAAGCGGGCTCAGGAATTACTGCCCGGCGCGCAGACGGTCGGGCACCCCGAATGCGCCCGACTGCTGGCCGCCGCCGACCGCATTGTGACCTATGCGGAGATTTCCGCCCAGGGGATCAGCATCGATCTGCCGGCGATCAAAATCGACAAACTGATCAACGAGGGGGACAAGCTGCAGGTTGGCGGCATTGAACTCGACGTCTGGAATACCCCGGGACACACCCCCAGCCAGCTCGCCTTCCGCCTGGGAAAACTCCTCCTCTCCGGGGACAACATTTACCGCGATGGCTGCGTGGGAAACATCGACGCCCACCACGGTTCGGACATCCCGGCGTTCATCACATCGCTGGAACGGATCCGCGACGCCGACGTGGAGTGGCTCCTCCCCAGTCACGGCCCGGTCTTCCGCAAGGATTCGAAGATGATCCAGAAGACGATCGACCGGCTGGAACAGTACCAGCACATGGCCGATTTCGGCACCTGCGCCGTCGACTGGCCGCTGCTCGACGAATGGGAAGACGAGCTGATCCGCGGCTTCGATCCGGCGAAGGCCTGACGGGTTCGGATCGCCGCCGGAGTGCCTGCGTGTATCCCTGCATCCACGGATGGTCACCACCGCCGTCGGATTGTGGCGAAAACGCAACGTCGTTCTGCGTCGCAACCCGTGTTCTCATAACTGGTTGCGCGGTGACAGAAGTTTGACAGACTTATGACTGCGGCCTGACACGGATTCTGCGGAAGTCGGATAGAGTTCTTCCCGTACGGCGGCGGCTCTCCGGGAGAGTTTCCGCCAGCCCGACGTAAGGATTCGCCGGGGTCTTCCTCCCGAACTCCGAAGAGCGGAAACCAAGCATGGCCACAACTCTCAAGCCCGCCCGCAAAAAGCAGCGACTGATTCCGCTGCCCCTGACCGACAAAAAGCCGACGACCAACGCCGTCCAGCAGGAAATCTTCGACGCCTTCAGTCCGAGCCGCCTCAAATGGGGCAACATCGACTGGATCGTCCTGGGCTGGATCGCCCTGATGCACGTCGGCGCCTTCGCCGCCCCGTTCTACTTCACCTGGGTCGGACTGGCGACGTTCTTCGTGCTGCACTGGCTGTCGGGCAGCATCGGCATCTGTCTGGGTTACCACCGCTACCTGTCCCACAAGTCGATGAAGCTGGCGACCCCCGCCCGGTTCTTCACGCTGTTCTGCGGCGCCTTGTCCGGCGAAGGTTCGCCGCTGTTCTGGGCGGCCTCGCACCGCCTGCATCATCAGCGCTCCGACCACGAAGGGGATCCCCACTCGCCGACCCACGGTCCCTGGTGGTCGCACATGTTCTGGCTGTTCGCCGCTCGCAACAAGCGCGAACGCAAGCTGCTGATGGAACGCTACGTACCGGATCTGATCAACGATCCGATGATGAAGTTCTTCGAAGTCATCTACTTCCCGCTGCAGATCGCCGTCGGTTTCGTGCTCTACGGCATCGGCGAAGCCACCGGCGTCGGCGGCATGTCGCTGATGCTCTGGGGTCTCTGCGCCCGCGTGATCGCCATGTACCACTCGACCTGGTTCGTGAACTCGGCGACGCACATCTGGGGCTACCGCAACTACGAAAGCCGGGATCTCTCTCGCAACCTGTGGTGGGTCGCCATCCTCGCCTACGGCGAAGGCTGGCACAACAACCACCACGCTCACCCGTCGGTCGCCCCGGCCGGCCACAAGTGGTGGGAGCTCGATCCGACCTGGTGGGCGATCAAGGCCCTGCGTTTCGTGGGCCTGGCGACCGAAGTCAAGGACCGCATCCCGACCGCGGAAACGCCGGTCGAGGGCTAGCCCCGCGATCGTCCGATCAATAACTGATTCAACAGCGGCCCGGAGCTCCCACTCCGGGCCGTTTTCGTTCGCCGGGCGGCTTGGAACGGAGAAGAGTTTGACCACGAATGACACGAATCCGCACGAATGAAGAGGAAGAAATTGAACCACGGAGAACACGAAAGTCACGGAGTTTCTGAAGAAAGATTGAGTCCTCAGAAACTCAATCGATGATGGCCTTTATTCTCCGTGTTTTCCGTGTCCTCCGTGGTTCCGCCTCTTCTCATCTTTATTCGTGCGGATTCGTGTCATTCGTGGTTCAGTCTTTTCAAGGACGAAACGACAAGGCCTCCATCCCGATGGACGGAGGCCTTGTCTCGATACGTCAGTGACCGGACCGACTACAGATAGTCGTTGATCAGATTCTCCAGCATCTCCTGGCGGCCCGATTCGTTCGGGGCGAGCTGGCCCTTTTCCAGGACGTACTTTTCCAAGTCGGCGAACGAGACCGTGCCGGCTTCGATTTTCGCCCCGATTCCTTCGTCGAAGCTGCGATAGCGTTTCTTGACGAAGCCGCTCAGAGCGCCGTCCTTGCGGATCGCCGCCGCCGTCCGGGCGCCGCGGGCGAAGGCGTCCATCCCGCCGATGTGGGCGTAGAACAGATCGACCGGCTCGAAGCTTTCCCGCCGGACTTTGGCGTCGAAGTTGATCCCGCCCGGGGCCAGCCCCTCCTGAGCGAGGATCACCAGCATGCATTGCGTCGTCAGGTAAACGTCGGTCGGGAACTGATCGGTGTCCCAGCCGAGCAGCAGATCGCCCGTGTTGGCGTCGATGCTGCCCAGCGCTCCGTTGATGCGCGAAAACTCGAGTTCGTGCATCATCGTATGACCCGCCAGCGTGGCGTGATTCGTCTCGATATTGAGCTTCACCTTGTCGGCCAGGCCGTACGTCCGGCAGAAGTTGAGGCACGCCGCCGCGTCGAAATCGTACTGGTGCTTGGTCGGCTCCTTGGGCTTCGGCTCGAACAGGAATTGTCCGGTGAAGCCGATGCTCTTCGCATGATCGACCGCCATATGCATGAACCGGGCCAGGTGGTCCAGTTCGCGCTTCAAGTCGGTGTTGTAGAGGTTGTGATAACCTTCGCGGCCGCCCCAGAAGACGTAGTTCACGCCTCCCAGATCGTGGGTCACTTCGAGCGCCTTCTTGACCTGCGCGGCGGCGTGGGCGAAGACGTCGGCGTTGCAGGTCGTGGCGGCGCCGTGCATGTAGCGCCGGTGCGAGAACAGGTTCGCAGTGCCCCACAGGAGCTGGATGCCCGTCTTCTGCTGGTGTTCTTTGAGGACCTTGGCGACGGCGTCGAGGTTGCGGTTGGACTCGGCGAGGTTGGCTCCTTCCGGAGCGACGTCGCGATCGTGGAAGCAGTAGAACGGCGCGCCGAGCTTTTCGATGAACTCGAAGGCGACTTCCACCCGCTTGCAGGCGTTGGCGACCGAGTCGCTGCCGTCATCCCAGGGACGCTGCAGCGTCGCCGAGCCGAACGGATCGGACCCGGTTCCGCGGAACGTGTGCCAGTAGCAGACGCTGAACCGCAGCAGGTCCTTCATCGTCTGGCCCTCAATCACCTCCTCGGGATTGTAGTGCTTGAAGGCGAGCGGGTTTCTGGACTTCGGACCCTCGTACGCAATTTTCGGAACTTCAGGAAAGTACGCCATCGGCGAGCCTCATTGGTGCGCTGCGGGACACGGATCCGGAAGCCGGGCGCGGTGCATCGGGCGACTTTGATCGCTGGCGCACAACGGAAATCACTTCCGGAAGACGCCGGAAAGTGTATCACCCGTCAAATCCTCTGTCAGCCGGCCATCGCGCGGCCAAAGTCACTCACGTCGTGGGATCGGCGGATGCGGAGTGGATTTCGGAGAACGCTCCGGTACGGGGAAACGCAGTTACTCCGGGAATTTCTGAGCCCCGGCGGCCTGCTGGATCAGATTCCAGAGTTTTTCGCCCAGCGGCGTGAGATCTTTTACGTCGGAATTTCCCGCAGAATGGCGACAGATGAGCTGGACCTGGGGGATGTCGGCGGGGCTGGTCGCAATCCGCTTGGGGGGGAGCAGCCCCTCGGAGCGTTCTTCGAGAGCCGACGCCCCGATCAGGCCGATCCCGAAACCGTCGCGGACATACGACAGCAGCGCAGGCCAGGCGCCGATTTCCATCACCGAATCGAACCGGTCCTGGAGCCGGGCCTCGATCAGCACGCGGTCGATTTCCTGGCGCAGACCGGCTTCGGCTTCGGGGAGGATCAGGGGGAGGCCGGCGAGCTGTTCGAAGCGGACGTCGGCGTCGGGAAGCTTAGCAAATGCCGCGTGGACCGATTCGGGCGCTTTCTTCCCGCAGACCAGCACCCAGGGATCTCTGAAGAGCGGTTCGACGACCAGGGGTCGATTGGCGATCCGGTAGATTTCATCGGCGGGGTAAGTGACCACCGCCAGATCGAGCTCGCCCGTCGCGACCCCCAGAATTCGTTCTCGCCCTGCAGCGGTCGAAACACGGAGCCTGGCGTCGGGGCGTTGCTTGCGGAACGCCAGCAGCGCTTTACGGACGAACGTCAGGACCGCGAGCTGCCCGCAGGCCAGCGAGACATCCGGCGCCAGCGCAATCCGCTCGTCGATGTCGGTCTGCAACGTCCGCGCCAGGCGGACGATCTGCCGCACCGCGGGCAGATTGCGTTTTCCTTCTTCCGTGAGAAACCAGGTCTTGCCGCGACGTTCCAGCCACGGCCGGCGGGCCTGGGGATTCGAATGCTGCAGGACGGCCAGCCGCTTGGACATGCTGGGCTGGTTGATCCCGAGAATCTCGGCGGCACGGATGGCGTCCCCGTCGCAGTCGATGACGGCGATCAGCGTCTCCAGCATGTCCAGGCTCAATCGATCAGGCCGCGGCACTGAGTGTCCTTTGTCGGGTTCGGCGGTCATCGCCGGGCGGTGCCTTCAATCGTGACGTGGAAAACCCATCGGTCACCATGTCAGAAGCCAGTTTAGCGGACGGGTTGTTGTTCGCCACTGGCGAAGGTCTGGTTCTGGTTCAGGCCGGTAGCAGCGGACTCTGCTGCGGAGTTCTTTCAAGTCGGACACCGCTCCCGAGTGACGAAAAACGGCAACGCAGGTCAGTCTTCGTCATCCGGATGCCGGTTCAAATCAAAGATCCGGAAAGTCAGTGGATGAGAATCTCCGAGGACCGGTTGACTCGGGTTCGATGTCCAGTATGCTCATACTCTCACTGCTAGCTGAGTTTTGCGGATTGGGCTTCTTCAAATGGCACGAGCGAGAAAAGTCGACACCAATGGTGAGGGCGCGAGAAGTGCGGATGCAGCCGTGCCAGCATCTTTATCGAGAAACACTCCGCTTGTCTTCATTAGTCACGATCACCGCGACGCCGATTTGGCGGAGGCGTTTGGAAATCTGTTGACGGACGCAAGCGGCGGGGTATTGCAATCTTTTCGCTCATCTGATCGAAAGGGAACTACGGGGATCGAGTTTGGCTCGGAGTGGTATAACGCAATAATGTCGAAGCTTGGAGAAGCTACCGATGTCGTTGCATTGCTGACGCAGCACAGCCTTGACAGGCCTTGGATTCTCTACGAGGCAGGGGTCGCGAAAGGAAAACTGAATTCTACGGTTCTGGGTATAGCAGTGGGAATCGACCTTGAGAAAGCGAATGCCGGACCGTTTGCTCAATTCCAGAACTGCGGGGATGACGTCGATTCACTGACGAAGCTGGTGCTGCAACTGATCAAACGGAATCCTCAAGCCTCCCCTCGTGCGGAAGCCGTCCGCCGTCAAGTTGCGGCATTTGTTGAATCCGCCGAAGGCATCAAGAAGTCACGGGGATCGAAGTCCAAGAGCGAAACACCGGTGGATCAAACGTCAGTCGCAAAGATCTTTGAAGAAGTAAAGGTCCTTGTTCGAGATCTTCCCCAGCGACTGGAGCTTCAGATTCGCGAAGACGTTTCGCACCGGCAATCACGGAGGAAGCGACGCTTCCATCCAATGATGATCCTTGAAGAGATTATGCACCACCCCTCATGGGAAGATAACAATTCAGGTCAGACAGTTGGCCTGATGGTCGTGGCCTCAATGCTTCGTGATGATCATCCGTGGTTTTTTGAACTCGTCGCAGATTTACATCGATCCGTTCAATTGGGTAACAGGAGAGCAATCGAAACGGCGCGAAACTCGCTCATGACCTCGGTTGATGTGCTTGGGCGTCGTGGACTTTTCGAAGTAGGTGGCCCAAAAGACGAGGAAATGTACTTTGTAATGCATCACATTACCGAGATCATTGAGCGAATTGGGCGAGTACCGCGAACCGGGGGGCCGAAGCGAAATACCGAGGATGATGCTGATAAATCTTCCTGATATTGGTTAGCAACTCAGGCCACTAGGAACGCTCAAAGATTCCATACGGCGTTGTAAAACGCGTGGCAGCCGTTACTCCCGCCTGAACTCAACCACCCCCCGCCCTTCAATCACCCGATACTCCCGCCCCGCAGCAACCACTCCCAGCTCTTCCTCCCGCCCCCCCGGCCAGCGGACCGTCAACTGGTCGATCTGCGTCGCCGCCCCCAGGCCAAGGATCAGCCGCTTCTCGTTCGACGCCTGATACCCATCCCCTGCTGTGAGCTGCAGGACACGTCGCTCGTCGCCAATCTCCGCGATCACCCGCGCGACGATCGGCACGCGGGCCGACGTCGTCCCCACCAGCGACAGCGCCACGAAGTTCCCGGCCGCCGACTCGTTGAGCAGCAGCGCCGACGGTTCATCGAGCGTTCCGACCGCCGCATCCGCCCGGCCGTCGCGGTTCCAGTCCAGCGTCGCCACGCTCCGCCCGATGCGGTGCCGCTCGAAGTACGGTCCCAGTTCTTTCGCGGAAAGCTCGGCGAATTTCCCGCCCCCCGTATTTCGCAGCACTTGAGTCGGCATCTCCAGCGGCTGGTTGTCGTAGGAAAAATCGTCGAGGTGGCCGTTGGCGACCAGCAGGTCCGGGTGGCCGTCCAGGTCGGCGTCGAGGAACTGCGTCCCGAACCCCAGCCAGGCAAAGCCCGGGTCGCGTAGGCCGGCCGCGCGGGTTTCGTCGGCGAACATTCCGTCGCCGATCTGCCGATAGAGGGTGTTCGATTCGCGGATATAGTTCGTGACGAACAGGTCCAGCCGGCCGTCGCCGTCCGCGTCGCCGGTCGCCACCCCCATGCAGGCCTGCGGCCGGCCGTCCGCATCAAATGCCAGTCCCATCGCCAGGGCGGACTCGGCGAACCGCGGCTGGCTCGGATCGGTCGTGAGGTTCACGAACGTATGATTCGCCACGGCGTCGTTCGCCACGAACACGTCCAGCGCCGGCGACCCCGCGAGATCCGCAATCACCAGCCCCAGTCCCTTGCCCTCGGGCGCCGCCAGACCGGCGGACAGTCCATCCAGTCGCTCGAAGCGTCCGTCGCCGAGGTTCACAAAGCAGCGATCCGCGGCCGCGGCGAAGGAACCCGGATCGCAGACGCGCCGCTTTCCATTCCGGTCGCAGATCCGCGTATGAACGTCGTCGCCGGCCAGATAGGTGACGTCATACAGATCGGGCAGGCCGTCGCCGGTCAAGTCGGCCATTGCGACGCTGGCCGTCCAGGTGTCATCGAGCGCAGCGATCTGACCGGTGAAATCGGCAAACGTCCCGTCGCCGTTGTTGCGGTAGAGCCGGTTGCGGCCGATGTTGGCCACGTAGAGATCCGCAAACCCGTCATTGTCGAAATCCCCCGCCGTTACACCCTGCCCGAAGCGAACCTCGTGCAACCCCGCAAGCTCCGTGACATCCTGACTGGCGATCCCGTGCCGATTGCGAAATAACCGGTCGAGCGGACTCCGCGTGTCGGGTTGAACGGGCCACGGGCAGCCTTGCGTGAAATAGAGATCGGGCCAGTCATCGCCGTCGTAGTCGAAAGCGGCAATCCCTCCACCCGCGGACTCGAAGATCCGCATTCCTTCCGTCGCGGGATCGGGGCTGTTGAAGTACGTAAAGGCGATTCCCAGTCGTGCGGCAGCGTCCGTGAACCGGATTCCGGCCGGCGGCTGCGCTGCAATCGCCTGAGTCGCCGGAGTCGTTGCCGACCAGTCCGGCAGCGGGAAGCGGTCGACCGGAAAGCCGATCCGTGGATCGGGGTTGAGCACGGTCCAAGGCGTCTCTGACGTGATCCGTGGTTGCAGCTTCGCCGTCAGCGACCTGACCCACGGCTCAAGCGGATTCAGCTCCTCCGCGACCCGGCACCACGCGGCGCTCTCCCACAGCCGGCCCAGTCGTTCGGTCTGCTCGGCGAGCAGCCGGATCACTTCCAGATCCCCCGGATTGCGATGCAGTTGCTCGATCGCAGCGGACAGCTCATGCAACTCATTCGCCCGCTTCAAGAATGGTCCCGCGAGCGAGTTTTCATCCAGAGCGTGCAGTTCCTTCCCGAGCCGATAGACCGCCGAGCGGGCGTTGATGTCCCGTCGAGTCGCTTCAAAGAAGCACCGCACCGCCGCTTTGGCTTGTCCCATCGCCTCCGCCCAGCGCCCCCGCAGCACCCAGATCTCGGGCAGAACCTCCGTCTCCCGCGAAACGGTCTGCTGCCATTCGGCGAACTCCGCCAGTTGATTGCGGGCCAGCAGCAGCTCGCCGCGCAGCGCCTGCGATTCCGGAAACTCGCCGGCCCCCGCAATCCACTTCGCAACGCCATCCCAGTCGTTGCGCGAGGCCGCTTCGACGGCGCTGGCCAGATGCGTCAATGGATCGTCGGGAGCATTCGCCTGACAGGTCTTCAGAAACTCCGCGTCGAGCGCCGGGCGTTCGGGGTCGGTGATGACGAGCAGCGTCCCGAGGTGCGACCGTCCGGTGCCGATCAGCTCCTGCAGCCAGGGCAACGCCGAGCGCCGCCGGCCGGAAGTCGTGTCAACAAAGGCAATCCGCTCGGCGACGGGATACGTCTTCTGATCTTTGATCGACTGCAGACTCCGCTTGGCGTCGGTCAATCGCCCCAGCGTCCGTTGAACTTCCGCCAGCGAGAAACGAGCTCGATCCCGATCGACGCCCGGTCGTTCCAGCGCCCGTTCGTAATAAATAATTGCTTCCGCCGGTCGTTCGCGAAGCGCGGCGACGTCTCCAGCGGCAAGCAGCACTTCGGGATGGTCAGGCTCCGTCGCAAGCCCCCGCGCCAGCAGCGGCTCAGCCTTCGCCAGCTCTTCGGCCTGAATGGCCTGCCGCAGCTCGACCAGTTCACCATTGGCCAGCGGCCGCGGCCCGCGGCCCGCAATCAGCCAGACGGTCAGCAAACCGCCACTTGCCAGCAGCAGTCCAGCCAGCCAGAGGACCAGACGATGGCGAGGCAAAGACATTCCCTCTCCCGGTGCTTCTTCAACCCGTTCCGTTCTGGAACCGAGTCTAGACGGAGACCTCTCCGACCGCCATCATGCCCTCGCGAGTCAGCGTTCTATGACCTCACTCAGAACGGTATTCTCCTTCTCTTCTCCGCGTCCTCCGAGTCTCCGCGGTGAATCCTCTTCTTCACTTCGTCGCCAGAGATCCCATGGAAGCCACCGCCTATCACGAAGCCGGGCATGCCCTGATCGCCACACTCCTCGGCGGGCGCGTGAAGTCCGTGACGATCACCCCCGACGATGACGACGGACCGCGGCGGTTCGGCGACACTCAGGTCCACTGGCGGCGGTCGGTCAGCGAGCGGGACCTGCACGAACATGGCATCCGGGTGGCCCTCGCCGGCCCGGTCGCGGAGATGCTCTACTCGGGCGACCCGTTTCATCCCGGCCTGGTCGCCGAATGGGCGTCGGACTGGCAGGCGGCGTGGGAACTCGCCGAGCCGTTCTTCCCCGATCACCGCAAGCGGCTGGCCTACCTGGAAGAGGTCACCTGCCAGCTCCACCGCCAGCTCGACGCCGAACCCCACTGGTCCGCCGTCGCCGCCCTCGCCGACCATCTGCTCGCCCACGAGACGCTGGAGCTGGAAGAAGTCCGCGAGATCGTCGGCGAGTGGCTGGGCTGACGGATCATCGCTGTTACAGGGTGCTATGGCCGGTCTCGGCCGCGCAGAGCAATTCAATGACCCCGACAGGGGTCAAAGACAGTCGTTGCCCCGCCCCCGCGGGAGCACTCGTCGGGGAGGAACGCAGGCTCTGCGGAGGACGGGTGGCTGGGGTCGGGCGTCTGCGACCGCCCCCAGCAAATGCAAACGGGCTTCAATTCTGGGGGCTCGAAGACTCGACCGCTGCCACCCGCCGGCAACGGATCTCTCCAAACGCAAAATCGGCGTGTTCCTCAGGAGCCAGCGGTTGAGGAGCGCTTCGCTCCGACACCCCTGGGGATGTACGCCCAAGTCCCCCCGACAATACAGCAATACAGCGTTTTGTGTCGGCCGTGCCGGACGGCTATCGGTATTCCTCAAACAGCGCTGTCGACAGGTACCGCTCGCCGGAGTCGGGCAGCACCACCACGATCGTTTTCCCGGCCGACTCCGGCCGGGCCGCGATTCGCAGCGCCACCGCCATCGCCGCCCCGCAACTGATCCCGCAGGTGATCCCTTCCTCGCACGCGAGTCGCTTGGCGATCTCCAGAGAGTCTTCGTCGGAGACGGTCTGGACTTCGTTGATCACGCTCCGGTCGAGGATGTCCGGTACAAACCCGGCCCCGAGCCCCTGGATCTTGTGCTTGCCGGGCGCTCCCCCCGACAGCACCGGACTGGAAGCCGGTTCAACTGCGACGACGTGCAGCGGGTGCTTCTTTTCGTTCTTGATGTAACGGGAGACGCCAGTGATCGTGCCGCCGGTCCCCACGCCGGCCACGAAGATGTCGACCTTCCCCTGAGTGTCTTCCCAGATCTCCGGACCGGTCGTCTTGAAGTGAATGGCGGGATTGGACGGGTTCTTGAACTGCTGGGGCATGTACCAGCCGGGTTGCTGCGACAATTCCTCGGCCTTGGCGATCGCCCCCTTCATGCCGTCGGCGCCGGGAGTGAGAATCAGGTTCGCCCCGAAGCCCTTGAGCATCATCCGGCGTTCGACCGACATCGTCTCCGGCATGGTGAGCGTCAGCGGATAGCCGCGGGCCGCACAGACAAAGGCCAGCGCGATGCCGGTGTTGCCGCTGGTCGGCTCGACGACGTGCATGCCGGGCTTCAACTGGCCGGATTCTTCGGCGTCCCAGATCATCGCCGCACCGATGCGGCACTTCACGCTGTAGGCGGGATTCCGGCCCTCGATCTTGGCCAGAACCGTGGCTCCGAGTCCTTGAGTGAGTCGATTGATCCGCACGAGCGGCGTGTGGCCAATGGAACGCGAATTATCCTCGTAAACCGGCATCGGCGAGACTCCTTCCGGGCGACATCCGCCGCGGAAATCGCATGCCGGGCGGAGAGTTAATGCAATTTGCAGTCTGGTGTATCGCAGAAAACGACGGGGGTCAACGGCAGTCGATCCGTCTGTGCTCCTCGGGTTGCGGGTCGCCCGCTGACAGATTCGCAAGGTCGCGGGATCGTCGCTGCCGCTCCGCCACGACTCGCAGACTCCCCGCACGCACTCCGACTGCGATTTCGAGGCGTCATTCAGCGAGTTGGCGACGGAACTTTGCACGTACTTGGACGGATCGTCCTTGTTCCGACGTTTTGCGTCGAATTTGCAGGCGCGTGCCCTGCGCGCGGACCGCGATCGGCTCCGGCGGGGGGAAGTCTTTTACGCTTCCCCCGCCGGAGTCCGTCTGGCGGTTTCGAATGGCCGGTGGAAGTCCCGGCGGTCCAGTCACGTTGATCAGGTTCGCCGGTCGTTTGGCCGGGTGAACGGGGAAAAGCTCGACGTCGAGGCTGTGCGCACACGGGGTGCGCCCCTCGGACTTTCCTTTCGGAAAGCCCGTCGCTGGGCCCTGATCAGGCCCGGTTTGACGGGAATCGTCCGGAACGCCGGCGGTGGCCCGCCGACGCGCATGCTCCTATGTCCCCGTCATAAATAGCGAGTTTGTTGCGCGGAATTCACATAAGAAGTGGTTGGTGGGTCGTGGATGGGGAGGACGAGACTGCTCCTCATTCGCCACCAGCCACTCCTCACTCCCTTTCCTCTTGACTCCCCCGCCCGCTCCCACGATATTTGCCTCGCCAAATTTGGAAAGCCAAATCTCAAGGAGGAAGCATGGCCCGCCCCCCCGATCCGCAGCTCACCCAGCGCGAGCTGGATGTGATGCACGTCTACTGGCGGCACGGCGATCTGACCGCCCAGGAGGCCCGCGACCTCCTTGCGAAAGCCGGCACCGACCTGGCCTACGTCACCGTCGCCAATCTGGTCCGCATCCTCGTCGAAAAGGACTGCCTCGCAGCGACCACCGACGAACGACCGTTCCGCTACCGGTCCCGCCGGTCGTTCGACGAAATCTCGCAGTCGCTCGTCGGCGATCTGCTGAAGCGGGTCTTCCAGGGGTCGCGCGAACAGCTCCTCGTGCAGCTCCTGGGCCAGAAACGACTCACCAGCCGCGAACGGGCCGTCCTCGAAGACATTCTGAAGGAGGACGGGCCATGACCGACTGGGAAGCCTCCCTCGCGGCCTGTCTGCTGCAGGTCGCCCTCGTCACAGCAGTTGCACTCGGTCTGCTGGGCCGCGTGCGACAATGGAACGGCAGCGAACGACTGAGATTGTGCCAGGCCGCGTTCGCTGGCGTGCTGCTCCTCAGCCTGCTGGCGTTCGCTCGACCGCTGCCGGGCAACTGGCCCGGCCGGATGACCGTGGCGAGTTCTGCAACGAATTCAGGCCGGGAGACGACCGTCAGCGTTCCCTCGACCGAAGCGGACTCGACGGCGAATCGCGGCATTGCGATCTCCTGGTCGCAATTGCAGGACGTGAGCCGCAGCGCTCTGTCGCTGCTGGGCGCCCGGACCGCACAGGCCGCCTGGCCGCGCTGGCGGTGGTGGGTGGTCGTTCCCTTGGCGCTGCTGGCCACGCTGGCGACTGTCCGATTGAGTCTCGCCGCGCGGCGGCTGCACGCGCTCTGGCGCGCGAGCCGGCCGTTAACCGACGACGCCCTGGCCGCGGAACTGGAATCGCTGCAGCAGCGTTACGGATTGCGCGGCCCGGTGCTGCTCCGCGAGACGTCCGCGCTGTCACAGGCCGCCGTCATTGGCTGGCGGCGACCCGTCATTCTGTTGCCGGACGACTGGCGAGACTGGTCCGCCGCCGAGCTGCGGCTGGTCCTCGCTCACGAACTGGCCCACATCCGCCAAGGAGACCTCCGCTGGCGCTGGCTGGCCGAGGTGGTCCTGGTCCTGCATGCCTGCCAGCCGCTCGTTTACTGGCTGCACCGCCGACTGGTCCTGGAGCAGGAGCTTGCCGCCGACCGCACTGCCGCCGAAGCGTGCGGCGGGGCGGCCGCCTATTTGAAAACGCTGTCAACCTTGGCGCTGCGGTGCGACATCCGCCCCGAGCGCACCACACTTGCGCCGGTCCTGACCGGCCTGCTGCTGAGGAGAGTCGAAATGTTGCAGACCAGGGAAGGTCGCACTGTCTCCACAACTCGCTTGTGGAACTGGATCAGGCCGGCGGCGCTTTGCGCCGCCATCGCCCTCGCCTGCGGGCTGCAGTTGCCCGCCGCGGAGGAGCCGGAGGAACTGGGCGACGGGAAAGCGTCGCGGGTTGTCACGGCTGAAGCCACGGAGCGGCCGCTTTCGGAACCTGCAGCCGCCTTTTCGCGGAAAATCGAGGCTCCGCTGGTGACTCCGCACGCCGACGGGGGGCTGCTGGAGGTTCATCTGAAGGAGTTTCTCAGCGGTCCGGCCGGAAAGGTGATTACCGCGGATCTCCGCCGCGGCGTGCTGGATGAGATGTTCGAAAACATCGACGAAATGATCGGCCAGACAGGAGCTGCAATTGTCAGGACTGTGCTCGATGCAATTGTCAAGAACGATGTCGAGACGATTGCGGCGGACATGCACATCATGCTTGCCTATCGGCCCGATACGCCGGACGATCATAAGCATCAACTGAGCCTCGGTGCCCGATCTCTGCGAGTGCAGATGAAGGTCAGCGGAGAGTTGACTGCTGGATTGCCGGCCGACGCCGACGCGGTTCTGCAGTTCCGCGGGATTTCCTACGTACCGGTTTCGACGGACGTCTTCACGTCGCCCGACAAGCCGTTGCGAATGTGCGCGGCCTATCCCGATCCCGGGACGCTGGTGCTGGTCTTTGGCGAGGAGGAGCTGAAGCACGTCTTTCCGGCGCAACCAGCAGTTCTGTCGCCGAATGCCGCTCGCCTGCGGCGCAGCGTCGGCGGCGGCGTGCTGACAATGGTCCTGCCCGCGGCTTCGCTGAAACGGCACAATCTGAACGACTCCGACGAACCGGGAGACAAGATCGCGAACGATCTGCTGCAGCACGCCGAAGCCGCGGCTCTGGGCGTCGACATTACGCCCGGAAACCGGTTGGCCGTCCGGATGCGCTGCTGCTATCCGAATGCCGAACAGGCCCGCGCCGCCGAGCAGCAGGCGCAGGCGCTCGCTCGACTGGCCCAGGACGCGCTCTCGAAGGTCGGGACGATCATCAAGGTTGAGAACAACGTGCAGAAACCCGTCGACGGCGGCGTGACGTTCTATCGGGAACTGCTGGCGAATCACAAGCTGTCAGTGGAAGTCCAACCGGACGGGACGGCGGATCTGGTCTTCGAGTCTTCCGGCAGCCATTGGTTTGAGCAGCAGTAACCAGCGCATCGGTCCGTGACGGCCCCTTTCGCCCAACCGCTCCCTGTTCCAGAGGTCAATTCAACGAGCAGGCCCCGCACGCCGGTAATTACGGAGTGCGGGGCCTGCCTTTGTCGATGCGATTCCTTTGACGGGTCAGATCGGGTTCGACTTTTCTGCTTCGCGTCGCCGGCGCAGACCTGCTCGTCCAAAGAACGCCGCCAGCCCGAACGCCGCCAGGGCGAATGTTCCCGGCTCCGGGACGACCGGACTGCCGGCCGGGACATTGGGATTGGGAGTCGGGGGCGGAGGAACGGGCAAAGTCCCTTGGAACAGCACATTGTGCGATTCCCCGCCTCCCGTGAAGTGACCGACGATCAGCGAACCGTTAATCTGGCCATTGCTGAAATTGACGGTGGCCTGGGGAGCCAGAATGGTCCCTTCGACGGCGATGCCCCCGAGCGTAATGCTGGTCGCGTCGGCGAAATTGTAGACGACATGCTGACGGTCGACGCCGCCGGCGAATGAGATCCCCATGTTATGCATCGAAGCAGTTCCGCCGGTGACGTTCACCACGACCGTCACGCCGGCGCCGGCCTTGATGACCAGCGTATGGGCCGCAGACAGGTCTGCCGCCGCCACGTTGAAGATGACTGTCGACCCGACCACATTCGAGCCATCGAGCGTCAGCGTTCCATATTGAGTGGTTGAGGTCCCTGTCGCCGCCAGCGACGCCAGGTAGTCCGATTCGGCCATCAGGTAATCGGCAACCTCCGAAAAGCTGAACGGGAAGGCCGTCGCCGGATTATTGGAGTCGGCATGAAAGTACCCGGGCGCCGTGTAGGTTCCTGCCACATCAACCGTCCCGCTGATCGAGCCGCCGCCGGTGAACGTGGCATTTCCGTTCACGGCGAGATTTCCTTGAATCGTCGGATTGTGCCAGTTGACGTTGCCGCCCACCAGGACGTTTCCCGTGACGCTGCCAGACTGATTGACGAAGTTCCCCCCGACGATCAGGTTGGTGGACGAAGTGCCGGCCTTGTTTCCGATCGAGTACGACGAGAACTGAGCGTTGCCGCCGACGGCGACTCGTCCTTCAATGTCGCTGTTCGTGCTCGTCAGATTCCCGAGCGTGAAGACATTGAAGTCACCGGCCGGACCGAGATTGATGAAAGCGGCTTCTGCAGAAGAGGTTACGGCAAGCAGCCCGATGGCGCAGCAGAGCAACATCCCGGCACCACGCGTGAAACTCCTGTAATGCATCGAACGACCTGATCACTTTCGAAAACTCTCGGCCTCCGACTGACGAACCGCCGCCAAGTCCGGAAATACGGCAAAATACTCCGCCGAGTGCGTGCAAATACTAATCTCCGGGCCGCCAAAAACTAGAGCCAGACTGCCCATTCCCCCAAAGAATCTGCCAGGTCGCGGCGAGATTGACGGCAAAGGCAGTTTGAGGGCCGCATTGGGGGAGGACGCCGGCGAGCGCGGAAGACGACCGCTCCCTGTTGACGGCAGTCGCGCAGCAGGTGACAGTAAACGTCACGTGTGCCGCAAACTCTCACCACTCCGTGACTTGGGAATCTTTGATGTCGTACTTGAGACTCGGCTGTCTGGCGTCCGTGGTCGCATTTCTCGTCAGCCCCGCCCTCGCCGCGGATCTGCCCCCGTTTCCTGGAAAAACTTCCGACTGGCATGGCTTCACACGGTACGACTTTGAAGTCGCCGGCAAGCCGGTGCTGGTCGTGACGCCGAAGGAAGCCGCTCCCGGGAGGCCCTGGGTCTGGCATGGCGAGTTCTTCGGCCATAAGCCCGCCCCGGACATTGCGTTGCTCGGCAAAGGGTTTCATATCGTCTACATGAGCGTCCCGGACCGGCTCGGCTCGCCCGAGGCGGTTCGCTTCTGGAACGACTTCTACGCCGAGCTGACCGGCAAATACGGCTTCGCGAAGAAGGCCGCGCTGGTCGGTCTCAGCCGGGGCGGGCTCTACTGCTACAACTGGGCGGCGGCGAATCCCGACAAAGTTGCCTGCATCTACGCCGACGCCCCGGTCTGCGACTTCAAGAGCTGGCCTGGCGGGAAAGGGAAGGGGCCGGGGAGCAAACGGGACTGGGACCTGGTCCTGTCGCAATATGGGTTCGCCAATGAGGCCGAGGCGCTGGCGTATGCCAAGAACCCGGTCGACAACCTGGCGCCGCTGGCGAAAGCCGGGGTCCCGTTGCTGCACGTCTACGGCGACGCCGACGAAGTCGTCCCGTGGGAAGAGAACACCGGCCTGGTCGCCGAGCGCTACCGGAAACTGGGGGGCGACATCACCCTGATCGCCAAGCCGGGGGTGAAGCATCATCCGCACGGCCTGGAAGACTCGACGCCGATCGTGGAATTCATTGTGAAGTCTACGAATCGGTGATTGGTGATTGGTCAGTTGTCAGTTGTCAGTTGTCAGTGGCAAAGGTGCGAGCGGACGTTCTTACTCTCAACTCTCAACTCTCAACGGACTTTCCCATGACCGTCACTGAGTGTTTCGAGCTGGCCAGTTACATTGTCACGGTCTTCGGGCTGCCGCTGGCGATCGGGACGTTCATTTACGAACAGCGGAAAGAACGCGAGAACGAAGAAGAAGAGGTCTACCTGCTCCTCTCGGATGCGTATCACGAGTTCTTGAAGCTCGTGCTGGCCAATCCGGATCTGCAGTTGCGAACGCAGTCCGCGAATTTCGATCTGACCCCCGAGCAGGAAGAGCGGCGGCAGGTCATCTTCGACATCCTGATCTCGCTGTTCGAACGGGCCTATCTGACCGCCTTCGAAGACCAGATGACGACCCGGCAGGCCCGACGGTGGCACTCATGGGACGACTACATGCGGGAATGGTGTCGGCGGGCCGATTTCCGCCGGTTGCTGCCGCGCCTGCTGCAGGGGGAAGACGAAGACTTCGCCCGTTACATCCGCCGGCTGGAACAGGAAGAGCTCCAGGCCATCCATGCGGAAAGCAAAAAGCTGACAGCGGAAGGCTGACCGCCAGAGCGTTGCGATTCGAATTAATCCGGGTGGCCGGGGCTGGAGCGCCTTCGCGATGCCCCGGTCGTCATCAACAGGGCCGAAAACTTTACGCGGACACCCGGAGCGGCATGGAGTGACGCCCGTGGAGGGTGGATAGAACCTTGCTCCTGCCGCGGTACTGGTTTCGTGAACCCCCTGCTCTCGCGGGCGAGAACGCTCTATATCTATAACTGAATTCGCGTTCATTCGTGCAATTCGCGGTTCGTATTTTCTTCCGAAGAGAGTTTGACAAGACCGAGCAGCGCGCCAATAATTCGATCAACGTCGAATTAGCTGGCGATCGAAATAGCAGGGGTGGCCGGCAGTGTTTAATGAAGCCTTCAAAGCCATCGCCGATCCCACGCGGCGGGAGATCCTGCGGATTCTGGCCAGCGGCGAGAAGTCGGCCGGCGAACTCGCCGACCAGTTCGAGATGACCAAGCCGACGGTTTCGCACCACTTTCAGGTTCTGAAAGACGCGGACCTGGTCAGTACGCGCCGGGAAGGAACGCGGATTTACTACCGGCTGAACACCACGGTCACGCAAGACCTGCTCCGCTGGATGTGGGATGCGTTCGGACAGCCGGAGGCCTCTGGTTCGAGCAAGCCCGAATCCAAGAAGAAAGCCTAGCCATGCAGCGCAAACGGGTGTGGGTGAGCTGGGGCATGATCGTGCTGATGTGCGGAGCCACCGCCGCCGTCTATTCGTGGTTGCCGGAGCGGATTCCGATTCACTGGAATCTCGAAGGCCGGGTCGACGGCTACGGCGACCGCGTCTGGGCGGTCTGGCTGACGCCGGGGATTGCCTTGCTGGTCAATCTCCTGTTCGTCGGATTGCCGTACCTCTCTCCGAAAGGGTTTCGGATGGAGGAATCCCGGCCGATCCTCGACTTCGTGGCGCAGGTCCTCACCCTGTTTTGCGTGGCCCTGCAGACGCTGACGATTTACGCCGTCTTTGAACCGGGCGTCGATGTCGGCCGCTGGATCGTCGCCAGCATTCTGCTGATGCTCGCCGGGCTGGGAAACGTGCTGGGCAAGATTCAGCGTAACTGGTTCGTCGGCATCCGCACTCCCTGGACGCTGGCCAGCGAACGGGTCTGGGCCGATACCCACCGGCTGGGGGCCTGGCTGTTTACGGCGGCGGGGATCGTGGGAACGGTCTGCGTCGTCGCGGGGTTGCCGCTGGCTGTGCCCTTTGCGCTGATCCTGATTGCGGCGCTCTCACCGGCGGTCTACTCGCTGATTCACTACAAACGGCTGGAGTCGCGGGGGCTGCTCTAGCAACCTCTCAAACACGGGATCGGGTGGCCGGGGCTGGACCGAAGGGAAGCCCCGGTCTTCAACATTCGGGGCATCGCGAAGACGCTTCTGTCCCGGCCGCCCGTTGGCCCTACGAGGCGAGCCATTCGAAGACCGGCTCGTCGTCTGGCCAACGCACCTGCAGCCTCAGATGTCCCGTGGCCCGCAGGAAGTACCAGTCGAGGCGCTCCACGCCGCCGGTCAAGACGCAGAAGTTCGGCCAGCCGGCTTCGCTCTCCTCAAGCGTCGGCAGGCGATCGCGCAGATGTTCCGGCAGATTGACGAAGGGGCCGGGCTGAACGGCGCCTGGAGCCGCCGGCGCCAGGTACTGGCGGCGCTGTTCGAGCGGGACGGCCTCCCACCGCTGCCGGGCGAGGGGGTCGCCGTGATGCAGTTGCAGCGGCCCGGCAATCCGGATCTGCACGCGTCGGGCGGGGTCGTAGAAGTGCCAGGCGCCGCGCGGCGACTGACGGATCTGTTCGACTTTCGGCGAGCGGACGTCCGTGTGACAGAACAACGTGCGACGGGCAGGATCGAACTCGCGGAACACGAGCGTCCGGACGTCGCAGCCAGCTTCGTCGACCGTCCCCAGGACCGGCAGTCGCCAGGGGTGGTTGACGTCCGCCGGCGCCTGCGCGAGCAGCTCCCAGACCCGATCCAAAATGGCCTGCGGCCGATCGAGAAGTTCGTCGAACACTCAGCCTCCTGCGCAATCTGCAGACCTGGACGTCACCGGCGGAGTTTATCGCAGGGCGACTCGATTCAGCGAGGCCGGCGTGCGGATTATGATCCGATCCGGTAGGCTCCCCGTTATCGAATCGGCAGCTTCAGCCCCGATTCTGCCCCCGTCACTCGCTCCTGCGGAAGTACTCTATGGAATCGTCAGGTCCTCCTGCCACTCCGCAGGCCGAGTGGATGGTCCGCATGGTCTCGCTCGGCGTCCTGCTGACGTTGATCGTCATTCTCGGAGTGACGTTCTATCAGGTGCTTGCGCCGTTTCTGCTGCCGCTGTTTCTGGCCGCGGTCATCGCCATCGTCTGCCAGCCGCTCCATCGACGGGTCCTGCGCAGCACCGGGCCTCGACCGGCGGTCGCCGCCGGGATCACCACGGCGCTGGTCGTCTGCGGATTCATGCTGCCCCTGCTGATTATCACCGTGCTGGCGGCCGGCCAGTTGCTGCAACTGACGGATCAGGTCACCGACCAGGTCGTTGCTCAACGAGTTCAGTCCGACAACCCGGACGAAAACGAAGCGCCCGCCAGGCCGACGACACAGGCCTGGAAGCCGGCGTTGGATGTGGTGTGGAAGAAGACCATCGACCCGGCGCTGGCCTGGTGCGACCAGTTCGTGCCGTTGAAAATCGATTCGGAGTCATTGAAAGGCCAGTTTGAGCAGAACCTGCGCGGCCTCGTCAAGAATCTGGGCGAGCGGACGTTTCAGATTGCGACGTCAACCGTGGGCTGGTTCGTCTCGCTGCTGGTCGCGTTCGGCATGTTTCTGGTCGCCCTGTACTACTTCCTGGCGGATGGCGCCGGGCTGCTGCAGGCGACGAAGCGGCTGATTCCTGTTCAGACGGAGCACCAGCAGAAGCTGGCGGAGCAGTTCGCCAAGGTCGTTCGCGCTGTGGTGCTGGCGACGTTTCTGGCCGCGTTCGTGCAGGGGCTGGCGACAACGCTGGCCCTGCAGGTCTGCGGGCTGGGGCATTTCGTTATCTTCCTGGCTCTCTCCACCGTAGCGGCCCTGATTCCCCTGGCGGGAACGTGGATCGTCTGGGGGCCGTGCGCAGTGTGGCTCGCAGCCCAGGGACACGTGGGGTCGGCGATCTGTCTGACGCTGTACGGCATCCTGGTCGTCGGGCTGCTCGATAACGTCGTTCGGACGTACGTCCTCAATACCGACGCCCAGCTTCATCCGCTGCTGGCCTTCGTCAGCGTCCTTGGAGCGCTCCAGGTCATGGGCCTCTGGGGCGTCTTTATCGGCCCGATCGTTGCATCCTGTCTCTACGCGCTGCTGCAGATCTTCAATACGGAACTGAGCGACCTGGCGACCTTGAAAAAGCAGCCTCAGGCGGAAACCTAAGGAGCGCTGACAATGGAGCCTCCCACCGACAATTCCGCAATGTCTCCGAAGGACAGCGATGAGGCCGTGATCGCGGCGGAACAGATTGCCCGCGGACGGGGAAGGCCGCAGTGGTTCGCCGGATTTCTTTCCGGAGTCGCCTGCGCCGGCGTGCTCCTCGCCGCCGTTTTGATCTGGCCCTATCTGCCTGTTTCGCAAGCGGAAGATGTCGCCATTTACCGGCAGCAGAAAGCGATTCTGGCGGAGGCTGAGGCGGCGATGGGCGATCCGGTCGCAATGAAGGCCGTCGCCGCCCGCCACAACGACGAAATGGTCGCTATGGCGAGAGATCTGACCAAGCGCCTCAGCTCGTCCTATCCGCACCGGAAGTTTCTGAGCTGGAACGCGAAATACCGGTTCGCCGAGATCACGGGTTCAGACCCGCAGAAATCCGCACAAGGTGTCAAGGACTTCGAGGCGAATCTGAAGCAGGCGGCGAAGCATCTCCGATTGAAGGACTGAGCAGGCGCCAAGCGCGATTGCCCCGAAACTCGGCGCTCAGTCTGTGATTTTCAAGTAGGTGGCGGCCTGCTTGAGATTCGCTTCGAAGTCCTTCACCGCCTGCGGCGCCTTCACCGGATCCCCGCCCACGACTTCCGCAAGCCGGTACTTGGCGTTCCACATCAGGAACTTCCGGTGCGGATAGGACGAACTGAGCCGCTTGGCCAGATCGGTTGCCATGGCTTTCGCTTCGGTATCATATTTTCCGCCGAGCGAGGCGAAGGACTTGCCCTTCTCGGCCGCCTGCATCGCGGTCAGCCATTCCTTCTGTGTCTTGTAGATCGCGATGTCCGCCCCCTGGCTGGCCGGCAGCACGAACCAGAGTCCCGCCAAGACGGCGACCGCCAGCACTCCCAGCACGGCCGGATTCTTGACCAGGGCGCCAAAGTCGATCGACGGCATCGACATGCCGCCGCCCGACGACGAAGAGGACGACTTGGACTTCTTCGGCGGGGGAGGTGCAGGACGACTGAATGCCGGGGCGCCAGCACCAAAGCTCCCCGACGAATTCCCCCAGGCGGGCGCCGACGGAGCCGGGCTGCTGAAATTCGAACTGAAACTCGATGCATAAGGGGCGGGGGGGGGCGGCGGTGCGACAGGCTCCGCAGTCGCGAAGGAGACCGGCTTTTCTTCCACGGGCTCCGGGGCAACGGGTCGCGCCGGGGTGGGCGCCGATCGACTCGGAGGAGGTGGCGCCAGTTCAGGGATGGCGCTGACCGCCTGGAACTCCCCCTGCGGTCCCTGACGAACAAAATCCTGGGCGCTGAGCTGCCCCGTTTTGATCCACCCCGTCAACTGATCCAGACCGACCGGCCCATACTGCACCCCTTTGATCGAGGCGTACCAGGCTTCGTTGACAGTCACGGGCGCATGCGACGAGCCCGTTCGCTGAGCGGGAACTTGGGGAACGACCGGTTGGCTGATGGTGGCGCTGCCGAACGACGTGTCCCGATTGATGACCGGCGCCGGCTTACGGACAACTTCCCGCTTCACTTCCTGATACGGCAACAGGGCCATCAGACGGCCAATGGAGCCGATCTTTCGCCACTTCCCGCTGGTTCCCAGACGGACTTCATCATCGGCCGCAACTTCGCCATTCTCGGCCATGCGCTGCAGCTCGTCGAACGTCAGCGGGCCAAGCTCCGTGCCGAAAGTCTTGCAATACCACTCGTCGGCATTCCGCTCGACCGTCGCTGTCGAAGTACTCTGGCTGGCCCCCTGAAACCCGAGCTCAGAATAAGAACTCGCCGGCCGCCACGCGGATTGATCGACCGGGCGGACTTCGTCATCGTCCGCGACAAGGCCTTCCTGCAGCAACTGCTGCAACTCGTCCTGCGGTACAGGGCCGAACTCCGCCCCCACGACGCGATACATCCACTGGTCAACCATCTCGACGATTCCCGAAAATCAGTTCTACGGCAATCTGCGAACCACTGCACGCTCGCGCTTCGCGGCAGATTCCGTGCCAGACGGGACGCCCGATGAGACTGCGTCTCGAATCCGGCGCGGCCGTACACACGGAATACCCGCTTCCATTGTGCCGCGTCACATGCTGATTACAAGATGAGAATGTCCGCCGAAATATGAAGATCAAATGTGCGAAGTACGAAAAAAACAGACGCCGCCGGAGGCTGACCTCCGACGGCGTCCACTTAACTCTCAGCAAGAAAGGACCTTAGGCGACAACGGCAGTCTCGTCGACTTCGTCTTCATAATATTCGATCGTATCCTGTTCCGGGACGATCTGACGCTCCCCGTCGGGGCCGATCGCTTCGTGGAACACTCCCCGCTTCAGCGTATGCAGCTCGACGCGTGTCGGGTGAAAGAACTCCCGGAACACATCCACGGCGGCCTCCGGCCGAGTGGTCTCGCCGCACGTAAACACGTCGGCGGCCAGATAGCCGAACTCCGGCCAGCTATGAACGGATAAGTGCGACTCGGAGAGGACCGCGACGCCTGTGACACCGTGCGGACTGAAGGTGTGAACATTGATGTTCAGCAGGGTCGCGTTGGCCGCTTTGACGGCGGCGAGCATCGCCTGCTTGACCCGGACAGCATCATTAATGCCGTCGTTACATCCCCACAATTCGATGATGACATGACGACCGAGGTGCTCCATCAAAACGCTCTCTTTCCACTAGTTGGGCGGTCGAGCCGCCGGCACGAAAACGAAACACATACGGGGCAACAACGCCTCATAAGGACTTCAAAATTCGAACTGCATCACCAATGCAGCTCCAGATGACGCGCCCGCGACGAGGCGGGCGAAGTTTCGTCGACCAGAGTCGACGATTCTGACCTTTGCCGACCGGAATCGGCGAACCTGACATATGGCCGACAGGCGTCGGACAGTCTGAGACAGACCACCTGCGTTGTGCGGACGGTCCGTTCCGCGGAAGCACTCGAATACGAGCGCGCATTCCTGACGACGGCCCCGCAGGTCCTGATCCTCTATTTTTTTCCTTCTGGCGACGGAAGTCAATCCTGCATAAGGGATTTTGTCGGCAGATCGACCGAAAAACACGCCTCGCCCCATCCCCTCCGGCAGTTTCTATCGGACAACCTTGTCGTCCTGCACACAATTCTCCCGTCGGGTTCCGGGATTTCTGCGTCTGCGGTATTCTCGAACCGACGCCGGATGATGGTTGATCACGCTGGTCGGCCGCCGGCGCCCGCGGCACCGTCGAGCTCCCTGGGAACCTTCATGCTCCGTTTTGCCGTCCGGAATCTCCTGAGCCGACCGCTCCGTTCCGTCCTGGCGCTGCTGGGCCTGACCGTGGCCATCATGGGGATGGTCGGACTGTTCTCCGTCAAAGCCGGCATCGATCACATGGTCGGCCAGACCTTCGGCCGGATTCCCGGCATCGCGGCGATGCAGCCCGGCGCCCCGATCCCCCTCTTCTCGCGCCTCCCGGAATCATGGGCCGCCGAAATTGCGCAGATTCCCGGCGTCCGCGTCGTCCGCTCCGAACTCTGGGTCCGGGCGCAGATCGTCGCCGGCAAAATGGCCTTCAATCCCCCCCGCTTTCTCTTCGGGACCGACATCGACCGGACCCTCGCGCTCAAGGAAGCTATCTACCGGGACGACATGATCGCCGGCCGCTTTCTGAACCTCACCGACCGGGGGACCCGCAACTGCGTCATCAGCAAACCGATCGCGGAGGAAGCCCGCAAATCCGTTGGTGACCTGCTGAGAGTCGACGGCAACGATTTCACCATCGTCGGGATCTACGAGTGCAAGTCGATGCTGCTGGATGTGGCAATCGTGCTCGATCAGCAGACAGTCCGGAAGCTGACTCGATTCGAAGACGGCGTCATCTCCTCCGCCTACATCGAACCGGACGACACCGAACACATGGATGCCCTGATGCAGACCATCCGCGACCACTTCCGCGGCCGGTCCCTCACCGCCTGGCAACCCGCCTCGGCCCAGGGAACCGGAGTTCTGAATGGCGACTCGGCGGCCGATGTTCTCTGGAGAATTATCGTCAAGCTGTTCGAACCGGAAGGCTGGAAGCCTGCGGAAGAACCCGCCGCAACGGACACGTCGACCGTCCCCGCAGGGGAAGCGGCGATTGAGATCCGCTCGGCGAAGGACTGGGGAGAGCGGATCGCCGACTTCAGCGCCGACCTGGATCTGTTCCTCTGGCTCATGACCGGCATCGGCGTGCTGATCGCGCTGCTGAGCATCCTCAACACCATGCTCATGAGCGTCTCCGAACGGCTGATCGAGTTCGGCGTCCTGAAGGCCAACGGCTGGTCGAGCTGGAACGTGCTCACGCTGATCGTCTGGGAAAGCGCCGTCCTGGGCGCCTTCGGCGGCGTCCTGGGCTGCCTGCTCGGCTGGGCAGGAACGCTGGGGATGAACTGGTATTTCCCCACCAAACTGAACCTCTACGCCAGCCCCGAACTCCTCACCTTCAGCCTCTGCTTCAGCACGGCCCTGGGCATCGCCGGCGGTCTCTACCCCGCCTTGTGGGCCGTGCGCATGAATCCCATGGACGCCATCAGAAGGGGGTAGGAGAGAGTGGCTAGTGATGAGTGGCTGGTGGCGAGTGAGGAGGAGATGCCGCAGGGCAGGCTCCCGCCTGGCGGTCTGTGCTCCATGATTGATGTTCGCTCCGGTTCCGTCACTCCGTCACGCGACGCCGGCCGGACGCCTTCATTGCAATTCACTGCCCCTTGCCATCGTGATGCGGATAGAATTGTTTCGGCACAACCGCTCGAACGTCCAGTTCTACTGACTCGGCGGCTCAATCGCCGTCAACAATTCCCAAGGCAAATCCTCCTGCCCGACCTGCGGGACTTCGAGACCGGGAAGCAGCGGAGTGACCGGCGCAGGATTGTGAGAGCACGATGGTCAGCCTGTTCGTCATCCCGGCTCGCGACGTCCCAATGGCGGTGATCCTCCGCCGGGGGCCTTCGCGCTGGTATCACGTGATCGAATGGGACACCGCGAACGACCGGTTCGTCCACGGCGCCTGGATCAAAGGAAGAATCTACGAAAACAGTTGCGATGTCTCGCCGGACGGGACTCTGCTGCTGACTTCAATCCTTCAGGGAAGTCGCGGCGGGACGGCATTCACGCACGCCTGGACCGCCGTCAGCCGCGTCCCCTGGCTGCAGGCGCTGATCCTCTGGCCGCAGGGGACGACGTACGGCGGCGGCGGGCGGTTTCGGACCAACCGCGAGGTGATGTTGCGCCCCATCTGGTGCAAGCCAACCCTGAAGACTCACCCCGATTTCCCCCTGCAGGGGATCCGGGTCGTGGAAGGGACGGCGCCCTATCCCTTGCCGAGAAACGACGTTCCTGGTGCAGACTGGTGCGGCCGCGATTTCCTGGGAAACATCCTCTCGACGCGCGGCGGTCAGCTCTTCCGCCGACGGGAGGGAGTCGACGAACTGATCGCCGACTTCACCGACCTGCAGCCCGATCCTCAACCGGCCCCGGAGTGGGCGGGGGCGCCGTTAATAGCGATGAGCAAGTAGGGCCGGGCGCGCCCGGCCGACAGGCGTGGATTGACCCCGCGTCAGGAATTCAAGACGCTGAGGCCGGTGAAACCGGCCCTGCGGGACTTCCGTTGTGTGGCGAACAGTTGGAAAGAGTTGCGCCATGGGCATCGAAACGTTTCCGCTGGCGTGGCGCTGGACTCAACAGTCGCACGCGGTACTCCCTCCCGAAGTCCTCGAATCACTGACGCCGCTATCTGAAGTCGAAGCCGAACGTCTGTACTGTCTGGGAGAAGACATTTTTCGCCAACGAACCGTTATCACTACCGTGCATCGAGCCAATGAAGATTGCGAATCGACGCGTCCCTGGCTCATGAAGCTCGGCATCGCGACAGGCGATCAAGTCTCTGTCGTGTGGGACCGTAGGACCGCGATTTCATTGCCGTGGGAAGCGTTCGTCGCATTTTGGGACGACTTCTGCTATCCGTCGAGTGATGACGTTTTTGTGTTTCCGGAGAATGGCGCGGGCTTGCTGGCATGGAGCCACGACGAAGTCTTCGAATTCGTCGATGACGCCCGCCAGGAAAGAAGCGAAAGTGTCGACCATGAAATCCCGCATCATGTACCTCGAAGACAAATCCGAGGGCCTGTCCGGCCCGGCGCGGATCGGTCGCGTCTCGTTTTCGAAGACCGGCAGCACGCTGCACTACGGCGGACGGGAGTTTCAATCGTTGAGAGGAAAGGGGATCAAGGGCAACTACATTGACGTCGAGACGGGGGACGAAGTCTGGATCTCCGGCCCCAAAAAGGACGGCAGCGACTCACTGTATGGCGGAGTGGTCGAGATCGACGAAGACATCCGCGAAGAATACTGGCTGCGGATCCGCGGGCTGCCGGAGTGCCGGGATCAGACGAGTTACCGGTCTCCAGCGAAGGATTAGGGGAGCGAAATCTGCCGCAGCGGGTGGCACGTCCCTGAGTCTGCGAAGGGCGTGTTCTTTGAGTTCCTCGACGCTCAACACTCAACGCTCAACGATTTCAAAAGCCACGCCCATCGCGGACTCTGGGCGTGCCACCCGCGCGATCGCAGTGGAACCTCGGGCCGACGACCGTCATGATGACGTTGGAACGCTTCGCCCGGCAGTATCTCTGGAGAGCGCCTCTTGTCGATTCACTTCGAACACTCGGTCGACATCCTCCGCAGTCCCGCACAGGTCTTCGCCGTCATCGACGACTTCAGCCGCACGCCGAGCTGGCTGGAGCGCTGCACCGGCCTGGAAAAGCTCAGCCCCGGTCCCAACGCGGTCGGCACGAAGCTGCGGTACGCCTACCGCGAGGGGAGCCATACCGGGGTGATGGAGGGCGAAATCACCGCCCGCGTCCCCGGCGAACGACTGACGTGCCACTATCGCGACAAATTGCTCGCCGTCACCGTCGACTTCCGCATGACCCCGACAGCGACCGGAACCCGGCTGACGCATGCGATCGAGATCGTTCCGCAGACGCTGATCGCCCGGCTGATGTCCCCGTTGATCAAGCGTCATCTCCCCGCGCAGACGACGGCGGCGATGGAGCGTCTGAAGTCGTTAATCGAAGCGGAAACGGGTTCGAACGCCTGACAGCAGAGCATTGCATCCGCACTGCACCCCGCGATAGCATCAACGTCCGTTGATCGGTCTGTGTGGAAGGAATTCCGGAAGGACTCGCCACGGAGAACGCGGAGAAAACATCCGGAGAGTGAGTAGTGATGAGTGCAAAGTGACGGAAGGCGGCAGGACTACGCTGCGACTTTCACGACTCACTTTGCATTACTCACGACTCACTTTTCACTTTCCTGAGAAGTCTCTTCTGAGCTCCGCGCCCTCCGCGGTAAACCTTTCTTCTCTCATGAAAACAAGCCGAAAGGTCTCCATGCGCACCGCCCCCTCTGTCCTGCTCTGGTGTCTCTGGCTGGCGACCTTCTCGATCTCAGCGGGAACCGCGATCGGAGCGGACGTTCCCCTCCCGCAGCCCTCCGCCACGGCCCGTCGGCTGATCGGCAATGACGCCGTCACCTTCGACGGCAAGTCCTTACCCGTCGCCGCCGTGCCGCTCGAACGTGCACTCGGAACCGGCGACTTCACCGTCGGCCTTTCGTTCCAGACCGAAGAGACCGGCACGCACGATCTGGGAGACCTCGTCAGCCTCTGGGATGCCAAAACCCGGCATGGATTTTCGCTCGGCCTGCGCAACAACACCGGCAGCACCAGCAGCCAGTCCAACTGGCGGCAACTGCAATTCGGCATCGATGCCGGGACTGAGCCGACCTGGCGCGACGAAGGCCGGCCGGGATCGGCGATCCTCGGGTTTGCATTGTGCGTTCATGATGGGCAGCTTTATGCGGGAACCTGTGAACCGGGAACAGACGAGGCGGGGCAGGTCTATCGGTACGCAGGTCCGGGAAAGTGGGAATCGCTGGGGCGGCTCGACGGCTCCAACTCCATCACGGCCCTCGCCAGCTTTGGAGGGCAGCTCTACGCAGGGACCGGGAAGTATCGGCTGGGGGGCTCGGCCCTCACGGAGTCGGAGAACCCAGCGCTTGGCGGCAAAGTCTATCGCCTCGTCAAGGCGGGCGAGTGGGAGCTCGTCGGAGACCTGACGCCGACCGAAGCTATCGCCGCCTTCGTCACGTACGGCGGAAAACTCTACGCCTCATCCCTCTACCGCCCGGCGGGCTTCTTCCGCTACGAAGGGGGCAAACAGTGGACGTCGATTCCCACGCCGGACGGCAAACGGGTCGAGGCGCTCGCGGTCCACGACGGCGCCATCTACGCCAGCAGTTACGACAGCGGTTCGGTCTACCGCTACGACGGCACGGCGTGGCAGGACCTGGGCCTCGCGGGGGCGGACAACACGCAGACGTATTCCTTCGCGACCTACCAGCGAGCCCTCCACGTGGGGACCTGGCCCAGCGGCAAGGTCTACCGGCTCGAAGCAGGTAACCAGTGGACCGACGCCGGCCGGCTGGGAGAGGAGCTGGAAGTCATGGGGATGCTCGTCCACAACGGCGTCTTCTACGCCGGTTCGCTGCCGAAGGCCGAGGTCTACCGCTACGAAGGCGACCAGAGCTGGAAGCTGCTGAAGCAGCTCGACGAAACGCCCGACGTGAAATACCGGCGGGTCTGGACGATGGCGACGTTCCAGGGCCGGCTCTTCGCCACAACGCTCCCTTCGGGGAGAATCTGGTCGATGTCGGCCGGGAGCTGCGTGACGGACGACCGGGAGCTGGGGCCGGGCTGGCACGACATCGTGGCCCAGCGGACGTCAGGCCGGCTGCGCCTGTTCGTCGACGGCCGCCTGACAGCAGAAACCGACGCCGGCCGGCTGAATCTGGCGACGGCGGGGCAGAATTTCCAAATCGGTGATGGACAGCGGGGGAGATTCGTCGGGACAATGCGAAACCTGTGGATGGACGTCGAGCGGTGACACGAGCCAGGACCGGGACAATCCGGCACAACAGGGCAGCGGGAGATGTGGCGTAAATATCAGAGGCGGCGGAGGGACTCCTGGGTTCGGCGCGTCGAAATTCTGGTCGCGGGAGTCTTCCTCGTTTCTATCGCCTGGGGGCTGACCGCCCTGTTGGGGACTCAGGACGTCTCCCTGTGGGCGCGCAGCATGCTCCCCTCCGAGCAGCGACAGCAGGTGACGACGCACTACCGCGGCGGCGATGCGAAGCCCGCAGAGCCCGCCGGTGACTCCATCGAAAACGCGCACGCCCCGTTTCCGTTTCTCGTAACAGTCGACGTCAACCAGGAAGTCGTTCCAGGCCTGGCCAGACGAACCCGCCTGTCCGTCGTCTGGTTCTTCGGCATGACGTTCCAGGTGGACTCCCGGCGGCTGTAAGTGCCGCGTTTGCTCCTGACGTCGACCGTCCCATGCACGCCGAAGCGGATCGGCCTATCCGCCCTTCCCCGGAATTGCCTATAATCCCCGGATCGTCGGGCCGGAGGCTTGGCGGGCCGGTTCCAGGAAGGATGGTGTGATGCGTGTCAGGACTGCGCTGGCAATGACCCTCTGGCTGCTGCTGGTCGGCGGCTGCGCGCTGCCCGAAACGCGGTACCTGTCGTGGTATCCTCGCCATCCCGGCGAAGAAGCCCGTTCCTACGGACTGCACGACCCGTTCCCCGACGAGAGCGCCGGACCGGAAACGGCCACGCGACCGCGGTCCTTTGTGGAGCCCCGCAGTGAGTCCAGCCGCAACCAGCAACTGGCGCAGCTCGAACAGCGCCGGCAGGCGGCGCTGGCCCGTGGCGTGGTCGCCGTCCCCCCGGGGACCGTCGTCCCCGCTGGAGCCGTCCCCGGTCAGCCCGTCTGGCAGCAGGGGCCTCCCCCGGTCGCCATCCAGCCCATCCCGGCCGGGGGCAACGCCCCGGCCTGGAATCAGTAGCCTCGGCCCAGTCGTCGCCGTACTGCTCCTGTTGATCGCAACCGGTTGTCCCGCCCTGGCCCAGCCCCTGGAAGGCCGCTCCATTGAGGCTGCCGGTCGCGAAGAAGTCACCCCCGAAGCCCAGCGGGCCATCGACGCCGGTCTGGCGGCCCTGGCCACCCGGCAGCACCCCGACGGATCCTTCGGCTCCGGCCGCGACTACCGCCGCAACGTCGCCGTCGCCGCGCTCAGCGGCATGGCCTTCCTGTCAGCCGGCAATCTCCCCGACCGCGGGCCGTACGGCGAACACGTCACGCGGACGGTGGACTTCATCCTCGCCTCGGCTCAGCCGTCGGGCTACATCATCCGCGAAGACAGCGCCCAGCACGGCCCCATGTACGGCCACGGCTTCGCCACGCTGTTTCTCGCCGAAGTCTACGGGCTCTCGCCGCGGGACGACGTCCGGACGACGCTCAAGGCCGCCGTGCAGCTCATCGTCAATTCGCAGAACAAGGAAGGGGGCTGGCGCTACGATCCCGACGGCCGCGACGCAGACATCTCCGTCACCGTCTGCCAGATCATGGCCCTCCGCGCCGCCCGCAACTGCGGTCTGCACGTCCCCAAAACCACCGTCGACCAGTGCACGGAGTATGTCCGCAAATCCCAGGTCGCCGACGGCGGCTTCCGCTACCAGCTCAGCGGTCGACCGACGAGCGCCTTTCCGCGAACCGCCGCCGGAGTCGTGGCTCTTTACAGCGCCGGCATCTACGAAGGACGCGATATCGACCGCGGTCTCGATTACATCAGCCGCTACGAGCCTCAGGGGGACATGCTGCGCTACGACGCGCACTACTACTACGGCCAATATTACGCAGTTCAGGCGATGTGGCAGGCGGGCGGCGAGCGGTGGAAACGCTGGTATCCCGCGATCCGCGGCGAGCTTATCGCCCGGCAGCTCCCCGACGGCATGTGGTCCGATCCATTGATCAATCCCGAGTACGCCACCGCCATGTCCTGCATCATCCTGCAGATGCCCAACAACTTTCTGCCGATCTTCCAGCGATGAGCCTTATGCGCCGCAGCCTCGCCGCGATTCTCCTGCTGACGCTGGCCGCCGCAGCCAGGGCGGAAGATCGCGTCACGGTCCTCGACGCCGACGGACGCGAACTGAAAGGCCCGCTGCAGGGCTGGACAAAATCGGCCATCGTCCTGAAAGACCCGCTCCCCGTCGAACAGATCGTTTCCATCGACTTCGGGCGGACCGCCGACCCGCTCAAGGCCGGCGCGGCCGCTCTGACATTCGCCAACGGTGACACCTGGTTGGCCCGGCCGATTGAAATGGCCGACGAAACGCTGAAAGTCGGCTGGGAACGCTACACCCCCTGGCCCATCCAGGTCGTTCCCCTGGAAACGCTTTCCTCATTGATTCTGGACCTGCCGGCGCCCGGCCCAGCGCGGCGAAATCTCTGGAGGGATCTCGAAACGCGATCGGGCGGCGCGGACCTCGTCGTGCTGAGCAACGGCGAACGGACCGCCGATCAGCTCCTGAGTCTGGACGGCGCCTTTGTCGAAATCGACCGCTCCGGCAATCCCATCAAGCTCGATCGCCGCCGCGTCCGGGCCATTGGCCTCGACCCCGACCTGAGCAGCTTTCCCGCAACGACGGGGCCGCGTCTGGTCTTCCGCCTCCGCGACGGCTCGCGGGTGACGGCGATCGCGGCCGAGCAGGTCGAAGGGGACGCCGTTCGCCTGCGCCTCCCCTGGCAGGCCGACGTGATCGTTCCACTGGGCGAAATCTGCCGCTGCGACGTCTTCGGACCGCGCGTCCAACCCCTGGCGGAACGGACGCCGACGTCGGTCGTTCACACGCCGTTCCTGTCGTCCAAGTGGCCCCTCGTGGTCAATCGCAACGTCTGGCGCGGACCGCTGCGGATCCGCAACCGGGAGTTCGCCACCGGTCTCGGCATGCACAGCCAGACCGTCGCCCGCTTTGCCGTCGAGCCGGGCGACCGCGAGTTCCGGGCCATCGTCGGACTCGACGACGAAGCCGCCCCCCGCGGCAGCGTCCGCTTCCGCGTCGCCGTCGACGGCCAGGACGTCTGGACCAGCCCCGAGCTGACATCCCAGTCGCCGCCGCTCGCCGTTCCGCCGGTCCCGCTCACGGGAGCCGGAGAGCTGACGCTGATCGTCGACTTCGGCGAACAGGCCGACGTCAGCGACTACGCCAACTGGTGCGACGCGGTGATTCTGCGAGGTCCGCGGTAGGGCCGGCTGTGCCGGCCGATCAAGGCCCCGGCCACAGCCACGCCAGCAGCCCCGCCGTCAGCGCCGCATAAACCGCCCCGTCGATCGTCGATTTGACCGTCGTCACCAGCGACCGCAGATACCAGATGTGAAGCTGCCACAGACCCAGCGCATACCCAGCAAACGCCGTCGTGAACGCAATCTGAACGACCTTCAGCCGGTCGCCCCCAGGCGGAATCGCCACCCCCGCCGTGTACGCCGCGAACCACGCGACGACCAGCGAGTAGACGAACCACTGCGCCAGGCTCCGGCCGATCGCCATCGGAGCGCTCGGCATGACCGTGGCCATGAAGACGGGGCCCCGTTTCATCGTTTCGACGAACTCGGGCGTTCCCATCTCCTGCATGCTGCCGGCACGAGGGGCGGAATAGTCTCCGGGCGGCAGCGCGAACGGTCGCAGTGCATCGAGCACGCGGTCTTCGTCCGGCAGCTTGAGATAGTCCCCCTTATGCCAGGGAGTCGCCATATGGATGATCGAACTGACGATGTAAACCGCCACGCCCGACAGCAGAATCGGCAGCCAGAGAGCAATAACCGTCGTCATGATCGACTCCCGGGAAGGGAGCCGGGATTATCAGTGACCGCCTGCTCAGACGCAAGTGGCGATCATTCCGTGTTCCCACGCCATCGCCGGCACAGGTCCGCCGCAGCCGTACTCCACTCCGAGAACTCAAACTCAAATCCCGACTCGCTCAGTCGCCCCGGCGTCACCCGCCGACTCTTGAGCAGCAACTCGGTCTCCGTCCGAACCAGCCAGGCCCCAAGCTCCAGCAGCACGCGCGGAGTCGGCAGCCCCAGCCGCGCACCCCACGCCCGACGCAGCAGCCCCAGAAACTCCGCGTTCGGCAGCGGCCCGGGCGACGCCACATTCACCGGACCAGCCAGTTCCTCGTGCGCGATGATCCAGCCGACCGCACGGACAAAATCCCGATCGTGAATCCACGACACAAACTGCCGGCCGTCTCCCTGGGCCCCGCCGAGTCCCCATCGCACCAGGCGCAGAAACGCATCAAACACGCCCCCCCGGTCCGGGCTCATCACCATCGCCGAACGCAGCAGCACCATCCGCGTGCCGGTCAGCGTCGCCGCAGACTCCGTCGCCGCCTGCTCCCAGGCACGCGCCACTTCAATGCTGAACCGCCACGCGTCCGGCGCATCGACCTCAGCGCCACCGATCCGGCCGGTCCGCTCGTCGTTCGGTGAGTCATACTGATGCGCATAGATCGTCGCCGTACTCGCCTGCAGCCAGACCTTGGGAGGTCGCCGCGCCGCGGCAATTGCTTCCCCGATCACGCGCGTCGACCGCACGCGGGATTCGAGCAGCTCCCGCCGGCGGGCCGGCGTATACCGGCAGTTGACGCTCCGACCAGCCAGATTGATCACAACGTCGGCCCCATCCAGTTCCGCCATCCACGGACCGGTTGAAACTCCATTCCACGCCGCAACCCTCCACGGGGCAGGTTCCGGCGAACGACTGAGCACGACAACCTCATCGCCGCGAGCCTGAAACGCCCGTGCGAGAATCGAACCCACCTGCCCCGACCCGCCCGGAATAACAATCTTCACGGCAAATCCCCCACGCACTGTTCGCGTGGAGAGTCAACCGCCGCCGGACCGGCAACTTAACCGACCGACTCCACAAAAAAAGCCCGCCAGACCGCTCACACGGCCCAACGGGCTCTGTTTCTTCTGATCTGGCTGACCGCTCTCCGCTTTCAGCCTACCACCCTGCTAATACGCTCTCGGCGTCACCCGGCCCTGCACCCGGCTCGGCAGGCCCATGATCCGCAAAAAGCCCTCGGCGTCGGTCTGGTCGTAAGCCCCGGCCGTGTCCATCGACGCGATCGCCTCGTCGTACAGGCTGTTCGGGCTCTTCCGGCTCTGCACGATCAGGTTCCCCTTGTAGAGTCCCAGCGTCACTTCGCCGTTGACCACCTTCTGAGCCTGATGATTGAACGCCATCAGAGCGTCCATCTTCGCCGTGTACCAGAAGCCGTAATAAACCATCTCGGCGATTTCCGGCGCCATCCGGTCCCGCAGATGGACCAGATCCCGGTCCAGCGTGAGTTGCTCCAGCACCCGATGCGCCTCGTACAGCACCGTCATCCCAGGCGCCTCGTAGACCCCCCGGCTCTTCATGCCGACAAACCGGTTCTCGACCATGTCGATCCGGCCCACGCCGTTCCGGCCGCCGATCTCATTGAGCGTCTTGACCACCTGCAGAGCCGACAGCGTCTTGCCGTTCACGCTCACCGGCACGCCATGCTCGAAGCGAACCGTCACCGACTCCACTTTGTCCGGCGCCTGCTGCGGCGAGACCGTCATGCCGAAGTCGACCGTGTCCACGCCGCACACCGCCGGATCTTCCAGCTTGCCCGCTTCATAAGAAATGTGCAGGCAGTTCTCGTCCGAGCTGTACGGCTTGCTCACCGACGCCTTGACGGGAATCCCCTTCTTCTCGCAGTAGGCGATCATCTCCTGCCGTCCGGCGAACAGCTCCCGGAACTTCGCAATCCGCCACGGCGCAATAATCTTCACGGCCGGATCGAGCGCCTCAGCCGCAAGCTGGAACCGGCACTGATCGTTCCCCTTGCCGGTAGCCCCGTGTGCGTAGGCGTCGGCCCCGACTTCGCGGGCCACCTGCAGGCAGACCTTCGAAATCAGCGGCCGGGCGATCGACGTCCCCAGCAGATACACCTGCTCGTACCGCGCCTGCCACTGCAGCACGGGAAACGCAAAATCCCGGCACAGCTCTTCCTGCACGTCCACAATCCGGGCCGACTTCGCCCCGTTGTCGTGCGCCTTTTTGAGAATCGCCTGGCGGTCCTCGCAGGGCTGCCCCAGATCGACGTAAACGCAATGGACGTCGTAACCTTCGTCCTGCAGCCATCCCAGGATGACCGACGTATCCAACCCGCCCGAATAAGCCAGAACACAGCTCGGCATGATAAACCCAAAGCCCCTGCGAACACCCGTTCCCCAACCGCCCGAAACCCTGTCAGGCCGCTCATTGATTGCAATGATACCGCCAGTCCCGGAACCGAACCACCACGCCCCCTTCAGTCCTCACCACACTATGGCCGGTTGATGCCGCCGGGCTCGTCGACCGGATCTGGCTGCCAGTGCGGCCACATCGCCCCCTGACCGGGCTTGAGGTCGGTCAAAACCTGTTCGCTCCGGTCGGCAAGAGCCATCACGAAGAGCTGGCGGACGCCGCCGCGCTTCGAGCCGTACAGCAGCCGCTTTCCGTCGGCGGACGGCTGCGGATGATAGTGCAACGTGCCCGCCGGCGAACTGGTGAGTTGCATAGCCCGGCCGTCGAGCGTGACCTGGAACAGCTCGACGTTGGGGCCAACCAGTGCCGTGTAGAAGACCGACTGTCCGTCCGCCGCCCAGACCGGCGTATCGCTGCTGCCGCCGTGGAAGTCGTAGACGTCGAGGAATTCGACCACGCCGCGATAGCCGTTGCGATCGGCCAGTTTCCTGAGTCCCGTCCCGTCGGCCCGGACGATGTGCGGGTGGCAGTTGTAGTGCTCGCCCGCGACAAACAGCACCCACTGGCTGTCGGGAGACCAGGTGGGGCCGAAGTTAAAGGGCTGCCCGGTCGCCACATGAACGCGGTTCTTGCCGTCGGCGTCGGCGAGGTAGATCTGATAGTTGTCGTGGTAGGCGATCCGGGACCCGTCGCGGGACCCGTTGAAGCCGTAGGTAAATCCGGTCGAGCCCTGATTGAGATCAACCTTGTTCCGGCCGTCGCGATCCATCCGAAACGGTTTCGACGTCCCATCGACGAGAGCAGTCAGCCCGAGCTTTGTCGAGTCGCCCGGCCAGAAGAAAATGCTGTTATAGAAGCTGACCCGCTCCACGGCGGTCACGTTCGTCGCCTGCCCGGTCGCGATGTCGACCAGATACGCGTCGTATAACCAGCCCTCCGCCGTGTGCCGAAACGTCTTGTGATCCTCCTCCCATTGAGCGTTCGCGGGACTCTGCCAGCCGCGGCCGACGATGGCGGTCCGCCCGTCAGGAGACCAGCCGGCGAACTGCGTCCACGTGTCCGGCTCAGTGGCAAGCTCCGGAGTGAGGAGCCGCCGCCCCGCACCATCCGCCCGAACCACCGACGCCCGCATCGTTCGCACGTTGGCATGCCGCCCGCCCGGCAGACTGGTCTGCAGTTCGGTGAAACCAATCAGCGGCTGCGGTGGTACTGGCTCGTCAGCGGCAGCCGGGACGGACATCAGCACGGCAATGAGCACAGGGAGCGATTTCATGGAGGGCCGTCCGGACGAGTGCGGGCTGAGGTTGCAACGAAGATAACGCCGCGGGACGGGGCCGGGTATTCGGGACACGGCTCTTCCCAGTTTCAATGGAGGGTGAGTCGAGTCTTCGAGGCTCACCTCCGCGATTACAAGTTGTAGTGAGCCTCGAAGACTCGACTCACCCTGCTGCTTACCCAGACGGAACTTGGAAAGAGCCGTGGTATTCGGGACGGCGTCCGTGTTCCCGCCGGGGCAGGCGGTCTACTACAATCGGCGGACGACTTTCCGGGAACGGATCGGGTTGCTGGACTGGCATGTGCATGTCGATTGATCAGAGTTCGCCGAAGGATCCGCCGCTGGTCGATTTGACCGGCGTCTCGCACTGGTACGGGACGTTTCAGGCGCTCAAGGACGTCTCATTGCAGATCGCCCCGGGAGCGGTGGGGCTGGTCGGACAGAACGGCGCCGGGAAGTCGACCCTGCTGAAACTGCTCCTGGGGCTGATGAGCCCCACCTCCGGCGGCGGAACCGTGTTGGGGTACGATCTGCGAACGCAGCAGGCCGAACTGCGCGGCCGGCTGGGATTCATGCCGGAGGCCGAGTCGCTCGTGCCGGGCGTGCGAGGCGTCGATCTGGTCGCGCTGGCCGGCGAGCTGTCGGGGATGCCCCGGCGGCAGGCCCTCCGGCGGGCGCACGAGGTCCTCTCGTACCTGGAGCTCGATGAAGCCCGCTACCGGCGCTGCGACGAGTATTCCGTCGGCATGAAGCAGCGGCTGAAGCTGGCCGCGGCGCTGGTCCACGATCCGCAACTGCTGCTCCTGGATGAACCGACGGCGGGGCTGGATCCCAAGGGCCGGGAGGCGATGCTGTCCCTGCTGAAGGCCATCGCGAACCGGCACGGCAAATCGCTGATTCTGTCGACGCATCTGCTGGGAGACATCGACCGGGTCTGCGAGCAGGTGATCATTGTGGACCGCGGACGCGTCCTGGGTGTGGGGCGGATCTCCGATCTGCGGCAGCACTGGAAAAACCGGTATCGGCTGGGCTGGCGCGGCGCCGGGGAGAGTTTTCTCAGTGCGCTGCGTGAGGCCGGCGTCACTGTCGAAAAATCGCCGCGGGCCGACGAGGCGCACGTGGAGGTTCCCGCGGAGTGGGGGAATGACCGGTTCTTCGCGCTCTCGGCCCGGCACGACGTCACCCTCTGCACGCTGGTCCCCGAGCGGGAGGATCTGCCGCAACTCTATCATCGCTTGATCGGAACGAACGGCCAGAGTGCGCCATCGCAGAGTCGAGGGACCGATGCAGATTGATCAGGCGGGGTATCGTAAATGGGACGGGCGGCTGCGCTCCCCGTGGTGGGGATGCTGGTCGCTGGTGCGCATCGGCCTGGCGCTGGTGCTCCGACGGTGGGTCTTCTGGATTCTGCTGGGTCTGGGCCTGCTGAACTTCGTCTTCAACTTCGCCTTCATCTATCTCAAAGCGACGATCACCGTCCAGAACGGCAACCTGGCCCAATTCCTCGACAACTACAAAGTGACCGGCAACGGCGAAGCCTACGCCGACTTCATGCTCGCCCAGGCCAGCATCTGCGCGCTGCTGCTCGCCTTCGCCGGTTCGACCCTCATCGGCAGCGACTACCGCCAGGGAGGCATGGTCTTCTATCTCTCGCGCGGCATCCGCAAGCAGCACTACATCGTCGGCAAACTCCTGACGATCGCGGCCCTCGTGACGCTGGTCACCACCGTGCCGGCCCTGATTCTGTTCGTCGAATACGGAACGCTGAGCAACTCACTGGCGTACTTCTACGAGAACCCCAGGGTCCTGACCGGGATTCTGGGCTACGGCGCAGTGCTGGCGGTGGTGCAGAGCCTGATGATTTTCGCCATCGCCGCCTGGGTCCCCCGCACCGTCCCGCTCGTGATGACCTGGCTCGGACTCTTCGTCCTGCTGAAGGGACTCGCGGACGCCATGCGGGCGATCGACGACAACCGCTACTGGCTGCTGCTCGGCTTCTGGGACGACATGCACCGCCTCGGGCGCTGGTGTTTCGGGTCGCTCGACGAGAACAAGATCCCCTCAGCCGGCTGGTGCCTGGCGGTGCTGAGCACCGTCTGCGCCGTCTCGTTGGTGCTGATCATCTGCCGGGTGAAGGCCGTCGAGGTGGTGAAATGAGTCTCCGATCTCCGGGCGAACCGCCGCTGGTCGAGTTCCGCGGCGCCACGAAGTGGTACGGAGCGGTCATCGGCGTCAACGACGTCAGCCTGACGCTCCAGCCGGGCATCTCCGGACTCCTCGGGCCAAACGGCGCCGGCAAGTCGACGCTGATCAAACTCCTGACCGGACAGCTACGACCCAGCCTGGGAGAAGTCTTCGTGCGCGGGGCCTCCGCCCGGTCCGCGACCGCCCGCAAATCGCTCGGCTACTGCCCCGACGCGGACGCCTTCTACGAAGAAATGTCCGGCCGGCGGTTCGTTTACACGATGGCCTGTCTCCACGGCCTGGAGCGGACGCTGGCCCGCGAGCGCACCGAAGAAGTCCTCGCCGACGTCGGCATGCTCGATCGGGCTGACCGCACGCTCAAAGGCTGTTCCAAGGGGATGCGGCAGCGGATCAAGCTGGCGCAGGCGCTGGTCCATCGACCGGAAGTGCTGATCGTCGACGAGCCCCTCAACGGCATCGATCCGGTCGGCCGGCGCGAGCTGACCGAGCTCTTCCGCCGCTGTGCCGCGCGCGGCCAGGCCGTTCTCGTTTCGAGCCACATCCTGGAAGAAATGGACGAACTGGCCGACCGCGTCGTCTTCATGGGCCAGGGGCGCGTGCTGGCCGTCGGGACGCTCCCCGAACTGCGGGCCATGTTCGCCGAACAACCGTCGCAGGTCCGGATCGAATGCCGTCAGCAGCGGGAACTGGCTTCCCGGCTGATGCAGTGCGGGCAGGTGCTGGGAGTCGAGTTGACGGGCGATGCGGAACTGCTGCTGCAGGTCGCCCGGCCGGAAGAGTTCTTCCGCCGGTTTGCCGCGCTGGTGGTAGAAGGCGGATTCGATATCGGCCGACTGGAAACCACCGACGCCACGACCGAAGCGACGTTCGCGTATGTCATGTCGGCGGCGGCAAAGTTCTGAGATTGTTCTTGCGGGAGTTGCTTGTGAAGGCTGCGTCGTCGACTCCCTGGGCCTGCTGGAGCCTGTTCGTGCTCACGCTCCGTCGGCAGCTTCTGTCGCGGCAGACGCTCGCCTGCTGCGGACTGTCGCTCCTCTGCATCCTGATCGTACTCGCCTGGTCCCGGCGGGGGGAGCCGACGGCGAAGAAGCTCGCCGAGCAGGTGCTGGTCCCGACCTTCGTGGCGTTCCTGATGCCGATCTTCGCGATCTGCTACGGGGCCTCGGGCATCGGCGGGGAGCGCGAAGACCGGACGCTGATCTATCTGCTGATCGCGTCGCTGCCGCGGTCGCTGGTCTACCTGATGAAATCGCTGGCCGCCTCGATCCTGGTCACCGCCTGGTGCACCGGGACGCTGCTGGTCATGTGCGGGCTGGCCGGAGCGCCGGGGGAAGACGTCCTCCCCGTCTTCCTGCCGGCGAGCCTGCTGGGCGGGCTCGCGTACGCCGGGCTGTTTCTGCTGCTGGGGGCGACCTTCCGCCACGGAACGATCATCTCGCTGGTCTACTGGTTCTTTCTGGAAGTGCTGTTCGGAAATTTGCCAGGCATCGTCAAACGCGTCTCGGTGGCGTTCTACGTGCGGTGTATGATCTACGACGCAGGCGAGGACATGCAGCTCGGCCCGCTCAGCCGAGTAGCCCGCGAGATGTTCGCGGCGGTGTCGGGAACGACAGCGACGGTTGCGCTCGCGGCGACAATCCTCGTGCTGCTGGTCGCGGGGATGCTGGTGTTCGAGCGCCGCGAGTATCGGGATGCGAGTTGAGGGGGGCTTCATCTCGGTGGCGCGGGCATTTTTGTCTGTGTCCTCCCCACCGCCTCTATCTCCGGTCCCCTCTCCCGCGATCTTCAGTGGGAGAGGGAGAGGATGCGCGGATGAAATCGCCGGAGATTGGGGAGATTGGGTTTGCGGGGAGAATGAGAATCTATTGCGCTCCCCCGTATCAATCCCGAGTTCGCACTCAAAGCGACGGAGCGCAACAGCGGGGGCATCGTCTGGCATTCGAGTCGGTTTGTTCAAGACACCGGTCCGAGTCGTGACGGGGTTTCTGCTGCGGAGTCGGGACACGCAGACCGGACGAGCCCGGAAAAAGTCGCGGCAAGTGCTCGACGCCCGGCTCCTCCAGCGGCAACAGCCACGCGTCATCGCCGCGCAGGCGGGAGGGGCTCGATCGGCTATCCAGCAGACCGAACTGGGGCGCCTGACGCCCCCAGGGTCAAGGCCCGCTTCATGAATCTCGCCGCAACGCTGAAGTGGGTCCGGATGGTCTTGTGGCAACTGGCGCATCCGCATCCCGTTCGCGCCGCAACATCTCTGCGGCGCGTCTGAACGAAAAGCTGGGCTGCTCGCCTGATCGGAACCCGGCAAGAGCCCTGTGTTCCGGGGTCGGCCAACTTGAATTGCTGGCTGCCGGAAGTGTGTCAGGACGCTGACCGCGAGATTCATGAACCGTCGCTGCCGAAGATTCGCTTCGGAAAACGCCGGCCCAGTCGACCTCGCTCGCCCTAGGCATCCCCGAACAACTGCGTCAGCGGCATCCCGTCCGCAATCCGCCACGGCCGGCCGGTCTGATCGTGAATCTCCGTCTGCGCGTCGAGACCGAAGCGCGAGTAAATCGTCGCGGCAAGATCCGCCGGCGTCACAGGATCGGTGGCGGGAAACTCGCCGAACGCGTCGCTCGATCCATGAACCAGGCCTCCTTGGACCCCGCCGCCGGCCAGCAGCAGCGAGTAACAGTCGGGCCAGTGATCCCGCCCCCCATCGCCGTTGATGCGGGGCGTCCGACCGAACTCTCCCATCGCCACGACCAGCGTCGAATCGAGCAGGCCGCGCTGGTCGAGGTCTTCGATCAGCGCGGCGAGGGACTGATCGGCGAGCGGCAGCAGGTGGGTCTTGTGCTGGTTGAAGCACTTGAAATGGGCATCCCAGTTCTGCCCCTGCTGGCGGAAGTCGTAGACGTTCACAAACGGAACTCCGGCTTCGACCAGCCGACGGGCCAGCAGCAGATTCTGGCCGCGCATCTGGCGTCCATAGGCCAGTTCGGCCCCGTTCCCGCCGCCGCCCCCTTCACCGACGGACAGCGGAGCAGGGCCGTAGCCGTACTTGTCGCGCAAACGGACATCTTCACGCGACAAATCGAGCGCCTGCCGCAGCTCGACCGCCTCCAGCAGCCGGCAGGCTTTGTCGTAGGCCAGGCTCCACGCATTGCTGTCGGTCGGGGCGACCGGGCCCCGCCGCTGATCTTCCAGTCGACTCAACAACTGCCGGCGCAGATCGAGCGGCGACGTCGGGCGGCCGGGCGGTGCGGAGAGCGCCCCGGCGGAGTAGGTCTTCGACTCGACGTTCACGTCGATCTGCAGCGGCGCATACGACGGCCCCAGGAAGCCCCCCGCCTGACACGGGACCTCGATCACATTGCGAAACGCCCAGGGCAGGGCGGCGTGCGGCACTTCAATCGTCGGGTCGTGCCGCAAATGCGTCAGAGTCGCCGCGTGGCAGGGGAAGAACTGCGCGATGGGTGCGAACTCTTCGCGGTCTCCCTGCGGCGACTGCCGGCCGGTGAGGGCCTCGGTCGAGGCCGAATCGTGCAGGCGATTCGTGTGATGCATGCTGCGGATGAGGCAGACTTTATGCATCAGCTTCGCCATGTGCGGCAGGTGCTCGCAGATCTGCAGACCGGGAACCGAGGTTGAAATGGGCGAGAATTCGCCCCGGATGTCGGCGGGAGCATCCGGCTTCAAGTCGTAGGTGTCGAGGTGGCTCGGACCGCCGTAGTAGAAGACGACGATGCAGGCTTTGATCTTCGCGGGGCTCGCGGTATTGCGCGTGGCCGCTGCGACCTGGGCGGACAACAGGCCGGGAAGGGAGAGACCGAGGGCGCCTCCCGTGGCAAGAAAGCGCCGACGGGGAATTGTGATTTTGCGATGATCCAGCCGACTGCCAGGCATTCCGCAGATCTCCCGTGAACCGGATCCGGATTCTAGCTGTTTTCCCGGCCGGCGGGGGAAGGATTCTTTCCAGGTCGCAAGACGATCAGGCGATCTCGAAGGGAGCAACTCTCCTCGACGTATCGCAGTGAAGAAGTGGTTGAATGCTGCGGTCAGGCGACCTCCGAATGTCGCTGCAGGACGTTCGCCATGTGTCGGCCGCGAAATTTCCTTGATGCCATCGCGCCGGGATGGCGGGCTGCCGAGATGCACGGCGGATATGGCACGCCACAAGCTACTGGCCGGCGGCGGGCGAGACGGACGATGGGCTCTCCGTCCCCATTGATGGGTGAACGCCGACGTCGGAATCCAACGACTTCATCCAGGGAAGGACATTCATTCCGGGATCTGCTGAGCCAAGTCTGCCAAAATCCGGCGGATTCGTTGGCTGCAGACTGTCAGTACGCGGCTTCCGTCCTGTTCGGTAGATCCACGTGGCCGCGGACGCCACAAGCACCACCCCGACCAGCCCGGAAAACAGCCAGCCCAGTTCATCGGCCGGACGCGGCCGTGCTGTCGAAGCGGTGTCGACCAGTCGCACTCGACCTGCCAGCAGCGGCGCGCCGCGCTGCTTGTCGAAGGCGGAATACGACATGACTTTCAGGAAATACCCCACGAAAACCACTTCGCCGCGAATATCGGTCCCCAGCGGCAACCCCGCCGGTTTGTCCAGAAATACAACAACATACGGGAGAGAACGCGATTCATCGGTCCAGCCCCAGGCTTCATACACTTCCCGTGCGCCTAGCGGATTCTCAGCGGGCTCGTATTGCAGCACCCGTCGCACGTGCATCCTCAGCCGAATCAGCTTCCCCCGGTACTTCTCGGGGTCTTCCCACAACTGCGTGAACGCCACATCCCGCAGGGCCGTCTGTTCGAGCTCCTGTGACGAACGGGTTCGGCTCCAGCCAAGCAGCCGCCAGTACGCCGCCATTTCTCGGAAGTGCAACGGACTGCGCTGTTCCATGACGGCCAGTTCGTCCTGCAGCGACTCAACTTCCTCGGGGTTCTGCTCATTCGGGCCGGCGACGACGTGCTCCGGCGCGGCTGGTGCGTTGGAAATGGATGCTGCAGGTTCCGAGGGAGTCGTTGTCGCCAGCCAGGTCCACATGCCGGGTTGGCGAAACTGAGAGTAAAGCATCCCGAGCAGGATCAGCATCAGAAGGCACGACCAGACGCGCGACAGTCCCAGCGACTGTCCAAACGGACGGACTCGTGTCGAACGCATGATGAGGCCTTTGCAACGGGATGGAATCGAAGGCATTTTCGGCGAACGGTCGAAACTTGCTTTGCCCAGTCGGCCTTCCGCGTCAGACGGGCTCCGACGGCAGCGTTATGGACCAGCCTCCATGAAACTGATCTTCTGCAGGAAAGTGCCGTCGGCCAGCTTCTGCCGCGTTGCCACATCGACGAGCTTCATCAGTTCCGAGTAGCGCAGGCGTCCGTCGACCGCAATCTGGACTCGATCAAACGGGACTTTTCCGATGCTGAAGAACGATTCCAGTCGGCGATGAATCGACCGCAACTGCGCATCGTCCAACGGGCCGTTCGACACCACTCCGTCGACAATCCGCACCTGTTGCGTCTCGCCGGCGTCATCGGCTGTCACGTGTATGAAGATGGTTTTCAGGCTGTCTTCGCCGCTCCCCGCACTGTCGGAAGCGTCGGACGGGGCCTCCACCTTCGTCTGCACGACCGGAGGCGGAAGATTGACCGCCAGTTGCCCTTCGATCGGGGCTGGCCGAAACGTCAGAATGAAAAACGTCAGCAACTGAAAGGCCATGTCCAGCATGGCCGCCAGGTTGAGCTGCACCTCTCCGGTATCTCGATGTCGACGACGTACGCGACGGCGCTTCATTTCAGCGTTGCTCCTCGCGCGTCATGGCGCTCAACTGGTAGTGATAAAAGCCATGCTTCTGGCACGTCGTGATCACGTGATTCAACAGATGAAACGTGACGGATCGGTCCGCCCGGATGACGACCGGCGTGTCGAGAGCGCCGGCCGCCGCGGCGGGTCCCTGCAGCGACCTGAGGAGCCGCGCTTCGCGCGTGAGATACTGATCGAGATCGACCGGCGCGCCGAAGATTTTGACGACCCCCTCGGAATCGATGTTGAGCACGATTGGATCTTTCCCCGACCGGGAGTCCAGGGGCCGCGCTGACCCCAGGACGGGGAGCTTCAGCGACAGATCCAGCGTCGCCCCCTTGAAGTTGATCACCAGCATGAAAAAGGTGACCAGTTGGAAGACCATGTCCAGGATTGGCGTCAGATTGGGCTCTGCGCCTTCGCTGTTGTGAGCCGACATCGCAGCGCTCCTTTTCAGAATGTTTCAGGCGCCCGACTCAGCCGGCGGTCTTGCTGCGGGCCGCGGCATAAACCTGCCGGATCAGATCGTCCGCTTGAAACTGAGCGCCGGTCGCCAGCGATGCCACGCGGTTCTTGAAAAGCGCGAAGAAGTAGATCGCAGGAACGGACAGTCCGACGCCTTCGAACGTGAGGACCAGCGCTTCCGAGATCCCGCCCGCAACCTCGCTGGGCCTGAGCTGTGTATCGGACATGGCGATCACGCTGAAGCTGGCGATCATCCCTTTCAGCGTCCCGAGCAGACCGATCATCGGTCCGAGCGATCCCAGCACCGCCAGCATGCTGATGCTCTTCTCCATCTCGATCGTGGTGAGTTCGCCGACGCGCTCGACCGCCTCCCGGGCCGGATCGATCCCCGACTGCATCTCCAGCAGGCCGGCGGAGACCATCGCCCCCAGAGCCGACTCGCTCTCCTTGGCGGACTTAAAGATCCCGTTAAAGTCCCGCGATTGCAGCAATGTTCCGAATTGCTGCGACAGCGCCTCGGGGGCGACGACTTCCGGCCGCAAGACCAGGAAGAGCTGAATCACTTTGGCCAGAAAGTAGATCGACAAAATCAGGAGCACCAGGCCGATCCAGCCCGATGTTTCGATCAGCCACATCAGCGAGGACTGGGACTCCGCAGATTCGCCGGAGGGCGTTGCAGCAGCCGGAGCGGCGGATGGAGGCTGCGTCTCCTGAGCACGCGCCGACGCGTGCCACGACGGAGTCGCCGCCGCTGCCAGTACCAGGAACAGGCAGAACCACGAAGCAGTGCGATTCGAGGGCAGAAGCAAACCCATGAGCGCGAACTTTCCTGGAAGAGAGGTGTGAGACGGCTATTTGATGTCGCCAAGCAGGCCGACCCAATGCCAACGCCGACCGACGGCAACCGATCGGTTCGCACGAAGGCGCAGCGCGATCGACCGTCGCGTCGGAGTTCTGGCCCGTGATGGTCGACCAGAATCACTAGACCACTAGTGTCCCAGACGCAAACCCCGGACGAGTCGATGCATACGCCTCATTCGTCAGCGGAATAAGGGTGCGAACGACCCCGGAATCGGGGTCCTGGCGCATGGAAACGCCGGCGGAGAACTTGCGACGACCGCGTTTAGACGCGCAGCACGCAAGGAGCGGCGTCGGCAGGCAGATGCCGCTGCTGCGGCTCGTCGACCGCACAGCAAACCGACACGGGCTGAGGCGTCGCCACCCATCCGGGAGCCTGCGCATCCACTTTTCGCAGTTGATTCGGCCCGGAGCGACTACTCTCGGCCGACTCCGTCACATCACACCGCCCCGCCAGGAGACGTGCGATCGGTCTGGAGTCGGGTGCGCTCGCAAGGCTCGATGCGCGCTCGCCCTCTGCGGACAAGCTCAGCTCGCACGACACGGCCTCCCCGCCGCCGACGGAATTTCCGACGAGCATCAGGGAGATCAAGAAAGTAGCGAACGTGGCACCCATTAACGTTAATACTAATTCCGTAGAACTTGAGCTGTCAAGTGGCAAATTCCCAAGAATGGCGGACAGTCATCGACTGTGCCGTCGGTTGCGCTCTCGTTACATGCAGCCGACGCCCACGGCATGCAATGGGCTCGCGACCTGAGGACGATGAGGCGTGCCCCCATTGACGGCGCACGTTCTGTGCGGTCTGCTGTTCGCGACGACCAGTTCATCGGATTCCGACCCTCCCGCCGTTCGGAACCTTCATGGCAACGGATGAGCAAGAGCTCGCTCGCCACCTCCTGGCCCGGCGAGATCGCGATCAGTCAGTTCTCGCATTGCTCTGGCAGTCGCGGGTGCGATATCTGGCAGTCCTCATCATTCTGAGCGGTTCCATCGGGTTGACATTCCAGACCCGGTCGCCGGAGTGGCGAACTCTCGGGATCTTCGCGGCGGGCATGGCGGCAGGCGTGCTCGCCCGCGACATCCGCTGGCTTCGCACGCTCAACCACAACAGGGCGTTCCACCGACGCATCATCGACTGGGCCAAGGTCGAAGCTCTCGCCAACGGAATCGCGCCCGAGAAACTGCGCCAAAATCCCGCAGAGTGATTCCACTCGTCGACGTTCGCAACGTCACAATGATGGTCCATGTGCTTCACCCGCCGCGGACACCACCGTCTCACCCTTCGCTGCGTCCTCCGTATTCCCTCAGCGACTCAGCGAGTGGGCTGCTCTGAAATCAGCCCTCCTCAGACTCCGCTCCAACGCTGCCATGAGAAGTCGCAGATTGAACTCCATGCAGGCCGTTCCCAACGACCATTGCCGCGGAGAGCCGCTTCGTCCGAACTCCGCCGACAATCCGCAATCGGATCACCGCAACGAACCGACGATGACTCGGCTTCAGCCATCCCGTCGAGACATCGAAAACTGTCCAGTCATCACAAGCCTTGACCCGCTCTCCGCCGACCGCTCCAATCGGGATCGGCAACGTCGCGCAACGGCAGAACGGGATCCGGCGCGTTCGTCGTGATTCCCAGCCGCCGCCAATCCGGAGCATCGCTCATGCCAACCAACACGATCCGACTTCACCGCGTCTTCAACACCTCCCCCGAAAAGCTCTATCGCGCATTCCTCGACGCGGACGCGATGGTCAAGTGGCTGCCCCCCAACGGCTTCACCGGCAAAGTTCACGAACTCGACGCCACCGTCAACGGCCGCTACCGGATGTCGTTCACGAATTTCGGCACGGGCCACAGCCACTCCTTCGGCGGTAAATACCTCGAACTGACGCCGCACGAACGCATCCGGCACACCGACGAGTTCGACGACCCGAACCTCCCCGGAGAAATGCAGACCACCATCACGCTCCGGAAAGTCTCCTGCGGAACCGAAGTGCACATCGTGCAGGAAGGCGTCCCCGAAGCAATTCCTCCCGAAGCCTGTTATCTCGGCTGGCAGGAATCCCTGATCCTCCTCGCCAAACTCGTCGAGCCCGAAATTCCCGACGCCCCGAATCCTTGAATCTCATCCGTCGGCGGGATGATTTCGACGGACTGCTGCACGCCGGGCGGCTCGAGTCTTGTCGTCCGGACTCGATTTGCCCAAGCCCGTGAATCCGCCAACCATTGGCGGATTCACGCCTTCCGCATCAACGGTCAGTCCTTGTGTCCGACGACCATGTAATGTCGCGGCATCGACTCAGTCACAATCTCCCCCCGAAAGCCCGCCAGTTCGAGTTCCTTCATGACTCGCCCCGATCCAATTCGCATCTCAGCAGGCGGCCCCGAATCGGCATCCACCTCCCAATCCACCACGACAAATCGCCCCCCCCGCTTCAGCCCCTCGTGAACCTTCCGGGCGTAGGCTTCCCGCCCCCGAATGTGGTGCCAGGTGTCCAGAGTCAACACGCACTCCACGCTGTCGGACTGTAACTCAGGATCGTCCATGCCCACCTTCCGCGGCACGATCTCCGCCGGCCCCAGGTCATCTCGGCGACTCGCCAGATAATTGATCATCGCCGCCTCGGCGTCGATGGCGATAACCGTCCCCTCTTTGCCTACCGCACGGCTGAGGCGGACCGCCATATAACCCGTCCCTGCACCAATGTCTGCGACCGTCATCCCCGGCTTCAGAGCCAGCGCCGCGACGATTTCCTCCGGGTGCTGCCACGTGTCCCGTTCAGGATCGTTCCACGTCTTCGCAAGTTCCGCAGGGTTGGCAAAGCCGTGATGATGTCCGTGATCTCCATGCTTGGCATGCGCTGCCCGGCCGGGCGCTCCTCGTTGCCAGGGCTCCCGATTGCTGGCCGCGTCGTTGTTGACTCCCGCCACGAAAGCCTCCTTCGGCCGGCCGCACCCTGCGGTGCAGGCTGCCAGCCCGAAAACGAGCAATAGAATGACACTGTTCTTCATGCGATCGCCACCGTCGATGCGACTCTCTGTGGGACGCGCCAGCAGTTCGGCGACGACCCTCCCATTCATCAATTCAGGCGCGGATCAGGCGTACGCCACCCAGCCGCGAAGGACAAAGCCGGCGTAGAACAGGCCGACATTCGAAAACCCGACTCCGCGCAACATCGCTTCATCCTGTTCCGGAGCGAGTATCGTCACGCCCGATTGAACACCCCGTCGCGCAGTTTCCGCCTGTTCGGAATCAACGCCCGAACTCTTCGCAAACGCGGCGTATCGTGCGAGCCACCGGGCACGCTCGTCGTCGCCGTGGGGAAGGCTGGCATGAACGGTGACAAACGGCGCACCACGTTTGAGACGGCGTCGAACTTCAGCCAGCGTCCGCCGCCGCTCCTCCGAATCCAGAAAGTGCAGGGTCAGCAGGCACGTTGCGCCGTCGAACGGTCCTTCCGGCGCATCGTCGATGTAGCCTGTATGGAGCCGAACCTGAGATTCCAGCGGCCCGAGGGTCTTCCTGGCCAGTTGGAGCATCTCCGAAGCCGGGTCGATACCGTCGAACTCCCAGTTGGGATGCCTTTCCGCAAACGCCTTCAGTTCCAGGCCTCCGCCAGCCCCCAGGACCAAGATCCGCGCAGCTTGAGGCGCGCTCTCGGCCAGCAGAATTGCCGACATGCGGTGCAGATCGGCAAAGCCGGGCACAAATCGTGGCGGCCCCTCAACATATTGAGCGACGAACTCAGGATCCGAGAATGCAAATGGTGTGTTGGACGACTCAGGAGGCATGAACGTGCTCCTCAAGACTGCGAGACTCGCCCCGAGCAACCAGCCGTGCATGTAAGTCGGCACTCAGCATGGCGAGCGTCACTTCACCGAGGCGCGAAAGGAGTTGTTTCTCGGCATCCTCGAACGCCTGGCAGAGAGCAGCATTCACCGCCTGTTCAACCAGGCAACCGGGGGATTCCGTCCGGTGACCGATGGCGAGCAACGCGGGACTGCCGAGTGCGGCATAAATGTCTCGCAGAGTCACCTTCGAAAGGTCGGCCGCCAACGTCCAGCCCCCGCCATGCCCTTTCTCCGATCGCACATAACCCTGCTTTCGCAGCCCGGCCATGGTTCGCCGAATCACCACCGGGTTGGTGTCCATCGCCTTGGCCAGGACTTCCGATGTGACAGGACCATCCTGCTCCGCCATGTGGAGCAAAACGTGAAGTACGCCCGACAATCGACTGTCTCGCTTCATGTAACTCATTGTGTTACATGATATGGGCGGTCGTCAAGGGACTGCCGCCAATCGCCTGATCGGCAACGTGCATTCAGGCTGGAACATCGAGCAGAGGAAGTCGTAACCATCCACCGTGGAGCGACTTAGGTCTCGTCATAATCCGTCTGAGTCCGCCCGGTCCAATTGCTGCCGAAGGAGTGTTCAACCACACGCCCCGTCGCCCCGGCCGGAAACTCCACTCGCTTGCGGCGACGTACTTGCGCCGATCGCATCCCCTCTGCGAGCAAACCCGGCTTTCGGCAACGTTCATCGCGCCGGATTCCGCACCAGCGCCGCCTCAACGACTACGACTTCCCCGCGTAAGCCCCGTTCGCCGCCGCCACTCCCGCCCCCGGCGTGACCTTCCCCCCTTGCGCCATCAGGCATCGCTCCAGCGCCGCCAGACACAACAGCACATTCGACGCCGTGCACGCCGCCCCCATCAGGCCGATCCGCCAGACCTTCCCCTTCATCGGCCCCAGCCCGCCCCCGATCTCGATGCCGAACTCGGTGAGGAGCTGCTTGCGCACCGCCGCGTCGTCGACCCCCTCCGGAATCAGCACCGCGTTCAGCATCGGCAGCCGGTGCTCTTCCGCGACGGCGTAGTCCAGACCGAGAGCCTCCAGGCCCGCCCGCAGCGCCAGATGATTCTTCCGATGCCGGGCCCAGCGGTGCTCAAGGCCCTCTTCCAGCACGCAGCGAAGCGCCTCGTGCAGGGCGTAGTTCATGTTGATGGGAGCCGTATGGTGGTAAGCCCGGTTGCCTCCCCAGTACTCCTTCACCATCTGCATATCGAGATACCAGCTCTGCACCTTCGTCTTCCGCGCATCGATCGCCGCGACCGCCCGGTCGCTGAACGTCACCGGCGCCAGACCCGGCGGACAGCTCAAGCACTTCTGCGTCCCCGAGTACGCCGCATCGATCCCCCAGTCGTCGATCTCGACCGGCATCCCCGCCAGCGACGTGACGCAGTCCATCAGGACCAGCCCCCCGTGCGCGTGGACAATCCCGGCGATCTCGGCCATCGGCTGATGGGCGCCGGTGGAAGTCTCCGCGTTCACGATTCCCAGCACCTTTGGCTTGTGCTGTTCCATCGCCGCTTCAATCTCGGCCGACGAAAACACTTCGCCGAAGGGTCGTTCGAGCTTCACGACCTGCGCACCGCAGCGGGCGGCGACGTCGGCCATCCGTCCGCCGAAAACGCCGTTGACGCAGACCACCATTTTGTCGCCCGGCTCGATCAGGTTGGCGACGCAGGCTTCCATCCCGGCGCTGCCGGTCCCGGAAACGGCGAGCGTCAGCCGGTTCTCCGTCCGGAAAACCTGCCGCAGCATGGCCTGCAGTTCGTCCATGATCTTGAGGAAGTACGGATCGAGGTGCCCGACCGTCGGGGCGGCCAAGGCCCCCAGGACGCTGGGCTCGATATCGCTGGGCCCGGGACCCATCAGGACGCGGCGGGGAGGGTGGATGGCGATGGGGAGGGGACTGGTCATGGTGAGGCCTCTTTCGGGCAGGAAAGTCGTTTTGATCAATTAACAATCAGGATTTCTGTGTGCCGCAGCCGTGTCGGCCGTGTTCATGGGCGCCATTCCACAGTTGCACGGCTGACACAGCCGTGGCACACGATTCATTGATTCCTTACTTCCGCATCAGCCGGTCGCGGGCGGTGCGGACGAGCTGTTCAGCTTCCTCGACGCTGCTGGCCAGTGCGTTGAGATGTCCCATCTTCCGACCGGCGCGGGCTTCCCGCTTGCCGTACAGATGCAGCTTGATCGCCGGATCGGCCAGCGCCGCAGACCAGTCGGGTTCGCCGTTCGCCCAGACGTCCCCCAGCAGGTTGGCCATCGCGGCGGGGGCGTGTTGGCGGGTGCCCCCCAGCGGCAGGCCGCAGATCGCCCGGACCTGCTGCTCGAACTGGCAGCTCACGTGAGCGTCGAGCGTCAGGTGACCGGAGTTGTGCGGCCGGGGGGCGGTCTCGTTGATCAGGAGGCCGCCCGACCTTGTCAGGAAGAACTCGACGCAGAGGACGCCGACGACGTCGAGAGCTTCGAGCACGTTGCGGGTGATCTCGACGGCTTCCTGAGCGACCCGCTCCGAAACGAGCGCAGGACAGACGGAAACGTCCAGAATGTGATGGCTGTGGGCGTTGCCGACGGGGCCGAAGCTGACGAACGTCCCGTCGAGCCCGCGCGCCCCGACCACTGACAGTTCGCTCTCGAAGTCGATAAATCCTTCGAGAATCGCGGTTGGCACGCCGAGCTTCGCGAATGCCGCCGCGGCCTCTGCCGCAGTGCGCACGATCGACTGGCCCTTGCCGTCGTAGCCCCAGTCGGCGGTCTTGAGGACTGCGGGCAGGCCGAGGTCTTGGATCGCTGTCTGCAGCGAGGCGTCATCCGTCACCGGCCGGAACGGTGTGACCGGCAGGCCGCGCTGGCTGAGATAGGTCTTCTCCCGCAGGCGATTCTGCGACGTGTAGAGGACATGTCCCCCCGGACGGACCGGGCAGAATTTCGCCGCGGTCTCGGCGGTGGCGGCCGGGACATTCTCGAACTCGAAGGTCATCACCGAAACCGACCGGGCGAACTCGGCGACGCGATCGAGATCCGCGTAGTCCGCCCGGATCTCGACGTCCGCCACCTGGCCGGTCGGCGTGTCGTCATCGGGCGAGAAAACGTGGACTCGGTATCCCAGCCGCCGGGCGGCGATCGCGAACATCCGACCAAGCTGGCCGCTGCCGAGGACGCCCAGCGATGCGCCGGGAAGAATGGGGCCGTTCATGGAAGCTCGTCTCCCAGCACGGCGTCGCGCTGCTGGTCGTGAAAATCGTGGAGTTTCTGGCGGAGGGCCGGGTCGGAGATCGCGAGAATCCGCACCGCCAGCAACCCGGCGTTCTTAGCCCCCGCATCGCCGATCGCCAGCGTAGCGACCGGAATCCCCCCCGGCATCTGAACGATCGAAAGGAGCGAGTCCAGTCCCTGCAGCGCCCGGCTCTGTACCGGCACGCCGAGCACGGGCAGAGACGTCTGGGCAGCGACCATTCCGGGGAGGTGAGCGGCCCCGCCGGCCCCGGCAATGATCACCTGCAGCCCGCGGGTTTCCGCCAGCTTGGCGTATTCGCACATCCAGTCGGGAGTGCGGTGGGCCGAGACGACCCGGCGTTCGTGGGGGACGCCAAACTGGGCCAGCACGTCCACCGCGTGCTTCATCGTTTCCCAGTCCGATTTGCTCCCCATGATCACTCCGACCCGGGGACTGGCAGTCGTCGACATGATTCCTCGCTCCAGAGCGCCGGCCCGTGGCCTGCACGCAATCCGCAGAGCCGTCCGCCGACGGAACGGCACAGTTTACCCGAGACGGTCCGCGGGGACGAGGACGGGGCTGTTCGCCGATCAGGCCGGCTGTCCGCCGGCCTTCCGAGCCAGAATGTTCGCCGCCCATTCCTGATACGCGGGCGCCAGCGGCGGCGTCAGGCGGTCCAGCCGGTACTCGACCCGGCGGGAGTAGAGGCCCGTGTCATAGCAGCGATCGACAGCAGCCTGCAGGTCGATCATCACCTCCCCGTCGCCGGGCAGGAGCGGAATCGGGAGTTTTGGCAATCGGGCAGGCAGAGGAATCGGATAAACCACACAATCCAGGCTCTTGTCGTATCGGTGCAGGCTCACGTGATAGTGAAAGAGCCCGGCTTTCCGTTCGATCCGCCAGCGTGGCGGCGCCGTGGTGTGCTCGCCGCCGCGGAGCAGGTCGATTTCGACAAGATGGACTTGCGCGTCCATGATCTCCCGTTGCTTGCGAAGGTAAAGCTCATTTCCTTTGCTGCCCGCCAGTTTATTCGACAGACTCAGCAGCTCGATGTGTGTCACGAGCCGCTCGCCGCCGGGGGATGCGTAAATCTCCAGAAACGATTCTCTGGTCTCGTCGTGCTCGATTTCGATCGTAACCGGCACGACGTCCACTTCGTCCAGAACTGCGGTCCTGCTCTGCTCGAGCCGATTCGTCTCGGCGGCGTCTGGCCGCCAGTCCGGTCGCAGGATCTGCACGTCCGGGCCGATGGTTCGCTCGGATGTCTCGATCCAGACTCGCGTGCCGATGCCTGCGTAGTACGAGCCCGAGAGCTGCGCATTGAGCATTTCGCTCAGTACTGTGACCAGACGATCATGGAAGTCTGGAAACACGGATGGCTGTTCGAGAAATGGGTCCATTCCGGGGAACGGCGATGGCATGCTGGAAATCCTCACTCTGGCGCGACCTGAAGCGCCGCATCCGGACTGCCCGTGGTCGCCAGCCGGCTTCCTGATTATTATCGCACCATTCCACCTCGCCGACCACCCGGGAGTTTCCCCGCGATGAATCGCCTCCGCTTCGCATTCGCCCTGTCCTGCTCGTTGCTCACCAGCCTCGCCCCCGCTCAGCAGATTCCCCACGCCCAGGACAAGCCCCCGAACGAGCCGCGCGATCCGCAAACCGCGGCGAAGATGATGACCGTCCCCGAAGGCTTCACGGTCGAAGTCGTCGCCAGCGAGCCCGACATCGTGAATCCCGTCGCAATGGCGATCGACGAGCAGGGCCGGTTCTGGATCACCGAGTCGCTGGAATATCCCCGCCGGGAACCCGGCCCCGGCCGCGATCGCGTCAAAATCCTCGAAGACACCGATGGCGACGGCAAGGCCGACAAGTTCACAGTCTTCCTCGACGGACTCAACATTCCCTCCGGCGTCCAGGTCGGTCACGGCGGCGTCTGGATCGCCAACTCCCCGGACATCCTTTTCGTCCCCGATGCCGATCGCGACGGCAAACCCGACGGGCCGGCCCAGGTTGTCGTCACCGGCTTCGGCCGGACCGATACTCACGAACTCCCGAATTCGCTCACCTGGGGACCCGACGGCTGGCTGTACGGACTCAACGGCGTCTTCAATCACAGCCACGTGAAATACTCGCCCGAGAACCCGAATTACGAGAAGGCCGGGGGTGAAAAACATCCCGGCTGGCCGCTGACCTGTGCGATGTTCCGCATCCATCCGCGGACGCGGGAGTTCCAGGTCTTCTGCGAAGGGACCAGCAACCCTTGGGGGATCGCCTTCAATGACGAGGGTGACGCCTTCGTCAGCGCGTGCGTGATCGACCATCTGTGGCACCTGGTCGAAACCGGCTATTACCACCGCCAGGGAGGGCCGTATCCGCCCCACACCTGGAAAATCGAGTCGATCGTCAAACACAAACACCAGAAAGCGGCCTATTGCGGCATCACCTGGTTCGACAGCGACGCCTACCCGGAGAAGTATCGTCGGAAGCTCTACATGGGAAACATCCACGGCGGCTGCATCAACGTGGACAGCATCCAGCGGAACGGCTCGACCTATGCGGGTTCAGGCGAGCCGGACTTTCTGACGGCCAACGACGCCTGGTTCATGCCCGTGGTCCAGAAGACCGGACCGGACGGCTGCCTCTATGTCCTCGACTGGTACGACCGCTACCACTGTTATCAGGACGCCAACCGCGACCCGGCCGGGATCGATCGCTTGAAAGGGAGGCTGTACCGCGTGCGCTACACGGGCAAAGGCGAGCCGGGCGGCGTCAGCCCCCGGAGCCTTCCGTCCGATTACGCCACTCTCTCCGACGGCGATCTCATCAAACTCCTGTCGCACGGAAACGGGTATGTCCGTGAAACCGCCCTGCGGCTGTTGCAGGAGCGGCACGATCTCCAGACGGCACTTCGCCTGATGGAACTGGTCCGTGACGAATCGACGCCTGTCGGATTGCGCCGCATGGCCTTCTTTGCCGCCACGCCGATGTTTTTTGATCTGCCCGACTGGGGTGGAGACAACCTCTGGAAGCTGCTGAATTCCAAGGATCGGACGATCGCCGCCTGGATGATCCGCACCTGCGTCGAGCAGGCGGTTCCGCGATCCATGCGTCGCGAGGGGCAGTGGGATCCCGGGACGCAGATGATGGTCGAAGAAGTGATCCTGGCGGCGCTCGAAGATCCGTCGCCGGAGGTCCGGCTGCAGGCCCTCACCTTCCTGGCGCGCCGCGTGACATCGGAGCCCCCCGGTCAGATTTACATCAGCCTCGACGAGCAACTCCTGGAAGCTTGCCGGCTCTGTGGAGACGACCCCCTGCTCCAGCGGATCGCCTGGCAGGCGATCAAGGCCTACGCCGGGCGATACCCGCGGATTCTGACTCTGCTGCTGACCGACGAAAAGATCCAGCAATCCCCTGTCGGCAAAGAACTGACGCCGCGGATCGTGGAATGGTTGCTCGCCCGACCCAAGAGTGAAATCAACCTGCTCGCAACCGTCCTGCGCACGCTGACCGAACGGCAGCAGAACGCCCCGGCCGCAAGCCTCCTCAACCAGCTTGCCGGGCGAATCCAGTCCGGCGAAATCAAAGGAGACTCGCTCCAGCAGCTCAAAGCCGCCTTCGAACCGATCCTGCAGCCCATGCTGGGTGTCGAATCTCAGCATCCGCTCCGGCTGGAAGCATCGCTGCTGGCGCTGAGCTGGAACGATCGCGGGGCGGTGGGGACTGCGCGGTCGCTGGTCCACAATCCGCAGGAATCGCCCGCCCGGCGGATCGCCGCCTATCGGGCGCTGATCGCCAGCCAGGATGGCTGCGTCGCACAGCTCGCACGCGAAATCTTCAGCAAGGGGGACGTGGAATCCCCCGCATTTCTTGGCGACGTGTTCTCGGCCCTCGGCCGATCCGAATCGCCGGAGATCGCTGACGCCGTCATCAAGGATTTCGGCAAGTTTCCAACCGACGTTCAGCCACGCGCGATCGAGTTGCTCACGCAACGACCCGCCTGGGCGAAAGTGCTGCTGAAGGCGATCGGCGACAAGAAAATCCCCGCCGCGGCAATCAACATCAACCAGGCCCGCCGACTCAATGACCTCAAAGATCCCGAACTGAAAGAGCTGCTGGCGAAACACTGGGGCCAGGTCCGCGAAGGCCGCAGTCTCGACCGCGACAAAGTCATCGCCGACATGCGCCGACTGATCCGCTCCACCCCCGGCGACGCCCGCAAGGGCCAGGAGGTCTACAAGAAAATCTGCGCCCAGTGCCACAAGATCTACGGCGAAGGAGCCGAAGTCGGCCCCGAGATCACCCTCAACGGCCGCAACGACTACACCCAGCTCCTCTCGAACGTCTTCGACCCCAGCCTCGTCATCGGGGCCGGCTACCGCAGCTACACCGTCGCCACCGACGAAGGCCGCGTCATCAACGGCCTGCTCGTCGAAGACAGCCCGCAGCGCGTCGTGCTCAAGGTCCAGGGAGGCAAGCAGGAAATCATCCCCCGCGACCAGATCGAGGACTTCAAAGTCAGCGAAATCTCGCTGATGCCCGAAGGAATCGAAAAACAGTACACGCCGCAGGAGCTCATCGACCTGTTCGCCTTCCTCACCCTCGACAAGCCCCCCGTCGACCCGACCGCCAGGCGGCTCCCCGGCGTCACCGACATCGTCCCCCGCGAATCGACCAACCCCGCCGACTTCGCCAGCATCTTCCAGGAAGTCGCCCCCGGGTTCACCAAAGTCACCTCGGGCGAAGGCGGCGTCGCCCTGCTGAAAGAATTCCGCGGCCGACCGGGCGTCGTCCGAACCCACCCCGTCAGCAGGGACCAGCCGGCAGAGGTCTCCGGCATGTTCCAGATCCCCGCGGACAAGAAAACCACCCTCGTCATCGAAGTCTCCCACGACCCCCGCGGCGACTGGCGACTCGTAATGGGCAACAGCAGCGGCCGACTGCTCGACGAAATGGTCAGCAAGGAAACCTGCAAAGACGGCTGGGTCCGCTACACCTTCGACATGACCCGCTTCGCCGGCCAGGAAATCCAGATCCGCATGTGGAACCAGGCCAACGACTGGTCCTACGAATTCGGCTACTGGGGAATGGTGGGCCTGGCCGTCGAATAACGCCTTGACCACGGAGCCGATTGTTCTCGCCAGCCGCCGCGAATCGGCAGTCGCGGCGGCTGGCAATGGTGCGCAAGGCTTTCGCCCCTGAGCCGCGACGCCGAGCTTCCCCGACTACGTCCCCGCCAGATCGAACCGCTCCGAACGCAACGTCTCCCACTCCTCCATCGTCATCACGACTTCACGCGCCTGGCTCCCGTTGTACGTGCCGACGATGCCGTCCTCGGCCATCCAGTCGACCATCCGCGCCCCGCGACCATACCCGACCCCCAGCGCCCGCTGCAGCAGCGACACGCTTCCTCGACCCTCGCGAATCACCACCTCCACCGCCTGCTCGTACAGATCGTCCCGCTCCCGCGGTTCGCTCGGCCCCTTGCCACCCTTGCCGCTCGTGTTGAGCTGCTGCAGCTCCTGGCTGTACTCCGGCTCCCGATCCGCGAAGAACTCGATCACCCGCGTCACTTCTTCGTCGCTGACGTAAGTCCCCTGCCCGCGCGTCAGATTGCTCGTCCCCGGCGCCAGGTACAGCATGTCGCCGTTCCCCAGCAGCTTGTCCGCACCCATCTCGTCCAGCACCACCCGGCTATCCACCCGGCTCGCCACCTGGAACGAAATTCGCGCCGGCAGATTCGACTTGATCAACCCCGTAATCACGTCCACCGTCGGCTTCTGCGTCGCCAGCACCAGGTGAATTCCCACCGCCCGCGACTTCTGAGCCAGTCGGATAATGTGCCCTTCGACGTCCTTGCCCGACGTCATCATCATGTCCGCCATCTCGTCGGCCACGATCACGATGTACGGCATCTGCTCCGGAATCACCTCCGCTTCTTCGCTCTCCGGATCGATCCCCAGCCGCTGCAGCACCTTCTCCTTGCCGAGCTTGTTGAAGCTGTCCAGATGACGCACGCCGACCCGCGCCAGCAGGTCGTAACGCTCTTCCATCTTGTCCACGGCCCAGCCCAGCACCGCCTCCGCCTTCTTCATGTCCGTGATCACCGGATGCATCAGGTGCGGAATCCGGCTGTAAGGACTCAGCTCGACCATCTTCGGGTCGATCATCAGCATCTTGACCTGGTCCGGCGTGCGGGTCATCAGCATCGACAGGATCAGCGTATTCAGGCACACGCTCTTACCGGTGCCGGTCCGCCCCGCGATCAGCAGGTGCGGCAGCTTGCACATATCCACGACGAGCGGCTTGCCGCTGACGTCTTTCCCCAGGAACAGCGGAATCCGCTTGTCGTCGATGTCCTTCTGGCTCGCCTCCAGCAGCTCCTTGAGCCGGACCATCACCCGCAGATCGTTCGGAACTTCGACGCCGACCGTGTTCTTGCCGGGAATCGGCGCGACGACGCGCACCGCCGGCACCCGCAGCGCAATCGCCAGATCGTCCGCCAGCGCCGTCACCTTCGACAGCCGCAACCCCGCTTCGAGTTCGAGTTCGAACTGCGTCACCACCGGCCCCGTGTCGATCTCCACGACCTTCACGTTCAGCCCGAATTCCTTGAACGTCTTCTCGAGAGTCGCTGCCGCCCCCTGCGCCTTGCTCGCCAGCGCCTCATACGGAAACTCTTCGGCTTCCTCCAGCAGATCGCTCGTCGGAAGCTGAAACTCCTTCGGCGGCTCCGCCGATTCCCCGGCGTCCAGCGCGCGAAGCGTCTCCTCCCGGAACGACTTGATTGAGACGGGAGGGTTCACCCGGATTGGCTTCCGCTCCACTTCCGCAGGCTCGGGCAGCGACAGAATCGCCGGCTCCTCTTCTTCGATCTCTTCTTTGGTCTCCATCAGCTTGATCGAAATCGGCTCCGGCTCGTCCGCAGGCGGCTCCGCCAGTTTCAGCACCGCCGGGACAGGCTCCGGTGAAACGTCCAGCGCCGGCAGCGGCGCAGCAACCGGGACTTTCGGAGCCGCAGGCCGCCGGAACGCCAGCTTCGACCACATCGTCAGCGGCAGCAGCAACAGGCCGAACAGCCAGCGCACGAGGCGGATCTCCCCCGTCAGCAGCAACCCCGCCGTCGCAAACGTCGCCAGCAGAATCAGGCTGCCCGCCGTCGAAAAATGCTTTTCCATCAGCAGCCGCGACCACGCCCCGACGTAACCGCCGTTGCCGATCAGCGATCGCGACCAGCCCTCTGGCAAAAAGAACTGCGCCGCAGCGCACACCGAAACCAGCACCAGCATCGCCCCGGTCAGTCGGACCAGCGGGTCGGACAGCGTCTCGCGCGTAAACAGCCGGATGTCGACGACCACCAGCGAAGCGAGGACGAAGTACGCGCCAAGTCCGAAAGCCAGAAACAGATGATGGGCCAGCTCGGCGCCCGTCGCGCCGCACAGATTCTGCGGGACTTCCCGCAGCGGATAGACCACCTGAGCCGGAGGATCGGCGGGGTCAAAGCTGACGAGGCTCAGCCCGAGAAAGACCGACCCGGCCAGCAGCGCCAGCGCCAGCAGATCGGTTCGGATTCGGCCGTAGTCGATCATGGTTTTCCGGACCAGCTTTCGCCGGTGCGCACGCCGAGCGCTGCGGACGAACGCCCGTCGCGCAGGGACGCAACGAACCTTCGCCGGTCGTCTTCGGACCGGATTGGCTTTTCCGCAACCAGGCGGGCGACATAGGGGAATTTCCGGACGACGCATCCATCACGCCGCAACCGTTTGTCCGACGGCCAACCTCCGCGCGGCCTGACACCGGACATCCGAAACCTAGCACACAGGCGGCGAGGCGCTGCCAAAACGCCACGCGAGCGCTGTTTTTCGGCAACCCGCCGGCCGCAGGAGTCCGGTTGTAGGGGAGTTGAGAGTTGAGAGGCGAGAGTTGAGAGGAAAACAGATACAGAACCGCGGTCAGATCCTTCTGACTCTCAACTCTCAACTCTCAACTCTCGCCCGATCCACCCCACCAGCTCCACCGCGACATCCGTCTTGCTGCCGCTGAACTGCGCCACCGTCCGTCCCGCCGGATCGATCAGCTCGACCGAATTGTTCGCGGAGCCGATCGCCGTCGGCCGGTTCAGCACGATCACGTCGCAGTTCTTCTCGCGCAGCTTGCGCAAGGCGTTCACATGGGCGTATTCATCAGATTCGAGCGCAAACCCGACAATCCACCGCGACCCCTTCTGCTGACCCAAAGCCGCCAGCACGTCGGCGGTCTCCACCAGCTCCAGCTCCAGCGAGACCCCCGTCTTCGCCAGCTTGCCCGGAAAACGCTCCCGCGGCCGGTAGTCGCACACCGCCGCCGTGGCGATCACCCCGTCGCAGCCCGGAAACAGCCGGTCACACACGGTCAGCAGGTCTTCCGTGGTCTCTACGGAGTGCACTTCGCACCCGACCGGCGGAGACAGATTGACCGGGCCGGTGACCAGCACGACCTCGTGACCGGCCGCCAGCGCCGCCTCGGCGAGGGCATAGCCCATCCGCCCGCTGCTGGCATTCGACAGATACCGCACGTCGTCCAGATACTCGCGCGTCGGCCCCGCCGTAATCAAAATCCGCATCGCGTTCCACCCTCGGCATCTCTCCCAACGCATTCAACGCCGGGTGGCACGCCCAGAGTCTCCGATGGGCGTGGTCTCAATACATTGTCGCATCCGTACGATGGACGTCCACGTCCGTCGTACCCCGCATCATCCGATCGAATCCGGCAGGCCGTCGACATGCAGCGACGGACGTGGACGTCCGTCGTACGGAATTCCCCACTCGCCGCCCGCCACGTCTTCCCACTTTGCACTTCTCATTTTGCATTTTTCACTTTGCACTGCCTTCGTCGGCCGCAGTTGCAAACAGCCCCCTGATCCGCTCCAGGAGCTCCCCCGGCTCCGCCATCCGCCCCGGCCCCACCTGCCCGCAACTGAGCCAGCCGCTCCCAGGCTCTGCCAGCAGCACACCGTCGGCCCGCAACTGAGCCAGGTTCCGCTGCACCGACGGCTTGTTCCACATCTCAGTGTTCATCGCCGGAGCGACCAGCAGCGGGCACGTGATCGTCAGCGTCAGCGTGCTCAACAGGTCCCCGGCGAATCCGTGAGCGACCTGGGCCAGAAAATGGGCGCTCGCCGGTGCGACCACCATCAGCTCGGCCCGCTGAGCCAGACCGATATGCTCCCCCCGGAAGTGCTCCTGCGGCTCGAAAATCTCACGATAGACCGGCCGGCCCGTCAGCGCTTCAAACGTCGTCGGACCGACGAACCGCGTCGCGGCGTCGGTCATCACGACCGTCACCCGCGCCCCGGCCTGTACCAGCTTGCTGCAGAGATCCGCAGTCTTATAGGCCGCGATCCCCCCCGTCACCCCCAGCAGGATCTCACGACCTTCCATCGGAGCTTCTCCGGTAGCGTGGGCTGTGCCCACCAGCAAATCGCCAGACGAAAAGAAGGCGGGCACAGCTCACCCGCGACTCCTTGTTCCCAGGCTCCGCCTGGGAACGCCCGGCTTCTCGCTTTCCGCTCTCAGCTTTCCGCTACATATCTTCCAGCGACGGACCGGCGTCGACGCGCGGCGCCGCTTCGCGCGTCCGCATCTCGCCCGACGTGTCCAGGAAAATTTTATCCTGCAGAATTTCCTGCACGACGATTTCCATCGGATTCTTGGTCTGCATCTCAACCAGCGGCCGCGCTCCGCGGTTCAACGCCACCATCCGCTTCTGGATCAGCGTCGACAGCTTGAACCGTCCGCCAACCTTGTTCACGATCCCCTCTTCCTTCAGCTCTTCCAACATCAGCAGGCTCCCTTTCGGTGGTGATTGGTCATTCGTGATTAATTCTTTGTCAGTCGTCAGTCGTCCGTGGTCAGTCGTAAAAGCCACGGCAAGACTTGTCGTTCCATCTCTTGGCTCTGGTTCGACATTCCGCCTTCGACATTCGACATTTCGTCACTTTGCATCGTGCGGTAAACTCTCAGGTCTTCTCCGCCTTCTCTTCTCCGCGACCTCCGCGTCTCCGCGGTGAACCTCTTCTCTTCAGTCTTCCGCTTTGCTCGTTCCCAGGCTCTGTCCGGGAACTCCTTTCCGTGATGCTCCGCATCGCGCTATTGAACTCTCCGGCTTTCCGCTCTCAGCTTCCCGCTTTACGCTCTTTCAGAATGCCGCGAATCTCGGCCAACGCCTGGTCCAGCTCGTCGTTGACGACCCGGTAACGATATCGATCCGCCTGCTGCAACTCCTCGGTCACCTTCCGCAATCGCCGCTGAATCACCTCTTCCGTCTCCGTCCCCCGCGCCCGCAGCCGCTGCTCGCACACTTCCAGCGAAGGGGGCTCCAGGAAAATCGTGATCGCCTCCGGGTACTGCTCCATGATCCGCAGCGCCCCCTGCACGTCAATTTCCAGAAACGACCAGCCTCCCTGCGTTTTCGCCCGCTCCAGTTCCGACTTCAGCGTCCCGTACCAGTACCCCGCCCCGAAAACCTCCGCCGTCTCCAGAAATTCTCCCCGCTCCTGGCGGGCCGCGAACTCTTCAGCACTCAGGAAATAATACGCTTCACCCTCGACTTCTCCCTTGCGCGGAGCCCGCGTCGTCGCCGAAACCGACTTGATCAGCTTCACCGGCGCGTCCTGAATCAACCGCTCCACAATGGTCGTCTTCCCGCTCCCGCTGGGACCGGACAGCACAACCACCTGAAATCCGTGATCCCCACCCACCGTTTCATTCTTCCCGTTGTGCGTGTTGCATGCAGCGAATAGGGAATCGCGAGTAGCCAGAAGGCCGATCGCTTATCGCTTATCGCCAGAACCAATTCGCCACGCGTCTGGCTCTCAACTCTTGTCTCTCGACTTATTGCGTCGTCGCGTTCTTTTCTGCGTCGTTGCGTGAAATCTTTCCTCGTTCCCAAGCTCGGCCTGGGAACGTCTTCAATGCCTTCCTCAGTCCGTAGTACCCGTCCTCTTTTTTTCGCCGCCTTCTCTTCTCCGCGTCCTCCGCGTCCTCCGCGGTGAACCGTCTTCTTCTCTTCGCCCTCTGCGCTCCGCTCTGCATCTCTGCGAGAAATCGTCGTCTTCAAATCCAGCTACTCGATATTCGCAATCACTTCCCGGATCCGCTCGATGCAGGTCTTCATGTCGACCGCCGCATGGCCGACTCCCACGTGATTGGCCTTCGACCCGATCGTGTTCGATTCGCGGAACATCTCCTGGCACAGGAACTCCAGCTTCCGACCCTGCGACGTTTTCGCCGCCAGCAGCCCCAGAAACTGTTCGATATGACTCCGCAGCCGGGTAATCTCCTCGTTGATGTCGCAGCGGTCCGCGAAAAACGCCACCTCGCGGATCAGGTTGTCCTGCTCCAGAGTGATCCCCGTCCCTTCGAGCAGCTTCTGCACCCGCTGCTGCAGCTTGTCCCGATAGTCGGTGATCACTTGCGGTGCGATCGTCACCACTTCCCCCAGCGTCTTCTCGATCGCCTCGCACTGCGTCCGCAGATCGGCCGCCATCGCCGCCCCTTCCCGCTGCCGGAATTCATCCAGCCGGACGACGGCCGCACGAACCCCCTCCTGCACGAAGGGCCACAACGCCTCCACCTGCTCCGCCGTCAGTCGCCCGTCGTCGAGCACCCCCGGCAGTTGCAGCAGCTCAGCGACGGCCGGCGTATGCGGCGCCCCCAGGTCGACCGACAGATCCCGCAACTGATTCCAGTATGACAGCATCACATCGCGATTGAGACGCGGAGCTCCCGCCCCCCCCGCCGAATCCAGGCGGATCGTCAGCGATACGGTCCCGCGCGAAATCGTCTCGCGCAGCAGCCGCTCAAGATCCGCCTCATAGTGAAAAAAACCGTCCGGGCAGCGCAGATTCAACTTGAAGTGCCGGTTGTTGATGCTGCGGAGCTCGACCGCCAGATGCCAGTCTCCCGACTGGCTCCGCGACTCTCCAAATCCGGTCATGCTCAGCAGCACGGCGACTCACCTGCAACAGGCTGGGAAAACAGCAGACCGGCGACCTCTCGGAGTGGTCGCCGGCCCCTGCAGAATTTTCAGTCGTCTGACGGTCCCGGCTTACTCCGGTTTCTTCTCTTCAGCCGCAGGTTTCTCCGGGGCTGCGTCGGGCTTGGCCTCCTCCTTCGGCTTCTCCGCCGGAGCAGGTCCATCCGCCTTCTTTTCCGCCGCTTCGGCCTCATCCGGTTTCGCGGAAGGTGCAGGCGTCTTCGCCCCTTCGACCGCCTCGGCGGCCTTGGAAGTTTCGCCGCCCGCTGCAGGTGTCGCCTTTTCGCCGGTTCCTTCGGGCGCCGATTCGTCGGTCTTCTCCGGAGCCGTCAGCACCGGCGTCGTCGACGCCTCATCGCCGCCTTCGAACCGGCCGGTCGACAGGTTCCGCAACAGCACCACGTTCATGGCGCCCAGCAGCACCCAAATCACCGCCAGCACGATCGTAATGCGGGTAAAGACGTCCCCCGCTTTCGTGCCGAAAGCACTCTGTCCGCCCGCCCCGCCCAGCGCGCCGGCCAGACCGCCGCCTCGACCGCGCTGCAGCAGCACGATGAAAATCAGGAGCAGGCTGACGAACGCCAGCAGACCCATCGTCAGATAGGGGACGATACTCATGCCGAACTCACTCCTCGTTGGACGACCGTCGCCGGGCGACGTCGCTCACGTCCCTGTGGTAGACTCATTCTGTCGGACGCCGCAGCCGGGTTGGCCGCATGCAGACCGAATTACTTGGTTTCCGCGAGCGTCGCGGCCGCGCGAATGATCGGGAGAAACAGCTCCCCCTTCAGACTCGCTCCGCCGACCAGCGCTCCGTCGACGTCAGCCAGCCCCATCAGCTCCGCGGCGTTATCCGCCTTCACGCTCCCGCCGTACAGAATTCGCATCTCTTCGGCCGCCGGCGGATTGTAACGCTTTGCCAGCCAACCGCGAATGAACAGATGCGCCGCCTGCGCCTGGTCGGGAGAAGCCGTCACGCCCGTGCCAATTGCCCAGACCGGCTCATAGGCAATCACAATCTGCCCCAGCAGGCCGACGTCAACACCCGCAAACCCGCCCGCCAACTGGGTTTCCAGCACCTGCTCGGTCTTGTTGGCCTGTCGGTCGGCCAGCGATTCGCCCACGCAGAAGATGACGCCCAGTTCCCGGGAGGCCGCCGCCACGATCTTCTTGTTAATCAGATCGTCCGTCTCGCCGAAGTGCTGACGACGCTCGCTGTGGCCCAGAATCACCCACTGACAGCCGACATCCTGCAGCATTTCGATCGCCAGCTCGCCCGTATACGCCCCGGGGGATGCGAAGTAGGCATTCTGAGCCCCCAGGCTGACCTTGCTGTCGCCCAGCGCTTCCTTGACCGCCAGCAGGTAGGGGGCCGGCGGACAAACAGCCACATCCACCCGCGGCTGGGTCTTCTGGACTTCCACGGCCACCTCGGCCGCCAGCGATTTCGCCGACGACAGCGTCGTATTCATCTTCCAGTTGCCGGCTACAAACAAACGTCGCATCTCAGCTTCCCAGTTCTGAACCCCTCGCGGGCTCATGGCCACCTCGTTCCCAGGCTCTCCCCAGGGAACGCCTTCCGGCGATGCTCTCCATCGCCCTCGATTCAAATCTCTTCAAAAACGCGCCGGACTGCTCGATAGCGTCCGTCACTCACCGAATTGAGAGCCGGAGAACTCTCCAGCAGTCGGCCGGGGCCCCGATTGCCCGGACTTCTCTGCGGCCTCAGCGTTCCGCTCTGCATCTCGGCGAAAGATCTTCTCGTCCTGCTATTCCCGAGGTTCGCTCCGGGCATACGACCCCAGCACCTCGATCCGCACCGCCGACTGAGCCATCTCGTCCAGAGCCTTCTTGACCTTCGCATCCTTCATATGACCTTCCAGGTCCATAAAGAACACATAGCCGGTCTCCGGCCCCCGCAACGGAAACGACTCAATCCACGTCAGGTTAATCTTCAACTGCTTGAAGATCATCAGCGTATCGGACAAAGCGCCCGGTTTGTGCGGAATCTGCAGCAGAACAGACGTTCGGTCCTGGCCGGTCGGCCCGACCGGCTTGTCGCCAATGACCGCAAATCGCGTGATGTTGTCTTTGTTGTCTTCAATCGACTCCGCCAGGATGTTCAGACCGTACTCGCCAGCCGCCTGTTTGCTGGCGATCGCTCCCACCCCCGGCTTGTCCCGGGCAAGCTGCGCAGCGGTGGAAGTGCTCGTCACATCGATCAATCGAGCCTGCGGCATATTGCGGCTCAGCCAGTCCCGGCACTGCGACAACGCCTGTGGCTTGCTGTAGATCTCAGTGATCTCACCCCGCGGGCACTTCCCCAGCAGATTGTGGTGAATCGCGAGCTGGATCTCCCCGCAGATCCGCAGCGGCAGCCGCGTGAACATATCCAGCGTGTCGATGATCCGACCGTCCGTGCTGTTCTCGATCGGAACGACGCCGAAATCGGCATGCCCCCGGTTCACCTCTTCGAACACGGCCGCGATCGTGTTGACCGGAATCAGATCGGCCGATTCTCCGAACCGTTCGATCGAAGCCATGTGCGTGAAGCTGAACGACGGCCCCAGATACGCCACCCGCTGCACCCGCACCTGATTGCGTACGGCGCTGATGATCTGACGGAAAATGCCGCGAACTGCCCGCGCCGGCAGCGGACCGGGATTGGCCGCCTCGATCGCCGTGAACAGATCGTCATCTTTCCGCGGGTCGTAGAGACCAGCCCGCCGATCCGGAGTCGCCTCAATCAGCTTGGCTGTCGCGGCCGCGCGCTTGTTGATCAGTTTCAGGATTTCCTGATCAAGCCGGCGCAACTCAGCCTCAGAAGCGGCGATGGCGGCCTTGGCCGCGCTGGCGGATTTCGCCGACGACGCTGACGAAACTGTCGGTCCGCTGGTCGCGCGCCGTTTAGGCAGCGGTTTCTTCGCCATTACACCGGATCTCCGCAGAAGTCCGCCTGTCGCGGAATGTGTTGCCAATACTTAGGTTACAACAATTTCCGACCACCGGAGACTCCGGCCGACGGTTCTGCGGACTCCGTTTCGCAAAGAACTCCCGGCGTGACGAACAATTCCCAGATTCCCGGAAACGCCAGTCCGCTCCGCTTTCCGTAAGTGTTTTACAGGTCGGTTTCTCCGATTGTCAAGCAGTCGGGCGACAGGTGCACAGATTGCCCCCTGAAACAGCCAACAGCCAAACTCTCGGGAGTGTCAAGTTGGCAGGCCCGCTCCAGCACCGCTCCGACGGCCGGGCTGTCATTCTGGCGGTGCTCCGCGCTCGACGTGCCAATCGGCGACCCGCCGGCGGACCGCAACCTTCGAAAGCTGCACGAGTTGCGAATTTGTGGCAAGCCTGGCCGCTCCCCGGCGCGACGTTTGCTCTTGTCCCTCACCCCAGTTCGCCACCGTCAATTCGACCGACGAAGCCCCTTGTCGCCAGCCTCCGGCACGATGTCGGCCCGGCCCCTGCGGCAAGTCCACGACTCAGCATCACACTTCGGGTGGGACCCCCGCCTGGTCCCGGGAGCAGACGACTATGGCTATTCAGGACAGGATCATCGGCATCGACCTCGGCACCACCAACTCGGTGGTCTCCATCATGGAAGGGGGCGAGGTCAAGGTCATCGCCAACCAGGAAGGCAACCGGATCACCCCCAGCGTCGTCGCCTTCACCGACAAGGGCGACCGGCTCGTCGGCGACCCCGCCAAGCGGCAGGCCGTCACCAACCCCACCAACACCATCTACTCGATCAAGCGGTTCATGGGCCGACGGCACGCCGAGGTCGAGACCGAAGAGAAGATGGTCCCCTACAAGATCGTCGGCGGACGCGACGAGTACGTGAAGGTCGACGTCAACGGCAAGACCTACACGCCCCCGGAAATCTCCGCGCTCATCCTCCGCAAGCTCAAGGAGTCCGCCGAGGCCTACCTCGGGCATACCATCACCAAGGCGGTCGTCACCGTTCCGGCGTACTTCAACGACGCCCAGCGCCAGGCCACCAAGGACGCCGGCGAAGTCGCCGGCCTCAAGGTCGAGCGGATCATCAACGAGCCAACCGCCGCGGCCCTCGCGTACGGTCTCCAGTCGAAGAAGAACGAAAAGATCGCCGTGTTCGACCTCGGCGGCGGCACCTTTGATATCAGCGTCCTCGAAGTCGGCGACGACCTCATCGAGGTCCTCAGCACCAACGGGGACACCCACCTGGGCGGCGACGACTTCGACGAAGTCCTCATCAAGCACCTCGCCGACAAGTTCCAGGCCGAGAACGGCATCGACCTCCGCAAGGATCCGATGGCCCTGCAGCGGCTCCGCGAAGCCGCCGAGAAGGCCAAGAAGGAGCTCTCCAGCAGCCAGAACACCGACATCAACCTGCCGTTCATCACCGCGGACGCTTCCGGAGCGAAACACCTCCAGATGACCGTCTCCCGCGGCGAATTCGAACGGCTGGTCGATCACCTCGTCGAACGCTGCCGCAAGCCGGTCGAGAACGCCCTCCGCGACGCCAAGCTCAAGCCCGCCGATATCGACGAAGTCGTCCTCGTCGGCGGCTCGACCCGCGTCCCGATGGTCCAGGAATTCGTTAAGAAGCTGTTCGGCGGCAAGGAACCCCACCGCGGCGTGAATCCCGACGAAGTTGTTTCGATCGGGGCGGCCATTCAGGGGGGGATCATCACCGGCGACGTCAAAGACATGGTCCTGCTCGACGTCTCCCCGCTCTCCCTCGGCCTCGAAACCGAAGGGGGCATCATGACCGTCCTCATCGAGCGCAACACCACCATCCCGGTCACCAAGAAGGAAAACTTCTCGACCGCCGCCGACGGCCAGACCGCGGTGACGATCAGCGTGTACCAGGGCGAACGCCCGATGGCGCACGACAACCGGCTGCTGAGCCAGTTCAACCTGGACGGACTCCCCCCGGCGCCGCGCGGCGTGCCGAAGATCGAAGTCACCTTCGACATCGACGTTAACGGCATCCTGAAGGTCTCCGCCAAGGACACCGCCACCGGCAAGGAGCAGTCGGTCCGGATCGAGAATTCGAGCGGGATCGACGAGAAGGAAATTGAACGGATGAAGCGGGACGCCGAGTCCCACGCTTCCGAAGACAAGCGCCGTCGCGAGCTGGCTGAGGCCCGCAACGAAGCCTCGCGGATGGTCTACGACACCGAGAAGTCGCTCAAGGAGCACGGCGACAAGGTCGACGCCTCCGCCAAGGCGGCGATCGAAGCCTCGGTGGAGAAGGTCAAGAACGCGGAGAAGGGGGAAGACCCGGCCGCGATCAAGGCCGCGACCGGCGAGCTGAGCCAGGCGATGATGGCGTTCGCCAAGATGTACGAGTCGGCCGCCGCCCAGGGGGCCGGCCCCGCCGGTGAAGACGGCCAGCCCCAGGCCGCCGCGGACGAAGGGGTCATCGACGCCGAGTTTACCAAGAAAGACTGATTGACGTAGGGTGAGTCGAGTCTTCGAGGCTCACCAGATTGACCAATCGTAGAGTGAGTCGAGTTCCGCCGAGGTGAGCCTCGCGGACTCGACTCACCCTACCTAAGACGAAGAGAAGACGAAGAGTGGTGGGTCGAGACCCACCCGATGAAGTGCGGTGAGCCTCGAAGACTCGACTCACCCTACGAAGACCGAAGACCTTTCCCTCCCGACGTCCCGTTCTGGGACTGTCACCACACTCCGTCCGGACTTAAGGAACCGCCTCATGGCTTTCCGCATGGACAAACTCACCGTCAAAGCTCAGGAGGCCGTCCAGGAGGCTCAGCAGCTTGCTGAGAACCTCGGGCATCCCCAGCTTCTGCCGCTGCATCTGTTGAAGGCGCTCCTCGACGAAGAGGGGGGCATCGTCCGGCCGCTGCTCGACAAGATCGGCGTCAAGGTCGCCCAGCTCGCCGGCATCCTCGAAGCGGACCTGAAAAAACTCCCCAAGCAGTCCGGCGGGCAGGTCTCCGCCGGGCCGGCGACGATGCAGGTCCTCAATAAGGCCTCCGATCTCGCCGATCAGATGAAGGACCAGTTCGTCTCGACCGAGCACCTGCTCCTCGCGCTGACGCAGGTCGATGACCAGGCCCAGCGGGTCCTGAAGCTCAACGGCGTCGCCGAGTCCGACGTCCTCAATGCCCTCAAAGCCGTCCGCGGGAGTCAGCAGGTGACCGATCAGAACCCCGAAGACAAGTACCAGGCCCTCGAAAAGTACGGCCGCGACCTCGTCGAAGCCGCCCGCCAGGGGAAAATCGACCCCGTCATCGGCCGCGATACCGAAATCCGCCGGGTGATCCAGGTTCTCTCGCGCCGGCGGAAGAACAACCCCGTCCTGATCGGCGACGCCGGCGTCGGCAAGACGGCCATCGTCGAAGGACTCGCCCACCGGATCGTGCTCGGCGACGTCCCTACCAACCTCAAGGACAAGCGGGTCGTCTCGCTCGATATGGGGGCTCTCATCGCCGGGGCCAAGTACCGGGGCGAATTCGAAGACCGCCTCAAGGCCGTCCTCAAGGAAGTGACCGAGGCCGAAGGCCGGATCATTCTCTTCATCGACGAGCTGCATACCGTCGTCGGGGCCGGGTCCGCCGAGGGAGCCGTCGACGCCTCCAACCTGTTGAAGCCCGCCCTCGCCCGCGGCGAGCTCCACTGCGTCGGGGCCACCACGCTCGACGAGTACCGCAAGTACATCGAAAAAGATCCCGCCCTCGAACGCCGGTTCCAGCCCGTCCTCGTCAATGAACCGAACGTCGAAGATACGATCTCCATCCTCCGCGGCCTCAAAGCCCGCTACGAATCGCACCACGGCGTGCGGATCACCGACGACGCCATCATCGCCGCGGCGACGCTGTCGGACCGCTACATCAACGACCGCTTCCTCCCCGACAAGGCGATCGACCTGGTCGACGAAGCGGGCAGCAAGCTCCGCATGGAAATGGACTCCATGCCCGCCGAGATCGACGAGGCCACCCGCCAGCTCACCCGGATGCAGATCGAAGCGGCCGCGCTCGCCAAGGAATCGAGCGCCGACAGCCAGGCGCGCCTCGCCGAGATCCGCCGGCTGATCGCCGACCGCGAGGAATCGGTCAATGTCCTCAAAACCCGCTGGCAGACCGAAAAGAACGCCCTCTCGTCCCTGCAGCCCCTCAAGCAGGAGATCGAGCAGCTCCGCACCCAGTACGACCAGGCCTTCTCGCAGGCCCAGAAAACCAACTCCAACGACGACTACGTCAAGGCCTTCCAGGCCGAGCAGCAGCTCAAAGTCGCTCACGAGAAGCTCGCCGCGGCGGAGGCCAAAGTCAGCGAAGTCGGCGGCGACCAGGCCAACCGCCTGCTCCGCGAAGAGGTCACCGAGGAAGATATCGCCAAGGTCGTCAGCACCTGGACCGGCATCCCCGTCTCCCGCATGCTGCAGACCGAACGCCAGAAACTCCTCACCATGGAAGACTTCATCCACAAGCGGATGATCAACCAGCAGGAAGCGGTCACCGCGGTCTCCAACGCCGTCCGCCGGTCGCGCTCCGGCCTGCAGGACCCCCACCGCCCGATCGGCTCGTTCATCTTCCTCGGCCCCACCGGCGTCGGCAAGACCGAGCTCTGCAAGGCGCTCGCCGAGTACCTCTTCGACGACGAAAAGGCGATGGTCCGGATCGACATGTCCGAGTTCATGGAGAAGCACTCCGTGGCCCGGCTGATCGGCGCCCCCCCCGGCTACGTCGGCTACGAAGAAGGGGGCAAGCTGACCGAAGCGGTCCGCCGGCGGCCGTATACCGTGCTGCTGCTCGATGAAATCGAGAAGGCGCATCGCGACGTCTTCAACGTCCTGCTGCAGCTCCTGGACGACGGACGGCTGACCGACAGCCACGGCCGGACGGTCGACTTCACCAACACCATCGTGGTGATGACGTCGAACATCGGCAGCCAGTTGATCCTGGATCTGAACGGTCAGGAGGACGACAAGGAGATCGAACGCCGGGTGCTGGGGGCGCTGCGGAAGGAATTCCTGCCGGAGTTTTTGAACCGGGTGGACGAGACAATCGTGTTCCACCCGTTGGGCCGGACGGAAGTGCGTCAGATCGTGGAGTTGCAACTGGCGAAGCTGCAGCAGCGTCTGGCGGACAACGATTTCACGCTGGAAGTCTCGGACGAAGCGAAGCAGGCGCTGGCAGAAGAAGGCTACGACCCGGTCTACGGCGCCCGGCCGCTCAAGCGCGTAATCCAGCAGCGTCTGCAGAACGAACTGGCCAACGCGATCCTGGGAGGCGAGTTCCCGGAGGGAAGCACGATCCGGGTGGAGTCCCAGAACGGGGAGTTCGCGTTTCGGGCGGTGTGAGGTCGCCCGAGTCCCAGCTTTCCGGGGTGCCACGGCTGGCCGCCTTGGGCAAGCATGTCTTTACGCCTCCGAGACTGCGCCTCAATGCAGTACTGCAAGGACAACACAGACATGCTCGATTACAAAAGGGACCATGACACCTCGCCGGTCTCCGGCAATGACTTGGACAGGCAGCCTCCCCCCCGCTGTAATTCGGCCACACACGGGTCGACTTGATTGCAGTTAGTCAGCCGGCAGGGCCAATTCTGGAACGGTAGGATCCGGCCTCTTTCACGAGACGAGGCGGCTCAATAATACTCAAGAAGACATTACTGGCCAGCAGTCTTTGGCAATAGCGGAGGATCGTTGGTAGTGCCAAATGACAGCTCCGGGTATTTCTGCTTCAACTCTGTCGCCAGTTCCTCAGAAAACAACCCGCCGTCAACCGCTATAGACCGCATCGACTGCATTGCCGCTAGTTTTCGGATCCCGGAAACGGAAGCCTCGGTATGCACCAGATAAACGTTATTCAGTTTGGGGAATCGACTCAGCACGGAAAGCCCGCGATCAGTTACCGATGCACGTTGCAGTCCAAGGAATTCCAATGTTTCGCCGCATCCCGCTAGGGCAGTCATCATTTCGTCAGAAACGGGCGTGGCAAACAGCTTGATTGAGCGCAAATTAGGAAAGCGTCCAATTCGCGGGGCCGTCGTGAATCTCTGATTAATCAAGTAGAGACGGGTGATTTCAGGGAGTACTGGAAAAGACTTCATAAGGTCGTTGTTCAGAGAGTTACTGCTCAGCAATAGCCGTCTAATAGTTGTGAGTTTGGAAAGCTCCTGTAACTCTGGTTCTTCCAGAGTCAAACCTTTAATCTCAAGTTCTCCGACGTTGTGTATCGACCCTACCGCTGACAATGCCTCACGCGTGTGCGGTGACTGGATAGCTATGTTGGCGGGGTATTCCTCGAAGTTGTAGGCACTGTGCGGTACCAGGCAGATTCGAAAACCCTCCTCCTGGTCTAAATCACCGGCCACGATTCTGAAACACTTCGATGGTCGTTCCTACAGCGCCGCCGGTCGCCGGTGGTTGTGTCGGCGGATGTAGGAGCGGACGTTTCGCATCAGTTGCGGCATCGTCGAGCATTTGTGGTTCCGTGTCACGTTGGCGTGTAAGTCCTCCCACGTTCGTTCGATCCGGTTGTGATCCGGACAGTACGGCGGCAGGAAGTGCAGGCGCAGCCTGCGCCCCAGCGGCGTCGCCAGACTCTCCCGCACCAGTCGGGTCGTATGGATCGCGTAGTTGTCCAGGACGACATGGATCTTCTTCGCCTGCGGATAGCGCTGCGTCAGCTCCCACAGCAGCAGTACGAACAACGCCGTGTCCTTCCGGTCGCCTTCGATCGCGATCAACTCCTTCGTCCGCGCATCCTGAGCCCCCGCCAGGTAACGCTTCTCGTTCTTCCCCGGCGTGAGAACCTGTTTCTGCTGCCCGCGGAGCATCCAGTCCTCGCCGATCTTCGGATTGAGATGGATGTCGATCTCGTCCTCCCAGACCGCCACTTCGCCCGTCGGCAGATGCGCCACCAGTTCCTCGATCTGCTCCAGACACTGCTGTTTTTCGGCCTCCGGCCACGGACACTCGACCGTTGGCTTCGGTCGTCCGCGCCGCGCCCCGATCAGCCGCAAGGCCCGGCTCATCGTCGACAGGCTGATCTTCACACTCGTCCGTCGACGGAGCGTTGTGATCAGCATCTCCCGCGTCCAGGTCGGCCGCTTCCAGCCGTCCTGCAGCGGATCGCCGGCCACGACCTCCCGCAACTGCGTCAGGTACTCCTCGGTCAGTTTCCGTGGCCCGTTGCCGCCCCGCCGGTCGAACAAACCGATCTCGCCGTCCTTCCCGTAACGCTGCTCGGTCCGATACACGGTGCTGCGACCGACCTTGAGCGAGCGGGCAATCCAGGTGGGAGAACGTCCTTCCAGTCGATGGATCACGATCAGATACCGCGTTCTCAGCCCGGCGTCCTTCAGAAACTTCAACTGCTCGGACAACCGCTGCTTGGCGCGCTCCGCCCGGGGTGAAAGAATGCCTTCCATGGGGAACTCCTTCCTTGGTTTGGAGTTGTGATACCTCCAAGGTAAGGGTTCCCCATCTCGTTTCCACTGCAATCCCTCCGCTCTGCCGCGCGCCTCACATTCGTGGCCGGTGATTTAGATACTCAATCGTCGATGCCGGCAACAATCTGCGGATAAGTTGAATCGAAGACTTCTCACCCTCAAATGCAGCCACTTGAGACTGTGCTTGCGAGAGCTGTCGCCCTAAATCACGAATAGTCGCTTCCGTTTCCTTTACGCTTTCAGCCAACGTCAATTGTTCAATTCGAAGACGTTCATTTTCGATTGCGTTGCGTTCCCGCTTGGCATCCAATAGGCCGGACCAGAATGCGATAATTACCGTCGCGAGGACAAGGAACAATGTTGGCCCAGCCTGAATTGCGGGCGGAATCCACCACCTGTAAGTTAGATTCCTGATCTCCGCATGCAGTTTCTCGAGTTCAAGTGACTGCTTGCGTAAATCGGGATTTGGGCATGAGTTCCGTTGATCAGATGACATTTCCACCTGCCTTTTTGGTTCCAGCACCTTGCTAGCAGAAACGCAGGAAATTGATCCGCGGATCAGATTGTCGCAGCGAACTTTTCAGTCTTCACCGTTTTTTCAAGAATTGAGTTGGCTACTCAAAACGTCTCCCGCCTCCGGTTCTTGTACCTCAGAAACGTCTACACTTCCATCAGTGGGTCGTGATGTGTCGCGGGATAGCGACGTCCATGGAGATTGCGTCTCCGATCCCAGCCCTCCCCCGCGCGCAGAGCACCGACCGTCTTCCCCCACTCGGACCGCCGGGCGAAGGTTCACGTCACGTCCTTCGTCGTGGGGCTACTCTATCCACCAGCGCCAGTGACAATTGTGCTTCGAACGCGCCTTTCAGGTGTCTCGAAGAGGACGAATGACGTCATCGAGTAATCGGTCGCCGGTTGCCTTTAGCATCTGAGCGGTCACGTCCAGTCCATTCAGCAGTCCAACGTCAGTAGTCTTCCAAGCATCTTTCAGTGCGTTCTCGTCGGAAAGCAGCTCTTCCAAACCGCTGCCGAGCCGGGAGAGGAGTTCGCCCTGCTTAGCGGGAAAACACTCCTCCATCGCGCGACGCCATTCGTTAATCCAAGCGGCCGTTCCGTCTCGCCCTTCGAGCCGCGCCAACGCGATGACCCGGCCCAGATCCTTGGCCGAGCGAAGGACGCCACGCATTTCGCCGGACTCGATGCGAACGGTTCCAACTTCCGGATGAGAGAGCAGATTGGCGAGGGCCATCATGGACGGCCGGGCATACTCCAGCCCAACGTCCGATGTCAGGCGGTCCATCGATGCGATTCCGAGGAACCGGAAACTGGGGAGCCCGTACCATCCGTCGTTCAGTTCGATGGGAATCCAGAGCTTGGCTTCGCCCTGGTCCTTCTGCGGTATGTTGAGGAACTCGATGAAGTACTCGCGTGATCCGGGCGGGAACAAGCGAATCGCCCGCAGGTCGGTTTCGGGCTCAGCGGTCTGCCGAGGGTAGCACTCGCTGGTATTCTGCCAGCCGTTTCCTCGCAATCGCGTTGTCATCTCCCCGCACGAGTTGGTGTCGCCCGCGGGGTGAACGACCAGGTCGGCATCCTTGGTATTGATGCCTTGGCCACCCAGTCTTGCCTTGTAGTGGTAGGCCGCCGCAAGACTCCCAGTCACGAAGAGATGCTGGCGTAGCTCCTGCGGGATGTCTTGGGCGATTCGCACAAAGAGCTGTTGTGGATCAAGCTGGTTCATGCGAGACGCGCCTCGGGACGGAGACGTGAGAGGAGCTCGTTCGCCTGGACCGTCAGCGAGAGATCATAGAGATCTAAAGCAGTCTCGACCGGATCAGCCAGCGGAATTCTTGTGCCGGGCCGTTCCACGAAGAGTGACGATGCCCGTTGCAGTATGTGGACCACGAGAACTGGCGACCTGTTGGCGTCGTCCGTCCGCTCCAGTGCGGGATCAAGTCTCTTTACGAAGCTGAGATCGAATTCGCCATCCGGCGCGTGGCACACGAGATCGATTCGTGGCGTTCCATGCAGATCGAAGTCCGGATCCCAGTCTCTCGCCGATACGACTCCTCCCATCGCGATCTTTGCGGGGTGGTTGCGCTCCAATCGCGCGAGCAGGCTCTGAGGCGATGGCTTGTCGCCAGAACGATCGCGATACCGCAGGGAACGCCGCATCTTCGGCGCCAGTGCCACCAATTCGCTCCATAACACATGAGGAAACATCCTCAGTTCGACGGATCGGCTTGATGTCGTTGTCAAATTGTCGCCGAGGGCGGAATCGTCAAGCGACTTGCGCACTGTGGGGTAACTGCAACCGACGACGCCAGCCAGTTCTCCGACGGGAATCGGGCCCTGCCTCGTGAGCCATCGGCTCAGCAGAACTTTGGCGATTTCGTAGTGTTTTTGCCCCGGGGTTTGAGGCATTGGCTCGGCTAACGCGGATTGTCCACTCTTCCATCTGTACTCGAAGTGGTCTGCGATCCTTCGCAGGAACGGTTCATTGGGTTCGACCCACGTTGCGTCGTGTTCGACGAGGATGATTGCGAGGCGGTCTGCGATCGAAGGATGAAGTACCGACTTGACAGAATTCCATTCCTTCTCAATGCGTGAGCGAGACATTCGAGTGCGCCCCATGACGAGGCACGCACGTTTTATGAACGGGGTTTCATTCAAAGACATGGCGAGTTGCATGGCAGCCGCATGCAACCCTCGACTGCCGTCCAAGACGCGTTTCACTTCGAGGACGGTCCTGCCGTCTAAGCTCCGGTAGTCAAAGGGCCCCGATTGCTCCTCAAAGGAGCCGAAGTTCGAAAGCCACCATCCATCGATTTGCTGATCCATACTCCCAGTCTAGCCGAGAGAATAGAAGTCGCAACTCAATTTTAAAGTCGCAACAACAAACGTAAGTCGCAACTGAATTCCTGGTCCTGGGGACTGCCCACCGTGCGATGCCGTCAACGTCGCAACTGAATCTCAAGAAAAATCGCAAGATATTATTGTATATAGACTTGTTGCCGCCTGGCTGGTGGGTCGCCGCAGGCAGCCCCGGTTGTACGTCTGCGTCCTACCGGGGTGGCAACGCCAGAGGAGGGTGCGTTTGCAAGTGTGTTCGAACAGGGAGGTGGAAGTCCTCCTCAGGTAGACGTTCTCCGGCCTGTAGCCGACCGAAACTGCGTCGCCGCGAGGCGGGGTGGGGAGCATCGGGAGGCGAATGGCCAGTCCGCAACGCAAGTGAACTCGATTCGGCCGGGTGGTTTGGCGAGCCTGCCCTCTTAAGGTGAAGCCCAGACCGGAGCGATCCGGAAGCCGTCGACGCTGAAGGGTAACGTGTCAAAGCGATCGGCGGAGCCATCAGGTGGTTGGAGGCGGAATGGCCGGAAGTTCGAACACATGACGCAAAGAGACCTGACCGGGAGGGACTGACCCGGTCAGGAGTCAGAGGAGCCATAGTAGCGACGAAGCCGGGTAACTCCGGGGGAGCGAAGGGCTCCAGGAAGATGGAAGGCGACATGACCAGACCAGCGGAAGTCCCACCGGCGGCAGTGCCGCGGGCTCAACAAGCCGGAACAGCGTCGCGCCTGTGGGCGTGCGCGAAACCGTGCGTCTGGACCGTGCGCATGTTGACGGCTCTCGTCGAGGGAGTGGAAGGAGGCAAATGGTTCCGGCTGTATGACAAGGTGTTCGCCGAGCGGAATCTGCTGGCGGCCCTGCAGCAGGTGGCGCGCAAGAAGGGCGCCGCCGGCGTGGATCACGTGACTGTCGACGAGTTCTCCGCACAGCTTCCAGACGCTCTCTGGCGGCTGTCGGACGCCCTCAAAGACGATACGTATCGACCGCAGGCGATCCGCCGCGTTCACATTCCCAAACCCGGCACAAGCGAGACCCGCCCCTTGGGGATTCCCACGGTGCGGGACCGCGTCGTGCAGGCGGCAGTGGTGAACGTGATCGAGCCGATCTTCGAACGCGACTTTGCCGACCAGAGTTACGGCTTCCGGCCGGGCCGCGGCTGCAAGGACGCGCTTCGACGGGTGGATCAACTCCTGAAGGCTGGCTATGTCCACGTGGTGGACGCCGACCTGAAGGGATATTTCGATTCGATCCCCCATGATCGGTTGCTGCTGCGTCTGCGGGAGAAACTGGCGGACGGCCGTGTGTTATCGCTGATCGAATCGTTCCTGACCGCAGGGATCATTGAGGACGCGAAGTCGTGGACCCCCGAGGCCGGAGCCCCGCAGGGGGCGGTCCTCAGTCCGCTGCTGAGCAACATCTACCTCGATCCGCTGGACCATCTGCTGGCCGCTGCCGGTCTGCAGATGGTGCGTTACGCCGATGATTTCGTGATCCTGTGCCGCACCGCCGCCGAGGCGTCGCACGCTCTGGATCTCGTGCGGGAGTGGGTGGCCGATAACGGTCTGACGCTGCACCCGACGAAAACGCGGATCGTCGATGTGCGTGCGGAGAGCTTTGCGTTTCTGGGGTACGAATTCGCCGGCGAAAAGCACTGGCCCCGCTCGAAGAGCCTGCAGACGTTGAAGGACACGCTGCGTCGACAGACACGTCGGACTTCCGGCGCGTCGTTGCAGCGCATCGTGTTTCGCGTGAACCGGTCGCTCCGCGGCTGGTTCGCGTACTTCCAGCACGGCAGCAGGCGCTCGGACTACAAAACCCTGGATGGCTGGCTGCGGATGCGTCTGCGGAGTCTGTTGCGTCGCCGTTGCGGCGGACGCGGCGTGGCCCGCAAACCGTCCGATTGCTTTGCCTGGCCGAACCGCTACTTCGCCGAGCAGGGGCTGTTCAGTCTCGCCGCAGCCCATGCGTTGGCCTGTCAATCCTCACGAAGGTAAACCATCAACCGGAGAGCCGGATGCGGGAGATCCGCCCGTCCGGTTCGGAGGGAGGGGAGCCCCAAGCCAATGGGGCTTCCCTACCCCTATCTGGTCCTCCCTTCGTGCCGCGAGGAAACAAACGAGGCCGACCGAAGTGGCTGCAGTGGTCGGCGACGTGGATCGGCACCTTTGCCGTCAACCTCCTGTCGCTGTGCGACACAGGTCGATCGCGGACGACCAACCTGTGCCTCCCGGACGACACAGACCGGCCGCGGCCGGGCCGCCTGGGACCCCCGGAGAGCGTGACGGATGGCATGCGATCGGGACTCCGACGGTGTGTCACCTCTCGGACCGGCGGGCGGACCGGCCCCACCCGGCGGGCCGGGGCGTTCAGTCCGCACGTGTGTTGCTGAGAAGTACCACACGGCTGTGCAGAGTGCAATGGCTCGGATCGGGCTTCGGGATTCGGGCTTCGGGCTTCGCAGAGAAGAGTTACGACGTGCGGGGCTGGGGTGGTGGGGGATGCAGTTCGCCCAACTCCCTCTTCACCCTCTTAGCCCCCCTCCAATGGAGGGGGGCCGATCGCGCACCGGGGTCCGATCCACCAACCGGGGTCCGATCGTGCAGCGGGTCCGTTCGCGCAAGGGGGCTGATCGCACGCTGTGACCGGTGAATCATGCACGGATCGGTGCACCAGGAGGGTGACCGATCCACCCCCACGGGGGACCGATCGCGCCAGGCGGACCGAATGCGCGAAGGCGTTCCGAGGGATCGCGTCCGTCAGCAGGCTTCCTCCGCGATGAGGCGTGCATTTGACGTGCGAGACGCACTTCGTGTTGTCGCCTCGCGTGCGTTGTCAGGCCCCCCTCCGTAATCGGGCCTCTTTCAATGATCGGGCCCCTTTCCCGCGCGTTGCACCCCTCCGTAAATCGGCCCCCCTCCGTGATGCCGCCTCGCGTGCGTCATTAGGCCTCCCTCCGTAATCGGCCCCCCTCCACTGGAGGGGGGCTAAGATAAGAAGAGAAGAAAAAATGCTGGGATTCCTGGTGACAGAGATGTGGACGGGCGGTACGTTATGCGGCGCAATACACAGAAGTCCACTTTTCGCGCGGAGTTCTGCCATGCGGGAGATTCATGGGGTCATGGTGACCATGACGACGTATGGGACCTGGCTGCGGGGGGATCCGCGCGGGTGGGTCGATGACGGGATCACCTACCCAGCCGATCCGGAGCTGGAGAACGCGGACCGGGAGCGGTTGAAGTATCCCGTCTATCGCTTCGATCCGAGCCGGTGGCACGAGATCGGAGGGATGCTCGGGCGGTCGCTCATCGACCGGTTGCAGCAGCGCGTGCTGGCGCTGACCGTGCAGACGTGGCACGTCCACTTCGTCGTCGGGCCGTCGCGGTGGGAGGTGCCGTGGGTCGTGAAGTGCGCGAAGGAAGCCGTCCGGTACGGACTCCGTCCGGGACGTCCGATCTGGACAGTCAAGTACGACAAGCGGTTCTGCTTCTCGACGGCGTCGCTGATGACGCGGATTGCGTATGTCGAGCGGCATAACACGGAACGGGGGTGGGCGGCGAAACCTTGGGACTTCATCGAGTTGCCGTGATGCGTTGACGGGCGGCGCCTGGCTTCTTCCGGCGCGCGGCCTCTTCCGGCGCGCGGCCTCTTCCGGCGCGCGGCCTCTTCCGGCGCGCGGCCTCTTCCGGCGCGCGGCCTCTTCCGGCGCGCGGCCCCCCTCCATTGGAGGGGGGCTAAGAGGGGGGGCGGGAGCGTGCCTTACGGGCCTCCACTGACGACTGACGACTGGCCACGGACGACTGGCCCAATTGTGAATTCCGCGCAACAAAACGGCTCTTTATGGAGGCGTCCGATATGGCGGGCTTCTCCGTGGACGTTTTCCGGGAGACGTAACATGTTGACGCGAGACGATTTGCTGCGGGCGGTGCAGGTTGTGGCGGGGAAGGTCGGGGGGGATCTGACCGTGCGGGACTTTCAGGAGGCGACGGGGATTTCTCCGTCGAAGATCGATCGGTTGTGGGGGAGCTGGACGAAGCTGCGGCTGGCGGCGGGGCTGTCGGCGCGGGGGAAGGCGAAGGCGATTTACTCGGACGAGGAGCTGTTTGAGGAGTTGAGCCGGGTGGGGGAGGTGTGCGGTCGGTTTCCGACGTGTATGGCGTTCAACCGTCATTCGGCGCGGTCGTGGCCGACGCTGGAGAGCCGGTTCGGGACGCGGGTGGAGGTCTGGCAGGCGTACTGGGGGTGGTTGCAGGGGCGGCCGGTGGAGGCGCGGCCGGGGTATCTGCGGGGTCTGCCTGCGGAGGTGAAACCGGCGGACGTGCCGGGGTTGTTGCGAGCGGGGAGCGGACGGGAGGGGATGGTGGATTTCGAGTCGGAGTTCTGGGCGGGGATTCTGGAGCCGGGGAGGACGGGGCGCGAACGGGAGGGCCGGGGGTCGGGGGCGGATGGGGCCGGTCGACGGGGGCCGTATGCGGAGTTCGAGGAGGCGGGGTTTCGGTTTGGCGACGAGGATCCGGCGGAGGTGCTGGCGGACTGGGAGGAGACGGGTCGGCGGTTGCGGGAGCTGGGGGGGAGCGGCTTGTCTTCGCGTCCCTCGCCGACGCCGGGCGCGCCGGCTGCGGAGCCTGCGTCCGCTGTCGCCGGTGAAGGCGATCCCCGGGCCGAATCCGGCGCGGAGTCGGCGTCCGGGGCTTCGGTGGCCACAGACGATTCGGTGCCGGCTGCTGCTTCGCCGGCGCCTCCGAAGCCGAAGCCGGCGCCGATTACGCCGAAGGACTGGAGTCGGTTCAAGAGGGGGCTGTATTGAGGGTGGATCGGCGGTTCGTGCTGAGGCGGGGACGCCGGGTGGTCGCGGTTGACGTCCGGGGCATCTCGGACGGGAAGCCCACAGACGGGTGGTTTTGCCGGTTAAGTCTGCCGGGGCGCCCGCGGTGATCATGCCGCAGGCGGCCTGCGCGGCTGCGCTTCGAACCTTTTGTTTTGCCGATTGTCGGCTACGATGAGGTCACTATGTCGCTTCATCGCATCGTTATTGTCGGCGGGGGATTCGCCGGCTTGAACGCCGCCCGGGCTCTGCGGGGGGCCGACGTCGACGTGACGCTCGTCGACCGTCGCAACTTTCATCTGTTCCAGCCGCTGCTGTACCAGGTGGCGACCGGGGGGCTGTCGCCGGGGAACATCGCCGCTCCGCTGCGGGCCATACTGAAACGGCAGCGCAATTGCCGGGTGCTGCTGGGGGATGTGGTCGATTTCGACCTTGCCGGTCGCAAGGTGATGCTGGCGGATGGCCACCTGGGATACGACTCGCTGATCGTCGCCGCGGGGGCCCGGACCAGTTATTTCGGGCAGGACCAGTGGGCGTCGCGGGCGCCGGGGCTGAAGTCGATCGAAGACGCTCTCGACATCCGCCGGCGGGTGCTGACCGCTTTCGAGCAGGCCGAGCGAGAAACCGATGCTGCCCGTCAGCGGGCGCTGCTGACGTTCGTGATCGTCGGAGGGGGGCCGACGGGAGTGGAGCTCGCCGGCACGCTGGCGGAGATTGCGGCTCATACGTTGCGACGCGAGTTCCGCCGGATTCATCCGCGCGACGCCCGGATCGTGCTGGTCGACCTGGCCCTGCGCGTCCTGGGGGCGTTTCCTGAGGATTTGTCGCACGAGGCGGAAAGCAAATTGCGGGAGAAAGGGGTTGAAGTCCGGCTGGGGGTGAAGGTTCAAGGCGTCGACGACGGCGGGATCACGCTGCAGGTCGGCGCGACGACCGAGCTGATTGCTGCCGAGACGGTGCTGTGGGCGGCCGGCGTTCAGGGATCGCCGCTGGGTACGACGCTCGCCAGAGCGGCTGGTTGCGAGCCGGACCGCGCGGGGCGGGTGATCGTTCAGCCGGACCTGACGTTGCCGCAGCATCCGGACGTGTTTGTGATTGGAGATCTGGCCCACTGCCTGGATGCTCGCGAAGGCGCAACGCAGGGCAAGCCGCTTCCCGGCGTGGCGCCGGTGGCGATTCAACAGGGGACTTATGTCGCCCGGCTGATCGTCGGACGCCTCAAGGGAAGACCGTCGCCTCCGCCGTTCCGCTATTTCGATTACGGCAACATGGCGACGATCGGCCGTTCGGCGGCGGTGGCTCAGCTTGGGCGGTGGAAGTTTCGCGGGCTGGTGGCCTGGCTGCTGTGGCTGTTCGTGCATCTGATGCAGATTGTCCGCTTCGAGAACCGCGTGCTGGTCCTGTGGCAGTGGGCGTGGAACTACTTCACGTTCAGCCGGTCGGCGCGGCTGATTACGGAGGTGGGGCGTGAGAAGTCTGCGGTGCAGCGCAACGTCACGGAGCGGTGAGAAATCTTCGGGTGAGCCGGGGAACGGGGTCACGTCTTCGACGCCCCCAGGTTCTCGCCCGCGCCGAGGGCCGCACAAAGCAGCCAACCCCGGCCGCTCCGAACGGGACTGATCGAATTGGATCGCTACGCAGGCGGCGGCGCGTCGCGAACAGGAGCAAAACATCGAAACGCGCACAGATAGCGTTCACGTGATTTTTTGTTGTTAACAGTACCGATGACCTTCGAGAGTCTTGCGTGAAAAAACTCCAATGTCTTGCTAAAAAAATCAATGCACGCCGAAAATCGAGCGACTAGAATTACGAGTCCCCGTTCTTGACAAATCTGCGAATCCTTGTTCTGAGGCAGCATCTATCGGCGATCAGATTTTCACTTCAACCGAGGACTCACATGATCACGAACATGCGGCGCGCTTTCACGTTGATCGAATTGCTAGTCGTGATTGCGATTATTGCGATTCTGATCGCTCTGCTTCTGCCGGCGGTTCAGCAGGCCCGCGAAGCCGCGCGGCGGACGCAGTGTCGCAATAACCTGAAGCAGATCGGTCTCGCGCTGCACAACTACGAGTCGTCCATGGGACGGTTGCCCGCAGGCTGCTCGCACGGCGGGTTTCCGCGAGGCGGAGCTGGAACCCACAGTTTCGGTCCCAGCTTTTTTGGCATGCTGCTGCCGTACCTGGATCAGGCGCCGGCGTTCAATCAGCTCACCTGGAACGGCAAATCGCCAGGATATGTGGGTGAATCCCCTGCGACCAGCGCCGGGGCTCTCAACTTTCCGGTGGCGAAGCAGGCGAATCCACCAACCATCTGCCCGTCGTTTTCATTCACCGGCAGTCAGCCGAATCGCGAGAATTACAACATCTACGCCGGAATCGCCGGCGCCGCGGACCCCGTGACCTTCGTGGAGAGCCGCGTCTATTCCCATACTCAGGGGGGCGGTACCGGAAAAGTGAGCGGGGGGGGGATGCTGGGCGTCAACTCGTTCGTCCGGTTCAGCGAGGTCACCGACGGCCTCAGCAATACGATGATGATCGGCGAGCAGGGGGGCAAGCTGATCCGCCTTGATGGCACCTACTCCTGGATGATTCCCTCGCAGGGGGCGGCGACCGCCGGGGCAACGAATATCACAGGCTGGCTCATTGGAACTCGCGAAGCCGGTCGGGTTCCCTTTCCCGATCCGACCTGCGGGACGAGCGGCAACAACGGCGGGTGCGACAACGACCACCGCTATTTCAATATCACCACGATTCGCTATCGCATCCGTCAGGAACCCTTCGCCGATACGATCTACGGTGGAATGTCGAGCTCCATGGGAGACAACAACCCGCTGGTCTCGTCCCACGTGGGCGGCGTCCATGCCCTGCTCGGAGACGGCGCGGTCCGGTTTCTCAGCGAAAACATGGATCTGGAATCGCTGAAGAAGCTGGCGACGCGCGACGACGGCCAGACGTTAGGCGATTTCTAACGCGTCAGGCCGATCGTCGCAGAACCCGCGATGCATGAAACGCTATGTACTCGGTCGCATGCACGCGGCCGAGATTTCCACATCGAACAATCTACTTCGCGGAGTCGCAATCGTGACGAAGTCTGGCTCGCAGTCGTGCTCGATGGCCCTGCTGGTCTGCTACGGATTCGCCGTCCTGTCGCTGGGATGTGGAGGCAACAGCTACGGCCCGACCGGAAAAGTGGGCGGGCGGCTCACTCTGGCGGGAAAGCCGCTCGCACCGGGCCACGCCGTTTCCTTTATGCAGATGGAGAAAGGATTCCTGGCCTTTGGTCTCACCGATGCGGACGGGGATTTCATGCTGAATTCCTGGAACAATGGAGCGATGCCGGTCGGCAAGTACAAAGTCATGATCGCACCGCCCCCCCCCGGTCCGCACGATCCCAATCAGATGACCGCCGAGGACCGTTTCGAGAAACCTGAGCTCGTCGAACCGGCCGGGAAAGCCGAATTTCCTAAGAAGTACCGGGACACGACTACCAGCGGCCTGGAATTCGAGATCCAGGAAGGGATGAACATGTTCCCGATTGACCTGACTCCGTAAGCCGTCTGGCGGAACCCAGGTATCGGCAGTCGAAAGGTCCAAGGACGGATTCGAGAATCATTTCGGCGGTTCCGACCAGCCAACTCTGCAGTCCGTAGGGCTCGGCGCGATGGCTGGGCATCTGCCGATGCGGTCGTCAATTTGGAGCGTCCACTCCGCTTCCGTCCCCGGGGACGAGCTGCAATTCTCGTGTCTCAAATCCGAGCGTCCGGCGTACAGCGAATACGCCAATTTCCTGTTTCCGGCACATGAGCAAGATCCCGTTAATTGATGGAGCGCTACAACCGCCGTTCGTCGGAATGCTGGCTGATTCCGGCGATCCCTCGTACAAAGAACGTCTCAATCGCGATCCGAGGTGGGCGTTGAGCGAGGGGAGCCGCCATTTCGAGGAACGGAGTGCCGTCTTCCAGGCGCTGCATAAGATCCCGGGCAGCTTGAAGTGTTTGGGTTTCCCAATGCGATCTTGGGAGGCATGGCGCTGTTCCGTCACGGCTTCCGGCGGTTTACCGAAGGCGTCGACGTGCTGGTGTCTCAACCGGATCTGAAACGGATTCACGAACGGCTTTAAGGGCGGGGTTACCTGCCGCCGTTCTCGCACAGCAAGAACTTGCGCGATACCGAGCTGGGCGTGCGGATTGAGTTCCTGACAGCCGGAGACTTTCCGGGAGACGGCAAACCCAAGCCCGTTGCGCTCCCGGATCCTGCCGCAGTGAGTTTTGAGGCGGAAGAGATTCGCTACATCACGCTGCCGAAGCGGGTCGAATTGAAACTGGCCTCGGGCATGACCAGCCTCGGGCGAGTGAAGGACCTGGCGGACGTGCTGGAGCTGATCAAAGTGCTGCGGTTGCCGGCGGAGTTCGCAGAGCAGCTCGATCCCTAAGTCCGCGACAAGTACCGCGAGCTCTGGCAGGAGACCGGTCGACGATTCGTTCTCATCCGCAGCGATCTGACGCTGGCGGATGCGACCTCGGATGCGTTGAGCGCCAGCGATGAACTTCTCGCCGAGATGCTGGCGGCCGGCGTCATTGGCGAGGAGTGCCGAGTTGCGGGGCGGTCGGCGGTGCGACTGGTGATAACTGATCCGGACATCGCCGCCTGCTTTGGCATGGTCGACGAGTCGGACTACTGGGACGAAGAATCCGTCGCGATTGATCTGCCGTCATAGGAGGCGTTGCGCCGCACCGGCAGTGATCCCAGCAGTTAACCTTTCGGCAATTTCCCCGCCATTCCCGCGAGCAGAAACGCCGTTACCTGCTCGGGATGCGTCAGCGAGATCACGTGGCCTCCGCCGCGGACGATCGCGTCCGGATGGCAGCCGCGAAGCGGGAAAATGGGATCTGCGTCGCCGTGAATCGCGTAGACCGGACCTTTGAGAACCGGAGTCTGCCGCCACTCAAGAATCTGACGGGCGGACCACCGCACGACGTCCGGATCTGCAGCGCCAAACAGGCGGGCGATGCCCAGCAGATGCCGGAGCGCCCGGTGGTGCGGCAGGCGGGCCGTCGCTCGGGCGGACCATTGGAGCGCTCGCAGCGGAACCGCAGGCAGCAGCGAGCGGAAGACTCTCAAGTGACGAATACGGCGCGGAATTTCGGCCGGACTGCGGACGCTGCCGATCAGAAAGACGGCGTCGGGTTGCAGACGCTGCGCCACTTCCAGCGCCACGATCCCGCCGAACGATGCTCCGCCCAGAAATCGAGGCTGCAGCGGTCGCAGTTCGTCGGCCCAGCGGCAGCAGTATGCGGCCAGATCTTCATCGGCATGCGGTTTCTGCCAGGACGGTACGACCAACCCCGGAATGTCTGTGAGCTGATGGGCAAAGACGGACTGATCAGCCGCCAGGCCGGAGAAGAGCAGCAGCGGGCAGGGGGCTGACACCGTCAGATTCCTTGGATGGCTCGCTCACGAGTCTGTCGGGTGGTCGGGGCAGGAGCGTCTTCGAAATACCCCGGTCTACCTGGACACATTTGAGACCGAGGCTTCCCTTCGGTCCGGCCCCGGCCACCCGATGTGCGACTTATCCGAGAAGCGTTTCGTCGGAGAATGCGGGCGCTCCGAGCCTGTGATTTTTCAGCCGTTCGCTTTGCACGATTCTTCGGAGGGCGCGACAACGGGCAGCAGGAATCAACCCGTCCCCGCCCTCAGTCTGCTCACGGCGTCCCCCGGTTTCAACGCCGGTGCGGGACGAGGAGGCCCAGCGGAAGAAAGGGCAGGACTCGTTCGCCCCGATGAAAGGGGACACGCCTCTCCGCAAGGGGCGTCCCGACGCCGAGATTATGCCCGGAGGGTCCGCTCCGTGACGGTTGGCGGGAAAGGGTCACAGGCTCGGCGTGCCCACCACCCCCAGCGGCAGGCAATCCGGGGTGACGGCCAATTCGACGTGCTGAGTCCGCCCCGGCGTTCCGCATGATCCGGCCGTCCCGCATCGCGGGGAGGGTGGTGATGGTCAGCGCGGTCCAGTTCGGCGGAGCCAGACCGCGGGTGCGGGTTGCCGGATGCCGCGGAGGAAACGCCGGCTGACGTTTCAGCGCCAATTTCGGCCCGGCCGCGATTGGCGTGCTGTCTGGACGAGTGCTAAAGTCAAGCTTGGACGATTCTGCAGGAAGTCATCGGGTGACGGGTTGGTCATCCTGATCGGGTCAATACTCCTCGGCCATCGGCTCACCATGAATCCCCAGGAAATCACCACGGAGCGGCTGAACGGGTCGCGTCGGATCTGGCTGCAGCCGTCCGCCGACGCAGCATGCTGCTGGATCTTCCTGGACGCAGAATTGTACCTCGATCGCGTGGGCGCAGTTCAGATTGTCGAACAACTCCTGAAGGACGGTGGCCTGCCGCCGGTCACGTTCGCGTATATTTCATCTCTCGACGCCGCCGCACGGCATCGCGACTACACGTGCAGCGACGACTATGCGACGTTTCTGATCCGGGAAGTCATTCCGTGGATTGAACAATCGCAGGGACGATTTGAGAGATACTATCTCGGAGGGCTCAGCCTGAGCGGCCTGGCGGCTGCGTATGCGCTCTGCCGCCATCCCGGCGTATTTTCAGGCGGATTGTGCCAGTCGCCGTCCGCCTGGTGGAACGACGAATGGCTGACTGCGGCGATCGCGTCGCAACCTGCCAGACCCGGACGACTGTGGGTCAGCGTCGGAAACCAGGAGCTGCAGCAGGGAGTCAGCCACCCTCCGACAGGCCTGTTCCAGCAGACCAGTCAACTCGACTCGGTCCGCCGGCTGGTTCGACAACTGGAGACGTCGTTCTCTCAAGTGCGCAGCCACGAGTACGACGGCGGACACGATCCCGCCTGCTGGGCCGCAGAACTTCCCGATGCGTTGACATGGGTGCTGGCCGGCCACGAGTGACCGGTCGCGAATCACGAGGCGCTTTGCGACGGTCCGCCTCGCTCGGCATCGTGTTCCGACACCGCCCCTTACCGACGAGCCTCAATCATCCATCGTTGCGACTTGCGTTCGTCAGGGGTGTTCTGAATCAGCCGCCCGCTGTCCGTGTCGACGTCCAGCACCAGCTTGTTCAGCCGGGACGTGATCACAACCGACTTCCCTTCTTCGGAAATCAGCCACCGCTCGTTCGCCCCGTTGCCATCTTCGCTGTACACGATCAACGGCAGGCCGGGGTTCCATGAGGATGTGGGGATGTTCAACACCTTCTTGCGATCCAGGTTGGCGATCGCCGCATGATCGTCAACGATCAGCAGACGCCACAACTGCGGTCGCCGGCCGCGGACTTCGGGCGCCACGACAACATCCCCGGCGTCCGTCACATCCAGCACCCCTCCCGTTTGTCGATTTCGTAGTAAAAACTGGAGATTGCCGAGCTTGTTCGGCGGCGGGATCGCGATCCCGTAGCCACGGACCCCGATCAGCCGCTGGCCGAGCTTCAGTTCCTCCTGCTCGGCCCGTTCGAAATCTCCCCCCTTGGAGAGGACGGTGATCTGCTTCTGGCAGGGCAGCAGCAATTGAGTGCATTGCCGGTCCAGTCGGGCGAGGTACGACGACCGCGATCCTGCGTCGACCGACGCGGGAACCACCCGCTGCTGCTTGAACTGCTCGCGCTCCGAACTCAGCCGGGATACCAGCGCAGCATTGCCGGATCGACGCGCAATCTGCTCCGCCTTGGCCAGTGCTTCCAGCATCGATTCAACCAGGGCGGCGTCGCTCTCTTCGAATCGTGCGATCGCCTCCTGGTGGGCGGCTTCCGACGCGTCGTCGGCCGGACATCGATTGTCATCGACGCCGGCCAGCAGCAGGCACGCGGTCAGAATCGGCAGGTAGCGGAGCGATTTCACGGAGCTCTCCCGATCATGCGCGCAATGAATGGGGACGGGTGTTCAAGACACGTTACTGCACTCCCATGAGGCAGGTAAAGGGGGCGTCGGGAAAACGTCGGCATCAGCGGTTCAGAATCGACGTTCCCGCCGCGGTCCGGACGCGTTTCACGCCACTCGGTGCAACTTCGCGACCTGCGGGGACTGGGGCGTTTGGCGGGATTGTGAGTTCGCACAATTCATCAAGTCGCGTGACTCTTCCAATCGATAGTTCCAGCAGTCCGCACAAGCCGGCTCTTCTGCTAACGCAAGATGCGTCGTGCGGGACGTCTGGGAAGGATCCCGATGACGACCAGTCGCTTCCGACTCCTCGCCCTGTGCGGCGTCAGTGCCGCTCTGCTGACCGGCTGCGCCTCCGGGCCGTACCAGTTCGGTCGCGGCTGGCACAATGCGCAGTCGGCGATGTGCGCCCCGCCCGTCGAGAACTCGTCGCTCGAAATCGTCGAAGGCCGGCCCAACAAGTTCGTGGATGGACTCGGCTGGGTCGTCGGCATCCCCGGCAAGCTCCTCCTCTGGGACCGGCGCGTCAACAATCACCACGTGACGGAATCGACCACCGTCGCCGTCGCCGAGTACGTGGAACGCAATCAGTTGCAGGACGTCTGCGTCCGGGTGAACCAGTACGACCCCGGCGACGAATGGCGTCGCCTGCGCGACAATCGCGAAGTCGGCGCCGGGTGGCGCTACACTGTCGGAGCGATCAGCGTTCTCGGCTACACCATCCTCCCCGGCCGCGTGTTCGGCGGCGACCGGTATAATCCCTACACGAACAGCATCTACGTCTACTCGGACGTCCCGTCGCTCGGCATGCACGCCGCCGCGTATGCCAAAGACGTCCATCGCCGGGACCTGCCGGGCACCTACGCCGCGGTCAACGAGCTGCCGCTCCTCTCGATCTGGCACGAAACGATCGCGACGAGAGACGCGCTGAGCTATCTCGAAACCACCGCCGACGCGGACGCGCAACGCGAAGGGAACCGGATCCTGCAGCCCAACTACGGCGTGCGCGTCGGCGGCGCCCTGGATTCCGCCGTCGGAGGCGGTTCTGTCCTGCAGATCGGCGGCGCATTGATCGGCCACGTCACCGGCAGAATGCAGGAACCGCGCGAACGCGGCGCGGACGCGGATCAAGACTGGGTCACCCTGTACGAAGAGCCCGACCAGCGACCGACGATCCAGACGGTCAGTTTTGAGTCGGACGCCGCCGCTCTTTCGGAGGCAGGGCGATAGGGCACAGAGCCCCGAGATTTCTAGTCGCGTCCCGCGCTCAGCGCCCCGCCCTGAATCAGACCCAGTTCGCGCATCCGCTCGACCAGTTCCCGCGCCAGCGGCGCTGCGGCTTTGCTCCCCGAACCGCCGTGCTCCAGCACCACGCAGAACGCCACCCGCGGCTGCTCGGCCGGGGCGAAGCCCGCAAACCACGCGTGATCCGGCTTGCCGCCTCCCGTCTCGGCCGTCCCGGTTTTCCCGGCGAGCGTAATCCCCGGCAACCGGGCGGTCTTGTACGCCGTCCCGCGCGGGTCTTCGACGACCAGCGTCAGTCCCTCGCGCACGGCCGCCAGCGTCCCGTGATGCAGCCCCGCAATCTTCCGCGGCTCGGGGTATGTGGCCACGGATCGAGCGAAGGAGCCGCTTTCGTCGACGAGCTGCGGTCCCTGGTTCGAGCCCAGGTGAGGCGTCACCAGCCAGCCGTCGTTGGCGATCGCCGCCATCATCCGGACGATCTGCAACGGAGTCACCATCAGCGACGACTGCCCGATCGACAGGCCGAGCGTATCGCCCGGATACCAAGGCTTCTGTCCCGGCTCGCGTTTGATGGCAGGGGAGGGGAGGTTGCCTGACTCTTCGAACGGCAGATCGATCCCCGTCGGCTGACCGATGCCGAACTGCTGCGACCAGTCGACCAGCGCCTGCGGCCCCGCCTTCCGCGCGCCGGCAAAAAAATAGACGTTGCACGACCGGCAGAGTGCGTCCGTCAGCCGCGTTTCGCCGTGCCCGACGCCGTAGTGGCGGAAGATCAGGCAGCGGTGCTGACCGGGATGGTCGAGATAGCCCCGGCAGTCGATGGCGGTGTCGGGCGTGATCTTGCCCGATTCGAGCAGCGCGACGGCGGAGACCGCTTTGTAGACCGAGCCCGGCGGCAGGGCCATGCGTGTCAGCCGGGGGAACATCGGCTTGCGGGGGTCGTCGCGGACTTCGCGCCAGCGCTCGACATCCGGCCGGATCAGCAGGTTCAGGTCGAACCGCGGCGCGGCGGCGGCGGCGAGGATGGCTCCGGTCTGCACGTCGATCGCAACGAGTGCTCCGCCCGTCGGCACAATCGACTGCGGAGCGGCCCCGGCGGTCGTTTCGTCGTCGATGGTTCCCGCCGGCGTCTCCTGCTGCAGGGCGGCATCGAGCAGCCGTTCCGCGGTCGACTGCAGTTCCGGATCGAGCGTCAGGACCAGATCCTTGCCGGACTGCGGCGCGCGGACCACTTCCGACTGGATGATCTCCCCCTGCCGGTTAAGGACCAGCCGGCGCTGCCCGCGGAGGCCATGCAGCCGGCTGTCGTAGGTCCGTTCGAGCCCGTTCCGTCCGATCGGATCGCCGACGTGGTAGTCGAGCGGATCCGACTCGCCCAGTTTTGCGCGACGTTCCTGCAGTTCGTCGTCCCGCAACGCCGTCCGGCTGCCGATCAGATGCGCCGCAAAGTCCCCGCGCGGATAGAACCGGCGCGTCTGCACCTGGATTCGCGAACCGGGGTAGCGCTCCGGATGCGCTTCGATCTCCGCCGCGGCCTCCGGCGTGATCGACGGCAGAATCACGTGATAGGTCAGCTCTTCCTTGATGACCAGCGGATCGTCCTCCCCGCGATCGGGGGCCGCCGTCAGCTCGAGGTGCAGTCGATGCCAGATCTGCTCCCACGCGGTCCGATCCCCTTCGGCCTGATCGGCGGCGGCGACTCGCTGTTCCTGGCGGGCCTCCAGTCCATCGCGCACTCGTCCGGCGATCGATTCGATGCGAGCCTGGACCTGTGCCCGCTGCTGTTCGAGTTCTTCGGGTGCGACGCCGGTAAGCCGGGCGATCTGCCGCCAGAGCCGTTGGCGCTCGCTGAGAATCCAGGCTTCCTCGGCGGCGACGCGTTCGGACTCACGCCGTTCCATCCGGCTCAATCGAGCCAGCGCCTGCTGCCGCAACCAGCGTTCGTCCGGCGGTTCCTGCAGCCAGCGATAGTGGATATGCAGCTCCTGGCGGACTTCATCGTCGGCAAGAATCGAGCCATCCGCCGCCAGGATCCGTCCGTCCCGGCTCGGGATCTCTTCGTACTCTTCGCGCAGTTGCTGAAAGACCGCCGTGAACTGGTCCGGAATCACCACCTGCAGCCAGACCAGCCGGGCGCTGATGGCGACGAGCGGGACGAGCCCCAGCAGATACAGCAGCGCCAGTCGCAGATGTGGCTGCCCGTCGGCGCTCCACTCCCCGCGGGAGCTGGCCCCTTCCGCTTCAAACTGTGGCAACCCGTTGAGCATGGAGAGAATTCAGTCGTTGAGCATTCGCCATTTGTTCTGGACGAGCGGGGCCAGCGGGCGTCCGCGGAGTGCCAGCCCCCGGACCAGAAACCGCCAGCCGAACAGCGCTGCCGCCGTCAGCAGTCCGGTCCAGAGCGCCTGCTGCGACGCGAGCCGCAGAATCTCCGCTGCCGAAATCGCCGGGGCATCTCGCCACGCTTCCAGCACGCGCCAGCCCAGCCCGTGCAGCCAGGCCGACGCGCCGACCAGCAGCCCGATCGCAGCGCTGGAGCGCGCCGGCTGTCCGCCGAGCGCCCCCTGCAGCAGCTTCGCAATTCCCGCCATCAGCAGGAGACTTTCCCCGAGCGGCCCGCCCGACAGACCGTCCCACCACAGGCCGACGACAGCCGCCCAGAGGATGGCCGCCGGCCCTTCAAACAGCAGCACGCTCGCCGCGACCGGCGCCGCGACCAGGTGCGTCTTCCAGTCGCCCCACGCCAGCGCATCGCCGGCGCCGGTCTGCACGACCAGGCAGGCGTAGGTGAGGAGCAGGAATGTCAGGTGACGCAGCATCGTGATCTCAATTGGCCAGCGGCCGATCCGGATTGAGCAAGGTCCGCAGGACTGCAACGCGGGTCAGTTCGCCGGGCAACTGTGCGGGTTCGACGCGGATCGTCCACTCGCGATCGTCGGGAGACGCCGTGGCTTCGACGACTTTGCCGTAATACAGCGGCACCGGGATCACGCCGTCCCGTTCCGCGGTATAGACAAAGTCCCCCACCCGCACCGATTCGGTTGAAGGAATCCCCTCCAACTTGCAGGTCGGTTCGCCGGTTCCGTGCAGAATGCCGGGCGCCGCAAACACCGGTCCCTGCGATGTCGCCCGGACCAGTTGCGCCCGGCCACGATAGCCGGCGTCCGTCAGCAGCAGCACGCTGCTCGACCATCGCCCCGCCTGCGCCACCTTGCCAATCACCTGCCGCCCCAGCAGCAGCGGGTCTTCCGCCGCGACGCCGCCATCCCGGCCGTAGTCGATCAGAGGGCGGAGATCGGTCAGCACCAGCGACGACTCCCGCAGGCCCTGGACGCTTCCCCCCGCCAGATATAGTCCCCGTCGCCACTCGGTCGCCGCCGCTTCCCCGAGCACGCCGACCTGCAGCAGTTGCGGGACGAGCAATCGCGCAGACGCTTCCGGCACATACGCCGCCAGCCCCGCGGGATCGCTGCTGAGTTCGGCTTCCGCCTGCAAGGCTGCCTGCGCAACCGCCGACTGCAGTTCGTCCTCCAGCCTGGCGACACGCTCTCTCAGCTCGCGGGTCTCACGGGCCGCCGCCTCTCCCGCGACCGCGTTGCGATGGTCGGCGAGCTCGCGCCACGCCTGCCGCGTCCAGCGGAGTCCTTCCAGACCCGGCCGCAGAACATCAGCCGTCAACCCGCGCCACCCGTCCGCCATCCCCGCCGGGGCGGACCGCAGGCCCAGTGCCAGCAGCGCCAGCCAGACCAGCAGCGGAACATGACGAGTCATCCAGCGCATTTGGCCCGCCGTTACAGATCCCCCGCCCCGGCTTCGAGGCTTGCCTTCCACTGATCCAGATGTTCCACGCAGATCGCCGCCCCGCGCACGACTGACCGCTGCGGATCGGCTGCCACCCGCACTGGAATCCCCAGTTGTTCCTGCAGAAACAGGTCCAGTCCGCGGAGCAGCGCCACGCCCCCCGACAGCACGAGCCCGGTATCCGCCAGGTCCGCCACCAGTTCCGGGTCGCACTGCTCCACGACCGATTTAATTCCCCCGAGCATCGTCATCAGCGGACCCTTTAGGGCCTCGCGGACTTCTTCGCTAGTGATGATCGCCTTCCGCGGCACGCTGCTGACGATGTCCAGCCCGCGCACTTCAGTCGTCTGCTCCTGGTCCAGCGGATAGGCGCTCCCGATCCGGATCTTGATCTGCTCCGCCGTCTGCGGGCCGATCCGCAGCGAAAAGTGCTGCCGGACATACTCCACCAGCGCCTCGTCCAGCTCGTCCCCCGCCGTCCGCAGCGACCGGCTTGCGACGCTCTCCCCGAGACTGAACACCGCAATCTCCGTCGTTCCGCCGCCGATGTCGCACACCAGGCTGGCCAGCGGTTCCGACAGCGGCAGCCCGGCGCCAATCCCCGCCGCCTTCGACTCCGCAATCAGATACACTCGGCCGGCCCCCGCCCGTTCCAGACTGTTGAGCACCGCCCGTTTCTCGACCGGCGTAATACTCCCCGGCACCGCGACAACCACTCGCGGCCGGAATCCAGGCGTCTGATGCGAAGCCTTCTGCAGGAAGTACCGCAGCATCGCCTCGCACAGCTCGAAATCGGTGATCACGCCGTTCCGGATCGGCTTCACCGCGGTGATCGAATCGGGAGTCCGCCCGAGCATCTGCCGGGCCAGCTTGCCGACGGCCGTACCGCGACCGAGAACGCGTCGGGTCCCCTTCTGCAGGGCGACGACCGACGGTTCATCCAGGACGACTCCACGTCCCTGGAGCGCCATCAGCGTATTGGCCGTCCCGAGATCCAAAGCGATGTCAGGACTCAGCCACGAACGCAACCGGTTCAGCATCCTTGCCTTACGTTGATTCCTGGGCCGGCCGGGCTGTCGCCTTCCCGCGACACTTTCCCCCAGCCAACCCACCCGTCGCCGCCTTGTACGCCAAACCGGCAATTCCTGCAACCCGCCTCACGCGGGCCGGCTGCCGACTCTGAGATGGGTTAAGCTGGATGCCCCTCACGGCGGCGATGGACGGAGGTCAGAAATCGATCAGCATCTGGAGAGTGGCACGCCCAGAGTCCGCGATGGGCGTGGTTCTTCGATTCCGTCACCCCCCAATCAAATTCGCAGTGAGCCCCATCCATCACCACCGTCTCTTTCTCAACTCTCAACGTCCCCCAATGCCCCGCGACCTCAAAGACCCCCGCTGGATGTACGCCAAAGCCGGCCTGCTCGTCGTTGGCGGGCTGATCGCCGGCCTGATTGTCTGGCTCGAACAGCCGACCCTCAAAGTCGCGTGCCTCCTGGCCCTGATGGTCTGGTGCTTCGCCCGCGCCTACTATTTCGCGTTCTACGTCATCGAAAAGTACATCGACCCCTCGTTCCGGTTCGCAGGTTTGAGCTCCGCAGTGCGATATCTCCTGCAGCGCCGCCGACCTCCCGACGCCAATGGCCCGGAGCGCACCGATCCGTAGAGCCGGTTTCACCCCTTTCCGGGTCGTCGCATGACTCCGACGCCGGCCACCCGACGTTTTCGCGGATTCCGTACTCGGCGACATCCACCGTTCAAAATCCGCTCTCTTCATTCGCGTCCATTCGCGCCATTCGTGGTTGTCGCCTTTTCCGTTTCCCCCCCGGAACCTGCCGCTTCATCCATGACAATCCTGGCAGGCGATTTCGGCGAATTGCCGAATCGGGTATGATTGACGCACGTTCCAAGTTCGGTCTCGGATTGCCGTTGTCTGCTCCGGAGTGACGCTATGCCCTCCTCGCGTCGATCGATTCGGCTTTCATGCGTCTTCTGCGCACTCCTCGCCGGAGCGCTGGCGCTCATCCTGTCAGGCGACTGGCTCTCCGTCGTCCGCGCCCAGGACGTCGCCGTCGAAGAAGCGCCTCCGCAGACCAGCACGAAGCTCCCCGCAGGACACCCCGGCTACTCGTTCCGCCGGGAACACGACCTCAACGGCATCGGAAAGTTCTACCTCGGCCGCGAAATCGCGCACGTCATGGGCTTCGCCGGCGTCGACTGGCTCGAACGGGACAACCGCGAACAGGAAGAACGACTCACCCTCCTCGTCGAAAGCCTCAAACTCAAACCCGGCATGGCAGTTGCTGACATCGGCGCCGGGTCCGGCGTCTTAACCCTGATGATGGCCAGCGAAGTCGGTCAAACCGGAACCGTCTTCGCCGTCGACATTCAGCAGGAAATGCTCGATCGCCTGTCGGACAAACTGAATAACCTGAATGTCAAAAACGTCAAACTCGTGCTGGGAACCGCAATGTCCCCGGAACTGGAACCCGACACCCTCGATCTCGCAATCATGGTCGACGTCTACCACGAGTTCGAATTCCCCTGGGAAATGCTGCGCAAGCTGTCCTCCGCCATCAAACCCGGCGGACGGGTCGCCTTCGTCGAGTACCGCAAGGAAGATCCCCGCGTGCCGATTAAGCTCGTGCATAAAATGACCGAAAAACAGGTCCGCCGCGAAGCCGAACGCCCTGAGTTCGGCCTCACCTGGAAAGAAACGATCGGGGTGCTCCCCCGCCAGCACATCGTCGTCTTCGAACGCAACGTCAAGCAGCCCCAGTAAGTCCTTTCAGGAAGCATCCAGCATGACCAAATCCGGCGGAAACGCCCCGCGGAAACCAGCGACCAAATTCCCGCAGTTGCAGAAGCAGATGTCCAAGAACAAGATCGCCAGGAATCTCGGACAGACTCAGACCAGCCGCATGCCGCAGCTTCCAAAGACCCAGGGCCGCCCGAGACCGTAGCGATTCACTGCTCCGGGCAGGCTGGGAGGATTGCGACGATTCTGCGGGGCAGGGCGGCCGGCCGTCGTCGGGCCGCCCCTCCCAAATGGAGTTCCTTGGCTTTAGCATGGAGGTGCAAAGCGACGACGGGCCTTGTCGGGAGTCGGATGTTCATGAGACGCGGCGTATCAAACTCCTCCAGCGCCCGAATGCTGGGAGCAATGTTACTTCTCGCGACGCTCTGCCTCGCGCAGCCCGTCGAAGCGCTTGCCCAGGACGAAGGTCTCGACGATTACAACTTCTCGGTGTCGCTTTACCGCCAGGACCGCTGGAAGGACGCCGCCGAGGCCTTCCGTAAGTACCTCAAGACGTACCCGAAGCACGACAAACGCCCGTTTGCGCAGCTCTACCTCGGCCTGACGCTGGTCAACCAGCAGGACTACAAGGCCGCCCGCGACGAACTGCGCACTTTCATTAAGGATTACCCGGAGAACACCAACATCCCCCAGGCCCGCTACCGCGTGGCCGAGTGCAGTTACCTGCTCGACGATCTCCCCACCGCTCGAACCGAGCTGGAGACTTACCTCAAAGAGCACCCCCAGGACCGGTTCGCCGATCGCGCCTGGCCGTACCTCGGAGACGTCTTCCTGCGCGAAGGAAACGCCGAGCAGGCCCTGCGGGCCTTCGATGTCGCTGTCAAAGACTATCCCAAGGGCTCGCTCGCCGAAGACGCCCGGTTCGGCCGCGCTCGCGCACTCCAGGCCCTGAAAAAGTTCGACGACGCCCTCGCTCAGTTCCAGGAGATCTCCACGGACCGCGAGGGAACCCGCGCCGCCGAAGCCCTGTTCCAGATCGGCGCACTCCAGTTCGACCGGCAGAAATTCCCCGAAGCCACCGCCGCCTATCAGGACCTGGCGAAGCGATTCCCCGAAAGCCCTCTCGTTCCGTCCGCCCAGCTCAATGCGGGCAATTCGATGTACCAGGCGGGCGAGTATCTCCGGGCCGGCAATCAGTTCGCCAAGATTCTGGACGACAAGACCCACGGTCTGACGGCCGGCTACTGGCAGGGGCTGAGTCTCAAATCCGCCGGCCAATATCCGGAAGCCGCCAAAGCCTTCGCCGCCGTCGCCGCCAGGGCGGCCGATCAGCCGCTGCTGGAAAACGTCCTGTTCCAGCAGGCGCTCTGCGAACGTCAGACCGGTGCGCTTCCCGAAGCGCTGGCCCTGTTCCAGACTGTGCTGGAGAAGTGGCCGGCCGGCGAGCACGCCGACGACAGCCTGCACGCCGCCGGGGAACTCGCTCTGGAGCTGGGGGATCTCCCCCGCGCGCAGGAACTGGTCGACCGCTTCGTGAAAGAGTTCCCGAAGAGCGGGCTGCGGATGTACCACGAGCTCCTCGCCGGCCGCCTGTTGCTGGCCCAGTCGGCGGCGGCGGTTCGTGATCAGCGCCCCGGCGAAGAAATCGGTCAGCTCTACCGCGATGCCACGCAGCGCTTCGAAAAGGTCCTGCAGGAGAGCGAGCTCCCCCGGACCAAGCTGCAGGCCCGCTACCTCCTCGCGCTGACGTTTCAGCTCCAGAGCGATCACGCTCGCGCCCTGGAATACATCGCGCCCGTCACGGAAGCCGCTCTCGCGGAAGGAGAAAAGTCCGAGTTTGCCGACGCCCTCATCGTTCAGGCCGACAGCCTGATCGCCACCCGGCAGTTCAAGCCGGCGGACGACCTGCTGCAGCGCTACCGCCTGATGAATCCCCAGGGCCGGCAGTCCGCCCGGGCGCTGTCACTGCAGGCTGTCGCGGCTGCTGGGCAGGGAGACGCCACGCGGGCGGTTTCGCTCCTCGATGACCTGCAGAAGCGATTTCCCGAATCTCCGCTGATTGCGTCGACGACGTTTCATCTGGCCGAACTCTCCGAGGGAAAGCAGGACTGGGCCGCCGCCGCCACCTACTACGAACGCCTGATCCCCCTCAGCGACGGCACCGACAACCAGGCCTTCGCCATCCGCGGACTCGCCTGGGCTCGCTACCAGATGAAGGATTTCCCCGCGGCGGCGGTCGAATTCGAGCGTGTCGTCAAAGAGTTTCCCCGCCACCGCCTGGCGGGCGAGTGCGCCTATCGACGGGGCGAAGCCCTCCGCGAAGCGGGCCAGCTCGAAGCCGCCGCCCTGGCCCACCGGGACACCCTCGCCACGTACGGACCCGCCGAACCCGCTCCACCCGGCGCCGACCAGAAAGAACCCCTCATCTTTCCTTACCTGGCCGGACTTCAAGCGGCGCGCATGCTCGGCAAGCTCGACAAACCGGCCGAAGCGGATCCGGCCTATGCAGAGGTCGCCGCGCGCTTTCCCAAAGCCGCCCACCTCGACCGGCTGCTCAACGAATGGGCTCTGTTAAACTACGCAGCCGGCTCATTCGACCGAGCCGACGAAATCTTTCGCCGGCTCGTCAGCGAAACTCCCTCCAGCGATCTGGCCGACAATGCCAGCCTCAGCCTCGCCGAAAGCGATTTGATCGCCGGCCGGTTCGATCAGGCCCGCGCGGAGTTCTCGCGCCTGGCGGACGACCCCGCCAGCGACGACGGCGTCAAAGAGCGCTCGCTCTATCAGCTCATCGTCCTCGCCGTCGACCAGCAGAAGTGGAGCGATATCCCGGTGGCGGCCGAGCGGCTCGTCAAAGATTTTCCCGAAAGCCCGCATCGCTGGTACGGCATGTATGCCCGCGCCGAAGCCCTGCTCGCCGCCGCAAAACCGAGCGAAGCTGATGTCGCGGCCGCCCGGAAATTGCTCACCGAGTTGCGAACCGCTCTCACCGACAACCCCGAAATGCGCCGCGAACCCTGGACCGGACGCGTCTGGGTGCAGCTTGCCGACGTCGCTCTGCGCCAGAAAGAATACGACCAGATCGGCGTGCTCGCCGCCGACCTGCGCAAACTCTCACCGACGTCGCCCGTGCTGTACCAGCTCGACGAGGTTCTGGGCCGGGCTCTCAAGCAGCAGGCAAAGTTCGAAGAGGCCCGCCGGGCGTTCGAACGCGTCGTCGCCGATCCCCAGGGCCGCAAGACGGAAACGGCGGCCAAAGCCCAGTTCCTGATCGGCGAGACCCTCTTCCTGCAGGAGCAATGGCACCAGGCCTTCCTGGCCTATCAGCGCGTCTACAGCACCTACGAATCCCCGGAATGGCGCGCAGCCGCACTTCTGCAGTCCGCCAAGTGCGACGAAAAGCAGAACCAGTGGAAGGAAGCCGTCGCCACCTACGAGCAGCTCGTCACCGAGTTTCCTCAATCCATGCTCGTCGCCGAAGCCCTGCAACGACAGGAAGCCGCCAAAAAGAAAGCCGGCAGCAGTTGACCGGCGGCGGGTAGGGGCCGTCGACTATGAGCGGACCCTCCGGTGCAGCCGTCCGGCTTGCTTTTCACACCCCGAAGGGGTGCAGGAGTGTAGGTGCAGCGGCGCGGCGGCAGAGCCGCCCGACGCGAAACCCGTGGTTCGGTCCCGAACCGCCAACATCGAGCCCCCGGCGGGGCGAAGGAGACGTTGGCACGCCGCCCGAGTCGCACACTTAACGTTCTTCCGCCCCTTCCGGGGCGGTGGTGCATGGGAGAAATCTCGCCCCACGGGTTGCACTCCGTCCGCCTGACGGCGGACTCCGTTTCACCCGTGGCTACAGCCCGTCGCCCGCTTCGGGGCTCAAGACGCAGAACGACCGTCTCGACATTCGAATCGCTCGTGTTTCAACCACCACAGAAGGATTGCACTCGCAACAGCCAGGCAGCTTCACCAGCATTTCTCAACGCTCAACGCTCAACGCTCAACGCTCAACGCTCAACGCTCCCAGATGCGAGTCCGTCCGGGCGGAGTTCGGCGCCGTATCGCTCAGTCGCTCCCGGATCGTATTGAACCGATCCGAAAGCTGCAGAAACGCATCCACGATCCGCGGGTCGAACTGCGTTCCCCGCCCCTCGACAATCAGCCGGATCGCTTCTTCGTGCGGGAAGGCCTCTTTATAGACTCGCTTCGTCGTCAGCGCGTCGTACACGTCCGCCACCGAGACGATCCGCGCCGCCAGCGGAATCTCTTCCCCCTCCAGCCCGTCCGGATAACCCGATCCGTTCCAGCGCTCGTGGTGCCACGCGGCGATCTCCTTGGCCATATGCAGGAACTCCGCCTGCGGAAACTTGCGGCACGCGGCTTCGAGCGTCTCCGCGCCGATCGTCGTATGCCGCTGCATGATCGCAAACTCTTCCTTCGTCAGCTTGCCCGGCTTCAACAGAACCGCGTCCGGAATCCCCACCTTGCCGATGTCGTGCAGCGGCGATGTGGAGTAAATCAGCCGGATGAAGCTCGTGTCGATCCGATTCCGGAAATCCGGATGCTGGCAGAGATGCTGAGCCAGCATTCGTGAATAGTTCCGCACCCGCTCCAGATGCTCGCCCGTCTCTGTATCGCGGGACTCCGCCAGACGCGCCAGCGCGAAGATCGCGACGTCGCGGGTCTCCATCGACAGAATCCGCTCGGCCCCATGCACGCGGGCCAGCAGCTCCGAGCCGGAAATCGGCTTGGTGACGAACGCGTCGGCCCCCGCCGTCAGCCCTTCCAGGGCCGAGTCCGTCGAGTTCCGCGCCGTCAGCAGGATCAGGTAAATGTAGTGGTCGGTCTCCGACTCCCGGATCATCCGGCAGAGATCAACGCCGGTGCAACCCGGCATATCCCAGTCCAGGATCGCCAGTTGCGCATGCCCCAGCAGCAGGTGGTCGCGCGCCTCGTTGCCGTCCGCAGCTTCCAGCACGGAATACCCCGCGGTGGTCAGCCGGTGCGCCACCACTTCACGGCAGATCTCATCATCATCGGCGACAAGGACTCGCATGACTATCGTTCCCCGACCAGCAAAGTCTCGGATTCCAGATCCAGGTTCTGTTCGTCATCCGCGGCGGAGACCTGTTCCCACCATTTCTGAAACCTCAGCACCGCCCCCTGCAACGGGTCCAGCAGCGACTCCACGTCCTCCGGCCGCGCTTCCGCCGCATGCTCGATTCGCTCCGCCGTCGCGGCGATGTCTTGAGCGGAGACCGTCGCGGCGGCCCCTTTCAACCCATGCGCCACAGTCCGCGCCCGCGGCCATGATTTCGCAATGCAGGCCAGCTCCAGTTCGCGCAGATCGGCGACGGCCCGAGCTGCAAATTTCCCCAGAATCCGCTGCTGGAACTGCATCGAACCGCCGCTGCGCTCTCGCAGCGACGCCACATCCACCGGCGCAGCCGCTGCGCGCTGCGCGAGACCGGCCTTCGTATCAGCCGGCGCTTCGGACGTCGCTCTCCGCGTCAGCACCTGCAGCAGATTCGTCCGGTGAACCGGCTTCGGTAAGAAGTCGTCCATCCCCGCTTCCAGGCACCGCTCCCGTTCACCCACCACGGCGCTGGCGGTCAGGGCCACGACCGGCGTCCGGCTCCGGCCCGTCTCCTGCTCCCAGCTTCGCAGCCGACGCGTGAACTCGAATCCGTCCATTTCGGGCATCTGGCAATCCGCCAGAATGATGGAAAACGTCTCACTCTTCGCCGCCGCCAGCCCCTCCACGCCGTTCTTGCAGATTTTCGCGCTGTACCCCAGCGAATTCAGCAGTTCCTCCACTACGATCTGGTTCACTTCGTGATCTTCAAGGACCAGCACCCGCGGATTCTCTCGCTCCCCCCCCTCCGAGCGAGAACGGCCCGATGCCTGCGACGCCTTCGTCGCAACGCGCCGTTTGAGTCCTGTCAGCACGGCGTCCAGCAACCGCGATCGACGGATCGGCTTCGACAGACTCGCCACGATTCCCCGCGCCTCCAGCTCCCGCTGCGACTGGGTCCGATCCCAGGAGATCAGCATCACCACCGGCGGCGCCGCAGCGCCCCACAGCGACTGGATGCGCGTCGCCAGCGTCAGCCCGTCCATACCCGGCAGATGCTGATCGAGCAGCAGCAGATCGAATCGTCCCGGTCCGGTGTCCTGACTCGTCAGCATGCTCCACGCGGTCTCCGCGTCCGGAGCAAGTTCCGGCTCGCAGCCCATCCACCGCAAATGATCGCGGACGATTCGCCGGTTGTCTTCGTGATCGTCCACCACCAGGATCCGCGTCTTCTGCAGGCAGACGGGCGGTTCGTCGTCGGCGTTTCTCGGCGAGATCGTACAGGGGATCGAAAACCAGAACGTCGCTCCGGCTCCGGGCTGGCTCTCGACGCGCAACCGGCCCCCCATCAGTTCGACCAGATCCCGGCAGATCGTCAGTCCCAGTCCCGATCCGCCATGCGTCCGCGCGGTCGAGGCATCCAGTTGCGAGAACGCTTCGAAGAGCTGGGCCTGCCGTTCGTGCGGAATTCCCGGACCCGTATCCGCGACTGCGAATCGGAGCTCGATGGCCTCCCCGCTCCGCGAAACGACGCTGACCTGCACGCGGACATCGCCGGATTCGGTAAACTTGATCGCATTGTTGACCAGGTTGATCAGGATCTGCCGCAAGCGTTCCGGATCGTTAATGACCAGTTGGGGCACGTCGGCGTCGATCAGCCCCAGCAGCGTCAGCCCCCGCGATTCCGCGCGATGACCGAACATTTCGACGATGTCGTCGACGACTTCCTGAAGATCGAATTCGATCCGCTCCAGCGCCAGCTTCCCCGCCTCGATCCTGGACAGATCGAGGATGTCGTTGATCACCGACAACAGCGCCTGCGCCGACGAGTGGCAGATCCGCATATACTGCGACTGCTGCGGAGAGAGCGGCGTCCCTTCCAGCAGTTCCAGCATCCCCACCACCCCATTGAGCGGCGTCCGGATCTCGTGGCTCATCCGCGCCAGGAAATTGCTCTTTGCGGCGCTCGCCGCGTCCGCCCGCTGCTTCTCGCAGACCAGTCGCTCGTTCTCTTTGCGACGCGTGATGTCTTCGACCGTCCCCTCGTAGTACAGCAACGTGCCATCCGAATGGCGAACCGCGTGCCCCGACTCCGAGATCCAGATGATCTGGCCGTCCCGCCGGTAGACTTCGGATTCGAACCCCGTGAACTGCCCGTCCTGTTCGAGCGCTGCCGCAAACTCCTGTCGCCGCCCCGGACTGACATAAACCTGCCGGCTGATGTCGGTCACGCTTGCCATCAGATCCTCGGGAGTCTCGTATCCGTAGATTCGCGCCAGCGCCGGATTCGCCGTCAGATAGTGCCCCTCCGGACTCGATTGGTAGATCCCCTCGATCGCATTCTCAAAGATCGTTCGATAGCGCTGTTCCGCCGAGCTGTGTGCGGCAATCTCCGTCTGAACCCGCTTCAGGACGCGGTTATACCGCTCGGCAATCTGTCCGACTTCGGTATGCGGTTCGACACCCACCTCTTGGGAAAAATCCCCTGTCTGCTGCTGACGCTGCATTTCGTCCAGCAGGTCTCCCAGGTCCGTCGAAGCCCCATGCTCGGCGATGTTGAGTCCCCGCAGTTCATCCTCCGGCTCGGCCCGCAGCGCCATCAAGCAGCCGGCCGCGCGACACGTCAGCCAGCCGGCGCCGAATGCGAATCCCCCGCAAACCAGCACCCCCAGCCCCTGAACTCCCAGTTGATGCCACCCGTTGCGCCCCGCGAAACCCAGTGCCTCCGGCGAAGCGAACAGCGCCACCGCCAGCGTCCCCCAGGCGCCGGCGAACCCATGCACCGGCACCGCCGAAACGGCGTCGTCGATCTTCCGCCGAATCAGCCAGGCATCCGCGAAAAAGACAATGGCCCCCGCAGCTCCGCCCACTGCGGCAGCAGCCCACGGAGCAAACACGTGACACCCCGCGGTCACGCCGACCAGTCCCCCCAGCACGCCATTCAGCATCGGTTCGATGCGCGGCTGTCCGACGAACTTCCACGCAGTCAGCCCGCCGCAAATCCCGCCGGCGGCGCCCGCGAGGACTGTGTTCAGAATTGTCCGTGCGGCCACGCCGTCGGGAGCCAGCGAGCTTCCCCCGTTGAAGCCGAACCAGCCGAACCACAACAGAAACACGCCCAGCGTCGCCAGAATCAGGTTGTGCGGGCGAATGGGGCGTGCGCCGGCGTCGAACCGCCCCCGCCGGGGGCCAATCGCCAACAGCGTCGCCAGCGCGAACCAGGCCCCCAGCGAATGCACGACCGTGGAACCGGCGAAGTCGACGAAGCCGAGCTGTCGCAGCCAGCCGGGCTGTGGACCGTCATTCCAGACCCAGTGTCCGAGCAGGGGGTAAACCAGGCACGACAGCACCGCACAGAGAGTCAGGTAGGCCCCGAACCGCATTCGTTCCGCCACCGCCCCGGAGACGATCGTCGTCGCCGTGCTGCAGAACATCACCTGGAACAGCAGAAACGCCAGAAACTTCGGTCCCGACTCCGCCCCGGGACTGAAGTGAGAAACGCCAATCCAGCCGCCTGCCGAGGCGCCGAACATCAGCCCGAATCCCACCCCCCAGAACAGCAGGCTCGACACGCAGAAGTCCATCAGATTCTTGATGGCGACGTTCACGCTGTTCTTGGCGCGGACCAGTCCCGCTTCCAGCAGACAGAATCCTGCCTGCATCGTGAAAATCAGCGCCGAACAGATCAGCACCCAGTTCAGATCGAGTTGTTCCACCGCAGCAGACATACACCTGCGCCTTGCCAGCTCCGTGCAGAGAACGAGAAGTCCCTGCCAACGCTAGCTTTTCCCGCACAGACAGCCCGGCGCCTCCTGCGCCTCGCGTTGTGAAACGGAATCATTCCGCGAGCAACTCGTAGACCATGCCGTTGCTGACGGTTACTCCGCCGGCTCTTTCTCGCGACAGACAAAGGAGTTAGGTGATCTTTTGATGCCCTTTTTCCGGCCGTCGGCCGCACGATTGGCGCAACCGGTCCAATCCCACCCGCACCCGTCGCGGCAACTTCCTTCTGCCCCGAATCCGTTTTCGGTATCGTGCCTCCAATCTCACGGAATTCTGAGGCGCGGCGAACGCGGCCCGCCCGCCACTATTTTCCCAAACGCCTGGCCGGCCGCAGGCCGGCCCCTGCGAGGAACGCGACGGCATGACGGATCGGTCCCAACTCCTGGAAGAGCTCCGCTGGAAGAAGTTCCCCGTACTCGACGACGGCTTCGTCTGTCTCGTCGATGTCATGGGGGACGACAGCGCCATCGTGCAGGCGGCCCGCGTCAGCTACGGAGCCGGAACCAAACAGGTCTCCGATGATCGCACCCTGATCCGCTACCTGCTCCGCCACCGCCATACCACCCCGTTCGAGATGGCCGAGATCAAGCTCCTCGTTCGCGTCCCCATGGACTGCTGGCGGCAGTGGATCCGCCACCGCACCGCCAATGTCAACGAGTACAGCACCCGCTACTCCGTCGCGATCGACTCCGCCCAGTCGACTCCGGAGAACGCCTGGCGCACCCAGGCCGCTCAGAACCGCCAGGGGAGCGGCGAACCCCTGCCGCTCGAACTTGGCCGCCAGCTCACCGCCGCCGAACACGAACTGCACGAACTGGCCCGCAAAGTCTACGCCGACCGTCTCGCCGCCGGCGTCGCCCGCGAACAGGCCCGCAAAGACCTCCCGCTGGCCACCTACACCGAGGCCTACTGGAAGGTCGACCTCCACAACCTGCTCCACTTCCTGTCGCTCCGAATGGACGGTCACGCCCAGGAAGAGATCCGGCTCTACTCCACCGCCATCGGCCGCAACATCATCCAGCCTCTCTTCCCGGTCGTCTGGGAAGCCTTCGAAGACTACCGCATGGGGGGCAAGTTCCTGTCCCGCCTCGACTGCGGCGTCATCACCCGGCTGACGGCCGCCGCCGCCGCCGCCGGCAAAGCCCCGCCGTTCTCCCAGGAAGAATTCCTCGCCGCCCAGGACGAATCCTGGCGCCCGCTGACCCGCAGCCGCGAACGCGACGAATGCGCCGCGAAACTCATCGACCTCGGCCTCCTCCAGGGCTGAACGGCCTCAACGAGGAAAGCCTGAAATCCGAAACGAAGCGACCGCAGGCCGCTCTCAACCTCCACCGTCTTCCCATTTTTCACTTTGCATTTTTCACTTTTCATTTTGCACTGACCGGAACACGCAGCCCGATCGTCCACTCACCCCGCGAATCAACCATGCCCCTTTCCACCCCTCCCGACCAGTTCCAGTTCCGCACGAACGAATGGGGGCAGCTCGTCCTCACCGCCGACGGCCAGGACTTTGTCGGAGTCGACCTGATCCGCTGCTTTCCCCTCTCCGACCCGGACCACTTGATCTCCGTCCTGGACGCCTCCGGATCAGAACTGACGCTGCTCGATCACCTGGATCAACTGAGCGAATCCGCCCGGACCGTCGTGCAGGCTGCTCTGGCGGAACGTGAGTTCGTCCCGGTGATTCAAGAAATCCAGTCGACCTCGGCCCCCGTCCCTCCGTGCCAGTGGACGATCGACACCGACCGCGGTCCGACCCGCATTCAGCTCGACAGCGACGACGACCTCCGCCGCCTGACCCCCGAACGCATCCTCGTCGTCGACACCAACGGCCTCCGCTACCTGATCCCCAGCATTCAAAACCTCAACCCGCACAGCCGCAGTATCTTGCGCCGCTATCTGTAACTCCGGGTCGTCTTGGCTCTCTCGGCCCCCGCACGTTACGCTGCAAGCTGCCCACTTCGCCCGAGCCGAACCCAGGACGCCCCCGATGATCCGCCCCGCAATTGATCCGCACCTGGAACGCGTCCTCCAGCAGTGCGTCACCCGCGGCAAAATCCTCACCGCCCCCGCCCAGCTCGCCGGCTACGACGCCGACGGCCTCGGCTACAAAACCTTCCGTCCCGACGCCGTCGTCATCCCCGCCAACGTCGACGAGCTCGTCTCCGTCCTGCAGCACGCCCGCGAGCTGGCCGCCCCCCTCTGCATCCGCGGCGCTGGCACCTCACTCTCCGGCGGACCGGTCGCCGCCCAGGGGGGCGTCATCGTCCACACATCAGGACTCCGCAGCGTCCGCCAGATCTGCCGCGGCGGCTTCTGGTGCGAAGTCGAATGCGGCGTCACCCTCAACCAGCTCGACGCCGCCCTCCTCCCCCACGGCGTCTTCTACCCCCCCGACCCCTCCAGCGGCCCCGTCTGCACAATCGGCGGCAACGTCGCCATGAACGCCGGCGGCGCCCACTGCTTCCGCTACGGCGTCACCAGCAACTACATCCTCGGCGTCGAAGTCATCCTCCTTGATGGCAGCCTGCACCGCTTCGGCGGACCGGCCGGCGGTCGCGGACCGTGGCGCGAGGACTGGAAACGCTTCATGGTCGGTTCTGAGGGGACCCTCGGAGCCTTCACCCGCTTCTGGCTCCGCACCCTCCCCAGGCCTGAAAAGGTCTGGACCTTCCGCGCGACGTACCCCGATCTGCTCACCGCCGAGCGGGCGATTCACGCCCTTGTCGCCCACCCGTCGTTCCCGGTCGCCATCGAACTGATGGACCCCCGCTGCGTGGCGATGGTTGAAAACAGCCATATGGCTGTCGGGCTGCCCAAAGACTGCTTCATGTTGCTGACCGAAATCGACGGTCCCGCCGCTCTCGTCGACGCCCGCGTCGAGTCGGTGGCGAAACTGCTGCGCGACGCCGGTTCGCAGGATGTCGTCTTTAGCGATGACGAGACTCAGCGGCAGAAACTGTGGAAGGCCCGCAAAGTGGCCGGCGGCCTGATGGGGCAGCTCAGCGCCGACTTTGTCGTCCAGGACGCTGTGATTCCCAAACGGGCCCTCGCCGAACTCCTCCAGCTTGTCTACGACGAAGCCGACGCCGCCGGCATCCGGGCCGTCAACGTCTTCCACGCCGGGGACGGCAACCTGCACCCCAACTTCCTGTTCGACAACCGCATCCCGGGCGAACTCGAAAAGGTCGAGCACATCGGCAAACGCCTGATGCAGCGGGTCGTCGAAGTCGGCGGGACGCTCTCCGGCGAACACGGCATCGGCAACGACAAGACGGCCTATATGCCCCTCGTCTTCGGCCCCGAGACAACCCGCCTGCAACTCGCCGTCCCGGCGGTCTTCAATCCCCGGCACCAGCTCAACCCGCTGAAGGTCTTCGCCGAAAGGCGATTTGCTCCATGAACGCGCCGCTCACTGACGCCTCCCGCTGGTTCCAGCCATTCTACGATGCGATCGACGGCGTCGTCTGCCTCCCTGCAGACGCCACCGGGGCCGACATTCGCGCCCAGGCCGGGCCGCACCACCAGCGATTTCCGTTGTTGCTGGATGACGAGGCCCCGCTGCGCGAGCAGCTCGCGGCCGCGACGTTCGCCCCCGCTTCGTCCCGCTTCGGACCGTACTGCGACAACGTCCTCGGCATGAACTGGCGACTGCCGAACGGCCATGTGGTTCGAATTGGCGAACGGGTCGTCAAAACCACCACCGGCTACGACCTCTTCCGCTTCCTGCTCCACTCGGGGGACCGCTTCGGCAGCCCCGTGGATTACGTTCTGCGGCTCCGACCGGACTGCGCCGTCTCCGGCCTCTTGCATCTGACGGGCGATGCCGTCGCTCTCCAGCGTGCGATCCCCGAGCTGCTGCAAAGCTCGTGGATGCTCTGGTACGACAGCATCGACCTGCTGGCCGCCGGCGCATCGCGTCAACTGCGGATCGCCGTGAACTGCCCGGCCGACGAATGGCCCCTGTTCGAAAGCTTCCTCAAGACGTTCGCCGCCACGCACACGCTGCGACTGCAGTCGGAACGGGATGTTCCCGCCCCGACGGATGGCTGTCCCGATCTCGTCTTCAAGACGGCCCCGGAACAGCTCCTGGCGCTGGTCGACGAAGTCAGCCGGACGCCGGAAGCCCGCTGCGTCGCCTTCTGCTACTGCGGCGTGCTGCATGTTTCTCTGCCCGCCGCGGCCCCGCACGTCACCGCCGTGCGCGTGCAGGCCCTCGTCAGTCAGCACGCCGACCGACTGCACGCAATCGGCGGCGACTGGCACTCGCGACACCTGCCGCCGCTGAAACCCTCCGCCACCGAAGCCGCCTGGATCGCCACCCTCGAACAGGAATCGCAGCGCTCGTGAACCCCGCCACCACCGAATCGCCACCGACGCCCGATCACTGCTCCTCGCCCCTCGCGGACAAGGATCTCCTTTCGAGCTGCGTTCACTGCGGCTTTTGCCTGGAAGTCTGCCCGACCTACAAGCTGACTGGCGACGAGAACAATTCGCCGCGCGGGCGGCTGCGACTGTGGCGTGAGGAAGCGGAAGGCCGGCTTGAAGTCGACCCGTGGACCGACTTTTACACCTCCGAATGCGTCGGCTGCCTGGCGTGCGAAACCGCCTGTCCTGCCAACGTCCCGTACGGCGAAATCTTCGAGCAGATCCGCCACGACCACGTCGCCACCGGCCGCGCCCGCCCAAATCTGTCGCTACGTCTCGCCGCCGCTGCGATTGTCCGACCGGCCCTGTTCAACCTCGCTTTGCTGCCGGTCCGGCTGCTGCGGAGGCTGGGCCTGTTCCGGCACCGCAACGTCTTTGCGGGCGAACCGGCCGTGCTGGAATCGACGGCGGCCTATGCCAGCCGGCTCATGCGGCAGCACCAGCCGAACGGCCCGCGCGTCGCGCTGCTGACCGGCTGCCTGATGGAGGCGCTGTTCCGCGAGATCAACTTCGCCACCGTCCGGGTACTGATCGAAAACAACGTCCAGGTCTTCGTGCCGCAGGGACAGAGCTGCTGCGGCGCGTTTCAGGAACACACCGGGCTGGAAGGAGTCGACGCCCTCCGCCAGCAGAACCGCCAGGCCTTCAGTTCCGGCGGCTTCGAAGCCGTCCTGACGAACTCGTCCGGCTGCGGCCTGGCTCTCGGCAAAGCCATCAGCGACAAGGTCCCCGTCCGCGACGTCCTCACGTTCCTGGGGGACCTTGGTCCGGTGAACCGTCCCCGCCGGACTGACAACGCGAGAGTCTACGTCGATCTTCCCTGCCACCTGATTCACGGCCAGAAGGTTCCGGGGATCCCGACGAACGTGCTGGATGCGACCGGCATTCCGTGGGAGCTCGCCCCGCTGGCCCGGGACTGCTGCGGGTCCGGGGGGACGTATCACATTCAGAAGCCCGAAAATGCACGCGAAATCCTCGCCCGCAAATCGGCGTTCCTTCAGGATGCCCCCGGCGATCCGGTGATCCTGGCGACGTCGAACCACGTCTGCATGATGCAATGGAATTCCGCGCGCACGAGCAGCCTGGTGAACCGGCCGTTCGCGGTGCGGCATGTGGTGCAGTTGCTGGATCCGGGGGAAGCCGGGCTGCAGGTGCGGCGCAATAAGTAGCCTGTACGACGAACATCCTCGTCCGTCGAGGGTCCGAAGAGCGACGAACAAGGATGTCCGTCGTACGGCAGGAGGCCGCGGGGCGGCCCCATTCGGGTGGCACTGGTGGCCTTCAGCCACCAGTGCTCTTCGCGATCAGATGGAATTCGCTCACCCCACTTCGATCAGCCCCGCGCACAGGAACACGTCTTCCCGCACCACCACGTCCGCGATCGCCGCCGCCTCGCGCCGCAACTCCGCCGATAGCGGCTTCCAGTGCTCCTGCCAGAGCCGCAGGGGACCGTACTGGACCTGGTGAATCGCATCGCTCACCAGCACCCGCTCCGCGAAAATGCCGACGGCCTGCTCCGACAATCGGCCGACGCGCAGACGGACCGCGACGACGAGCAGCGCGAGAGCGAACACCGGCTCTTCCCACGGACGATCGACTTCCATCAGCCGCCACGTGAGAAACTGCCCGATGGCTTCGTTGACCGAGGACTCCATCACCGAGGCGCTGACCAGCAATTGCGCCAACGTGGATGTCGCGCCGTCCTCGACATCAACCGCTGGTTCCACATCGGCCCTGAGCAGTGCCGCACAGACAAACAGTCGCGTCCAGTGTCCGCTGATTCCACTCGGACCGTATCCGAAGCCCGATAACCCTGGCCGCTCAGGATCGCTCCACCGCGTCAGGGCCAGCACTTCGTGGAGCCAGAATTCCATCGGCTCAGGAAGCTGCCCGGTGTCCCGGAACTGCACCAGTTGGGGAAACAGTTCGTCGGCCTGGTTTCCGTAGTCCGCCCGCGAGATCACCCGCAGCATGTCGTCATCGACGTCCCGCCGGACGCGGTCGAGGAGCGCTGTCTTCGCCGGCGGGAATGTGGCCAGCAGTTCGGGGGGGAGGATCACCATCGGGCTGGTCGCTCAAGGGAAATCAGTGTGTCTCAGGCACGCTGCTTCCGGGCTTTAGATTGTGTGCGAGGCGATGGTGTGGCGGCTTTGCTCTTCTGCCTGGTGCTTGCGGTCTGCTTCACCTTCGCTGCCTTGTCGACCCCCTCCTGCAGCCGGTCAACCACCCACGCATTCAAACTTTTCCCCGCGAGGGCTGCCGCGGTGCTCACTTCGCGATGGAGCTGCGGCGGCAGTCGCGTTACGAACTGCCCGGAATACGGCCGCTCCGGGGTCTCGCCGCGCGCCTTGCAGAAGGCCAGATAGTCGTCGATGGATTCGCGAAAGGCGGCTTCCAGCTCGTCGACGCTTCGCCCCTGAAACGTGATCACGTCGCGCGTATTGAGGACTTCGCCGTGAAAGAGACGGGCTTCGTCGTCGAACTCGACTTTGCCCATGTAGCCCTGGTATTCCATCATGGCAACACTCCCGCCTCAGTAAGAAACCGCCGCATCGACCGGACGGCGCCGTGGTCGGTTTCCTCGCCCTGTGGAGACTCGGCCTCCTGTTCACAATGTCAGAAGACGTTGGCGTCTTCAAGGCTCGACACTGGCCCACCCACCTCTCGGTCCAAGTTCCGTCCGGGCAAGCTGCAGGGTGAGTCTTTCGCCATCATTTGTTGTCGCAGAGGTGAGCCTCGAAGACTCGACTCACCCTACTTTAGGACAGCGACAAGCCGCGTTGGCCCTCCGCCTTCGTCGTGATGGGGGGGCCGTGATTAGTGCGGCGTCCGGCAGGCACTTCGTCCTGCAACAAAAAAGGCCCCCGGACCGTGCAGCGCGATCCGGGGGCCTCATCAGTCATCAGCCGCCGTTAGGCAGGATAATCCGCGACGTAGATCGCCTTGACCTGGGTGTAATCCAGGAAGGTTTCTTCGCAGTTCACGCCGCCGCCGGGGCCGCCGGAGATTCCCTGGCCGCCGTAGGGGAGGCCGTAGGCGATCGAGTTGTGGCAGTTGATCTGCCCGGTGCCGTCGCGGAACTGTTTCGCCAGCGCCACGCCGCGCTCGATGTCGCGCGTCCAGATGCTTGAACCCAGCCCGTAGGGCGAGCTGTTCGCCAGCCGCAGCGCTTCCTCCGCCGAGGAGACCGGGCAGATCGTCGCATACGTGTGGAACACTTCCAGCGGATTCACGGTCTGCCCCGGCTCCGTCCGGTAGAGCGCCGGCTTCACATAGAAGCCGTCCTTGCCGGGAACCGTCGCCTCGCCGCCGGCGAGCAATGCCTTGCCGCCGCGGGCGATCGTTTCCTGCTGGGCCTGCAGAATTCGCCGGCGCTGCGTCGGATTGATCACGGCCCCGAGCTGCGTCCCGGCGTCCGCCTGGTAGCCGATCTTCAGCCCTTTGAAGAAGGCCGTCTGGGCGTCGATGAAATCGTCGGCGATTTTGCGGTCGACGAACACGCGATGAATGGTGCAGCAGGTCTGGCCGTAGTGCTGGTTCGTGTGCCGACCGATCAGTCGGGCGACGACGGCCGGATCGGCGTCCCCCAGTACGATCGCCGCCCCGTTGCCCCCCATTTCCCGCTTCATCCGCGTGCCGTGACGATCGCAGGTCCGCAGGATGGCCTGCCCGACCCCCGGCGACCCCGTGAACGAGATATAGCGGACGCCCGGGTGCTCGGCGATGCAGTGCCCGGTGATCTCGCCCCGGCCGGGCAGCACGTTGATCACGCCCGGCGGGAAGCCGGCTTCCTTCGCCAGCTTCGCGAGATACAGGGCCGAGAGCGGCGTGTCTTCGGCCGGCTTGATCAGGATCGTGTTTCCGGAGAGCAGGGCGGGGAACATGAACCACGACGTCAGCACGATCGGGTAGTTCCAAGGAATGATGCCGGCGACCACGCCCCACGGCTCGCGGTAGGTATAGCCCTGCACGCCGTCGGCCACCTGCATCGCGGGGCTGTCCCCCATTGCGATCCGGCGGGCGACGCCGATGAAGTATTCCGCACAGGCGCGGATCTGTGCGAAATCTCCCTCGGCGAGTTCGGAGACTTTGCCGCCGTCGCGGATTTCGCAGGCCAGCAGGACGTCGCGGTCCCGTTCGCAGAGCTGGACGAGCCGGTTGACGAGTTCGATGCGCTCTTCGACATCGGCATTTTTCCAGCTCGATCCGCCGTCGCCGTCGAACGCCCGCTGCGCCGCGGCGACGGCCCGGGCGACTTCCGCTTCCCCCATTTCGCAGATTGTGGCCAGAACTTCCTGCGAGCCGGGATCGACGGTCTGGAAGGTGGCGTTCATCGAGCCGGCGATCTCTTCGCCGTCGACGATGCCGCCGAGCGGCTTGCCGCCGTTGCGGCAGAACTCGGTGAACTTGGCGGGCGTGGCGAAGGCGGCCGCGGTGAGTGCGCGAATTTCGGAGGTGGCTGTCGACATCAGTGGTGCATCCGGAAAGTGGGACAGGGAGGGAGATCGGTCCGGGATCGGAGACGCTTCGAACATACTCCTTCGGGGTTGGTCGGACAATCGGCTGCCGGAATTCCATTACGGCTCTTCCGAAGTTACATCCGGGCAAGATGTAGGGTGAGTCGAGTCTTCGAGGCTCACCGTAACTCATTAAAAAAGAGGTGAGCCTCGCGGACTCGACTCACCCTACTCTGAAACCGGGAAGGGCCGTGGGAATTCCGTCCGTTCGCGATGTGCGTGCCGCCCCGGCGCGGATTCAGCTCGAATGTCTGCAGATTTCGCGGTAGGATTTCGGCGATGCAGACTCGACGTGAAGGATCGCAGCCGATGTCGCTTCGCGAACCGTTTTTTCTCCGCGGCCAACAGAGCCGGCTCGTCCGGGCGATCTGGATGTCGCTGGCGCTGGGCGGCATGGGATTTGTCGTCGGGACGGCGTGGTTCGGCGGAGCGTGGCTCTTCGTTGAATACGGGTTCGGAGGCTTCTCGGAAGACCAGATGTTCGCGACGCTGGCGGCGTCGACCGGGGTCACGCTTGCCGCCGTCAGTCTACTGTATTCGCGCTGGTGCGGGTCGGCGCTGCCGGGAACGATCGGCCGGGCCTGCGTGATGGCGTGCGTGCCGACGGCGCCGTGGCTGGCGGGCCTGTCTTCGGAGCTGTATGACGCCGGGTGGTATCGGCCGCTGCGGGAGTGTTACACGGGTCTGGAGGACCGGTTTGAGAGCGTCTTCGACGCCTTGTCGGGGCAGTTCGTGATTCTGTTCGTCTTCACGTCATTGTGGCTGGCCTGGACGGCGGGATGCTTTCGCCCGGCGAGAGCGTGGCTGCTGATGTCCGGCCTGTCACTGCTGGCTGTGCCGCTGATGATGGCGTCGATCAACGTCTTTGACGGGATATCGTCGCTGTTTCGGGCCTGGGGATTGGCGACGTCTGTCGTGGACGTTCTGGAAATCGTGTCGATCTGTTCGTTCGGCGGACAGTTCCTGGCAGCGCTGCTGATTCCGTGGGGCATTCCGTTCTGGCGGCCGGCGGTGGTCGATCGAGCTCGCGCGGAGCAAACCTGACTCAGCAGACGAACGGCATGCCGCAGCCCGGAGGGTAGCCAGAGGGTAGTTGCCCCGCCCCCTGCGGGGTCAGTTCAAGATCAGCAACTCCCCCCGCTCCATGCCAGCAGTTATTATCAAGTGATTCACCACTGCCCAATCCATCCGGGACCAACCCATGCCCCGTCGCCTGATGTTCGCACTGGCCTGCCTGCTGAGCCTGCCGTCGTACGCCGACGAATTCCCCGCCCCTTACAACAGCGAACCGGACAGCGGCCCGGGTCCGCTCAAGCCCGAGACGGTGGCGGCGGAAATGCAGCTTCCCCCCGGCTTCCGTGCCAACGTCTTCGCGGCGGAACCCGAGGTCCAGAATCCGATCGGCATCGACTGGGACGGGCGGGGTCGGTTGTGGGTCGCCGAGAACTACACGTATGCCGAGGCGCCGCTGCGGTTCGAACTCAAGCTGCGCGACCGGCTCGTGATTCTCGCGGATACCGATGGGGACGGCCGGGCCGACGAACGCAAAGTCTTTACCGACGATCTGCAGATGCTCACCAGCGTCGCGGTCGGTCTGGGGGGCGTCTGGGTGATGTGTCCGCCGCAGTTGCTGTTTATTCCGGATCTCGATCGCGACGACCGGCCTGATGGACCGGCTCAGGTGATCCTCGACGGCTTCCGCGTTCCGCCGGAGAACTATCACAACTTTGCGAACGGGCTGCGCTTCGGGCCGGACGGCTGGCTCTATGGTCGGTGCGGGGCGTCGAGCCCCGGCGAAGTCGGCCGGCCGGGCGTCCCGGAGGAGGAACGTATTCCGCTGCGGGGGACGATGTGGCGCTATTCGCCCCACACGAAAGTCTTCGAAGCTCTCTCGTCCGGCACGACCAATCCGTGGGGACATGACTGGGATGAGAACGGCGAGCTGTTTTTCATCAATACGGTCAACGGACATCTGTGGCACGGCATCACGGGGGCGCATTTTACCCGGCCGCACACCGTCGATCCCAATCCCCGGGTTTACGAGTTGATCGACACGCACGCGGATCACTGGCACTTTGACGTCGAAGGGGGCTGGCAGAAGTCCCGCGACGGGGCGGCCAACTCGCTCGGCGGCGGACACGCTCACATCGGCTGCTGCATTCTGCAGGGGCGCCGCTGGCCTGCGGAATACCGCGGCCGGTTGCTGACGCTCAACATGCACGGGCTCCGCGCCAACACGGAACGGCTCGAACGCGAAGGTTCCGGCTACGTCGGCCGGCACGAGCCCGATCTCTTCATCGTCAAAGACCCCTGGTTCCGCGGCATGGAGCTGAGCGAAGGCCCGGACGGTGCGTTGTACGTCGCCGACTGGAGCGACACCGGCGAATGCCACGAACGGAACGGGGTCCACCGGACCAGCGGCCGGATCTACCGGATCTCGTATGACGATGAACCGGCGAAGCCGGTTCGCTTTGAGGCGGGCTCGTTGACGCTGCCGCAGCTCGTCGAGTTGCAGCTTCGTGGCGAGGAATGGTTTGTCCGGCAAGCGCGGCTGGAGTTGGAGTCTCGGATGCTCCAGCGGCGCGACATGAGTGCCGTTGTCCGGGAGCTGCAGCATGTCTGCAATCCTGGCGGCAAGGCGAGCGATGTGCTGAAGGCACTCTGGACGCTGCAGGCGCTGCACCAGAACTCGCCGCGAGCGTTGGAGACGCTGCTTTCGCATCGCGACGAACATGTTCGCGCGTGGGCCGTGCGCCTGCTGGTCGACGATTCTCCTCTCGATACGACGCTGAGCGAGCGACCGGCGGGCGCGGCGCCGGGCCAGGTTTCCGACCAGCAACTGGCAGTTCTGGTCGATCTGGCGCAAAACGATCCTTCGGCGCTGGTTCGCCTGACGCTGGCCTCCGCTCTGCAGCGGCTCACCGTCGTTCAACGTCTGAGGCTGGCGGTTCCGCTGATGGCCCATGCGGAAGACGCCGGCGATCACAATCTGCCGCTGATGATCTGGTACGGGCTGATCCCCGTCGCCGATCACGATCCCCTCGGACTTGCCCGTGCCGCCGCGGACTGCAAACTGCCGACAACCCGGCGGCTGATTGCCCGCCGGCTGGCGGAAGATGTGGAAGACCGCCCGGCGGCGTTGGAACTCCTGCTTCGCGAGACCGTCAATCGACAGGACGGTGACCTGGCCCGCGACGTCGTTCAGGGGGTCGCCGCGGCACTGATCGCCCGCCGGAAGGCTCCGCAGCCGGCGGGCTGGGACGCCTTTGTCGCGCTGGCGTCGCAGTCCGGCGACGAAGGGGTACGGAATTCCGTCCGCGATTTGAGCGTGCTGTTCGGCGACGGTCGGGCGCTGTCGGTCGTAAAGGAGATCGCCCTCGACAGCAAGGCCAGCCTGCCGGATCGCCAGGCGGCTCTGGCGACGCTGATCGACGCCCGGCCGGCGGAGCTGCGCGAGATCTGCGAGAAGCTGCTGGGGGTCCGCTTTCTCAATCCGGTGGCGGCGCGCGGCCTCAGCCTGTTCGATGACGACAAGGCCGCGGCGAAGCTCGTCGCCTCCTACAAGAGTTTTCACCACTCGCAACGGGCCGAGCTGATTGCGGTTCTCGCCGGGCGACCGCGGTTCGCCAGTGCGCTGTTGGTTGCTGTGGCGGAGGACAAAATCCCCCGCTCGGATCTCACGGCCTTTGTCGCCCGGCAGATCCACGACTTCGCCGATCCCAGACTCGATCAGTTGCTCACGCAGACCTGGGGCGAATTCCGCGACAGTCCCGCGGAGAAGAAAGAGCTGATTGCGAAGCTGAAAGCTCAACTGACGCCGGACGTGCTGGCGCAAGGGGACCGCAGCGCCGGCCGGGCGCTGTTTGCCAAAACCTGCACGGCGTGTCACAAGTTCTTCGGCGAAGGGAAGACGGCGGGGCCCGATCTGACCGGGGCGAACCGCAGCAATCTGGATTACTTGCTGGAGAACATCGTGGATCCGAGCGCCGTCGTCTCGGCCGACTTCCGCATGACGGTGCTGGCTCTCGAAGACGGTCGGGTGCTCAACGGGCTGGTCCTCAGTGAGACCGGTAACGCGCTGACGCTGCGCACGGCGACCGACACGGTGGCGGTCGATCTGGGCGACGTCGAAGAGCGCAAGACGGTGCCGCTGTCGTTGATGCCGGAGAACCTGCTGCAGCCGTACTCGCTGGAGCAGATTCGCGACCTGTTCGCGTACCTCATGACCCGGGAACAGGTGCCGCTGCCGCAAAGCGAATAGAGCGGCAAGTCCGGCTCTCGGTGCGTTGCGAGGGGCCGGCGCGCGTTGGACTGACGGGGTGGCCGGGTCGGAGTCCGCGACGACCCGGGAAATCACTTCGCTGCCGGTGTTTCCGGATCATCGACCCGACGCCACTGGATTTCATGGCGAATGTTGTCGATCGTCTGCTGAATGGCCCATAGCTCGATGGGGCCGATTTCGCTGTAGTCGCTGACAACGATCTCGCCGTCTTTCGTCGAAGCGGTAATCGTGACTGTGGCAGAGTCAATCGAATTTGCATCGTACTGCGGCTGGAACTTTGAGAACCCCAGCCGATCCATGAGATAGCAGAGTTTGCCGAAACTGAAGATATTCACTTCTCCCTCAAACGTGCCGATCTCGTCAAGATGCTGGGTCGCCGTCAGGCGGGCTTTCCCGTCGCTGTGCAGCGTCACATCGTAGACCGGGCAGTCCCCGAAGCACGGACTGCGACTCAGAGTGATCGATTTGTATGGCAGGAACGCTCGAAGAGATTCCACTTCCTCGAAGCTGAGGCCGCCCTCGAAGAGCGGACGATAGCTTGCCGGGATCGAGGACTTGTCGAGCGTTGTCGTACGGTCGGCTTTGTGTTCTGGGCGACTCTCGCAGCCAACGGCGGTCAGGAAGATCGCCGCACCAAGCGCAGTCAGCCGCCCAGCGTTGTTCGCCGAACTGCCGGCGCATCGACGATGGCTCTGGGGTCGGGACATCGCAGAAGCTCTCTTGGAAAGGAGACTTCAAACCGCTTCGGAATCGTCAGTCTCGACCATCAACGCCGACGGATCGAGCCGCGGATCGAGCGGGCCGCCGTACCAGACATTCACCCCCAGCATTCCCGCCCCGGCGAATGCATACAAAAAGTATCCCACGTACTGCGCCGGCAGGTCGTTGAGCAGCCAGCCCCGTCCTCCCGCGCAGACGCAGCCCGCTGCCAGCAGGGCGACCACCACCAGCGTTCCCCGGCGATACCCGGCCCGCTTCCGCCGGAGCCGCTCCGGATCGGTCAGAGCCTCGATCGCGTGCTGCACGGCCGCCCGTTCGTCTTGTCGCCAGCCGAGCCACATCAGCCCCAGCACAACCGGCCAGGCGACGACGGCAAACACCAGCCCCCAGACATAGTCCGGCTGCGCTTCGCCGTTCCAGAGGCTGATAGACAGGACGACGATCAGCGTAAGAAATCAGCAGGTCGCGCAGTGGAGCCGGATACAGGACGCACGCGTCGCACAGGACGGTGAAACGGCTCATCTCAGTAACCCAGGCCGAGTTCCTGGGCCTGGGCCGACAATTCGTCGAGGACTTTGAGGCGGTTCCTGTCCATCGTCCGCTTGTAGTCCATCAGGTCCCGAAAGAGGACCCGGCGATGACTGCCGACCTTTCGGTAAGGGATCTCTCCCTTTTCCAGTTGCTCGACCAGAAATGGGCGGGAGACGTTGAGGAGGTCGGCGGCTTGCTGAGTGGTCAGCTCGGCGTGGACTGGAATCAAGGTGACTGCATTTCCCTGGGCCATTTGCGTCAGAATGTCGTTCAGCAACCGAAATGCGGACGCAGGCAGGGAAACCGTCTCTTCGGGAGCGCCTTCCGACTGAATACGGAAACGCAACGGTTTTATCGACCTGGTCCCCACGAACCGCGCAAGCCGTCGGCTGCACTCCTGCGCTAACACCGTCTCATCCGGGGTTGGCGTGACAGTCTCCGGGAGATCGCTGAGCGAGTTCGCCATGATTCATTCTCCTCTTGATGAGAATTCTACTGGGCAATCGCATCAGAAGCAATAAACGCAATATTCGAAATTCGATATCGACACGATCGCTCAGACGCCACTTCCCTTTCGAATCTCCTCGCCCGGGAGGAAAGTCGAGGAGAGGTTGAAAATGCGAGTCGGGATCAGCGTGATCGAAATCTCCGCCCGCTTCACCGGTGCGAACTTCGAAGATGTTTCACCAGATGCTGGCTGCTCAACGGCCAGGTGTCTGTTAAGAGTTGCACTCCGTCCGCCTGACGGCGGACACCGTTTCACCCGTGGCGACAGCCCTTTGCCCGCTTCAGGGTTCAAGTCGCCGACCGACCGTTTCAACGTCTCCAGCACCGGCCTTTTGACGACCAATCCGCGCCTTCGCCCGGCTGAGGTTTCGCGTCGACAGGCAGTCGGCGGTCCTTCGACGGCGGAAAGAGCACTGGTGGCTGAAGGCCACCAGTGCCACCCGAAATTGGCGTCTCAGCAGTCTTCCGGACAGCACGCCAGTTGCGGCTGGGGGGCGATGACTGGCTCGGAAATCTCGGCCAGTGCGTCCTCGTCGACAGGTCGAACGCGCGGCCTGGCCGAGCCGAACTGGACCAGGCTGACCATGGCGACGATCCCCAGGACGGCTGAGACCTGCAGCAGGGTGACCTGTTCGTGGTCGGCCCAGCCCCAGAGGATGGCGCCGATCGGGACGAGATTGGTCACCATGCCGGCGAACAGGGGGCCTTGCGTCTGCACCAGGTGCATGAAGAGGCAGGTCGACAGGCCGGTGCCGAGCACGCCCAGCGTGATCACGGCGGCCAGCGACCAGGCCCACTGATCGGCGACGACCGGACGCGTGTTGGGGACGGCCATCGCGAGAGGGAGCAGCAGGAGGCCGCTGCCGAGCAGGCAGACGAGCGTCAGTTCCAGCGGGGGGACGTGCATCAGCGAGCGGCGGATCCAGTTGTTCGTGAGGGCGTAGGTCGCCGGGACCGAGAAGGCCAGCAGTACGTCGGTCCAGGGAATCTCGCGCTGCACGCCGTCCCACATCAGCAGACCCAGGCAGACGAGGGCGCCGATCACGCCGACCGTCTGCCGGGTGGTGGGGAGGATGCCGAGCATGGGGATCGAGAACAGAACGGTCAGGAGCGGGGTGAAGCCGACGGTCATGCCGACGAAGGCGCTGCCGTGGCGCGCGATGATTTCCGGCTGCAGACAATAGGGCCAGGCGAAGCCCAGGACGATGCAGCCCAGGAGCGGGAACCAGTCGGCCCGGCGGACGTGAGCCCGTTGCCTCCAGAGCCAGAACAGAGCCAGCAGGACGAGGCCGCCGGCGACGACGCGCCAGCAGCCGACGCTGATCGGCGACAGCCAGAGGGTCGCCTTTTTCATCAGGATGAAGCTGCTGCCCCAGATGAAGCAGATCACCAGAAAGAAGACGTACGGCATCGCGGGACCACCAGAGAACATCGAATCCCGCGAGCATTCTACCCGGCGGAGGGCGCCCGAGAGGCAGCCTGTCGGGAATGACACCCAATCCGGCGGCGAGTTCGGGAGACGGGCTCCCCGGAAATGGGAACAGGCCGGGGTGACCGGCCTGTTTCAGATCTCTGCGAGTCGCTGCTGAACGTCGCATTCCGGAGTCATTGGAACTCCGGCGGATCTCTGTCTGCGTGCCACAGCCGTCTCGGCGGTGCGAATTTCTCGGAACGGAGCTTCGCGATTCCCAGCTCGCCGAGCATCGGCACGCGGTCCGTTGGCAGCCTTAGCTGCCGGCGACCATGCGCTGAATGCGTGCGCGGCGTTCGGCGCGGCGGCGCGAGCGGCGGGCGGTTTCGCTGGGCTTTTCGTAGTATTCCCGGCGGCGCATTTCCTTCTTGATCCCGGCATGCTCCACCAGCTTACGAAATCGCTTCACAGCATCGCCAATCGACTCGTTCTCGCGCAGACGCAACTTGACCACAAAGTCCTCCTTCGAGGGAATCTCAGCCCCGGAACAAACGACAATCCAGACCGCTCAGCAGCGGACCATGAAGTATATCGGCCGCGCCGCAGGGCGCGAAGTGTTGGAGACGGGGAAAATGATGGATACTTTTGTGCGCTGGGGCGGCGGGTATCGGGCATCGGGATTCGGGTATCGCAGACAAGAACGCTCCGACATTGCATGTCTTTGGTCTTCTTCGCGGCTCTCCGCTTTCCGCTTCCGGCTTTCCGCTCCCTCAAAACTGCCCCAGGAACCGCAAATCGTTCGAGTAGAAGTTGCGGATGTCGCTGATACCGTGGCGGAGCATGCAGAAGCGCTCGATCCCCAGGCCGAAGGCGAAGCCGCTGACTTCTTCGGGGTCGTAACCGATGGCTGTCAGCTCGTTCGGGTCGACCATGCCGGCTCCGCCCAGTTCCAGCCAGCCGTGTTTCCAGCGGACGTCGACTTCGACCGAAGGCTCCGTGAACGGGAAGAACGACGGGCGGAAGCGGACTTCGACGTCGCCGCCGAGGTACGCCGTGGCGAACATCCGGAGGACGCTTTTGAGGGAGGCCATCGTCACGTCCCGGCCCAGCATGAGGCCTTCCATCTGGTGGAACATGCAGGAGTGGGTGGCGTCGATGGTGTCGGGGCGGTAGACGCGGCCGACCGAGACAATGCGGATCGGGGGCTGGCGCTGCTCCATGATGCGGATCTGTACGGTCGACGTCTGGCTGCGGAGAAGCATCGGCTCGGCGTTCGCCGTGGAGGCGGTCGACAGGTAGAAGTTTTCGAGGGGATCGCGGGCCGGGTGATCGTCGGGGATGTTGAGAGCCTGGAAGTTGTGCCACTCGTCTTCGAGCTCGGGGCCGTCGGCGACTTCGAAGCCGAAGCGGGCCATGATGTCCTTGAACTCGTCGATGGTCTGCGTGAGAGGGTGCCGGCGACCGAGCCGGACAGGCGTGCCCGGCAGAGTCAGGTCGATGGCGGTCGCCATCGCTTTCGGGCGGCAGAGCTCCTGCTGGCGGGTTTCCCAGCGGAGCGTCACCGCATCCTTGATTTCGTTGAAGCGTTTGCCGACGACGGGGCGCTCCTCGGGACTGGCCTTTCCGAGCAGCCCCTGGACGTCTTTGAGGCGCCCCTGCTTCTTGCCGAGAAACTCGATCCGGGCGGCTTCGAGGGCGTCGGCCGACGCGGCGGCGTCGATGGCTGCGAGAGCTTCCCGCTCGTAGCTGGCGAAGGCTTCGAGAATCTCCATGTCGGTCCTGCAGTCCGTCGGAGGTGGCGATACGAAAGCGGCGAGACGGCCCGAAGACCGTCTCGCCGGAGAATTCACAGGTTTCTGCAGTCTGGCCGCACTCAGGCGACGGGGGCCGGCTGCTTCTTGGCGGCGAGGGCGTTCTTGGCCAGCGTGGCGATTTCGTCAAAGACGAGCGGCTGATGGATGGCCAGCTCGCTCAGCGCCTTGCGGTTCAGTCCGACACCGGCGAGGGTCAGGCCGTGAATGAACCGCGAGTAGGTCACGCCGCGCATTTCGGCGGCCGCCTTGATGCGGATGATCCAGAGTGAGCGGAAATCTCGCTTGCGATTGCGGCGGTCGCGGTAGGCGAAGCAGCGATTGCGAACGACAACTTCCTTGACCGTGCGCAGCAGGTTCTTACGGGCGCCGAAGCCGCCCTTCGCTTCGCGGAAGAGCCGCTTGTGGGAGCGGTGACGGGCGACACTGAAGCAAATACGCATGTTTCGAGGACCTGTGCAAGGCGATTACAGTGAACGGCAGGGGAGGCGAAACGTATCAGACCCCGGGACGCAGGGCGTCGCGGACCATGACCGATTCCCACTTCGTGAGCACGGTATCGCCACGGAGCTGGCGCTTCCGCTTGCCGGATTTATGACTGAGCAGGTGACCCCGGAACGGGCTTTTGCACTTGATCTTGCCGCTCGCGGTCACTTTGAACCGCTTGGCCATCCCTTTGTGGGTCTTCTGCTTCGGCATTTTCTCAACATCCTTCCGGGAACGCGAAGAGCGATCCCGAGCATCATCGTCGCGGCCTGCGAATCGGGCGAGGCCGAAGTTGTCTATCAACACAATGACCCGCCGGTCCGACCCGCGGGAACCGGTGAGTATAATGCAGGTCTGCGCCGGATTTCCACCGAGCGATGGAAAAATCCGCAGCGTCCGACGCCGGGCAATCGGAGCCGCGATAACTCCTTGCACAAAAAGGAATTACCGCAACCGTCCCTTCAACTTTTCGGCGAAAGGATGGCGCTCATGCTTCGCCCGCCGTCCATTCCGGGCGGCTTCTCGACCTTGGCGACATCCTGGAGCACCTCAATGATCTCGGCGAGCATCTGGCGTCCGCGATCATGGTGGGCGTTTTCGCGGCCGCGGAAGATGACGTTGAATTTCACCTTGTCCTTGTGGCCGAGGAACTCGCGCGCCTGCTTGACCTTGAACTCGATGTCGTGCTCGCCGATTTTCGGCCGCAGGCGGATTTCCTTGATCTGCACCTGATGCTGCTTGGTGTTCGTCGAGTGCTTTTTCTTCTGTTCGTACTTGAACTTGCCGTAGTCCATGATGCGGCAGACGGGGGGGCGCTCGTTCGGCGCCACCTCAACGAGATCCAGTCCGGCTTCAAACGCCAGTCGCTGGGCCTCGGAGGTTGGAATCACCCCCAGCATTTTCCCCTCTTGATCCACCACCCGGATCGGGGACAGGCGGATCTGATCGTTCACACGATGCGTGGTTTCGATGGGTGCCATCTCCTTCCAAATAACGACGCGAATGCGGCTCGCCTGGCGTCTCATCTTTCAGCGATCAGATGAGGACGTCGGGAGGCCGCTGACTTTGAACCCGTTCACGAGAGCTGATCGGCACTTTCGGACGAAACGACCAAATGGTCCGCTTCGTCGAAACTGGCAGGGTCCAACGGGGCCGCGCCAGTATTATCTCTCAAGCTGAAGTCCGTCAACACGTTGCCGCAGAACAGCCGGAAGATCCTGGAGGGAATCGGGACGGAAAATGCGTTCACGCACTCCCGTTCGGGGGGCTGAAACGAGGCCGTCGCATAGATGTAAGGTGCGTAACCAGTGACTCTGACGGCAGTTGCGATGGATCGCCGCGATTTGTCCGGGACTGCCGGGCGGCTGATTGCGGCTGCATCGGCGACGGCCCTACAATCGGGACCTCATTTGTCCGGAAGGTCGCCCGCATGTCGAGTTCCCACGCAAGTAACGCTGCTTCGCTCCCCGGCCGGGGGCGGAACTGGTTCGTGCGCGGCTTCGCGATACTTGTTCTGGCGGCCATCCCGACGTGCCTGGTGATGGTGGATGAGACCGAGTTTGTGATCGTCGAGCGGCTCGGACGAATCGTGCAGGTTTACGATCGTCCCGCCGATCGCGGGCTGCATTTCAAGTTGCCGTGGCCCGTCGAGTCGAAGCGACGGTTCGACCGTCGGCTGCAGCTTGCAGCGCCGCCGGGCCGCGAGGTCTTTACGCGGGATCGGAAGAACATTGTCGTCGAGTCCTATATCGGCTGGAAGGTTGCGGAGTCCGCGGAGGGCGTCTCTTTGCAGGAGCGGCCGGTCGTGCGGTTCTTCCGGAGCCTGGGAGCGACGGACGTGGCGACGCTCCGACTGGGAAGCCGATTGCAGTCGATCGTGACGACGCAGGTGGGCCAGGTGGATCTGGCGGATTTGCTATCGGCCGCGGATTCGGAAGCCGCCCCGGGCGGGGGGGACGGCCCATTGGCCGAACTGTCAGGACGGGTGAAGGCGGAATTGCAGCAGCGACCGGAGGAGCCCCGACCGCTTCTCGAGCAGTGGGGGCTGGAAGTCGTGGACGTCAGGATTCGCCGGCTGAATCTGCCCGCAGGCAACCAGCAGGCGGTCTTTGAACGGATGAAGAGCGAGCGGCAGAAGATCGCCGAGCGGTATCGCAGCGCGGGACTGGCCGAGAGCCGGATGATCCGCAGCCAGGCGGACCGCCAGGCGGGAGAGTTGCTCGCGCGGGCGCAGTCGGACGCCGAGAAAATTCGGGGTGCGGGCGAGGCGGACGCATTGCGGATTCTGAATGCGGCCCACGCGGAGGACCCCGAGTTCGCGGCGCTGCTGCAGAGCCTGGAAACGACGAAGCAGGTGCTGGGCGAGAACACGACGCTGGTTCTGTCGGCTTCCAGCCAGCTCCTGAAACTGCTGACAGAGGGCCTGCCTGCGGCCGGTCGAGCGACCGTCGAGAAACCTGCACCGGAAACTCGACCGTGACGTGGTTTCCGCGACTCTGCGGCCTGCTGGTGGTCGGCTGGCTGGCCAGCGGAACCTTCGTCGTCCCGGCGGACGAAAAGGCCGTCGTACGGCGATTCGGCCGGATGCTCCCTCAGCCCCAGGCGAGCGGACTGCACTGGGATCTGCCGTGGCCGCTGGCCAGAGTGGACCGGGTCAACGTCACTGCGGCGCGGACGCTGATTCTCGGTGCGGAAACAGCAGTTTCGGCAGACCGGCTGCCAGACGTCCTGGAAGCGCGGCCCGCCTTTCTGACGGGGGACAAGAATCTGCTGCACGTGCGGATCGCCGTGCAATACCGTCTGGCGGAAGAGCATCTGGAGGATTATCTGTTCCGGCAGACGGAACCGGAGGCGCGACTTCGATTGCTGGTCGAGGCGACGGTTGCGGATCTCGTCGGGCGGAGCGGCGTGGATTTCGTACAGACGGCGGGGCTGGCGGTTCTGAACGCGCGACTGCTCGCGGATGTCCGCCAGCGGGTTGCGGAGGAACGGCTGGGACTCGAAATCGACCAGGTGACGATCGACGGCGTGGAGCCGCCGTTGCGCGTGAAGGCCGATTTTCTGGACGTGTCGAACGCGCGGGCCGATATGTCGAAGATGATCAGCGATGCGCGGACGCAGGGGGAACAGGCTCTGGCCGTCGCTCGGGCCGATGCCCGGCAGGCGCTGGATCAGGCGGAGCAGGAGCGACAGGGGCGGGTCACGGCGGCGCGAGGCGCGGCGGACCGCTTTGTGCAGCTTGCGCGGCAGATTCAGGACGATGCCCGCCGGGGTCCCCTGTCCTATGCGGAATCGCGTCGCCTGACGTTGGGACGTTTTCACGCCGACGCCGTACGGCAGATTCTGTCGCAGATTCGGGCGAAGCTGGTGCTTGACGGTTCGGCGCCGGTCGATCTGGCGCTGCCGCGGGCGAAAACTCCCTGACGAATTCGCGAGAAGTTCGCGGACGGCGTACCGGCGGCTCAATCGCCGCGCGAGGGTTCCGCGGGCGCACACAGGCGACTTCCTGTTCGATGAACCGCCGGGCGGCAGGAGTGCGGAAATCTGTGAAACTGTCAGGGGGAATGGGGCCCGACGGAGCGGGCGAACTCCCGGACGGGCGTATCGACAGGAATGCAGGCGTCGATTCGATCAGATCCTCCGCGGATCTTCGTGAAGAGCTGATCGAGCTGGGAAGGTTTCGAGATTTCGCCGCGAACAATTGTGGCGCTCATGCCAGGGTCGGGCGCTGCAACATCGAGCTCTGCCTCGCATCATCCCGCGACGACCAGCGTTGTGTCGTTCCGATCGAACTGCATGGCCAGATTCCCCTTCGAGGTCATTTGACGATCGAGGACTTCAACTTCAAGTGCTCGACTTCGGACTCCAGCTCCGCGATTCTCTGCTGAAGCTGCTCGATGACCGGGGCGATCTGCCGCTGAGCGAACCGCCGGTGGATGTGCTGGGGGCAGTTGATGTCCCAGGCGTCAATCGAAAACAAAATGGCCCGCTCGACGCGACCGGGATAGGCTGGATCTGTGAGCCGCTGCAGCAGTTCCGCGTCATTGTCAACGATTCGGGCCGTCCCCCAGACTTTTATCCGGCGGCTGTTGGCGTAGTCCATCAGGAAGAGGAACGCTCGGGAATTCTCCTCCAGATTGCCGAGCGTGATGTACTGTCGATTGCCGCCGAAGTCCGCGAAGCCGAGCGTATGCTCGTCCAGAACCTTCAGGAAGCCGAGCGGGCCGCCACGATACTGGATGTAGGGTTGGCCTTCGGCGTTCGCCGTTCCCAGGTAGAACATGTCGAGTTTGGCGAGAAATTCGGCCAGATCGGGAGTGACGACGGTCCGCCAGCCACGGCCTTGTTCCATCCGTGCATAATCTGACCTGGAACCTTTTTGAGACTGGATCGCCTTCACGGCCGGCGTGAATGCGACGTCGCTGGGGTGCTCTCGCATCGGAACGTCCTTCGAACGAAGCGGAGTGAGTTCTCGCCGGTGAAAATGCCGCGGCGCTCCCGAAACCGGAAGCGCCGCGACCATCGATCGCAGTTATTTCGGGCCGACATGCTTGCCCAGGAACTCCCGCATCCGCCCAGCGATCTCCTCGCCGCTGGTCTCCAGCGCAAAGTGCCCGGCGTCGAGCAGATGGAACTCCAGCGTCTTCAAATCCCGCTTGTACGGTTCGGCCCCCGCGGCGGGAAAGATCTGGTCATTCCGGCCCCAGACGATCAGCGTCGGCGGCTGGCGCCGGCGGAAGTATTCCTGCCACTGCGGGTACAGAGGCGGGTTGCTGCCGTAGCTGAGGAACAGGTCGAGCTGGATCTCGTCGTTCCCCGGACGGTCGAGCAGGAACTGGTCGTGAGCCGGGCCGTCCGGACTGACGAGCTCGAGGTTCGGGACGCCGTGCGTGTATTGCCACTTCGTCGCGTCGTAGGTCAGAATCCCGCGGAGGGCGTCGCGTTTTGCCGGGTCTTTCGGAGCCTGCCAGTAGGCTTTGACCGGCTTCCAGAAGTCGTTATCGAGCCCTTCCTCATAGGCGTTCCCGTTCTGCACGATCAAGGCTGTGACCCGCTCCGGATGAGCGACGGCAAGGCGGTAACCGACCGGGGCGCCGTAGTCCTGGACGTACAGGGCGTAGCGCTGCAGACCCATCTTCTCGGTGAACCCTTCGATGACCTGCGCCAGATTGTCGAAGGTGTAAGCGAACTGGTCGCGGGAGGGCATCGAGCTGTGTCCGTAGCCCGGGTAGTCCGGAGCGACGACGTGGTACTTGTCCGCGAGCGCGGGGATCAGGTTGCGGAACATCTGCGAGCTGGTCGGAAAACCGTGCAGCAGCAGGACCGTCGGAGCCTCCTTCGGGCCGGCCTCGCGGTAAAAGATGTCGAGGTCGCCAACCTTGACCGTCTTGTGAACGACGGTGGCCGGCGGTCGGGGCTCCGCACCGCTGCTGACGGAACTGGAGACAACGGCCGACAGGGCGACGAACAAAAATGCCGACAGAACGCGGACCATGAGTTTCCCCTTCGGAGGAAGTGCGGTTGGCTGCGGGATGAGAACGATTCCCGTCCCGCGCGACCGAAGCCCGGCGGCTCGGGAATGAGCCGCCGGGCTCCGGAGTTGTGACGGGTCGGTCAGGCTACCTGATTGTGGCAGGCGGACGTCGAGCACGTTTCCTGGGAGTCCGCCAGCGGCTCGGCCCTCGGGAAATCGATGTCGGTGTCGGCGACATGGTTGAAGTAGTTTGTGAAGATGTTCAGCGCCACATTGGCGACCGCCTCGGCGATCGCTGCATCGTCGAAGCCGACTTCGCGGACGGCGTCGAGATCGGCGTCCGACACCCTGCCGCGCTGGTCGACCACCTTGCGGGCGAAGCCGAGCAGGGCGTCGGTCTTCGGATCGACCGACATCCCCTGCCGGCTGTCGCGGATCTGATCGGGTGTCAGTCCCACCATCTTCCCGATCGTCGAATGGGCGGCGAGGCAGTAGTCGCAGTTGTTGGCCTGGCCGACCGTCAGCGAAATCTGCTCGCGGTACTTCGCGGAGAGCGTCCCCTTGCCGAGCGCACCGCTCAGGCCCAGGTAGCCTTCCAGGGCGGCGGGCGAGTTGGCCAGGGCCCGGGTCATGTTGGGAACGAGGCCCAGTTTGGCCTTCACGGCGTCGAGAAGATCCTTGGCCTTGCCGGTGGCGGATTCGGGAGCGATCTGAGGAATGCGGGACATGATCTGTTCCTTGGCGTGAGACTGTCGAACACGTTTTCCAGACCGAGCGAACTTCTCGTCGGTGGTGCTGGCCGATAGATTCACGTTCCGTGCCAGTCTCCGAGAAATGCCACAACCATATATGAATTAACTGGTTACGATTTGTCTGGCTTTTTTCTGACGTCAACGATATTTCGTTGTAGAACGAAAATTCGTTGACGCACCACGAAAACTCGTTAATTTCACGCGATGACAACATCATCCGGTACTTCGCCGCTGTTGGGTGATCCGAGGCAGGTCCTGCTGGAGCTGGCCGGCCGGCACCATTTGCCAGACCTGCTCCCCCTGGCGGTTCGTCGGCTGGCGGAAGGGCCGACGGTGGCGCTGGTGCGGATCTGGCTGCTCCAGCCCCCCTTCGCCGGGGATTGCGCAAAGTGCCGGCTGGCGGGCGAGTGCGACAGCCGCGAACAGTGCCTGCACCTGGTCGCCAGCGCCGGGAAGTCGCTCGCGGCTCCGGGCATGGCGTGGGACCAATTGAACGGCGGCTATCGGCGGTTTCCGATCGGCATCCGCAAGGTCGGGCACATCGCCCGCACGGGACAGTCGCTGGAAGTCCCCGATCTGCAACAGGACCAGACCTGGGTGGCCAGCCCCCAGTGGGTTCGGGACGAGCGGATCACGTCGTTCGCGGGACATCCGCTGGTCCATCGAGGAGAGGTGCTGGGCGTGATGGGACTCTTCGCGCGCGAACAGCCGGGCCCGGCCTGTTTCGAGTGGTTGCGGATGATCGCCGATCATCTGGCGGCGGCGATCGCCAACGCCCGCGCGCTCGAAGAAATCGAGTCGCTCAAGAAGCGGCTGGAGCAGGAGAACGCCTACCTGCGCGAAGAAGTCCAGCAGGGGGCGTCGTACGGCGAACTGGTGGGACAGAGTCCGGCTCTCCAGGCCGTCGCGCGGCAGATCGATCTGGTCGCGCCAACCGACTCGTCCGTGCTGATCCTCGGCGAGAGCGGCACCGGCAAGGAATTGGTGGCGCGCGAGCTGCACCGCCGGAGTCAGCGGGCCGACCGGCCGTTCATCAAAGTTAATTGCGCCGCCGTCCCGCGCGAACTCTACGAGAGCGAGTTCTTCGGACACGCGAAGGGTTCGTTTACGGGAGCGCTGCGCGATCGGGCCGGGCGGTTCGAGCTGGCGGACGGCGGCACGCTGTTTCTCGACGAAGTCGGCGAGATTCCGCTCGACCTGCAGGCCAAGCTGCTCCGCGTGCTGCAGGAAGGCGAGCTGGAGCGGGTGGGGGACGAGCGGACGCGGCGAGTCGATGTTCGCGTGATCTCCGCCACGAACCGCAAGCTGCGGGACGAGTCCGAAGCGGGTCGATTCCGGCAGGATCTGTATTACCGGCTGAGCGTGTTTCCGATCGAGCTGCCGCCGCTCCGCAATCGCGTGGAAGACATTCCGCTGCTCGCCGAGCAGTTTCTGGAACGGCTGACCCGCAAGCTGGGGCGGCGACGTCCGCGGCTGACGCTGGCCAACGTGCAGCAGTTGCAGACATATCACTGGCCCGGCAACGTCCGCGAACTGCAGCATGTGCTGGAGCGGGCTTCGATCGGCGCGACGGACGGCCGACTGCGGCTGGAGCTCCCCTCCGATCCGACGCAGCGGCCGGCGGCGAACACAGCGGCCGATGGGTCCGAACGGATTCTGACGGCTGCGGAGCTGCGCGAGTTCGAGGCGAACAATCTCCGCGCGGCCCTGCGGGCGACCGCCGGACGGATCTACGGCCCCGACGGCGCCGCGGAGCGACTGGGCATGAAACCGACGACGCTGGCCTCGCGGATCAAGGCGCTCGGGATCTCGGGGCACTCGTCGTGATGGCTGGGAACGGATACAGTGCGGGCGGCCATCGCGGCGGCGCCTTCGCGGGACTTGGAGGTTTGATCGCGGGGGGCAGCGAATGACAGTGCAAAGTGAAAAATGCAAAATGAAAAGTGCAAAGTGACGGGATTGTTGCGCGCACGGGGGCGCCGGGCGGGACTCGGGGAGTTCGCTTGACGGAGGGTTCAAGTTGGCCGGCCAGGACAGAGCGGGAACGGTCCTGAATCAACCGCTCCCGCCCCGTCTTTCGGCTGGCACTGGATCAGGTCTGACCTTGCGCGGGGACGCAACGGGAAGACTCGACGCCGAGGAATGCGCGCACAAAGTGCGCCCTGGGACCTCCCTTTCGAGAAGTCCCCCCTGGGCCCTGATCAGGCCCGCAGCCGGGATTGTGCGCTCGAGCAGCGCGGCCGTCCGCGCCGTGGATCCAGCTCGCCTCGCACCCGACAAGAGGACACGCTGACACTGGTTCGTCTGTCGTGCAAGAGCAGTTTTCGGGGAAATTCGAAAAATGCGGAAGATTTCTCGCGGAGACGCAGAGGCCGGAGGAGATCGCAGAGAGGACCGGAGCGGAACAGCCCCGTCCGTCGTACGTTCAGAGGCGGAAGGTCGGAGGAGTCGAGAGACGAGAGCCTGGAGTTGGGCGTCGGAGAAAACAAACGCTGGGGGCCTCTGGCGATCCGCGATCCGCGATAAGCCCACTTCTCTGGCTACTCGCTATTCGCTATTCGCTGCTCGCTCCCCTACCGCTTCAGATCCGCGATGCAGAAGCTGCCATAGGTGTGGACTCGGTCTTTGCTGTGCAGCTCGTTGGCCAGCGACGGGTTGTAGTGCAGCAGGCTGCCGACTTCGCGCGGCTGGCCGTCGACCTGGACCTTGAGCGTGTTGACGAAGTCCCCCTGGAGGCCGGCGCTGCGCCAGAGAATGCGGGCGTTCGGAGCGGCCCGGTCGATGATCCCCTGCCACTCCTCCGTGAGAATCTTCTTCGCCGGGTCGCGGGTCAGCCAGTCCATGTGGTCGAGCAGGATGAACCGCGTGACCGGGTGCTCGCTCTGCTTCAGGAAACCGAGGACCGAGTTGGTATGCGTCGTCACGTGGTCGGCGACGCCGTTACGAAGGGCCTGGTAACTTTCCGGTTTGCAGTATTCGGGGCAGCAGTCGGGCGTGTACTCGCCGGTCAGGTAGACCCGCCAGAAATAGTTGTCTTTGAGAGGGAGTTTCGTGAAGACCGCTTCGACGCGATCCATGACGAACTGCAGGATCCCGCCCGGATAGCTGTCGTCGATGTGCTTCCGCTGCGACGCGGGAACGCCGAGCAGCGAGAGGGTGATATCCCGTCGCATGGCCCAGCGGATCATCGGCTTCCAGAGGGCGGCGGCGAGCTTGTACTCGGTGTAAATGTCTTTCTGCTGCTGGACGCTGTCGGCGGCGAGGAGCGCGTTGACCGAGTCGCGCATTTTGGCGACCCGGTCGATGTACGTATTCACCAGCCAGGCGAACGTGCCGGAGGTCGTGCGGAAGTAGAACGACCGGCCGCGCCCCTGCGGGGAGAAGAGCTGGCCCTTGCGGTCCCAGAAGACACGGGCGTCGTTCGGCAGGTTCTTGCGGAGGTGCCGCGGGTAGAGCGTGTCCCAGTTCTCGTGCCGACCGCGCCCGAAAATCTGCCAGTAGTCTTCGTAGTCGAGATGCCGGGCGGCGGCGAGCTTGAGCTGCAGCAGGGCGTTCTGGCGCGGGTTCATATCGACGGCGTGGACGTGGCCGGCTCCGGCGAGCGCGTAGTCGAGCGCGTTGCAGCCGGCGGAGGTGATGACCACCACGCGGTCGTTCGCGGTCAGGTTCAGAGCGACGCGATCCAGGCGGGGATCTTCCCAGCACTGGTTGTAGACGATGTTGCGCCCGTGAACGAGATTAAACCAGGTTTTGCTCAGGCGCTCGGCGACCATGTTGCGTCCGGGGAACGGATCGCCGCGACTGCAGCCTGAGGCAACACGGACTCCCGGGACTCCTGCGACGGGAATTCGACCTGGCGCCGGCAGAGCCGGAACCTCTTTGCTGGAAAGGCTTTAACAGGCAGTTGCGGGGTGATCCTGGTCAAAGTGGCAAGTCAGGGCAGATTGCCCGCCCGCATGTTCGTCGAATGCGGGGCAAATCTCAACCCTCGCGGTGCGAGCGGGGGCGGGGGAAGGAGACGCCAAGACAGGACAGAAACCGCCGTTAAATTCGTGGTTCTGGGCGGCGATCCCCTGGCCTTGAGATAGCGGGGGCCAGATCGGCGGGCGGGAGCCTGCCCTACGGCGTCAGTTCTGGCCGCGGAAGAGGCCGGACTTTTGCGTCGTGGTGGCGGCGGCGGGGGTCTTGGCCGGGGTGAGGAGCTCCATGTCGCGGTGGCCGGGGCTGGGGCGGAGGGCGCCGCCGATGCCGAGGATCTCCGGGTTACGGGCGATCTTGTCGCTGAACTCTTTGAGATCGCGGATCAGCGGCTCGGCGTTGCGGAGGATGACCGCCATCGACTGGGCCGAGCGGTCCATATTCTCGTACAGCGAGGGATCGCTGGCGAACCGCTGCAGCGTGCCGTCCCCCTGGTTCACCACGCGGGCCAGCGCGTTGAGTTCGCCCAGCAGCGATTCGAGGCTGGCGAGGCTGTTGTCGAGCCGCTCGACGATCTGCGGCCCCTTCTGACCGACCGGTTCGGTGAGCTGCGACAGGTTGGCGAGATTGCGGTTGGCGTTTTCGACCGCGTGACGCGTGGCCGCGATCGTCAGGCGGGTTTCCTCGACCATTTTCGGCAGCGACGTCAGCGTCTGCTGGAGGGCCTGCTGCGCGGCGGGATTCGAGACGATCTTGTTGGCCTCGCCGATCATCGTGTTGGCGTTGTGCATCGTCGCCGTGAATTCCTGCAGGGACTCGGCGGCCCGTTCGACGATCAGCCGCAGATCGCCCCGGTTGGAATCCATCAGGCCGTTGAGGTTTTTGGCGACCAGTCGCCAGTCGTTGCTGGTGGCGGCGAAGGCGTCGAGCGTCTGCAGCGTGCGGGCTTCGAGCCGCTGGACCATTGCCAGCGGATCTGTCGCCGCCTGACCGGAAATGCGCGTGCCGGGAGCGAGAAACTCCGGGCTGGCGCCGGAGAGGAATTCCAGCGAGGTCTCGCCCAGGAGCGTACGGACGACGATGGCCTTGCTGTCTTTGCGGATGCGGGTCCCCTGTTTCACGCCGACGATCACATCGACGCCCCCCCGCTTCTCGTTGAGCTGGATGTCGGCGACGTCGCCGATCTTGATGCCGTACATGGTGACCGGCGCCGAGGGGTAGAGGCCTTCCGCGGAGGGAAGCTGGACGACGACCGGGAACTGCTCTTCGAGATGTTTGTGGAGGTCGCCGAAGCGGATCGCCATAGCGGTCCCGATCGAAATCGAGACCAGGACCAGGAGTCCGACGCGGAACTGCAGACGTCGTTCGTTCATAAAAACACCCAGCCGATTTCAGGCGGCAAACAGGTCGCGGAGTCGTTCGCCCGCTTCGCCTCGGACGAAGCAGCCGACGCAGGGATCGGTCGAGGCGAAGACCTCCTCGGGCGTCCCTTCGAAAATCACTTGAGAATCGCCCTGGGACAGCCGGGCGAAGGGTTCGAGCATCACGACGCGATCCGCGACCCGCCGGACGGTATTCATGTCGTGCGTGACGACGACGCTGGTCACGTTGTGCCGCGCCTGCGTCTGCAGAATCAGCTCGTTGATCACGTCGCTCATGACCGGGTCGAGACCGGTCGTGGGCTCGTCGTAAAAGATGATTTCGGGCGAAACGGCGAGAGCGCGGGCCAGGCCGACCCGCTTGCGCATGCCCCCCGACAGGTCCGCCGGCCGGCTTTTCCCGACATCGGGAGAGAGTCCGACTTCGCGCAGGCGTTCGGCAACGATCTGTTGAATCTCGGCGTTCGAGCGGCGGCCGTTCTCGCGGAGGCCGAAGGCGACATTCTCGAAGACGGAGAGGCTGTCGAACAGGGCCGCCCCCTGGAACAGGTAGCCGAGCCGCAGGCGGTCCCGGCGAAGTTCGTCGCGCGTCCGGTCGGCGATCGGCCGGCCGGCCCATAGGACTTCCCCCTCTGACGGTTCGAGCAGGCCGGCGAGGAGCTTGGTGGTCACGCTCTTGCCGCAGCCCGACTCGCCGATGATGACGAGGACTTCGCCGACGTGAACGCCGAAGGAGATGTCGTGCAGCACGGTCCGCGTCCCGAAGCGGCGCGTGGCATGGCGCAGTTCGAGGGCGGGAGGGGGTGCGGACATGCTCAGGCCCCTCCTACAGCAGCGACACGGGAGCGGGGAAGAGCCACCAGTACATCCGGATCAGGATCATGCCGGCGAAGAAGTCGACGACGAGGATGGCGATGAACGAATAGACGAAGGCCTGGGTCGCGGCTCGGCCGACCCCTTCGGCGCCGTTGGTGCAGTGGAAGCCGCGGTGGCAGGAAATGATGGCGATGCAGCCGCCGAACAGAATGCTTTTCAGGACGCCGGTGACGAAGTCGAAGGCGGTGATGAAGCCGTCCGAGTAATGCCAGAAGAAGTGATTGCTGATGCCGAGGAGCGGGACGCTGACCATCCAGCCGCCGAAGATGCCGATGGCGTCGGCGACGACTGTCAGGGCGGGGATCAGGCAGACGCAGGCCAGGAATCGCGGGACGACGAGGTAGGCGATCGGGTCGGCGCCGAGGGCGCGGAGGGCGTCGATCTGTTCGGTGACTTTCATCGTGCCGATCTCGGCGGCGATCGCGCTGCCGACGCGGCCGGCGAGCATCGTGGCGGCGAGGACCGGGCCGAGTTCTTTGACCAGCGTGACGTTCACGACGGCTCCGAGACGGCTTTCGAAGTGCATGATCCGGAGCGTGTCGTAGGACTGCACGGCGAGGACCATGCCGATGAAGAGCCCGGTCACCAGGATCACCGGGACGCTGAGGACGCCGATTTCGTAGAGGGTCGGCCAGAGGACCGAGCCGCGGGGGAGGCGGACGCAGAGCCAGCGGAGCATCTGCAGGAAGAACAGCACCAGATCGCCGAGGGCTTCGACCAGGGACAACGTCGCCGCACCCACGTGGTGGATGAAGGTCAGGGGCGGCGGATTGGACGTGACCGAGGCCATGCTGGCGAGTGTTCCTGGCGAGTGCGTACCGGGACGCGACGGGGGGCTCCCGTGAGCGGGGGACTCATAACGAAAACCGTGGAACGGGGCGAGGGCAGTTTTCGGCCGGGGAGGAGGCGACCGTGTTCTGGGCAGAATGCGGGAGATGAGTGACGAATGGCGGGCTCCCTGCCCGATCGCCGCCGGACCGGATGTGACGGTCGTCCGCCCCCGCTCGATCAGCGTCGAGCCTCCGAATGCGATCTGCCTGACCGACGGGAAGTCCGGGCGGCGGGCCTGCTGCGACGGGGCGTTCGCAGAGGAACGGCAATTTCCGCACAGCGCGGCACCGGTGACGCCGGCGAGTGCTTGCGGGCTGCGCCGTTCAGCTCTGCGTTGTCCGGCGGGACGAGCGCCAGTCGGTGACCGACTGGATGACGTAGTAAAAGACGGGCGTCAGAAAGATGCCGAAGAGGGTGACTCCCAGCATGCCCCAGAAGACCGCGGTCCCCAGCGTCCGCCGCATTTCAGCGCCGGCCCCCTGCCCGATCATCAGCGGCACGACGCCCAGAATGAACGCGAAGGAGGTCATGATGATGGGACGGAGTCGCAGACGGCAGGCATCGAGGGTGGCGGCTCGGCGGGACTCTCCGGCGTCGTGCCGGGCTCGGGCGAACTCGACGATCAGGATCGCGTTCTTGCAGGCGAGTCCGACGAGGACGACGAAACCGATCTGCGTGAAGATGTTGACGTCCAGATGGGCCCACAGCACGCCGGCGACTGAGCAGAGGAGGCACATGGGCACGACCAGAATCACCGCCAGCGGGAGCGCCCAGCTTTCGTACTGGGCGGCCAGGACCAGAAACACGAGCACGACGGCCAGGACGAAGGCGTACATCGCGGAGTTTCCCGCTTCGAGCTGCAGAAAGGCCAGTTCCGTCCATTCCGCCCGCATGGAGGGGAGCAGGTTTTCGTTGGCCAGAGCCTGCATTCGATCGATAGCCTGCCCGGAGCTGTAGCCGGGGGCCGCGTTCAAGTTGATCATCGCCGAGGGGTAGAGATTGTATCGGACGACCATCACCGGTCCGCTGGTTTCGTGCGGCGTGGCCACTGAGGCCAGCGGGACCATATGTCCCTCGTCGTTGCGGACTTTGAGTCGCTTGAGGTCCTCGATCTGCATGCGATAGGCCGCGTCGCCCTGTACGTTGACCTGCCAGGTGCGGCCGAAGCGGTTGAAGTCGTTGACGTACAGCGATCCGAAGTGGACTTGAAGCGTGTTGAACAGTTCGGAGATCGACACTCCCATCGCTTTGGCCGCGTAGCGGTCAATATCGAGGAACAGCCACGGGGTATCGGCGCGAAAGCTGGTGAACAGGGCCGTGAGCTCGGGCGTCTGCATCCCCTCGTCCACAATCGCGTGACTGGACTGCTGCAGCGCGGCCGAGCCGTTGTCGCCCCGGTCCTCGACGACGAGTTTGAAGCCGCCGGCGGTTCCGAGTCCGTCGACGGGGGGGGCGCCGAGGACATGGACGAGTGCGTCGGGAATCTGTTCGTCGAGAAGTTCCTTGACACTGACGGCGATCACGTCGGCGGTCAGCCCGTCGTGGGCGCGATGATGGAAATCGTCCAGCATCAGATAGAAGGATCCGAAGTTCGGCGCGTTGGCGCCGAGCAGGAGCGACTGGCCGGCGATTCCGACGGCATGGTTGACGCCGGAAATCTTGCGGACGAGTCGGTCGATGTCGCTCATGGTGGCGATCGTCCGATTCAGCGACGCGGAGTCCGGAAGCTGGACGTTGACGAGGAGATAGCCTTTGTCCTGCGCGGGAATGAAGCCGGTCGGCGTCACGTCGAAGACGTGCCAGGTGGCGTAGAGCATGCCGCCGTAGAGTCCCAGCACGATCAGATTCGTCCGCAGCAGGGCGCCGATCGTGCCGACGTAGACTCCCGTCGACACGTTGAAGGCGGCGTTGAAGACCGAGAAGAACCAGGCGAGCAGTCGATTCAGCAGTCGGGAGAGGAGCAGCGCGGCGAGCAGGGCGATCGCCGCCGCAACCCACGGCGCCAGCGCTGCCGCCGGCCATCCCGGCAGTTGCGCGAGCCACGGCTCCAGCAGCGGTCCGCCGAAGAAATAGCCCAGAGCGGCGCCGGCGATCGGGAACGCGAGCCGCGGCAGGGGTTCGTGGTGTCCGGCGACTCGCGGCTTGAGGAGCAGGACGGCGAGCGCGGGGCTGAGCGTGAGGGAGTTGAACGCGGAGATGACGGTCGAAATGGCGATGGTCAGAGCAAACTGCTGGAAGAACTGCCCGACGATCCCGGTAATGAAGACGCACGGAATGAAGACGGCGCTCAGGACCAGCGCCACGGCGACGACGGGGCCGGAAACCTCCTGCATGGCGCGAATCGCGGCGTCGCGGGGCGACATGCCGTGTTCGATGTGATGTTCGATCGCCTCAACGACAACGATGGCATCGTCGACGACGATGCCGATGGCCAGGACCAGGCCGAAGAGGGTGAGCGAGTTCAGGCTGAAGCCGAAGGCGGCCATCGCGGCGAAGGTGCCGACAATGGCGACCGGGACGGCGATCAGCGGAATCACCGCCGCCCGCCATCCCTGCAGGAAGACCAGCACGACCAGGGCGACGAGGACGACGGCGTCGCGCAGCGAATAGAAGACTTCGTTGACCGACTCCTGAATGAAAGGAGTGGTGTCGTAGACGATGGAGTAGTCGACGCCGTCGGGAAAGCGCGTGTGCAGTTCGGCCATTTTCTTCCGCACGCTGGCGGCGGTGTCGAGGGCGTTGGAGCCGGGCAATTGAAAGACGGAGAGGGCCACCGAGGCCTGACCGTCGAGCGTGCACATCTGGTCGTAGCCGAGGGCCCCGAGTTCGATGCGGGCGACGTCCTTGAGCCGGATGATGCGACCGTCGGGATCGGAGTGGAGGATCATGTCCGCGAACTGCGTGGCGTCGGTGAGCCGGCCGAGCGTGGTCATCGTGAATTGAAACGCCTGGTCGGACGGGGCGGGCGGCTGGCCGATCTGGCCGGCCGCCACCTGCACGTTCTGCTGTTCGATGGCGTGAACGACGTCGTTGGCGCTGAGGTCGAGACTCGACAGTTTGTCGGGGTCGAGCCAGACGCGCATGCTGTAGTCGCGCTGTCCCAGGAATGTGATATCGCCGACTCCGGGGAGGCGGGAGAGTTCGTCGCGAAGCTGGATGGTCGCGTAGTTGCTGAGATACAGGTTGTCGCGGTTGCCCTCGGGGGAATACAGATTGACGATCATCAGCACGCTGGGGGATTTTTTCTTGACGGTGACGCCGCGGCGCGTGACGAGAGTCGGCAGCACCGGCTGCGCGAGCGCGACCCGGTTCTGCACGAGCACCTGCGCCAGATTGAGATCGGTTCCCTGGCGAAAGGTCACCGTCAGCGAGTAGGCGCCGTCGTTGGTGCACTGCGAGGACATGTAGAGCATCCCCTCGACGCCGTTGACCTGCTGCTCGATGGGGGCGGCGACGGTATCGCTGACGACGCTGGCGTTGGCTCCCGGATAGAATGCGGAGACTTCCACGGTCGGCGGAGTGATTTCCGGGTACTGCGTGACCGGCAGCGAGAAGACGGCAATGCCGCCTGCGAGAGTGATGACGATGGAGAGCACGGACGCGAAGATCGGCCGGTCGATGAAGAACTGCGAGAACATGCTGTCGCCTCAATCTCTCTTTCCCCGTCCGTCGGGGGAGCTTATCTCTGCTTCAGAAGCTGCTCGGAGCCAGCATCTTCATCGGCTGCGGAATCGGACTGTCGATCGGGCGTTCGGGGAGCGGGCGTGCGTCGACGGTCGAGCACCCCGGCCGCTTTCCAGGCCAGTCGGCCCAGTTGCGCCGACAGGCGCCGGACCGGACCGAGTCTCAACCAGTCCAGGAGGATTGCGCCGCCGGCGCGAACGCCGGGGCTGTTGAAGAAGGACCATTCGGCGATCGAGTCGATGACGAAGAAGAAGACGGGAGTCAGGGCCAGCCCGAACAAGGTGACGCCGAGCATCCCGCTGAAGACGGCGGTTCCGAGCGCCCGCCGCATTTCGGCGCCGGCGCCGTGCGCGACGACCAGCGGTACGACGCCGAGGATGAAGGCGAACGACGTCATCATGATCGGTCGCAGGCGGAGTTCGCAGGCGTGGAGGGTGGCGTCGCGGATCGGGACGCCTTCGTGCCGTCGCGCGCGGGCGAACTCGACGATCAGAATCGCATTTTTGCAGGCCAGGCCGATCAGCACGACGAAGCCGATCTGCGTGAAGACGTTGATATCCATCTTGGCCCACGCCACGCCCGCCAGCGAGCTGAGGACGCACATCGGGACGACGAGAATCACCGCAAGCGGCAGCGCCCAGCTTTCATACAGGGCGGCGAGGACGAGAAAGACGAACACTACCGAGAACGCGAACACCAGCATGCCGGTGCTGCCGGCGGTGCGTTCCAGATAGGCCAGTTCGGTCCATTCGAAGGCCATGTGCTGCGGCAGTTCGCTCAGGCAGAGCTCCTCCATCAGGGCCAGTCCCTGCCCCGTGCTGACTCCGGGCGCGGTGTTGCCGTTGACGGCCGCCGCGGGGTACATGTTGTACCGCGTCACGACGAGGGGGCTGCTCGATTCGCGGACCGTGCAGACCGTTCCCAGCGGGATCATCTCTCCATCGCGATTGCGGACTTTGAGACGCGCCAGATCGGAAGCCTCGTTGCGGAACTGCGAGTCGGCCTGCACGACGACCTGCCAGGTTCGGCCGAACCGGTTGAAGTCGTTGACGTAGCGGGAGCCGAGGCTGCCCTGCAGCGTTCCGAAGACGTCGGCCAGCTCGACGCCGTGCTGCAGGCAGGCCGTCCGGTCGATATCGGCGTAGTACTGGGGGGAGTTGGCTTTGTAGACGGTGAAGAGCCCGGTGACGCCGGCGACCGATTCGTTGCCGCGTTGAATGATATTGTTCGTCTGCTGTTCGAGTTCCTGCAGGTTTCCTTCGCCGCGATCTTCGATCATCAGCCGGAAGCCGCCCGCCCGCCCGAGGCCGCTGACGGCCGGCGGGGGAAAGATGTTGACGAGCGCTTCCGGAAACTCGGCGGCGTAGCGTGCGCGCAGTTTGGCGAGGATCTTGTCGGACGAGAGTTCGGGCGAACGCCGGTGGTGGAAGCTGTCGAGAATGACGAACATGGAGCCGAAATTTGAGCCGTAGGCGCTCAGCATGAACGAGTTTCCGGCGACGGAGTTGACGTATTTCACGCCCGGGGTTTCGAGGGCGATTTTCTCGATGCGCGCGATGACGTCGCGCGTTCGCCGGGCGGAAGCGGCATCCGGCAACTGCACGCTGGCGAGCAGGTAGCCCTTGTCCTGCGGGGGAATGAATCCGGTGGGAAGCTGGCCGAATCCCCACCACGTCAGCCCGAGCAGTCCGCCGTAAGCGACGAGGACGAGCGCGGGGACTCGCAGCAGTCGGCCGACGAGGCCGACGTAGCCCCGGGTGCCGGTCCGGAAGGACCAGTTGAACAGCCGGAAGAACCAGCCGAGCAGCAGGTCCATCAACCGCGTCAGCAGATCCCGCTTTGCCGTTCGCGGTCGGAGCAGCAGGGCTGCGAGTGCGGGGCTCAGGGTGAGCGAATTGATCATCGACAGGATTGTCGAAATGGCGATGGTGAGTGCGAATTGCCGGAAGAACTGTCCGACGATGCCCGAGATAAAGGCGCACGGGATGAAAACGGCGCTGAGCACGAGTCCCACGGCGATGACGGGACTGGCGACTTCATCCATTGCGCGAATGGCGGCGTCGCGGGGGGCGAGGCCCCGTTCGATGTGATGCTCCACGGCTTCGACCACGACAATGGCGTCGTCGACGACGATCCCGATCGCCAGCACCAGCCCGAACAGCGTCAGGTTATTCAGGCTGAAGCCGACGGCCGCCATGGCGGCGAAGGTCCCGATGATCGCGACCGGGACGGCGATCAGGGGAATGATCGCCGGTCGCCACCCCTGCAGAAACACCAGGACCACCAGCGCGACCAGCAGCACGGCGTCGCGGAGGGCGTTGAAGACTTCCTGAATCGACTCGCGAATGAATGGCGTGGTGTCGTAGCCGATTTCGAAGGCGACCCCGTCGGGGAAGTCCCGGGCCAGTTCGTCCATTTTGGCTCGAATGAGATCGGCGGTGGCGAGGGCGTTGGCGTCCGGGAGCTGGAAGATCGCCAGGCCGATCGTCGGCTTCTGGTCGAAGCGATTGTTGATGTCCTGGCTGCGGGCGCCGAGCTCGACCCGGGCGACGTCTTTGATCCGGACCATTCCGCCGCCGCGTTCCGCGCGGACGATCACCTGTTCGAAGTCTTCTTCGCCGGTCAGGCGGCCGATGACCGAGATCGGCAACTGCCGGTCCGGCGCTCCGCTCGACGGCTGCTGGCCGATGTAGCCTGCCGCGACCTGGAGATTCTGTTCGCGGAGGGCGTTGATGACGTCGCTGACGGTCAGATTCCGAACGGAAAGCCGCTCCGGATCGATCCAGATCCGCATGCTGTAGTCGCGCTGTCCGAACAGCAGCACGTCGCTGATCCCGGGCAGTCGGGAGAGCTCGTCGCGCACGTGCATCAGCGCGTAGTTGCTGAGATAGAGCTGGTCGTAGCGGCCGTTGGGAGAGTTCAAGCTGGCGACGAGCAGGATGTCGGGCGATCGCTTCCGGGTCACGACTCCCGTGGCCCGGACGACGTCCGGAAGCTGGGGCATCGCCAGACTGACGCGATTCTGCACGAGAACCTGTGCGAGATTCAGGTCGACGCCGGGCTTGAAGGTCACCGTCAGCGTGTACGACCCGTCGCTCGTGCTCTGAGAGGACATGTAGAGCATGTCCTGGACGCCGTTGACCTGCTGCTCGATGGGGGCGGCGATCGTTTCGGAGACGACCCGGGCATTGGCGCCGGGATAGTTGCAGTCGACCTGGACTGTCGAGGGGGTGACTGGCGGATACTGGGCGATCGGCAGATTGTAGGCCGCGATCCCCCCCGCCAGCGTCACCAGAATCGAAAGGACCGATGCGAAAATCGGTCGATCGATGAAGAACCTGCAGAACATGGTCGAAGGCTCTCAATCGACGGATGGCGAGGTCAATTCTTGGCATCCGCGGGGGTCGCGCTGATCGCCGGACCAACTTCCGTCGCGAGGGATCGGGCAAGCCCGGCCCGGCTTTCGGGCGTCGTCATGGGAGGGCTGACGAGTACCTCCTGTTCGAGCGGGTCCGTTGCCGCCGTCGCGGAGACGGCTTCGTCTTTGTCGGCAAACCTGGGGATGACCGTCACGCCGGGACGAACGCGCTGGAGGCCGGTGACGATCACGCGCTCGTCGGAAGTCAGCCCTTCGGCGACGACGCGCAGTCCCGCGGAGAGTCTTCCCGCCTTGATTCTGCGATACTGGACTTCGTTCTTGTCGTTGAGAACGTAGACGAATCGCTGGCCCTGGTCGGACCCGAGCGCTTCCTCGCGAACGAGGACGGCTTCGTGCGGGAGGCCGATCGGCACCCGGACCCGGACGAACATTCCCGGAGCGAGGAGTTTGCGGGGATTCTGGACTTCCGCCCGCAACCGCAGCGTACCGGTGGTTGCGGAGACCTGGTTGTCGACGAAGTTGACCGAGCCGGTCAGCGAGAATTCGTCGTCGTCGGCCAGCGCCAGACTGACCTCGATGGCTTTGTCGCGCGCGGAAGTTACTTCTCCCTTGGCGATCAGGCGGCGGACCTGCAGCACCGTCCGTTCGTCGACGTCGAAATAGGCGTAGACGGGGTCCAGGGCGACGATGGTCGCGAGGGGAGTCACGTCGGCCTGAACCAGGTTGCCGGGGTCGACCAGACGGCGGCTGATGCGGCCTGTCAGGGGCGACTTGATCTCGGTGAACTCCAGGTTGAGTCGGGCGAGTTCGACGGCGGCCTGGGCGGCCTTCAGTTCGGCGTCGGTTTCCATGCGAAGGTATTTGACGCCGTCCAGTTCGTCGTCGGTGGTGATCTGCCGCTTGTTCAGGTCGGTCAGTCGCACCTCCTGCCGTCGACTCCGCTCGAGTCGGGCCTGCAACTGGGCTACGTTTGCTTCCGCCTCCGCCAGGGCCGCGGAGAAGGGGCGAGCGTCGATCCGAAAGAGGGGGGCGCCTTCGACGACGTCGGCGCCATCGGTGAACTGGACCTGATCCAGGTAGCCGCTCACTCGTGCGCGGAGGTCGACGATTCTGACCGGCGCGAGTCGGCCCGTGTATTCTTCGAAATCCGTGACAGTCTGTCGAACGGGAAGCGCAACAATGACTTCGGGAGGTTTTGGCGGAGCGGGAGGGGGCGCCTTTTTCTGGCACCCGGCAATGAGCGCAACTGCGGCGAAGATCGAGGCGAAGCGGACCAGCGAGCCTGCAGCCGGAGAATGAGGACAGGCGCGTGCCATAGATTCTCCCTGATGCGAGCGAAATCGAAATCGACAATGACTGACTCGTCAGTCATAATCGTGTTTAACGGAGAATTGTACCGGTCGGAATTCGATCTGCAAGGCCGCTCGCGTCGGGATCGCGAAACCTGTGTAATCCTTCATGATTGACCACTCGCGTCGGCTGGAACTCGCAGATGAGCTCGGACCCGCCTGCTGAAGATTCTCGTAAAGCCAAACGACGTCAGGAGATCGTGTCGGCGGCGACCGGTCTGTTCGCGACGCTCGGGTTCGCGAACTGCGAAATGGAGCGCGTCGCGCTGGAACTGTCGATCGCCAAGGGAACGCTTTATCTGTACTTCCGCAGCAAGCGGGAGCTGTTTCTGGCATGCGTCGACGAGGGGATGCAGAGTCTGCAAGCCAAGCTTGAGGAGTCTGTCGCCGACGTCGCCGACCCGCTCCAAAGAATTGCCCGCTCCATCTGGGTGTTTCTGGAGTTTTTCGATCATCACCCGGAGCACGTGGAGCTGCTGATTCAGGAGCGGGCCATGTTTCGGGACCGGCCGCGTCCGACGGTTTTCGTCTATCGCGAGGCCCGCAGGGCGCGGTGGCGGGAGGTGTATGCGGAGCTGATCGCCGAAGGGCGGTTCCGCAACGACCTTGCCGTCGACGATCTGGTGGACACGGTCGGAAACCTGCTCTACGGGACGATGTTTACGAACTACTTTTCGGGCCGATCGGTTCCGCTCTGCCAGCAATACCGCGCTATCGTCGAGCTCACCTTCCGGGGCGTCTTGAGCGACGCCGAGCGCGTGCGCTGGCCGGGGGCGACGCCGGGCTGGACTCATTGAGACCTGCCGAGGGCTGGCCGGAAGGACGTTGACGAGGGGTGAAGTCCGCCGGGACGATGGCGGTCACACGCCCTCGACGATCACGCCGCGGTAGACCGCGCCCCGGAACCGATGCTCGGCGGCCGCGCGATAGGCCGGGCTGTCGTACCAGTCGCGCGCCTCCTCGATGGACGGGAACTCGGCGACGACGACCCCCTCGACCTCCGGCCCTTCGAGGGTCACATGCTGTCCGTATGCGGCGAGCACCTTGATCGGGCGTCCGTCCAGCGTCGGGGGAACTTCGGACCAATAGGCCTCCAGCTCGGACCGGTCGAGCGTCTTTTCGCGTAGAAACACGATGTAAGCAGGCATTGATGGCTCCTGGAAGTTTTCCGTTTCAAAGAATGGGGTGAAACTTTATCGCAGACCGCCGGACGCAAGGATGACTTCTCCGGTCAGCCAGGCGGAGTCGTCGGAGGCGAGGAAGACTGCGATCGGCGCGATGTCCGAAGGCGTCCCGATGCGGCCGAGCGGCGTGACGGAGATCAAGTGCTTCTCGAACTCGCTTCCGACACCATATAAACCGGCCGACTGAGTGCCCTCGCTGAGCGTGGCGCCGGGATTGATTGAGTTCACCCGGATGCCGCGCGGGGCCAGTTCTCTGGCGAGCACCCGCGTGACGGCGTCCAGGGCGCTCTTGCTGGCGGCGTAGATCGAGTAGTTGGGCGGACAGGTCTGCGAGGCGGCGGAACCGATGTTGATGACGCTTCCGCCGTTCGGGCCGAAGTGTTTGAGGGACTCTTGGATCATCAGCAGCGGGCCGAGGACATTGGTGTTGAATTCGCGGTGAAATTCCTGCTCGGTGACCGATTCCAGCTCCATCGGCAGGTAGACGCCGGCGTTGTTGACGAGAATGTCGAGCGGGCCGAAGGCGGTTCGCGTTTCGTCCAGGAGGCGTGCCACGTCGGCTGGAATGGAGACGTTTCCCTGGACGGCCAGGGCCTGTCCTCCGGCGGCGGCAATCGCCTCGACCACGGCGTCCGCACCGGCCCGATCGGCGGCGTAGTTTACGACCACCGAGGCGCCGGCGGCGGCCAGGCCCGTGGCGATTCCCGCGCCGATCCCTTTTGAAGCACCGGTCACCAGGGCGATTCTGCTGTTGAGTTTGGACACGTTTCGATCTCGTTGCGGAAGGATGAAGTCGTCTGTACGACTTCATAGACACCGCGGGCGATCGACTGTGACGATGGATTGCGGAGATTTTTCAAGTGAGCTGCAGGGCCGCGCGGATTTCCGGTCGATCCAGAATGCGTCTGAGCCAGAGAGCATGATTCGCGGGCTGAAGAAACGGATGATCGCGAAAGATGGCCGCGTGTTGCCGATCCAGCAGGTCTTCGATTTCGCGAATCGTGTCCGCCGCCGCTTCCTGAATTCGCAGGAGGTGCTGCGAGGCGAAGAGAAGATGGTCGGGATCGACGTGACCATCCTGAATGAAGCCCTTCGTTTTCCTGGGACAGCGGCAGGGGTTGCTCGTGTTGACCAGGCCGCATTGGTTGTGCATGAAGCGATAGAGATCACGCCGGGCGCGGGTCAGACGCTGCCGGAAGTTGTCGGCGGAGATTTCGAGAATTTCACTGCCCACTGTGTCGCTGACTCCGAGAATTTCGCCCAGCGTGAAGATGAGTCTCTGCTCACGATCGAGGCACAGCAGCATGCCGGTCGTGCAGGCGATCTTGGCTTCTTCAACGAGCAGCGGGACATCCACGGGCACGCTCCTGGGATCGGGCAGATCCAGGTCGGGCGTGTCGTTGATCGCGGCGGCGTAGGAGGAAAAAGTCTGCGGTCGGACCTCGCCGCCGCGGCGTTTCATGTTCAGGACGTGATTGGCCGTGATGCGATAGAGCCAGGTGCGGAACTGGCTGTTTCCTTGAAACGTGCTGAGGCGGGTGACGGCCTTGATGAGGACTTCCTGAGTCACCTCTTCGGCATCCTGCGGCTGGAAGACCATGCGGACGGCGATGTTGTAGATCCAGGCCTGATGACGCAGGATCAGTTTCTCCAGGGCGTCGCGGCTGCCGGCCCGGGCCTGCTCAACCAGCTCGACGTCGTCCGAATCGTCCGCGATCTCTGCAAAGGGATTGAACATGGCTGGCTCCTCGTTCCTCGAATACCGCCGTTCTCGGTCGGGAGATGGCGTCCGGAATCTTGGACACCCGTGGAGAGGCAGTGTGACAATGCGCCGAGGCGACTGCCATGTGAGAGTCCGTCGTCAACCACGACGGTCATGGTCCGTGACGTCGAGTTGGACCACATTGGGTTGGGTACGGGCTGGCGCGGTCTTGAGTGGTTGACGCGAGGGGCTGATTCGAATTGTATCCCCGCAGGGGGCCGTCCGCGTCGTCGTTGCCCCGGTTTGCGGGGGGAGCGGCGACAGGATCTGAACCTCGCGACTTGATCGCCGCCAATCGCGTCTGTCGTGATGGCCATGTGCCAGACGAACCGTTTGTGCCTAACCGGCTGGAGGCCTTCAGTTTGCGGAGAGGGATTCGCAGCGGGGGAGAATCTGATAAACTGCCGTTGATGGGCACATGGGTTCGCACGAACTCACGTTGAATGGCGTCTCGGCAGCAAGGAGCTCCTTCCGATGAAATCCTGGTCAATCGCGATTTGTGGACTGATGGTGCTGGCGGGGCTGAGCTCCGCTGCAGCCGAAGAGAAAGCGGGAGCGGAGAAGCCGGCGCTGACCGAGGCTCAGCAGCAGGCGATCGCGACGATTAAGAAGTCGGGCGGTCAGGTGCTCGAACTGGCGCAGAACGATCCTCGGCTGGATGTCGCCTTCCACCTGTCCGATCAGAAAATCGGCGATGCGCAACTGGAGCCGCTGAAGGGGCTGCCGCAACTGGCGCAGCTCAATCTGCGGGGGACGGAAGTGACGGACGCCGGGCTGGTGTTCCTGAAGGACTCCAAGGGGCTGGTCCGCTTGCACCTGGAGAAGACCAAGGTGACCGACGCGGGCCTGGCGAATCTGAAGGGGCTGGAAAACCTCGAATACCTGAATCTGTACGGGACGGCGGTCACGGACGCCGGGCTGGAGAACCTGAAAGAACTGAAGAAGCTGCGGCATCTGTATCTGTGGCAGACGCCGGTGACGGATGCGGGCGTGGCGGCGCTCAAGGCGGCGACGCCGGGCCTGCAGATCGTCCGGGCGTTGGAGCTGGCGAAGCCGGCCGAGCCGAAGCCGGAAGAGAAAAAGGCCGAAGAAAAGAAACCGGAAGAGAAGAAAGAGGCCGAGAAGAAGCCTGAGGAAAAGAAGGCTGAAGAGAAGAAGCCCGACGAGAAGAAGCCAGAAGAGAAAAAAGAAGAGAAGAAGGAATAGTTCTGCGGACCAGTTTTGCGGCCCCGCTTCCTGGTGAAGCCGGGGCCGTTTTCGTTGAAGGACCTGCGGTGAGAACGGTGCTCGACGTGCTGCAGCCGGCGAGTTGCGACGGCTGCGGGCTGTGCTGCGAGGGGATCGGTTCGCCGGTGCTGCTGTACGCCACTCGTCCGGGCCGGCGGGAGTTTCACCCGTATCGTCCCGACGACCTGCCGGCGGAGCTGGCGGCGGAAATCGACGAGCACTTCTCGGGGTTGCTGCGCGGCCAGGAACCGCAGGAGCGGTGTCTGTGGTTTGATCCCGTGGGACGCGCGTGTCGGCACTACGAATTCCGGCCGCAGATCTGCAAGGACTACGAACTCGCCGGACCCGCGTGCCTGCTGCGCCGGGAGGAAGAACGCAGCCGAGCAGGGGGGGCCGCCACGCAGGTCAAGTGTGACGACACGGAAACGTGAACCGTCCGCTGGCGAGCGTCGGAGACTTATTGCTCCGACGGACGCGGGCGGTTGGCCCAGTGGCCGGTCGGGTCGCCGCCCCGGACCCAGACCCCTTTCTGGTTCCAGTCCATGTAGGCGTGGACATCTGCTGAGGCGTAGCGGAGCGTGAGGCCGCAGCGGCGGCGGTCGGAGTCGTTGGCCTCGGAGCCGTGCAGCAGCAGGTCCGAATGCATCGAGAACTGCCCGGCGGGGAGGACGTCGTCCACGAAAGTGCCGTATTGCTCGACGTTGTCGATCGTCTGGTTGAGGACGTTGTGCTCTTTCGGATCGCTGGGACGGAAGGTCATGCCGCCGAAGTTCTGCGAGCCGGCGACGAACCGCATGCAGGCGTTTTCCGTGTCGGCGTCGTCAATGGCCAGCCAGACGGTGACGGCTTTCGAGGGGGAGAGGGGCCAGTAACTGGCGTCCTGATGCCAGGCGACGCTTTTGCCGTCGTGCGGCATCTTGCAGAAGAAGTGCGAGCCCCAGCCGATGACGTTTTCGCCGAGCAGATCACTGACGGCGGCGACAATCCGCGGGTTGGTGAGGATATCCCAGACCGGCCCGTACTTGAGGTGGGCCGAGCTGATGGAGTAGCTGTCGCCGCCCGCAGCCACGACGCGGGCGAGCAGGTCGTCGAAGTACTGTCGGACATTGGCGATTTCGGCGGGGGAGTAAGCGGTCAGCCCTTTGATGAAGCCATCCCGGTTGAACTGGGCGACCTGCTCGGGGGTCAGCGTCTTCGGCTGCGGGTTCTGGACGGGGTGGAACCGCAGGTCGCGCGGGATCGCGGCGAGATCCGTTGAATCGAGGACGGCTTTGAAATCGGAGCGCATGGCGGTCGACATGGTGGAGACCTCGGGAGCGGATGCAGGTTGGACGTGGGACCAGTCTGGCAGGCGTGGCGGCCGGGGTCCAGTCGACTTTTCGGAAGAGTTTCCTGGAAATACGTCGCAGCAATAGGTGACGGCACGGTGAAATCCGTCAGCGTCCCACGCGTTCTCTCCCTGATTCACAATGCCCAGGAGTTGCAGGAAGCAGGGAAGATTCCGGGCACACGTGCGTGAGCTCCGTGGTTCACCTCTTCGACGTCATTCGCGTCGATTCGTGTCATTCGTGGTCAAACACCGGTCTTCACGCGATGGTTCAGGGCCGCGTTCGCTCGCAAGCCGGCCGCGCGGAAGGCGGGTTGGATCTGCTGGTAGCACCGCCGGGCGGCGGCGGCGGGGTCGTAGCCCGGCTTGCCGAAGACCTGGCCGCTCACTTCCACCACGACCGCTCCGGCATAGCCGCCGTCGCGGAGGAGTTTCAGCAGCTTCGGATAATCGGTGTGGCCGTCCCCCGGCAGAGCAAACTCGGTCTTTCCACCGACGTCGACATTGTCCTTGATATGCACAAACACGGTCTGCGGCAGCATGATCCTGGCCGACTCCGCCATGTCGAGCCCCTGACGCTCGAAGTGGCTGAAGTCGTAGGCGAGCTTAATCCAGCGGCTGCCCACCTGGTCAATCAGCCAGACAGAATCCGCCGGCAGGTGCAGCGCGTTCCCGACATGCGCCTTCACTGCGATCGTCGCCTTCTCCTCGGCGGCGATGCGAGCCCAGTCGCCGAGCAGGTCGACCATTTTTCCGCGGACGTCGTTCCACTCCGTCGGCTTGCCCCCCAGGACCGTCTCAATGACCGGCGGCGTATCACCTCCCAGGTCGTGGGCCAGTTCGGCCGCCAGCCGCAACCGGTCGAGATTGCTGCGCTGCTGCGTCGGATTCACGAGGATCGGCAGGTTTTCCATCAGGGCAGGCAGGCCGAGCGCGAGATCCTGGAGCCGCGTCCTGAGGTCCCTCCGGGCCGTGCGGTCGAGCGTTGCCGGGTCACAGTGGAAGCCAGGCATGAGCGCCAGTTCGACGCCGCTGTAGCCGATGTCCGCGCAGAGCTGCAGCGCCTGGTTCAGTGGCAGAGACTTCATGCCGTAGAGGCTGAAGCCGAAGGGGATGGCCGCCGCGGCCCGGGCGAAGGCGAACTGGCTGGTCAGGGAGGCGGCCGCGAGGGAGTGGAGAAAGGTTCGGCGGGTGAAGGGCATGGGGGCGGTCCGGTGGTTCCTGGAGGAGGAAATTCAATGCAAAATGAAAAGTGAAAAATGCAAAGTGCAAAATGGAAGAGGAAAAAGTCCTGGTTGCAGGGGGAGTTGCTCGGACTCTTGCTGCTTCGGGGAGGATTCGGGGAAGACACTGGCAGAGCCAGTGCCCCCCGAACTCAGAGTCGTTTGATGCTTTGAGTTTCGGATTTCGAGCTTTCCGCCTCACGACAGTTGCTGCACGTCCTTTGAAAAACCGTTGATCTGGTTCTCTTCGAGCCGGATGTCGCGGGTCTGGGGGCCGAGGCGGATGCCGATCCGCTGGGCGGGAGCGCGGGTTTCTTTGAGCTGATTCTGCTGCAGCGTGATCGACTCGGTGCCCCCCTGGATGTCGATCGCGATGCCGTCGTCCTTGCCGCTGTCAGTGACGGTGTTCTCTTCCAGGCGGTTCCGGTGTCCGCAGAAACCGGGGCCCCGTTCCGGGCGGAACAGGATGCCGACCGCCGTGCTGCCGGCGATTGTGTTTCGGCGGATCAGATTGTCGGTGTCGCGATGGCCGATCGAGATCCCCACGCGGTTGCCGGTGCACTGGTTCTCTTCCGCCAGGCCGTACTTGACGCCCCAGCAGAAGAAGATGCCGATGTCGTTCCGTTCGAGCCGGTTCCGGCGGATGACCGGCCGCTGCGAGCCCGAGCCGGGATGGAGCCCCAGCCCGGAGTTGTCGTGGCTGTGGCAGTCTTCGACGACGACGTCGTGGCAGATCTGCCAGCTCAGACCGTCGCCGTGGTAGTTCCTGGCCGTCACCTTGCGGAAGGCGACGTTCCGGCAGTCCTGCAGGAAGACGCAGCCGGCGTAGTTGCCGTCGAGCAGTTCGTTGTTGGCCCGGTTTCCGTCGAGCGTGATGTTCTCGACTGCGATCCGCTCGATTTCGTCCCCGGTGACGAGCGGAAACAGCGACGAGCAGGTCGATTCCCCAAGTTGCCAGAAGTTCTCGCGGAGCGCCTTGTCGAGCTTGAAGCGGTTCCCGCTGCGGGCGACGAGCGTCCGCTTGAGAATGTTCATGCCGCCGGTGTGGGGGTTCTTCGTCTTCAGGCAGACGCTGTCGCCGACTTCGAAGCCTTTGGCGTCGACGAGCGTAATTTCCTGGTCATACCAGTCGGAATCGGCGGCCAGCTTGACGGTCTGCGACGCGTTCTTGGTCAGAATGGAATCGGAACCGCTGCCGAGCAGTCGCACGCCCGACCGCAGGCGGACGGAACCCCGCAGGTGATACTCGCCGGGCAGAATCTGGACGGTCCCTCCGCCGAGACCGGCGACATAGTCGACCGCGGCCTGGAGCACCTTGTGCGACGTCCCGACGAGGTCAGCGTCCTTCGGTCCCACGGTGACGGTCAAACCCTCTTCCCACTGCGGTTCGACAGCGACATCGCCCGAGGTGGCACGCGGGTCAGTGACCTTCGGGCGGTCATCGCCGCGAAGTCGAGGAGCCGCCCAGAGAGCGGCGGTCCACGCGGCGGATGTGGTCAGAAACGAACGGCGGGAGGCGGGCGAAGGCATGGGCAGGGCTCCGGGCCGGGGAGTGTGATTGACCGGTTTGAGTGTACCACCCGGGAGGCGGAAATGCAGAGAAGATCTCGCGCAGAGACGCAGAGGGAAGAGGAGTTCGCAGAGAAAGAAGTGCCGTACGATGGGCGTCCACGTCCGTCGTTTTCGAAGGGGGTATGGTGTTGAGGACGAGACCGACGGACGAGGACGTCCGTCGTACGTTCAAGGCGGAATGTCGAACTGGAGTCGAGAGTCCAGAGTCGAGTGTCGAGAGCCGGAGAAGCAGGCGGCGCGATGGACATCCTCACTGGCGATCAGCGATCCGCGATCAGCCTTCTTCCTCTGGCGATTCGCTATTCCCTACTCGCTATTCCCTCCCGATCCATGCTGCACGCTTGCCCGCGCTCCGTTCGGGGGGGATAATCGTCAACGTGGATGCCAGACAGGACAGGGAACGCCTGCGACCGGGACGAAGCGCACGGCGCTTCAGCGTAAGACTTTGCAGCGAAGGTATTTCTGGAATGCGCAAGATGACCAAATGGCTGACCGTATGCAGTGTGGCGGCTCTCGCCGGCGCCCTGTCCATGACTGATGTGCAGGCCCAGTGGGGCGGCATCAAGGGGCGGGTGGTTCTGGACGGCGATCTGCCGACCCTCGCACCGCTGATCGCCAAAGGGGACGCCAGCGCGAAAGATGCCGCCGTCTGCGCGGTGAACGCCGTTCCCGACGAGACCGCCGTGGTCGATCCGGAGACGAAGGGCGTGGCGAATGTTGTCGTCTACCTCCGCAAGAAGCCGTCGAAGATTCATCCGTCGCTGAAGGATCCGAAAGCGGCGACGGTTCTGTACGATCAGATCGGCTGCAAGTTCGTGCCGCACGTGATCGTGGCCCAGACCACGCAGAAGGTCAAAGTCGTCTCGATGGACGCCGTGGCCCACAACACCCGCGGCACGCCGATCAAGAACATGGGCTTCAACTTCCTGCTGAGCGCCAACGACCGGACGGGGGTGGAAGTTCCTTTCGCCTCGGGCGAGTCGCTGCCGACGGAAATTCGCTGCGACATCCACCCGTGGATGAAGGGCTACTGGATGATCGTGGATCATCCCTACGCCGTGGTGACCGCCGCGGACGGTTCGTTCCAGATCGATAACCTCCCGGCCGGGGAGAACGAGTTCCGCGTCTGGCACGAAGGGGGCGGCTACGTTGAGAAGTCCCTGGAAGTGAAAGTCGCCGACGGCAAGGTGACCGAGCTGAAGCCGATCAAGGTTTCGGCGGCGAAGCTGCTGGGCAAGTAACCAGCAGAAGGCTTGAAGCGGAAAGCGGCGAGCCAGAGTAAGACCAGAGCGGCCCCGGCGGGAGTGATCCTGCCGGGGCTTTTCTGTTTACTCGGGAGACTGCTGTGCCGCGTTGTACTCTCCCAGCCGATCGGCGGGCGGCAGGTGGTCTTTCAGGACGAACTTCGGCCGCGGATGCGCGTTGACCCAGGCGGCGATGTCCAGAGCCTGTTGTTCGCTGAGATCGCGATCGTCGGGCGGCATGGCGACCTTGAGCCACGCGGCAAGTTTGTCGTTACGGGACATCCCCGCTCCCTGATTGTAGGAACGCTCCCCCCAGACGGGCGGGCCATCTTCGCCCCCCTGGCCGTCGTCGGCATGGCAGCTCGCGCACCGTTCGGCGTACAGAACCTTGCCGCGGCCGGCATCAGCCTGCGCAGCCGGCAACGCGAGGGATGGAACGCCGCGGGGTCCGAGCGGCCTGTCGGGATTCATGGCGAGAGATTCGCCGGCAGAGAGCCAGGTGATGTAGGTCGTGACGGCCACGGAAACCTCGCTCCCCAGGGGCGGTCGGACGCCGTTCATGCTCCGCATGAAGCAGTTGAGGACGCGGTCTTCGAGGGTGACGACCCGTTTTTCGCGGGGTGACCAGGCAGGATAGGCGGTGGCGACCCCCAGAAAAGTCGCCGCCTGCGGGTCCTGTCCGGCCTGCAGGTGACAGGACTGGCAGGTCAGCGCGTTGGCGACGTAGGGCTTCGACAGAGGGTGTTCGCCGGTTCGTTCGACAATCTCCCGGCCGAGCCGGACGACCTCTCCCAGCTTTCCCGGCGGCAGTATGCGCTCCGTCGTCGACTTCGGCTCCGCAGAACGCAGAGTCGTGGCCAGCGCGAACGCGGACAGTCCAATGACCATCGCGATCATAGGTCGAGAGGAGCCGGCGGGATGTCTTGCCATTTGCGACTGTCCGTTTGACGGAGGAGGCGGGGACGTTCGACGCCTCCAGTTTATCCCGCCGGGCGGCGACCTGTCCGTGAACTCGCTCACGTTCGTTTCCGCGCAATTCAGGTTCGACGTTGGGGGACGTTGGAGCGGACCCGGTGCCGGCCACTGGAGTACCGAGCCCACCCTGTTTCGCAGGCTTTCCAGATTTCCTATTTTGAAATTGCGAAGATCGGAGTTTTCGGAAGACTGCGCACGGGTTACACTCTGCGCCAATTCGCGCGGGCCGTGCCAACTCCGATAAACCCCTGAATCGGCGCAGCCTGTCTGGCTTCGCGCGAAGTTACGGAAAGGATGCCGTTGTGCCGTTTCGGCCCCTCCGTTTTTTTCATGCCGCCAGCCTCCATCTCGACGCTCCGCTCCGCGATGTCGCGGGGCTGAAAGACGACGTGCGCGAACTCGTCGGCACGGCGACGCTGACCGCGTTCCGGCGACTCGTCGACGCCGCGATTGAGCGGCAGGTCGATGCCGTCCTGTTGACGGGCAACACCTTCGATGCATCGGTCGGCAGTCTGACCGCTGAAGTGGCGTTGCGGCAGGGGCTGGAGCAGCTCGACGCTGCCGACATCCCCGTCTTCGCAACGCCGGGGCCGCAGGATCCGGCCGCGGCGTGGGATGAGATCCCCGGTCTGCCCGAAAACCTGACCTTATTCTCTTCCGCCGGTGAAGACGCTGTCGATCTGACCGACGGCGGGAAGCTGCTGGCGACGATCTGGCCGGTCGCCTGGCACAGTTCCGTTCATCCGCCGGAACTCGACCGGCTGATGGCGGGGAGGCTGGCTAAACCCGAGACGCGTCCCTATTCGATTGGCCTGCTGATGGCCGATCCGACACGGGAAAACAGCCCGAACCGTCCGTGGAGCGGGACCGCGTTTGCTTCGCTCAATTACCTGGCGGGGGCCGACTGGGCCGGGGATGGCGCGTGGCCGCTGACGGAGGCGGTCATCGGACGCCCGGCCGGTCCGCAGGGTTTATCGCAGCGCGAGACCGGCAGCCGGGGGGGCATCCTGATTGAAGCGGATGAAGAAGGCCACAGCCGGACGACGCTGGTGCCGCTCGCACCCGTTCGCTGGGAACGGCTGGTCGTCGAGCTGACGGGGATTCGCGATGAGAACGAGCTGCTGGAGCGGATGATCGGCTTGCTGGACCAGATTCCGCGGCAGGTCGGCGAGCAAGTCCGGATGATCGAATGGTCGTTCCGGGCCGCTCCCGAACGGGATCTCCATCTGGAAGAAGAACGGGTGGCGGCGACGGTCGCCAACAGCCTGACCGGGCTGACGGATGAGGCGAAGGGACTGCGGTACGTGCACCGTGTGCTGCCGTCGGGGCCGGAATCGGGACTGCCGACGCAGCGCCAGGCGGAGCTGTGGAAGGAGTTCGAAGCTTCGCTGCAGCGACTTCCCGCCGTCGAACCGGCTCAGCTGCGGCAGATGCTCTCCGAACTGCAGTTTCCGGATGTGAATGTCGCCGGTCGGATGGAACGCTGGCTGGATCGGCTGGACGCCGTCGAGGTTTCGTCGCAGGCCCGACGGCTGGGTTGGCGCTGGTTTGCCGGCGCGCTCGGAGGGGAGCCGCGATGAAGCTCACCGGGCTGGAGATCGAAAACTACGGCGTCTGGCAGCACTTCCGGCAGTCGCTGCATCCTTCGGGCCTGACCGTTTTTTACGGGCCCAACGAGGCCGGCAAAACCACGCTGCTGCGCTTCATGCGGGGCGTCCTTTACGGCTTCCGCAACGACGACCGGCCGGGGCTCCGGCGGCGCTTCAAGCCCGGCCCGCGGAGCGGGTTCCTGCGACTGGAGCACAACCAGACGCCCTACGAACTGCATCGCAGCAGTCCGGGTGAAGAGCCCGGCGCGCTTTCGATCGCTGGTGTCGAACCAGGCCCCCGGACCGACAATCTCCTGCAAGAAATTCTGCACGGCGCCGACGAAAAACTGTTCGAATCGGTCTTCGCCGTCGGTCTGATGGAGCTGCAGCAGTTCGCGACGCTGACCGAAGACGAGGTCGCCCGGCACCTGTATGCGATGACGCTTGGCCCGCAGGGCCAGCTTTTGATGAATCTCCCCGACCGGATTGAAGGGGAACGGCGGGCGCTGATCGATCCGAAGACGCTCGGCGGCCGGGTGACTGCGCTGCTCAAGCGTCGCGAAGATCTGGTGCAGCAGACGTCCTCCGGGCGCAAGCAGCGGGATCGGCATCGAGAGCTGCTCCGCCAGCGGGGCGATCTGGAAACGAAGATTGCGCGGGAGCGCTCTGAGCATGCCCGGCTGCAGCAGCATCAGCGCGGGCTGCAGTTCATGGAGCGGATCTATCAGCCGTGGCAGCTCGTGCGCGAGCTGCAGCGGGAGCTCGATTCGCTCCCCGACTTGCGCGGTTTCCCCGCGGACGGGCTGCAGCGGCTCGACCGGCTGGAAACCGATCTGGCGAACGCGACGAAAACCCGCGAGCGGCTGCTCCAGGAAGCTCGCGAGCAGGCCGATCGCATTCAGGCCATCGGCCGGGACCCCGAGATTCGCAAGTTCGGCGGGGCGATCGCCTTCCTCTGCGAGCAGCGGCCCTTCATTCGCGAGTCCGACGAGCAGGTGACCGAGCAGACTGCCCGGCTCGACAAGTCCGACGCGGCCCTCCAGCAGATGCTGGCGGAACTGGGACCGACGTGGACCGTCGAACGGCTCGACGCCGTGCAGGATTCGCCCGAGGCCCAGGCGACGCTGGTGACCGAATCGCGGATCTATCAGCACGCGGTGGTCGGGACCCGCCGGCGGCAGAAGCGGTACAAACGCCAGGCGGCCGCCTGCCAGGACCGCGAGCTGTCGTTGCGGACGGAGCTGATGGACCTGGGGGTCCACGGGGACTCGCTCGACGAGCCGCTGGAAGTTGCTCACGAGCGGCTCGAACAGCTTGTCGACCTCGGCAAGCAGCAGTTGCGGCTCGCGGAGCTTAAGCACCGCAGCGATGCGATTGACGAACAGCTCGAATCATTCCACGACCGGATGGGCTTGCCCGACTGGGTTTACGGCGTGCTGGTTCTGTTCGGCCTGGCGGGTGCAGGACTGGTCGTGGCGGGCTTGACCGCTTCGGTGAAGCATGGCTGGATCGTCGGCCTGATCTACATCGTGCTGGCGGTTCTCGCAACGAGCATCACCTGGGCCATCAAGAGCCACTACGACGGTGAAATGCAGGATGCGGTCAACGACCTGCGGGAACAGCGGCGGACGAACGAATCGCGAATTCGCTCGGTGGAGGCTCAGATCCGGGAGATCATCGAAAGCTGCGACCTGACGCCAAAGCGTCAGACCGAAGAGCGCATGGTCGACGCCACGGACGGCGAGCTGATTTCGCAGGCGGCCAGGCGGCTGGCGAGTCTGGAACAGGCTCAGCAGGAGTATAAGCGGATTCAGGAGGTTCGTCGGCAGCTCAGCGCCGTCCGCGGCAGACTGCAGTTACAGCAGCGCGAGCTGGCCGGTTCCCGGCAGCGCTGGTGCCAGACGTTGAAGGGGCTGGGGCTCGATGAAACCGTCGACATCGCCGCGGCGTTCCGGCATCGCGAGAAGGTGGCCGAGGCCCGCGAACAGCGTCGCGTCAGCCTGGCGATCCGGGAAGAGCTGCAGCGGTCGCGGCAATCGTGGGATCGCTTCCGTCGACAGACGGAAGCCCTCGGCCGGCGGATGGCGGACCCGACCAAGGACTACGGCAAGCCGTTGGCCCTGGTCGAGCGCTGGGAACGCGAGCTGCGGACGGCCCAGGAGAACCGCCAGGAGCGCAAACGGCTGATCAAGGAGCAGCAGGCGCGACGGCAGGAGGCGGGCGAGTGGCAGCGGCGGATTGACAAGCTCGAAGAAGAGACCGAAGCCCTGCTGGCGCTGGCCTCGGCGACCGACCGTAAACATCTGGAGCAACGGCTGGCGCAGCGCGACCGCCGGAAGCAGGTCGAAGTCCTGCTGGAACAGGCCAACCGCGAGCTGGCCACGGCCGCCCAGTCCGATTCCGACATGGCCATCGTCGAAGAAGACCTGGCCCGATTCCGCCCGCAGAACAACAAGGAAGAGCTCAAGCGAACCAAGCAGGAGATCGAGGACGTCGAGCTGACGCTGCAGGATCTCTTCGAGCAGCTTGGCACCGTGAAGCAGGAACTGAAGACGCTGGAGGCCGACCGCAGCAGCAGCCGAACGCGGCAGGAGCTGGCGCTGGTCGAGCAGGAACTGGCGGAGAGCCTGACCCGCTGGTCGGCGGCCTCGCTGGTCGGCGAAGCGGTCGAAGACGTCGGAGAGCGGTTCGAGAAACTCAACCAGCCGGAAATGCTCGCGGCGGCAGTCCCGTTCCTGAAGCGGCTGACCTGCGGCAAGTATCACCGCCTCTGGGCGCCGCTCGGCCGCCGGCACATCTACGTGGAAGACGACCAGGGGCATTCGTTCCCGGCGGAGATGCTCAGCGGCGGCACGCGCGAGCAGCTCTTCCTGTCGATCCGCCTGGCGATGGTGCGGGCGTTTTCGCGGCAGGGGCTCGAACTGCCGATGATTCTCGACGACGTGACAGTCAACTTCGACGAGACCCGGGCCCAGGCGGCGGCGGAGACGCTGGTCGACTTCGTCCGGGACGGCCAGCAGCTCATCGTCTTCACGAGCCACCAGTTCTTCGCGACGATGTTCCAGTCGTACGGCATCGAGCCGGTTTATCTGCCGTCGCGGAATACGCCGGAGCCGACGGAAGAGCGGCTGGCGGGGTGAGAAAATACGAAGAAGGATTCACCGCGGAGGCGCGGAGGACGCGGAGAAGGCGAAGACTGAGAAGATCCGGAAAGTGAAAAGTGAGTAGTGCAAGATGGAAGAGATGTCGCTGATTCGAGAATTGCGTTGACCTCGTTCCCAGGCTCCTGCCTGGGAACGTCGCCTTTGGACGCTCTGCGTCCGCTTCCCTTCGCGCCCGCGGGATGGCAAAGAACGAGGCAGAGCCTCGGAAGAGGGCATTCCCAGGCGGAGCCTGGGCTGCGCGAAATCGTCAATTGTTGGCGGTCCCGGTTGATCCGGCTTTTGTTCCTGGAAGGACGGGGAGGGCCTGGCGGCGCTGGGCTGTCAGCGACTTGCCTAAGTGGTCGTCGATCCACGCGAGCAGGTCGCGATGCCGCACGGCGTTCAGGGCTTCGCAGATCTTTTCCTCGCTGATCCGCACGACCGACGCGGCCATCCCCAGAATCAGTTTCGTAAAGCCGCCGCGGCTGTGCTGGCCCTGCAAACGCTTGCCCTTGCCGATCAGCGATTCCAGCACTTCGCTGCTGGCCGGCAGACTCTGTCCGGGGAGCACGCCGCTCGACTGCTCGCTCACGAACTCCACCAGCCGCGCCGCCGCACGCTCACCGGCAGGCGTTCGGGCCACCGTCTCCAGTTGCCGGCGCAGCGTCTCGCCGGCGGCGGCGTGGTAGCCCGCCACGCGCAGGAACTCCAGCATGTGGTCCTTGACCGCCTGCAAGTCGTTCCAGTCCACGAGCGCCTCCCGGAAGTCGCGGATCCAGCCGAACTTCTCCTCGAGCCGCGTCAGGTCGAGACCCGCGGGACGTTCGGCCGCGGGCGTGTCGATCAGCCGCAGCATGCGGGCGCCCCAGCCGATCAGCGGCCCCAAGTTCAAGTAACGCCCTTTGACTTTCTGCGTGGGGGGAGCAAGGTGTCCGAGTTCCGTCTGCTTCACCCGTGGCTGCGTCTGCCCGCAGTGTTTGACGAACGCGATCCACCGCGGATCGGCGAGCAGTTCGTGCTTGAGCACGATCGCCGTCTTGTGGGCGATGTCGTGCAGCACCTGCGTCGTCGGGTGCTGTTCGCGGAAACGCTGAGCGCCGCCGAGAAGATCCGAACCCTCGTCGCTGAGGATGGCGGCCGGCACGCCGACCAGCCCGGCCGCAGCCGCGAGCTGCCGCTGGACGATCTCGCCGCTGGATTTTTCGACCGGCTGCAGCGCCAGCAGCGTCAGATCCTGGTGCGTCAGCGGCGCCGTCAGCGCTTTCCACGCCGACAATCGCAGCCCCGCGATGACCAGACACTTCCGCGACCCCAGTTGCAGCGTGTGGTCGACGAGGAACACCCAGTCGGCGGCGAATTCCTTGGGCCGCCGCAACTCGTGCAGTCCCAGCCGCAGCAGCCACGCTTCCGCAGTATTGGCCGCAGGAGCCCCCCGGAACTGGGGCAGGCTGTCCCGCAGCAGTTCGACCACCGCCCGGCAGCCGCGAAAGCTGACCGCTCCGGCCAGACAGAACTGCAACGTCAGGCCGATGGCCGCTGCCGAATACGCATGATGGGCCGGTCGGACGGCGTCCGGGAGGGGGCCAGGGGCTGCGTCGGCGACCCGGTCAGCGCCCGGATTTTAAGGCGGCGATCTCACGTTCCAGGTCCGCCGCGCGGCGTTCGGCCGCGGCGGCCCGCGTGCGCCACATCGCGCGGCTCTTCTCGACGGCGCGGGTCTGGTTCTGCAGGAGCTTGCAGGTTCGCTTCCACTGGCCGGACTTCGCCTTCCACCGATTGCGACTCCGCTCGAAGAACCGCACCAACTTGCCCGCCGGCGACGAATACCGGGCGACGGCTGTTTCGCTGGTTTCGCAGGTCATGACGTTCCTCCTTGAACAAAAAGCCCAGTGGAACAAAAACGCGACGATTCGCCGAGGCCAATTGCCCCTGAAAACGACGGATTTCGCGCAGCCCAGGCGGAGCCTGGGAACGAGTGGCGCTGGCTTTCTCTCTCTTCTCCGCATCCCCTGTTGCTGAATTTTCTTCGAACACTTCCGCAACGGGCTTGACGGCCTGCCGCTACCAGAGTTCCAACTTCAGTGGGGTTTCTTCCACTGGAGACGTTCCATGCGGCGAGACGAACTGCTCAATGCGCTGATCTGCGATCGCGGGCTGACTTCCTATCTCGAAATCGGCTGCCATCAGAACGCCACGTTCCGCGCGGTCGAGTGCGCGGAGAAGGTCGGCGTCGATCCGCTTCGCGGCGGGACGCTGCGACTGACGTCGGACGCGTTCTTTTCCCAGAACGAGCGCACGTTCGACCTGATTTTCATCGACGGCCGGCACACGTTTGCGCAATCGCTGTGCGACGTCTGCAACAGCCTGGGGGTGCTGAATCCGCGCGGCGCGATCGTCCTGCACGACTGCCTGCCGAAAACGGAAATGCAGCAGATGCCGACTCCGCAGCCGCGGATCTGGACGGGCGAAGTCTGGAAGACGCTGGCGGTGGTCCGGACGTGGCCCCACGTGGATGCGGCGGTCCTCGACGACGACTGGGGGCTGGGGGTGATTCTGCCGCGGCCGAACACCGACCGGCTGCGCATCCTGCCGGAACTGAGCTGGGAGACGTACCGGGACCAGGGGAAGGCGCTGCTGCAGGTGGTGGACGACGCGGGGATGGCGGCGTTTCTGGGGGAAGGTGAGAGTGCAAAGTGAGAAATGCAAAATGAAAAGTGCGAAGTTGGAAGAGAGTTCGTTGGCGGGCGCGTAGCTTGGGTGGCACGTGCCTGAGGATTTGCGAAGGGCGCGTCTTTGGGTTGTTGTGGCAGGATGCCGGGCGTATTGAGGACTCCGGGGAATGCCGAACGGACCACAGATCCGGTTGACATACGTTCTCGGACCGCTATTCTGAGGTTGGCAAATCTCGACGAGTTCGATCACCAAATGCGCCGACATTGATTGGACGCTCGATTGAAATCGATGGCCTTCCGATGACAGATTCCGCACGGCAGATCCTGCAGGCTTTTGATGAGCTGAGTTCGGACGATCGACGTGAAGTCGCGGTTGCCGTGCTGCGCCGCGTTCTGACTGATGTGCCGGGTGAACTGTCCGACGACGCGCTCGTCCGTCTTGCCGAGGATCAGTTCCTGGAGCTCGACGCAATCGAGAGCCAGCATGCGGAACCCTGACCGCGGTGAAGTCTGGCTGGTGGATCTGGGGCTGGCCGCCAAGACTCGGCCCTGCCTCGTGCTGAGCATCCCCGCGACGGAGGACACCGACCGGGCTCTGGTGACGATGATTTCGAACACTACCAGTGTGCGCGGCTCGCGATTTGAGGTTCAGGCTCCCGCGCCGTTTCTCAAGCACGGCGCCTTTGATGCCCAGAACCTTGTGACGATTCCGGCTGCCAAGTTGATTCGTCGCCTGGGAGTTCTGGACGAAGGGCAACTTGAATCGGTCGTGGCGGTAGTGAGTCATTGGTTGGGACTCAACCGCTGAAACGCGGTAGAATCAGCTGGTGCGAACACATCTGGCAATCGAATGCGGCGCCGGCTGGCGGTTAAGTTCCAGGAACATCGCCGATACAGGTGAATTGAAACCGAGCTCGTTACGAAGGCGTCGTTTGGAAGCGTTTTTCCAGTCCGATTGCATCCTCGGCTGCCTGCTGGGCGGGGCACTCGGTGATGCGCTTGCCGCACCCTTTGAGAACTGCGTAGTCGGGACTGCGTTCGAGGTTCAGTCGTTTCTGCGCATCACTGACGACACTCAACTGACGCTGGCTACCTGCGAGGCGATCATTGCGGCGGGTAGAGCCGATCCCGCAGCCATCGCTGCCCGGTTCGCCACTTGGCATTGCGGACGACGTATTACCGGCCTGGGCTCCAGCACTCTCAAATCATTGACCGAACTGGCCGCCGGCGGACATTGGGCGCTGGTGGGAGCGACCGGTGAACGATCGGCTGGCAACGGTGCGGCAATTCGCGTTGCACCGCTCGCGTTCCTGTTGAATCCGGACGATCTGGCTGATCGGCGGACGCTTCGCGACGTCTGCCGGATCACGCATCACAATGACGAATCTTACGTCGGAGCACTGGCAATGCTCCTCGCCCTTCAGAAAATCGCCTGCGACCAGCCGCGAGTTGACGACTTTATGTCGCAACTCGCCGAAGCGCTGCCGGACTCGCGGATGCGAGATCGCTTCGTGCAAATCGCGGAAGACTCGCCGACCGTTCTCGAGTACGCGACTCGCTTCGGTGCGACCGGCTACGTCGTTGACTCGGTCCCGCTGGCGATTCTCGCCGCGACACAGGCGGTGGAGTTTCTGCCGATGATCCAGCAGATTGTCGCTTGCGGTGGAGATGTGGATTCAATTGGCGCGATGGCCGGCCAGCTTCATGGTGCCAGGCATGGAACGGCATCTCTGCCGCGGGAACTGCTGACGCGAATCAACGAAGCGCACGCCATGCAAGTAGTCTTTGAGGACTTCGCGTCGACATTTCAGGTGTGAACCCCGGACCGGGGCTTCGCGAAGACGCTCCAGCCGCCGGCCACCCATCGCATTCTCCCGCTTTCTCTTCTTCAGCCGAGCTGCGCCAGGGCCTGGGCGACGATGTCGACGCCTGCGAGTTCGCTCCAGGCCTGCAGCAGCGACTTTGTCATCGGGCCGACCTGGCCGTCGCCCACCGGCAGACCGTTGAATTTTGTGGCGGGCATGATGCAGTAGGGGGTGCTGGTGAAGAAGACTTCGTCCGCCGTGTAGAGATCGTACGGCAGCAGCCGGGTCTCGCGGGCCGGGAAGCCCAGTTTGCCGGCGAGTTCCAGCACCGTCTGCCGGCTGAGCCCTTCCAGGCAGTTCTCCGACGTCGGCGTCAGCAGTTCGCCGTCCCGGACCGCGAAGATGTTGCCCCCCTTGTTCTCGGCGACGAAGCCGTGGATGTCGAGAATCACGCACTGGGCGTCCGGATCGACGAGCCGGGTTTCGGAATCGGCGAGCGTGTAAGCCATCCGGCTGCGGTTCTTGATCCGGGCGTCGAGCGCCTGCGAGGGAATCATCCGGCTCATCGAAGTCACCGCGTGACAGCCTTCGCGGTAGAACTTCGCCCAGCCGCGCAGATCGAGGTGCGCGGTGAAGATCATGATCGTCGCCGAGTGCGACTGCTGCGGGTTTGAGCCGGGTATGGAGACGCCGGCCGAGATGTTGTGGACGATCCAGACGTCGTCGCCAGCCTTCAGCAGCGGACGGTTGGCTTCGAAGACTTCGAGCGTCGTCTCCAGCAGGTTCGCTTGCGTCATGCCGGGGTTGATGCGGGCGACCTTCAGCGAGCGGTAGAGCCGGCGGATGTGCTCTTCCAGACGGAAGGGCTGGCCCGCGAATGTGCGGGTCGATTCGGTGACGGCGTTGCCGAGCATGACGGCGCTGTCGAAGATTGAAATCTTCGCGTCGTCCTCTGGAAGCAACTGTCCGGAAACGTAGGCCAGGCGGGGGGGCGGGGTTTGGCTCATGTCGAGGAGGTTCCAGAAGCGGGAGAGCGGCGCGGCAGGAGCAGACTGACCGCCGTGCCGACTCCCAGGTTGACGATGATCGCGGCCAGCGCGATCCACTGAAAGCTGATCGGGTCCTGCGCCGTTTCGGTCACGACGCCTGTCGTCTCGTGGACCGTGTGGACGACCTCGGTGCCGACGAGGGCGGGATCGAAGCCATAGTGCGAGAGCCAGACGACGAGCGGCCCGGAGAAGGCGATGGCCGCGGCGGTCAGCGTGCCGGTGATCGCGCCCAGCCAGACGCCGAGCGGTCGGGCGAAGGGAATGAACAGGGCGAAGACGAACAGGCAGAAGATGGGGGTCGTCAGCAGGTTGGAGGTTTTCTGGGTCATGGCGGTGATGTTGCCGGGAATCGCCCCCATGAACGAGCTGCCGACGACGACGAACAGGCCGATGGAAAAGGCCAGAATCTGCGAAGCCCGGACGTGGCCCGTCTCAGACTTGGGTTTGAAGCCGAATCGATCGAAGAAGTCGGTCATCACGACGGCGGTGATGGAGTTCACGCCGGAATCGAGGCTGGACATTGCCGCGGCGAACATCCCCGCGACCACCAGGCCGGAGATGCCGGGGGGGAGGTGGTAGGCGATGAACATGGGAAAGATATTGTCGGCGTCGGCGCTCAGTCGCATGCCTGCCGGGAGGCGATCGGGATGGGCCTGGAAGTAACCCAGCAGCGCGAAGCCGACCAGTCCCAGGGTCAGTCCGACGATGACGGAGCAGGAAAGTTGAATCGCCAGCGCCCGGCGGGCGGCGCGGGCGTCGGTGGTGGCCATGAACCGCTGGACCGAGGTCTGATCGCCGCCGGCGGTGCAGACGTGCCAGATCAGCAGCGACAACCCGCTGCCGATGAGGCTGACGCGAACCTTGGGATCGAAGCTGATCAGCGGCTGCTGGTCCCAGTGGGGCTGCCAGGCGAGCGGGAACCAGCCGAAGCCGCCGAAGTCCCAGGTGATCAGGCCCAGGACGACCAGCGCTCCGCCGTAGAGCAGCATGGCCTGCATGAAGTCGGTGACGACGACCGCCCGCAGGCCCCCCATCGAGGTGTAGATGATGGTCACAATACCGGTTACAACGGCGACGAGGGGGATCAGTTGCTGGTCGCGCCCCTGAATCACCGCGTCGTTGTCGATCATGACCACCAGGGCCTTGGCGGTCAGGTACATCAGCAGCGACATCCAGACCAGCCGCAGCGCTATGAACATCACCGCCCCCAGCAGGCGGACGCTGAGGCCGAGTTTGGCTTCGAGCAGTTCGTAGGCGCTGGTCACGCGATGCCGCATGTAGACCGGCAGCAGCCAGAAGCCGACCAGCAGGTAGACGAACGGGTAAGCCAGCAGCGTGGCGAGGAAAACGGGGCCTTTTCCCAGAGTTTCGCCCGGCATGGAGAGGTACGAGATGGTGCTCAGCAGAGTGGCGAAGAGCGACACGCCGATCAGCAGCGGATTCATGTGGCCGCTGCCGATGAAATACTCGGAGGTCGTTTCCTGCCGGCGGCTGTAATACCAGCCGAGCGCTAGCGTCGCGACGCCGTACAGGCCGATCAGCACCCAGTCGATGGCGACCAGCCCCCCGGCGGAGCCGGTCGCCTCCTGCACGGACTGTTCCGACCCGTATGCCGACGTTCCGAACGACAGGACCGTGAGAAGTGCGATCAGAACCATCGTCGCGATGCGGGTCTGTGCCATTGAGCCGGAGTTCCTCGGGCCGGACGAGCGGACAAGTCGTGGAGGCAGAATCACATCTGTCCGGCCGGGACGCAAGACCCTGCCGGAAAATTGGCGAAGAACCCCTTGGCACATGTGTGACCGCGGGACCTGACGCATGGTCGAAGTTGCGGCCTGCCCCCCGCGCACTGGAAAAAAACAGACAGTCTGTGTATTTGTTCCATGCTCAGTCAGTGATTGACAGACCGTCTGTCGCGACCGGTTTGTTCCCGATGCGAGTTCCTCGTCATGCCTCTCCGGCTGCGGGAGTTTTTCACGGATGCCCCCGGTCCCCACCTGCTCATTACGGGCGCGGTGCACGGGGACGAATTTGAGCCGATTGCGGCGATTCGAAGGCTCATCGATCTGTTTGAGATCGCCGCGGATGAGCATCGGCTGCAATGCGGCCGGCTGACGCTGGTCCCGATCGTCAACGAAGGGGCCTTTCTGCGCGGACAGCGGACAGCGGCCGACGGTCTGGACCTGGCCCGGGTCTGTCCCGGCGATTCCCAGGGGAGCGAAACGCTGCAGACCGCCGCGGCACTCAGCGCGCTGATCCGGACAGCCGACTCCTACATCGACCTGCATTCCGGCGGGACGACCTTCGCGGTCTCGCCGCTGGCGGGGTATGTGCTGCATGCCGATCCCGCCGTGCTGGAAGCTCAGCGCCGGATGGCGCGGGCCTTCAATCTGCCGATCATCTGGGGCACCTCGCCAAACCTCGAAGGTCGGTCGTTGTCCGTGGCGCGCGACGCCGGTATCCCGGCGATTTACTGCGAGTACCTGGGATCGGCACGTTGCGATCCGGAGGGGGTGCGGGCCTATGTGGACGGCTGCCTGAATGTGATGGCCGAACTGGGAATGCTGATCCGCAAGCCGCCGTTGAGCCGGATTGGCCATGTGGTGGAAGATCCCCGCGACAATTCCGGGCACCTGCAGGTCTGCAATCCGTCGCCGGTGGACGGCTATTTTGAGCCGCGAATCGAACTCGGAGACTTTGTTCCGGCCGGGGGATCGCTGGGGACGGTGACGGATGTCGCAGGAATTCAGCGCCACGAGATGCGGGCGGCTGCGCCCGGGATCGTGATCCTGTTGCGGACTTTTCCCCGCGTGCTGAAGGGGGAGTCGGTCGCTGTCGTCATGGAGGATCCGACGTGGGGACACACCGATAACGTCCGTGCCCGGATTCTGCGGCAGATTGACGGTCTGAAAATTGGGATTCCCGGACCGCAGTTCGAATTTCTCGAAGAGAACGAATAGCCAGATTCGTCGAACGGGCGACTATTTAGCCGGGGCCTCCGCAAACGCCATCAGCTTCGTCCGCGTGCGGACGAACAATCTGCCGTCGGCGATGGCGGGGGTGCCGATCACCGGGTCTTCCAGATCGTTGACCGCCAGCACGTTGAGCTTCGGTCCGCTTTCCATCACGACGACCTGGCCGTTCTCGCCGCCGATGTAGATCTTCCCGTGGGAGTAGATGGGCGAGGCGAAGTAGTTGCCTTCGCTCCCGAGCCGGCCCGGGCCGAAGAGGCTGTTGCCTGAGGAGGCATCGAAGCAGGTGGCGATGCCGCCGCATTTGATCAGCAGCATGCGACCGTCGGCCACGAGGGGCGAGACGATGTGGTCGGTGTACTTGGTGGGATGTTTCCAGAGGATGTGCGTTGCGGAGACGTCGCCGCGCCCGCCGCCCCGGACGGCGAGGATCTGTTCGTCCGCGGCGGTCTCGGCGTCATAGCGGGCGCCGGCAAAATTGCCGGGGAAGAGAAAGGCCTGGTCGAGCTCTTCCCCTTCGAGCTGGCCGTCGCCGTTTTTGTCGCCGCGGTCGAACGTCCGCTTGAAGAAGGCTTCGGGGATTGGCCGCTTGCCGACGAAGGCCTGAATCTCGTCCTTGGAGAGCTTGCCGTCGCTGTTGCCGGTCTCGACCCGATCGACGGATGCGAGCCACTGATTCGCGATGCCGCCGCTCTGCTGCGAGATGTAGATGACGCCGTCCTGGACGACGGGCGTGGTTTTGATGTTCCTCAGCAGCGTGCGTGCGTGCCAGAGACGCTTTCCGGTGAGAGGGTCGTAGCCGATCAGCAGGCCGGTGCCGGCCACGATCAGTTCGTCGCCGGCGTCCGTCGGACAGATGACGGGATGGGAATAGTTGACCGCCATCTCCGAGCGGTCTTCTTTCCACTTCAATTCGCCGGTTCGCTTGTCGAAGGCGTGGATCGCCGGATTGAGGTCGTCGTCCTGCAGGAAGATCACCAGGTCCTTGTAGAGGATGGGGGACATTCCCGGACCCCACTTGAAAACGAAGAAGGGCACAGGCAGCTCCTGCCGCCAGACGTCTTTCCCGGTCTTCGCATCGACGGTCAGCAGGCCCAGCGTGCTGAAGTAGAAGTAGACGCGCTCGGCGTCTGCGGCGGGGGTCGTCGAAGCGTGGCTGTTCGTCAGGTGAATCTCGGCCAGGTCCCCGGCCGGCCAGGTCCGCTCCCAGATCTTCTCACCCGATTTCGCATCGTAGGCGAACAGCCCGACCGTTTCCGGGTTGACCATCGCTGAGACAAACACCCGCCCGGCGGCGACAATGGGGCAGCCGATGCCGTCGCCGATTTCCGCCGACCAGGCCAGGTTCTTCTCCAGTCCGAATTCGACGGGGGGCGACTTCTCGGAGGTGGAGATCCCGCTGCTGTTGGGGCCGCGGAACTGTGGCCAGTCGTCGGCCTGGAGAGAGGCCGTCGCGCAACAGACCCCCAGGGCAACGGTCATCCAGAGACGTGGCATGCGGGATTCCTTTTCAATCGGGAACCAGATTCCTGACGATGCCGATAATACAACAGCGGGAGTTGATGCGACACCCGGTAGGGGTCGATTCGTCGCCAGCCTTGCCCCGGACAAGGATGTCCGGGCTACGTCGCCTGACGCAGGACGGACATCCTTGTCCGTCCGAGACTTTTCAACTCACGAACTGCAGCGCATACAAGTCCGCATCCTTCAACAGGAATCGCAGCCGGATCGGCTGCCCGGCGAGCGCGCTGACGTCGCTGCCGTTCTTCCACGTCACGGTCCGGTTCAACGTGTCGCCGAAGATCGGCTGGCACTCGTCGAGGGTGAAGCCTGGCAGGGGTTGACCGGCGGCATCCTGCAGTTCGACCTGCAGTCCGCCCGCGGCGGAGGATGCGAAGTTGAGGGTGAGCTGCTTCCCGATAAAGGTCAGCGGTCGCGTCACCAGTTCGCCCCCCGTCAGTGGCGCCTCGATGGAGACGAAGCCGTCGAGCCGCAACGTGTATCGTCGCAGCGCACTGCTGTTGCCGGTCCAGTAACTTTCGGTGGCGTAGAGCGACAGCTCGTTCGGCGCTCCCGGCAGGGCAGACTTTGTTTCGACGGGGTGCCAGGCAATGTACTGGTGCCCGTAGTTCCATGTCCCTTCACGTTCGATGCCGGGGAGTAAAAACGCCTCGTTCCAGCGCTGGAACTGCACGCCGTCCCGACTGGCCATGAACAGCCCTTCGGTGACGGCGGTGCCGTAGCGCATGGTTGCTGAAGCTCGAAGTTCGCGGTGTTCGAGTTCGGGCAGGGCCCGCATCGAATCCGACCAGCCGCGATCGACGTAGCGGGTCGGGAAGCCAATCAGCAGGTGCGGAGCGCGATGGTACGGTTTGATCTGGTTGGTGTAGATCTGCTCGTGAGGGGAATCGATGTAGGTTAGGTCGGACAGATCGGTCCAGTGCAGGAAGTCTTTCGAGCGGGCTGTGCGGATGGCCCGCAGCCCGGAGGGATTCCAGTTCTTCTCGTCAGTCGTGCCCGCGGTGAAATACCGCCAGTAGGCCCGATACTCGCCCCGTTCCGGATCGAAGAACGCCAGGTTCTGGGAGTCGAATGCACCGTCGGTGATCACGGGAGCGTCGCTCATCGGTGACCAGTGCAATCCGTCGGGGGACTGAAACGGCAGCAGTCCTTTGGGGCTGTTGGAGCGCAGAATCGCCTTGTAGCGGGCCTCGGGCGGGGCCGCGGGATTCTCGTCCTTGAAGATGGCGGGGTGACCGGCGTCGGGATTCACGTTCCCGACGTGTTCGCTGGTGATCACGATGTTATTGGCCTTGGAGCCGCGGAACTCGTGCAGGCCCAGATCGGGCTTCCGCCAGTGGATGCCGTCGTCGCTTTCGGCATAGCAGCAGTAGAGGGGATGAGTGCTGGTATTGACCTTCCCCTGCGACACTTCGAGATGCCAGGCCTTGTAGTACATCCGGTAGAGCGGCCCGTCCTGGAACAGGCTGTGATAGCCGCTCCCGGTCCCTTCCCACGGGGCGTCGTGTTCCAGCACGATCTCCTGAGGCTGCGGGTGATGCAGCCGCTGCCGGGCGCCGCCGGTCATGCGGTCGATCAGCAGGTTGTCGACAAACAGTTCGCGACGGGAGCCGATGGCGACGGGTGCGGAATTGTTCGGTTCGGCGGCGGAGGTTGTCCGGGGGCTCGCGACGGCCGCGGCGGCTCCGAGTGCTGCGGTGGACTGGAGCCATGCGCGGCGGGAGAGGGCGGGATTGGTCATAGCGTCGTGCTCCATGACGAGGACGGAACCGGAGGATGAGCCGTCCAGACTAGGGGCTGAGCGGTCGACGCGAAAGAGGCGGAAAAAACTTTGACCGGATCGCCGCATGCGCGGAGCGAGGTCGCGCGTCAGGACCTGCCACCTCAGGAAGGTCCCGTCCGAACCGAACCTGTTCCAGTCTCGCCTGTCACTGCATGACGTCTCAGGTGACTGGGGATCGAAAGGGATTGGCCGGCGGTATCGCCACGCCGCGGAGGCAGATTATGAACGTCGTGAGGCATTCCGGACTGGAACGTTGGCTGGAAGAGGTCTCCGAGCCGCTCTATCGCCATGAGGCGGAGCACAGTCTCCTGTTGGGACTGGCCGGGGAGTATCTCGCGGGCTCTGATCCGATTCCCGAGGGGCTCGGAGCGTGGTCGGTGCACGATCGGGGGCAGCCGGTCGGCGCCGCGCTGGTGACTCCGAACAACATGATTATCAGTCGGATGCCTGACGAGGCCGTCCATCGGCTGATTGAGTCACTGGGAGAGCAGGGAATCGAGTTGCCGGGCGTCGTCGGATCGGCCGAAGCCGCGGCGGCGTTCGCGAAGGGCTGGGCGAACACCTCGGGAAGGACTGCCGTCTTGCGGATGAGCCAGTGTCTGCAGTCCTGTCGCAATGTGGCCTGGAGGCACCGGTCGCCGGGAGTTTTCCGCGCGGCGGAGGCGGCGGATATTCCTGTGCTCACGGAATGGGCCAGGGCCTTTGAATGCGAGGTGCACGGCGAGGAGGCGAAGCACGATCTGGAACCGGGCGTCCGACGACGAATTGAGAAGGGGAGGTCTTTCGTCTGGGAGGTCGCCGGGATCGTCGTATCAAACGCTTCGATCGGTCGGCCGACCCGGTCGAGCATCACGGTGAACTTCGTGTATACGCCATCGGAGCAACGCGGACGGGGCTTTGCGACGTCATGCGTCGCGGAGGTGACAGGGCGACAGTTGCATGCGGGGCGGCGGTTCTGCTGTCTCTACACGGACGCGTCGAATCCGATCTCCAATGCCGTCTATTCAAAGATCGGCTATCGGAAGGTCTGCGATTCGGCGTGGTGGGTCTTCAAGGACTGATCGGCGGCAGCGGTCTCGTGGCGGGTGGCCCGGCTGAAGGCCGGGCGGCTTTGCCGCAAGAGGCCGCAGTTGGACTTTCATCGGCCCGGATGCCATCCACCACTTCGCGGCTCAAACTGCGGCCTCGTGTCGCTGTGCGATCCCGCCTGCAGCGGGACCACTCCGGATTCAGGTCAGCCCAAACAGTTTCCGCGCGTTGTTGCTGAAGACGTCCTCCACCTGCGCATCGCTCAGCCCCGTCGCCATCGCAGCCACTTTCAGCGTCCGCAGGGCCTCATGCCCGACCAGGCTGAGTTGCAGGTCGGCGTACGGCACCGAGAGCTGCGTATTCTCGGCGGAAATCCAGAAGAAGGTGTCGCCCAGCGCCACGCATCGCCCGCGAAGATGCGAGACCGGAAAGTCGGATCCGTAGAGGAGCCGATCGTGGCCCAGCGTGCGGATGATCGCCTCGTGAGCGCCGGAATCTGTTACCGCTGAAGAATCGAACCAGACGTTGTCCAGCCCCCGGAGCGAGTCGATCCCCAGCAGCGTGTGGTGCGGGTTAAACCCGCGGGCGGAGTGGGCGAGGATCAGCCGCAGGTTGGGATACGTCCGGCAGTACCGCTGGATCGTCGCCTGGTTTCGCTCGTCTGCCAGCGCCCGCGACAGCACCATGTGCAGCGTGATCGACAGCCCTTCTTCATGCGCGACCTGCACCTGCGGTTCGGGCAGATAATCCTCAATGATCGATTGAAACGTCGGCTTTGTCGGGGAATAGATGTGGTAGCACTTCAGGCCGACGAAGCCGTGGCGGCGGACGGTCTCGCGGATGAACTCGGGGTCGTCGGTTGGCAGGACCAGCATCTGGCCGCGCGAGCCGCGTTGCTTCTGCAGCTCATCCGCAAGGAACTGGTTCGCGGCGGCCACATCGACGCCGACGAAGGGATAGGGAAAGAAGAGCCCCTCCGTCGCTCGGCCGGGTGTTAATTCGTTGATGCAGCGCTGAAACTCGACCGCCCCGGCCCGGGCCGGTCCGTTGCGGACGAGATCGGGAACGGAATCCGCCGGAAAGTGCTCGACCGCGTACCAGTGGGAGTGGGCGTCGAAGATCCGGTCGGGAACGAAGCTGTCGAGCTCGCGGGCGAACAGCTCGCGATCGGCGTCGGTGACTTCCCAGTCGCGCATGACTCGGCCTCCATCCCTTCTTGTCGAACGCGTCAGGTTTCCGGGGCATCCCACTGGCCGTGGCACACGGACTCTCGTTCTGAGCCCGCGACCTCATCGGCGGTCACTTTACCAATCGACGGAACGCATCCTGCTGGACGTCGCACTCCAGCCGTCGCTCGACGGAGTTCGAGTCGAGGGCGTCGCGAATGATCGCAAACGTCTCGCCGGCCGCCTTGACGGTCTGTTCCAGTTCGGCTGGGCCCTGGGCGGCGTTCAGATAGAACGACGCGTAGCCGTGACAGCCGCGTTTCGCCATTTCCTGGATATAGAGCGTCGTGACCTGGCTCTTCAGGACTGGATCCTCAATCGCGAACTGCAGCGAGGGATGGACGTCGACGCCGGCGCACTTCACCGCCAGCCCGGCCTGTTCGCCGGCGGCGTTCAAGCGGCATTTGAGTTCCGCGCCGAATCGCCAGAGCTGCTCTGGAACATTTCGCCGGTGGACTTCGCGGAGAGTCGTCAGTGCAGCCTGCAGGCCGAGGGTGTCGCTCCAGTAGGTGCTGGAGATAAACATGCGGCCCGCCGGTTCCATCACCTCGCGTTTCCCGACGACGGCGGCCATCGGATAGCCGTTCGACAGCGATTTGGCAAAGACCGCCATGTCGGGCGTGACTCCCAGATGCTTCTGAGCCCCTCCGGTGCCGTATCGCAATCCGGCGGAGACTTCATCGAAGATGAACACCGCGCCGTGTTCGCGGGCGAGGTTCGCGACCCCCTGGAGGTACCCGGCCGGAGGAATCTCCGACCGGAGCGGTTCCATGATCACTGCCGCGACTTTGCCGCGGTGCCGGTCGAGCAGTTCGCCGAGCGCCGGCAGGTCGCCGAAGGCAAAGGGGAGGGCGGTCCCCGCCAGCGCCTGCGGTACGCCGATCGGCTCGATTCCTGGAAAGAGATGCCCGTTCAGGCTCGCCTCTTCAGCCAGATTGGCGGCCAGGTACCAGTCGTGCCAGCCGTGGTAGCCGCAGAACAGAACCAGATCGCGCCCGGTGACGCCGCGTGCGATCCGAACGGCGATCGCGCAGGCTTCGCCGCCGCACTTGGCGTACCTGGTCATCTCTGCGCAGGGGATAAACTTTGCCAGCTCGTCGGCCAGCTCGATTTCCAGTTCGTGGTTGACCGAATACATGGTCCCCAGAGCGATCTGGCCGCGGACCGCCTCATCGACGACCGGATCGGCGTAGCCCAGCAGGATGGCTCCGATGCCGCTGATCCAGTCGATGTACTCGAAGCCGTCGACATCCCAGAAGCGTGCGCCGCTGGCGCGCGTCGCGTAGACGGGAGAGACGCCATAGGCCACCCGGTTGGGCCGTCGGCTGACGAGCTGGGTCCCGCCCGGAATCCGCTCCAGCGCCCGCCGATACAACTCCATCGAACGGGGAACGCGAGACGGCCGGGCAGGGACATTCATGGGCAGAGCTTTCCGAGGGGCGAATGGAGGGTGCAGGGAGTCGCGAATCGCTGGAGTTTTGTCAGTGGTCAGTGGTCAGTGGACTGGGTCGACAGCTCTGGCACAAGTTCTCTCTCGGTCTCTTGGCACTTGGCTCTATGCACTCGGCGATCGGTTCGACATTCGACATGACTTCTCGCTGCGTCTCCGGCCCCTGCGATTGGATGTTCCAGCGCCTACGTCTTCAATCCGAGCGCCGCGTGCTGAACTTGAGCGGCCTCCCGATAGCGGCCATAGGCCACTTCGTCCCGCCGGCAACTGACGCCACGGAAGACGATCGCAAAACTCCGCCGGTTCCTCACCGGGGACCGATTGGCGTCGGCCCGATGAATCGTGTTGCCGTGGTGGATCACCGCGTCTCCCGGCTCCAGGAGAATCGGAACCTCGTGCGCATAGTCCTCGGGACCGTAGTCGGTGATCCCCTGAGAGAATCCGAGCGTCTGCGTCCGTCCGTGCGGTCGAACGCCCCGGCGGTGCGACCCGGGGACATACCGCAGGCAGCCGTTTTCTTCGTCAACGGAGTCGAGGGCCAGCCACATGGTCAGCACCTGGGGCGGCGTCAGGCAGAAGTAGTAATTGTCCTGGTGGGGGGGCGTGGCGTGGTTCGTTCCCGGCGGTTTGTTGAACCACTCCGTTCCCTGGCCGCGGGCTTCTTCGCCGAGCAGGCGCTCGGCGACCGACTTCCAGACCGGATGATTGGCGTAGTCGGCAAAAAACGGATCATGCTCCATGTGCTGAAGCTGCTTGAGAGTCTCCGGCCGGCTGCGGTCGTCGTAGAAGGCGTCCGCATCCGCCAGGTCGGGGACGACATGCCGGATGTATCGATCCAGGTTCTGTTGCAGCAGGGTCAGGTCGGCTCCCGGCAGCAACTGGCGGATGACAACATAGCCCTCGGAGTCATACTGCGACCGGCAGGCGTCGTGGGACACGTTGAGTCCTCGGCAGGGTTTTCGAAAGGAAACTCTCTCCATCCGTGGGAATCATCGCCGAAATTGCGGTGCATAAGCAACCGCCATTGCGTTCGAAATCTTGTCGGTTCGATCGATGAACGGTCGCGTCGCCTCCGCTGGACCTTCCTGGAGTTCGCGCTAAAATATGACGAAGCGCAGACCGTGGCGAGAGGCCGTCGGGTTCCTTCCCGCGGCCTCGATCCCTTGGATTGATGACCCTCATGGCTCAGATCGACCGCGATCGACCTGCTGGAGCGAGCCCTTTGGCCGAATTTGTGGAACCTCTCGGAAAGCGGATCCTGATCCGCAAGGACGAGAGTCGTCAGCGCACCCGCGGAGGGATCGTCCTGCCGGATCAGGCCGAGATCCCGACGATTACCGGCCGAGTCGTGGAAATCAGCGTCCAGATCGAACGGGATCTCGATTTCCCGGTCAAAAAGTACGACAAGATTCTGTTCCACCCGAAGAACGCGATCCCGGTCGACCTGGAGTCGGATAATCTCCTCTTCGTGGTGCCGATCGAAGACGTCGTGGCCGTATTCCGGCGTTCCGAGCCGCGAAATCCCCGGAAGTCCCGCAAAGAGCGCGAAGTCGAACCGCCATCCGACGATGAGGAATAGAGCGGTTCTGACGATTGGGTCGGCGTCGGAATTCGGCTGTCCGAAGGCTGCGGCTCCCGATCGCGCTCAATTGGAGTCGGTTGAGCCGGGAATCACGGCGAGACGCGGGGCGGTGCAGGGGGCCGACATCCAGGTATTGATGGCGGCTTCGATCTGCTGGACCTGGAGATGGAACTGCAGCGACTGCAGTTCCCAGCGGTCCTGGGCCAGGGAGACGAACCGGTCCAGCCGCGTCTGCTGTTCGAAATTCTGTTCGAGTCGTCGACAGAGGAGCCGGAGGGATTCGTCGAGTCTCTGGAGCAGTTGAGGGGAGGCGGGAGAGCGTGAATCCGCGACCGATTGCATGTCGAACTCCGGAGATGGAGGGAAGTTTTTTGGGAAGCAGGCGACCCTTCCATCGACCTGGTCGATCGCGGAGCTTGATCGATCTGGCGAGAGTTTTCCGGCGGCGCAGACTGCTCCGCGGCTGACCCTCCGGCAATTGTGGCAAACCTTACGACTGGTACGAGCTGCTTCCGCGGACGGGGCGAGGACCAGTAATTGGTAATTTCACGGAGCGGCGGACTACTCAACGGTCGTTGGTTCGCCGCCATCGGGCAGATCGCTTGCCCCCTTGCGCGGGCCGCCGTGCGCTCCGATCCCCCGCCGGGAGGGGTGCTTCAGGAAGTGCAGAATCGTCCGGCCGGCGTTGGTCTGGACAGTCGATTCAAACTCCTGCACGGCAGCGCTCAGGCTCGTCGGGACGCAGTAGAGCCGGCGGAACATCGCCTTCACCTCGCGGCGCTCCGCGGGGTCCATTCCGGCCCGGCGCATGCCGATGGTGTTGACGCCGACGCACCAGCCGGGGCCGTCGACCATCATGCAGGGGGGGACGTCCTGAACAATTTTGGCCAGGCCGGCGATCATCGCCAGTTCGCCCACCCGGACAAACTGGTGGACCGCGGCGTTCCCGGAGATGACGGCACGTCGGCCGACTTCGACGTAGCCGCCGAGCAGCGAGCCATTGACGAGCATGACATCGTCGCCGACGCGGCAATTGTGACCGACATGGGCATGCGCCATGACGAAGCAGCGTTCGCCGACGACGGTCGCCGTCCCTTCCGCCGTCCCGCGATGGATGGTGACGTATTCCCGCAGGATCGTTTCCGCTCCGATGTGGCACTCGGTCGGGCTGCCCTTGTAGGCCCGATCCTGCGGCAGGTCGCCGACGATGACTCCGGCGTGAAGGCGGCAACCGGGGCCGATGGAGGTTCGGCCGAGGAGGTGCACATGGGGGCCGATGACGGCAGCGGCGCCAATTCGTACAGGGCCGTCAATTACAGCGTAGGGGCCGATTTCGGCAGAAGGATCGACTTCTGCCCGCGGATCGATGACCGCGGTCGGGTGCACCGGCATGCCACATTCTTCCCTGAAATCCGGCATCGAACCCGCTGATATGGGAGGTTCACATCATGCGGCCTGCGGATGGAACCCTTCCATCCGCGGCACCTGGAAACGGAGGTTATCGACGCACTCTGCGAAGAATACCGCGGAACGCCAAATCTGGGAACACCGGGTTGCCGGTCGCAACCCGTTATCCAGGAGCATTTTGCAGAGAAACTGTACGGAACTCGTTCGACTACATCATGTCCCGCATGAACTTGATGGCCGCGGGGCCGACGAGGACCACGAACACGCCCGGGAAGATGAAAATCACGAGCGGAAAGAGCATCTGGACCGCGGTCTTCTGGGCCTTTTCTTCTGCGATCTGCCGGCGTTTGACCCGCATGGCGTCCGACTGGACCCGCAGGGCCTGTGCGACGGAGGAGCCGAATTTGTCCGCCTGAATCAGAATGGCGACCAGGGCCTTCACGTCGTCGACGCCTGTCCGGACGCCGAAATCGTGCAGCACCTCCCGGCGGCTGCGGCCCATCTGAAGCTGCAGCAGGCACATATCAAGTTCTTCGCACATTTCCGGCGCCGTGTCGTTCATTTCCTCGGCGACGCGCCGCATGCCGGCGTCGAGTCCGAGACCCGCTTCGACGCAGACCACCAGCAGGTCGAGGGCGTCGGGCAGCGACAGGAAGATGGCTTGCTGGCGTTTCGACTTCAGATACCAGAGGACGACGGCGGGGAGGTAGAACCCGATGCCTCCGGCAAGGACGAGCGCGGTCAGGCCGCTTTGAGTCACGCCGTACTTCCAGGCGCCGATGCCCCCGCCGATCACGAGTCCCACAACCATCAGGGAGAGCTTGGCGGCGAGGTAGATCTGGGGCGCGGCCGGATTGAGAAATCCGGCGTTGGCGAGCTTTACTTTCAGGTTGTTCTGTTCGAGTTCGGTCTGGGGCTGAAGTGCCCGCGAGAGTGCCGGAGCGGCCTTTTCGAACAGCGCTCCCATGCCCCTGGCTTCGTTGCCGCGTCCGCGGTTGACGGGGTTTTTCAGGTAGTCCAGCCGTTCGGCGGCGCGGTCGCTGCCGCCGCTCAGTGCAGACATGACCGCCCAGATGGCCAGCGTGATGGCGCCGAACACAACATAGGGGAGCAGCGTCGGGAAATCGATGTCCATAGTCGACTCGCAGCAATTCGAAAAGTGGGTGTTCGTCAGACGGGGCGTCGCACAGCGACTACACCTTGATGTCGATAATTTTTCGGATGACGATGGCGCCGAGAATCTGCATGACGATCGCGCCGCCGATCATCTTCTTGCCGATTTCCGTCGTGAACAGGAGCATGACGTAGTCCTGGTTCAGGTAGTACACGGCGAAGAAGATGGCGATCGGCATGGCCATCAGCACCACGCCGCTCAACCGACCTTCACCGGTCAGAGCCTGCACGGCGCCGAGGATTTTGAAGCGTTCGCGGACGACGTAGCTGATTTTGTCGAGGATTTCGGCGAGATCGCCGCCGGTCTGCCGCTGGATGGCGACCGCCGTGGCGAAGAACTTGAGGTCGAGATTCGGCATTCGCTTGACCATGTTCTTGAGCGCCTGTTCGACCGGCACGCCCAGGTTCTGTTCTTCGAAGGCGATACCGAACTCGGTCCCGACCGGCGCCGGCATTTCCTCCGCCACCATGTTCAAGCCGGAGTTCAGGCTGTGGCCGGAGCGCAGAGCGCGGGCGATCAGCTCCAGCGCTTCGGGCAGTCGTTTGGCAAACGCGTTGAACCGGCTCTTGCGGCGCCACGACAGCCAAATCATCGGCAGCACGGCCAGGACGATCGCGGCGACGGGGTAGAGCGGCGCCGGCGCCTTCGCGATCATGGCCGCCGCGACCCCCAGCAGTCCCGCCAGGACGCTGATTCCGAGAAACTGCTCGAAGGAAATCGGCGAATCCGCCTGCTGAAAGTAGAGGCCCAGGTTCGAAAAGCGACGGGAGATCGCATTCGACGCGCCGGAGAAGACCCCCGCCCCGGCGGCCATGAGGTCTTCCTTCATCAGGCCGCGGTTTTCCGGCTCGTCCGGCGGCTTCTGGCCGGCGAGCGCCTGCAGGCGATCTTCCAGGTTGGAGTCGCCGACCGCGCCGAATATGACAAACAGCGCGGTCGCCAGGGCGCCCACTGCGAGAAAAGCCGACAGCGAGATCAGAATCACGGGGTCGAGCGACATCGCTGCAACCTTCCTTCAAGAACGAAAAACGTAAAACTCGCCACTGACCACTGACAACGGACCGCTGGCTGCTGCGATCAGCAGCGTCCCAGGTTTCGATGGCCGAACAGATTCGCGGGCAGACGGACGCCGGCCGATTCCAGCCGTCCCATGAACGACGGACGAACGCCCGTCGCTTCGAAGTGTCCGAAGGCCCGACCATCCTCGCCGATGCCGTCCTGGACGTAGACGAAGATGTCCTGCATCACGACCGTGTCCTGTTCGAGGTTCAGCACCTCGGTGATCGCCGTGACGCGGCGCGGCCCGCCCTGCAACCGGTTGACCTGCAGCACGAGGTCCACGGCGGCCGCGAACTGCTGACGCAGGGCTTTGAGCGGGATTTCGAAGCCGCCCATCGAAATCATCGTTTCCAGACGAGACACCGCGTCTCGCGGGGTATTCGCGTGAATGGTCGTCATCGAGCCTTCGTGGCCCGTATTCATGGCCTGCAGCATGTCCAGCGATTCCGGACCGCGGCATTCGCCGATGATGACGCGGTCGGGACGCATTCGCAGGGCGTTCTTCACGAGATCCGTCGCGTTGACGCGACCTTTGCCTTCGATGTTGGCGGGACGCGTTTCCAGCCGCAGGACGTGATCCTGCTGGAGCTGGAGCTCCGCGGCGTCTTCGATGGTGATGACGCGCTGGTCGTTCGGAATGAAGCTCGACAGCGTGTTGAGCAGCGTCGTCTTGCCGGAGCCGGTGCCGCCGCTGATGATCAGGTTCAGCCGCGCCTTCACAGCCCCTTCCAGGAGCAGCGCCATTTCCGGCGAAAAGGCCTTGAAGCGGAGCAGATCCTCCAACGCCAGCGGCTTCGAGCCGAAACGCCGGATCGTAATCGACGGTCCGTCGAGGGCCAGCGGCGGAATGATGGCATTGAGTCGCGAACCGTCGGGGAGCCGGGCGTCGACCATCGGCGACGTTTCGTCGACGCGTCGACCGACGCGGGAGACGATCCGGTCGAGAATCTGCAGCAGGTGCTGATTGTCGCGGAAGGTGACTTCAGACCGCTGAATCCGTCCGTTCTTTTCGATGAAAACGTGCTTCGGGCCGTTGATCATGATGTCCGCGACCCCCTGCTCTTTGAGCAGGATTTCGAGCGGACCGTAGCCGAAGGTTTCGTCGAGGACTTCCTCGATGAGGCGTTCGCGTTCAGCGCGGTTGAGGAGCGGATTTTCGCTGTCGCACAGGTGTTCGATGACCAGGCGGATTTCCCGCCGGAGGGAATCGCCTTCCAGATCGCCGACGCGGGAGAGGTCGAGCTTTTCGACCAGCTTGCTGTGGATCAGCCGCTTGAGCGTTTCAAATTCTTCTTCGGTGGGAGGACCGCTGCGACCTGAGCGCGGGGCGGTGTACGTGTTGGGCGCGGCCATGGGGGGACTGACTCCAAGTCTTTCGATCGACCATGTGGTTCGAGGGCTCGTCGTGCACCGGATCCCGCCAATGCACCAGCCTCCAACCGAGCCCGCTGTGCAACCCTAGCTCACAACCGGGAGGGTTGCGGAAAAGAAACATCCCCGGAGATCCACTCCGGCCGTCCCAGCCGGTCGGACGGGGCGGATTGTGTGGGTTGTGGGGGATTTACTGCCGGGGGATCGTCGCCGCGGCCGTCATTCCCCTGCTGCCAACCCCTCGTCCGTAAACTTGGGTTGCCGCGCGTAGAACTGGCTGAGGTCCAGTTTTCCCTGTGACTCCGCCTCGATGAGCTGCAGTCGCTGCTCCAGACGCTGCAGGCGGACTTCGAGCTGCGGGTGGATTTTGAAGCTTTCGTCGTGCGACTTCGGTCGTGGGACGGCGGGATAGCCGAGCTGCCGCTGGAGCGCTCCGAACAGGTACAGCGGATCTTTCCCCCGGTTCGCCCTGGCGATTCGTCCTTCCTGCCGGCCGAACAGCACGGCCGCCGCGCCGGGCTCGACGCCGTTCCGCCGGCGCTCCTCGACGGCGAATTCGGACCGCGCATAGATAAGGTCTGAGAATTCGGACATCCCCAGTCCCTGCAGGACCTGGAGAATCCATTCCTTCCATTCGGCGTCGTAGAGCGGGTCGACGGCCATGGCGCGCATGCCGCGGTCGTAGCCGAGCCGGTTCCGGGCGAGGCACTCAAACTGATAGACAAACAGCCCGGCGGGGGTGGCCCCTTCGCTGCGATAGCGGGCTTCGCGTTCGAGGACCTGCAGCGCGATCCGCTGATCGAACTTCGCCCGGTCCTCTTCCGACTTCTCCATCACGTAGGTCTGGAACGGCGTGAAGTAGTGCGACAGGTGGGCCATCCCGGCGCTCAGCCGCCCGTGGAGCAGCAGTTCGCCGCGAATGACGTCGAGCGCCATCGGCAGCCGGGTGGTGGCCAGAATTTCCTCGCGGAGGTTCTCCAGGATCTCCTGGGCCGGCTGGTTCTCTTCGAGACGCTCGTAGAACGTCCGGAAGAAGTACGCCTGTTCGATGTATTCTTCTTTGTCGAGCACAGGCATCGGGGTGTCGTCCTGCTGCGGGAGCTGCTGTTCGCGTTCCCGTCCAGACTGGCCGCGAAATCGTCGAAACGCAATACTCACTGGCAGAGAAGAAATGTCGAATGACGAAGGCGGAATGTCGAACGGAAGGCAGCCAGAAGTCTAGAGACAAGTGTCGAGAGCCAGATGGGAATGCTGCTCTTCGCGGCAGTCTTGTTCTGGCGATCGGCGATTCGCGATCAACTCTCTTCGTCTGGCTATTCCCGAATCCCTATCCCCTTCCCCCAGGAGTCCGCACCGTGGCCGAGAGTTCGATGGAGAAGATCCCCCTGCCGGAGCTGTCACGGAAGCAGCGACGCGTCCTCGGCGTACTGCTCGAGAAGGGCTTCACCACTCCCGACCAGTATCCGCTGACGCTGAAGGCCACGACCACCGGCTGCAATCAGAAGAATAACCGGGATCCCGTCAGCGCCTACGACGAAGACACCGTCGCCGACACGCTCGGCCAGTTGAACCGGATGGGTTTCGTCGGCGTCCTGCACCCGGAAAGCGGACGGACCGAGCGCTACCGCCACTACATGCGCCACCGCACCGACCTCACCGAACATCAGCTCGCGGTTCTGACGGAACTACTGCTCCGCGGCAAACAGCAGCCGGGCGAGCTTCGGACGCGGGCGAGCCGGATGGCCCCGATCGACTCCCAGGAAGAATTGCGGATCGCGCTGCAGGGACTGATGGATCTCGGACTGGCCCGCGCCAACGGCTCGCTGGAACGCCGCGGGGTCGAGGTCGATCACAACCTCTACCCGGCCAACGAGAATCACGACGCGCTGTCGGTTCTGACGGATGAGCCGGCGGCTCCCCCGGAAAGCCGGCCCGCAGCCGCTGCTCCGCGCGCGGCCGCCGCCGATTCCAGCCGGGCGTCAGCCCTGGAAGAGACCGTCGAAGATCTGCGCACGCAGATGGTCGAGCTGCGCGACCTGGTCAGCCGGCTGCAGGACGAGATGTCGGACCTGCGCCGGCAGCTTGGGGCGTGAGGCGAAAGCGAATCGCGAGCAGGGAGTCGCGAATCGCCGGAAGAAGAGGCTGATCGCCGATCGTCAATCGCTGATGCCAGACAGGCGAGTACTCTCCGCCTGTCTGGCTCTCGACTCTTGTCTCTAGACTCCTGGCTGCCTTCCGTTCGACATTGGCCGCTATGTTCCCAGCTTCTTATACCGGATCCGGTGCGGCTGCTCGGCGTCCGCTCCGAGTCGCTGCTTGCGCAGAGATTCGTAGGTCTGGTAGTTTCCTTCGTGCCAGACGACTTCGCTGTCTCCCTCGAATGCCAGAATGTGCGTCGCGACCCGGTCCAGGAACCAGCGGTCGTGGCTGATGACCACGGCGCAGCCGGAGAAGTTCAGCAGGCCTTCTTCCAGCGAGCGCAGCGTTTCGAGATCGAGGTCGTTGGTCGGTTCGTCGAGGAGGAGCAGGTTGCCCCCGACGGTCAGCGTCTTCGCCAGCAGCAGCCGGTTCCGCTCGCCGCCCGAGAGGTACTTCACCTGCTTCTGCTGATCCGGCCCCTTGAAGTTGAACTTCCCGCAATAGGCCCGGCTGTTGATCGTCACGTTGCCGTAACGGAGGATGTCGTTGCCGCCGGAGATGTTGTCGTAGACGGTCTTCTCGCCGTCCAGGCTGTCCCGGTTCTGCTCGACGTACGCGAGCTTGACGGTGTTGCCGACGGTCACCGTTCCGGAATCCGGTTTCTCTTCGCCCATGATCAGCTTGAAAAGCGTGGTCTTACCGGCCCCGTTCGGGCCGATGATTCCGACAATCCCGGCGGGGGGGAGGCGGAACGACAGGTCTCCATACAGCAGCTTGTCGCCGAAGCCTTTGGCGACCTTGTCGAAGACGACGACGGTGTCGCCCAACCGCGGACCGGGGGGGAACTTCAGCTCGATCGATTCGTCGCGGGATTCCTGCTCCTCGGCGAGCAGCTTTTCGTACGCCTGCAGACGGGCCTTGCTCTTGGCCTGACGGGCTTTCGGGGACATCCGGACCCATTCCAGTTCCCGTTCGAGCGTCTTCTGGCGATTGGACGCCTGCTTCTCCTCTTTGCGGAGCCGTTCGTGCTTCTGCTCCAGCCAGGAGGAATAGTTCCCCTTCCAGGGCATGCCGCGGCCCTGGTCCAGCTCCAGAATCCACTCGCAACTGTTGTCGAGGAAGTACCGGTCGTGCGTGACTGCCACGACCGTTCCCCGGTAGTCGTGCAGGTGCCGTTCGAGCCAGGAGACGGACTCTGCGTCCAGGTGGTTGGTCGGTTCGTCGAGCAGCAGCAGATCGGGCTGGCGTAGCAACACCTTGCAGAGCGCGATCCGCCGGCGCTCACCACCCGACAGCGTGCCGACTTTTGCATCGAACGGGGGGAGTCGCATGGCGTCGGCGGCAATATCGAGCTCGCGGTCGAGTTCCCACAGGTTCTCGGCGTCGATCTGCTCCTGGATTTTCCCCTGTTCTTCGATCAGCTTGTCCATTTCGTCCGCGTCGGGGCCTTCGCCGAAGCGGTTGTTGATTTCGTCATACCGCACGAGCAGCGCCCGCTTGGCGGCGACGGCCTCGTTCAGCTCGTCCAGGACGGTGTTTTCGGGGGTGAGTTTCGGTTCCTGCGGCACATATTCCGCGACGAAGCCGGGGGTCAGCTTCGCGGTCCCCATAAAGTCCTTGTCTTCTCCGGCCATGATCCGCAGCAGGGTGCTTTTGCCCGCGCCGTTGGGGCCGAGGACGCCGATCTTGGCGCCGGGGTAGAAGGAGAGCCAGATGCCTTTCAGGACTTCGTTCTTGCCGTGGAATTTGTGAAGGTCTTCCATCTGGAAGATGTACTGTTCGGCCATGATTTCGGAGACGATCGTAACAGGGGGATAATGCGGGGCGGACCCCACACCGGCGTGGGGTCGGGGAATTGTACCGGTGAGCCGACCAAACGTCAGGTGAGCGGATGCCTGCTGAATTGACCGGCTTTACCAGCCTTGCAACAAGGCTGGCTCCGCCCGACACTCACATGGCGACAAGTTGATTCGTTTCTTTCTTTGAATCCCCATGGCGACTGAGAACTCCGCGACCGTGCTCATTTCTCCCGCCCGCCAGGTGCTGGTCTGGCTGGTCGGTCTGGCCGTCGCCGCTCTGGGCGTGCTGGACCTCGTTGCGGAATGGGACGCCAATCTGGCGCTGGTGCAGTTCATCATCCTGTTGCTGGCGCCGATCGCCTGGATGATCCGCCCTGCGGCGGTTCGCGCCGCGCGCGAGTGGCCGCCGTCGCTCCTCCGCAGTTGGGGGCTGGCCCTGCTGTGCGCCGGCGCCTCGCTGGGAATGCACGTGGCCGTCGGAACGCCGCAGAAGGATCTGCCGCCAGCCTATCACGACGAATACAGCTATCTGTTTCAGGCGCAGACGTTGCTCGCTGGCCAATGGTCGTTTGCCAGTCCCCCGGTTCAACCAGAACTGTTCGACCAGATGCACGTGCTCAATGAAGGCCGGATGGCGAGCCGGTACTTCCCCGGAAACGGTCTCTGGCTCGCGCCCTTTGTCGCGCTCGGCCACCCGATCTGGGGGATCTGGCTAGCGGGAGTCGTCTCGACGATTCTCGTCTTCTGGATCGGGCGCGAGCTTGGCGGCGACGGGACCGGTTTCGTCGCGGGGCTGCTTTGCGGAGTCTCTCCCGGAATCGCGGTCTTCGGGAACTTGCTCCTGGCGCACCAGGCGACGCTCCTGGGATTATCCCTGTTTCTCTGGGGGATGGTCCGTCTTCAGGCGCGGCGGCAGCCCGGCGATGCTCTCTGGGCGGGCCTTGGGCTCGCGTTTGCGATGCTCTGTCGCCCGGCGACCGCTGCCGGCGTCGGCTTTCCGTTCGGCGTCTGGGCGATCCTGTTTCTGCTGTTTCCCCGATTCATGACCGGTGAGCCCGCCTCGATTTGCCGCCGGATCGGCGTATTGCTGGGCCTGGGCCTCCCGCTGCTGGTCGGTTTTGCAGTGATCTTTTCCTACAACCAGGCGATTACCGGGAGCGGGTGGAAGTCGACATATCAGGTCTACACCGACATCTACACCCCCCGGCACGTCTACGGATTCAATAACGTGGTCCGGGGCGAGCAGCATCTGGGACCGAAAGTCATCGACAGCTACGACCGCTGGACGGAGAATCTGACGCCCGAACTCGCCGTCCAGAATGCCTTCGTCCGGATTCTGGCAAGCTGGCAATGGACGTTCGATATTCTGCCGCTGGCAATGACTGCCGCGGCCTGCCTGGTGGTTCCGCTGGGACGCTGGAAATGGGTCCTGGCGTCGATCATTTCCCTGCACGCGATTCACGTTCCCTACTGGTACGCCGGCATTCTCGGCTGGCACTACGTCTACGAATCCTGCACGCTGTGGCTGATGCTCCTGGCGGGGCTGACGACCCGTTTCGCGGCCGACTGGCGCACGCGATACTATCCCGCGATGCCGTGGTGGTGGGCGACTCTGCTGCTGGCGAGCTGGTGGGGCGCCTGCTGGGGACTGCCGGGTCTGGACTCCCCGCGACTGCAGCGCGGGCTCTCGACGATTCTCTACCCGAAGCGGAAGCACGCTGAATTTCGGCGGTGGGTGGAATCGATCGTGACCGACCGCCCGGCCCTGGTCCTGGTGGCGCCGGACCCCGAGGATACGCACCTCGACTTCGTCGTTAACCGGGCCGGACTGACGGACGATCTCCTCTTTGGGCGTTTTCGTCCGGGACGGACGGATCTCGAGTCCGTCGTCCGGGACTTCCCCGACCGGGCGGTCTACCTCTGCCGCCCGGACGGCTCGCAGTTCGTGCAGCTTTCCCGCACACGGAAGGGGGGAGTCGAGAGTCGAGAGTCGAGAGCCAGACGGGAATGACGGGATCGCGGCCGTCATTGTCCGGCGATCCGCGATAAACCCTCTGCTCCGTCCTACATTGGCGGCGGGGGGGGCGGAGTCATGCTCTGGAACAGCGGCGACCATTGCGGAAGCTGGTTCGCGGCTGTCCAGCCGGGCAGCGTCGGCGACCAGAGCATGGTCGTCGGCGTAATCTGCCCCGACGCGATTCCCTGCTGAATCTGATCCGGACCGAACGGCCCTTGAGTCTGACCGTTGACCGCCACGTGCCAGACCGAGGTCGGTGGCGGGGGAGGGGGGGCCATCATCGGCGTACCGACGGCCGCACCGCCGGCTCCCATGCCCATCATCCGCCCGGCCATTGCCACACCCATGCCGAGCCCCAGCCCTTCGCCGGCGCCGCCGGGGTGCTTGGCCGACTCGAGCATCGCCGTCCCGAACTGGTACTGCTGGTACTTCTGCATATCGCCGACGATTCCCATGCTGCTCCGCGTGTCGAGCGCCTTTTCGACTTCTTCGGGGAGCGAGATATTCACGATCTGCAACATGGGGATGTCGAGACCGTACTCGTCGTCGACGCGCTGCTTGACGTAGTTCTGCAGCTCGACCGAAAACTCTCGATAGTGGGCCGCCAGATCGAGGGCCGCGATCTGCTTTTCGCCGAGCATGTCGGCGAACGCGGTCGTGATGATCGATCGCAGCAGTTCTGAGATTTCCTCGGCGTTGACCTCGGCGTTGGTGCCGACCAGTTCCTCCAGGAGTGCCTTCGGGTCGACCGCTTTGACGGCGTAGGTGCCGAAGGCGCGCAGGCGGATCGGGCCGAACTCCGGGTCGCGGAGCATGATTGGATTGGGGGTGCCCCACTTCAGATCGGTGATCTGGCGGGTGCTGACAAAGTAGACCTCCGACCGGAACGGGCTGTTGAAGCCGTATTTCCAGCCGGCGAGCGTGCTCAGAATCGGCAGGTTCTCGGTGTTAAGAGTATGCGTGCCCGGCTCGAAGACGTCGGCCAGCTTGCCGCGATGGACGAACGCCGCGAGCTGACCGGGGCGGACGATGAGTTGCGCCCCCTGCTTGATTTCGTTCTGGTAGCGGGGAAAGCGCCAGACGAGGGTGTGTTTCGAATCATCGAGCCACTCGATGATGTCAATCAGTTCTCCGCGCAGCTTGTCGAACAGACCCATCGTAGTGGTCCTTCCCGGAAAGTTGCCCCGTCCACGTTCGCGTCAGGAACGCCGCCCGCAGACATGTTCTGCCGAAATCCGCGCCGATTCAACCTGCCGGGGGATTCGGCCGGTCAAGAAACGGGAAATGCGGGACGTCGGATCAGAAGGATTTTTCGCGGAGAGCGCGCAGGCGAATATGGAAGCCGGCAATCGCCCGTGCGACGTCCCTTTGCCGGCGACATGCAGAAGGGACTCCCGAATTCGAGAACCCATCAGAAAAGTCTGCTGAGTCGTGGTGGTCAGTCGCCGCCAGGCGGTAAAATTGACGCCAAGGCTTTGCAGACTGATCCTAATCTCGGGAGGGTTCGATGATTCGCCGTAATGTGCTGTCTTTGTTCATGCTGGGACTGGCTGTGGCCTGTGCGGGCTGCGGAAAGCAGGAGTCTGCAACCGGGGGAGCCAGCCCTGTAGAGACGCCGGCGCCCGAACAGAAAGCGACGGAACTCGCGCCTCCGGTCCAGCCGGCGGAGCCGCAAGTCGCGCTCTCGACGTCGGTTACGCTCGGCGATCCATCGCTGACGTCGGGGATTCCGGGTGAGGGGCCGCTGACCGTCGCTCAGATTCAGGCCTGGCTGGCGACGCCGGGCGTTCACGAGCCACTCGACATCAATCTCCCCCTGGGGCTCAGTCTGGGGACCAGTCAGATGGTCGGGCTCGATTCGAACCCGATGACCCGGGCCAAGATCGAACTGGGCCGGCAGCTCTATTTTGAAGGTCGCATGTCGTCGGACGGCTCGATCAGTTGCGCGAGCTGCCACGATCCGGATCAGGGCTTTGCCGCACACACGCAGTTCGGCGTGGGGGTCAACGGTCAGACCGGCAACCGGAATTCTCCGACGGCGTACAATCGAATTCTCAGCGGCGCCCAGTTCTGGGACGGCCGGGCCGGCAGTCTGGAGGAACAGGCGGTCGGACCGATTCAGAACCCGATTGAAATGGCCCACACGCACGAAAAGTGCGTGGCATGCCTCGCCGGCATTGAAGGCTATCGGCTGCAGTTTGAAGCGGTCTTCGGGAAGGACTCGGTCAACATCGACAACGTCGGCAAGGCGCTGGCGACGTTTGAGCGGGCCATCGTGACCGGCCCTTCGCCCTACGACTATCAGGCCGCGATTCAGCCGCTGCTCAACCAGTACAAGACCGAAGAAGACCTTGCGGAATTGAAGGAAGACGACGCGGAACTGTATGCGAAATACGAAGAGCTGAAGAGCGCCGTCGAGGCCCACCCGATGTCCGAAAGCGCTCAGCGCGGCCAGAAGCTGTTCTTCAGCCAGGAGGTCAACTGCACCGCCTGCCACGTGGGGGCGAACTTCGCCGACGAGAAATACCACAACCTGGGGGTCGGCATGGACGCGGAGAAGCCCGATCTGGGCCGGTTCGAAGTGACGAAGAAGGAAGAAGACAAGGGGGCGTTCAAGACGCCAACGATCCGCAACGTGGAATTCACCGCCCCCTACATGCACGATGGCAGCCAGAAGACGCTGGAAGAGGTCGTCGAGTGGTACGCCAAGGGGGGGCACCCGAATCCGCACCTGAGCGACAAGATCAAGAAGCTGGAGCTGACGGCTCAGGACAAAGCCGATCTGGTGGCGTTCATGAAGTCGACCAGCGGCCCGTTCCCGGTCGTCGAAAAGGGGCGGTTGCCGGAGTAACGCCTGCTGACGGCATGAAGTGACGCAGAACAGCGGCGACCGAAAGGTCGCCGCTGTTGTTGTTTGCCAGGCATGTTTTGAATCTCGGAGATGCAAGTTCTCTGCGGGCCGTTGTGACCGGAACCGCGAGGCTAGGTCAGGGTGTTCGTCGCGAGGCGAAATCTGAAGGGAACCGATGCCAAAACTCGGACTCGACGTACAGAAATCGGATACAAGGCCGTTCACACGGGGTAACGCGGCAATGGACGCGGACGCCCGATAGTCACTCGGACGTGTGAGCGGTAGATCCGGCGGGGCCCGAGGGAAAGATTCAAGGCTTAACCTGGGAGGTCTCCTGCTCTGCGAAGGCGATCTTCGCTATTCATGCGGCAACGTGTGGAGATGGGGTGGGAGAAGTCAGCCGAGGTCGTAGTAGTGTTGGGCCGTCGATCCGCTCGGTCGAGACACTGACCCTAAAGGGCAGAAACAGCCAGGGACCGCAAGATCGCCCCGCCAGCACGAAGGACCGAATTCGTTGATGCAAGGAGCAGTCGGGAACGACTCGATGAGCGTGGAGCAGCAGCAAGGCGGAGAATACCAGCGGACCTTCAACTTCGAAGGTGCGGAGGAGTTTCTGCGCCCCGGCCAGAACGGCGAGGACGGCATCCAACCTGTTCGGTGCGAGGAGCGGCAATCGCTCACGGCGTTGACCCCAGCACGAGCCTTGACCGCAAGTCTGATGGAGGAGGTGACCAGCCGTGAGAATTTGAACCGAGCGTACCGCCGCGTGCTGGCGAACAAGGGGGCTCCGGGAGGGGACGGGATGACTGTCCAGCATCTGAAGACCTGGATCGCCGAACACAAGACGGCGCTCATTGCCTGTCTGTTGGACGGAACCTATCAACCACAACCGGTCCGTGGGGTGGAAATCCCGAAGCCCGGGGGCGGGGTGCGACAATTGGGCATCCCGACCGTGGTGGACCGTCTGGTGCAACAGGCCATCCTGCAAGTGTTGGAACGACTCCTGGACCCGACATTCTCAGCGTCAAGTTTTGGCTTTCGCGCGGGACGCGGGGCGCACCAGGCACTGGCGCAAGCCAGTCGCTATGTGGCGGAGGGCCGCACCATCGTGGTGGACCTCGACCTGGAGAAGTTCTTCGACCGCGTCAATCACGACATCCTGATGTCGCGTCTGGCTCGTCGGATTGCCGACCCGCGTCTACTGCGGATCATCCGCCGCTTCCTGGAAGCGGGGTTGCTGCAGCACGGCGTGTGTATCGAACGACACGAGGGGACGCCTCAAGGGGGACCGTTATCCCCCTTGCTGGCGAACCTGCTCCTGGACGATTTGGACCAGGAACTCGAACGGCGGGGACACAAGTTCTGTCGGTACGCCGACGACTGCAATATCTACGTGCGGTCGCAGGCAGCGGGAGAACGAGTGCTTTCGACAGTGACACAGTTCCTGGAAGGGCGCTTGCGACTGCGAGTCAATCCGGCGAAGAGTGCGGTGGCTCCCGTGCAGGAACGGAAGTTCCTGGGACATCGGCTCCTGCCCGACGGCACGCTGACCATCGCCCCGAAAAGTCTGGAGCGTGCGCAGGATCGCGTCCGCGAAATCACTCGTCGCAACCGAGGCGTCAGCCTTGACCAACAGATCCAGGAACTCAACTCCTTCCTGACAGGCTGGGTGACGTACTTTCGCCATGCGAAAGCGCGGTCCGCTCTGGCAGAACTGGGCGGTTGGGTTCGGCGGAAACTGCGGTGCGTGCGACTGAAACAGCGGAAGCGGGCCAAATCGATCACCGACTTCCTGCACGATCTGGGTGTTCCCTGGAACCGTTGCTGGACGACGGCGGCGAGCGGCAAAGGCTGGTGGCGGATGGCTCACACCCCCGCTGCCCAGCAAGGCATGAGCAACGCCTGGTTCCAATCTCTGGGACTGGTCGATCCTCTGGAAAGATACTTACGGCTCCAACATTAACGGAAACCGCCGGATACGATGAGTACGTCCGGTGGTGTGGGAGGACGGCGGGGGCAACCCCGCCTCCTACCCGATCTGGGTTGGTTGAGAATGCATTGAGGTAGCTCCATGTGAGCCCGGCATGGGTGGCCGGGGCAGGAACGTCTTCGCGATGCCCCGGCTTTCACCGCACCGGGGTTTCCCTTCGGTCCAGCCCCGGCCACCCGCCGCTCGGATCGCGGGAAATTGGATTGCAACGAAAACAGCCCGCCCGATTCCCATTGGGACCGGGCGGGCTGACCGACAGCGGCTGCGAGCGCTGTGCCGCTGAAGGCGTCTTCAGAATTCCCCGAGAACCTCTCCGCCAGACCGAGTGCCCAGGCCACGCCAGATCTGTAGATCGATATTGTCACTGAACGATCGGACTGTCCCGTCGGCCAGTAGCGAGTTGACGATGCCCGTGTGATAGCTGCGGGAAGTAACGACCGAATAACTGGCGGCCGTGGTGCTGGAACCCTCCTGGCGAGAAGCGAAGTCGCAATCGAACGTGACGCCGGAATAGACGAACAGGACTTTCAGGTTCGGGTTCATCGTCGTCGTAAAGCCGCTGTGGTGGGAATGTCCGTTGGCCCATTCCGTGTGGCCGGTGCCATCCTGGGTGGCGACCTGCAGGCGGTCGGTGACACCGACGGCGACCGCCGCGAGCACGTCGCTGATGTTCTGCGGAATGACTGTCGAAGGAGGAGCGGCATTTCGCGTGTAGGCCTGCCAGGACTTCACTTCGCTGGCCATCAGGGTGTTGCTCAACCCGTCAGTGATATCGCCGAACTTGACCGAGGAGTTGGGAAAGAACAGCCCGTTTCCCCCCTGGCCGGTCGTCGGGTCGTAGACGAACCAGGTCCCGAAGTTGAACCCGTAGTTTGTGCAGTAGAGACTGACTCCCGACGCGGTTCGGGCCAGATCGCTTTTGGCGTCCGACGGGCAGACGTAGCCGGGAACGCGATTGCCGCTCACGACCGCCGCGTTGACCGGGTCCGACCAGCCTTTCTGCAGGTCAATTTTGTTGTAGAAGTTGGCCTGGTCGATGTAGGGCATGATCCGACCATGGACCGACCAGGAACTGTTCCCCGTCACGGTCGGACTGATCGCCATGCTCGGAGGGAGCCGGCCGAATGTCGATTCGTAGTTGTGCAGCGCCAGGCCGATCTGCTTCAGATTGTTCTTGCACTGCGTTCGGCGGGCGGCTTCGCGGGCCTGCTGGACCGCGGGCAGGAGCAGTGCGATCAGGATCGCGATGATCGCAATGACAACCAGCAGCTCGATGAGGGTGAAACCGGATCGCGAACGGGATCTGCGCATGAAGAGTGCCGTCTCAAGCAGATGAACGGATGGGCCGAAGTTTACAGGGCCGTAAGCAATTGCCGTTCCATCTCCGGCGTTCGCAGGCGCATAGGGGATTTCGATAGGAGTGCTGGAATTTGACGCCGCGCGGCCGGCGGGAAAATCACCGGGGCGGCGAGTTTGTCGCCGCGCGGTGTGCGTCTCGCCGGTATCCTGCGACCGCAACTCACGATCTCAGCGGGCGAACCGGCCGGTTGAGGCCGACGCCTCAGCAGCGAATTCCGGGTGCGAAAGCTTCACGGTCGAGATCGTACTCAACCGGGCTCGCCGGCCTGTCCAACGGGACTCGGCGATTCATCGATCGCGGATTCACACAGCGGGATGCTGGCGCCCGGGGCGGCGAGGACTTCGGAGAGTCGCGTATTGGCGAAAGCGCTTTCCACTTCCGCCATGGCGTCGTCGAGCCGGCGGTGTAACGGACAGAGATTCTTCCCGTGCGTCGACAGCCCGAGCGGGCAGGTGTGGATCCGCTGGATCGGCTCGACGGCATTGACGACTTGCAGAATCGTCACCTGGTCGGGAGTGTGAACCAGCGTCATGCCTCCCCCCACGCCGCGCTGAGAATGGACCAGTCCGGCCCGGACCAGGCTCTGCAGCACCTTGGACAGGTAGGCCTTGGGGACGTGGGTCGCTTCGGCGATCTGATCGGTGGTACGTGCTTCGCGAGAACTGGCGGCGAGATGCACCATCGCGCGGAGTGCATATTCGACCGTTTGTGAAAGCATCAGCAGCACACCTTGGCAGACGCAGCCGCACATTGGCGGAGAAGCGGATCGGAAGCTCCAATTTTGGGCCTGATCGGGTTGCAGGTCAATTCGGAATCCTCGATCCAGTCGCCGGGAGAGTCGCTCCGGACCCCGCACAAACTCTCCACAGTCCTTCACTTGCACTCATTTCTCGACCTCCTGCCCGCGGGAGGCATCGTCCCTTTTTTTCCGTCCGGCGAAGCCGTACGATCTTCTGACGTCTTGGATCTCACTCAGGAGAGGGGGCCCCGGAGTGTCTTCCGGCGGCAGCCCGGCCGTGGCCAGGCAGGGCCGAGTCGACCTCTCACGGAATGTCCCGGGTGTGGAAACTGCTCGCTGACCGTTGGGCCCTGGTAACAGGCGCCTCCGCCGGAATCGGAGCGGAGTTCGCCCGCCAGCTTGCTGCGCGAGGAATGCACCTCGTTCTTGTGGCTCGCCGAGCCGAGTTGATGGAAGAGCTGGCCGCGGAACTGCACGCAAAGCACGCCACACGTTGCGAGATCATTGCCGCGGATCTTTCGGCCGCAGGCGAAGTCGAGCGAGTCGTTCAGGAATTGACGAAACGGGGCGTCACCGTCGATCTGCTGGTGAATAATGCCGGTTTCGGCGTCGTCGGGGAGGTCGATCAGGCAGAGGTCCCTCGTCTGCTGGAACTGATCCGGCTCAATATCTCCGCCCTGACCGAACTGACCTATCGACTGCTGCCGGGCATGCTTGCGCGCCAGTTCGGGGCGATTCTGAACGTGGCGTCGCTGTCGGCCTTTCAGCCGGTCGCCTACATGGGGGTGTATGCGGCGAGCAAGGCGTACGTGCTGCATCTGAGCGAAGCGCTCGCCAGCGAAGTCGGAGGGCGGGGCGTCCTGGTCTGCGCAGTCTGTCCCGGCGTGACGCGCACGGCCTTTTTCGATCTGGCAGGGGCTCCGGGCTGGCTGCAGAAGCATTCGTCTCAGACCCCCGAACAGGTTGTCCGCGTCGGGCTCCATGCTCTTGGCCGCGGCCGCTGGGTGATTGTCCCAGGCTGGCGCAATTATTTTCTGACGCTGCTGGTCCGGATCGCTTCCCGTCGGCGGGTGGTGAAAGAATCGATGCGATTCTTCCGGCCGCGCGGCCGGAAGTAGCCGCGGCATATAAAGAGGTCTCCTCGCTCGGGCGAGAGGCGAAGTCCCGCCACGGGAGTTGCAAGCCCGTTTCACGGGATGCGACGCCGTGGTTCATCAAGAATTCCTTGTGGGCGATCATTTTCGGCGGATTGTGCCGGATTTACGGATTCTGACGCCAGGTCCCGATCGGGCCTGAAGATTCTGTCGTACCGATTGGATGCCCTGGGGCGCGCCTGCGGAAAACGCGACCTAGGATTGTGGAAGTGGTGAGGCGGGTTCTCCAGTCCGCTTCCCATCGTTAAAGCTGGCAGCTTTGAGGGACTTTGCGGCTGAAATGCGGGTTTCGGGGCGTTTTCTCCGAGGCTGGCACGGCTCTTCAAAGTGCTCTTGACAAAGACCCTCAAGTCACAGAACCGCGTAGGACGAAAGTAGAGGTCAGACGGTTCGCACCGGTCTGACTTGGAACACGCCCGATAACGGTTTGAACCAGTTCAGCGAGAAACGGCGGCGCACCGTCTGGGGGGCAGGACAACTTCGAGTTTCGTCTCACCATCCAGAACCGGATGCGCGGATTGCGTTCGGTCCTCCCCCAACGGGACATCGGCCACGGATCAGGTCGATCGCTCCCGACGAAGACAAATCCCGACCGTACAGACCCAGGATGCACAAGCCTGTCGTCGGCGCCCGCAGCGCCGCCTACCGGTGGAACGTGTGTCGACGCGTCCGTTTCCCAGAACGGACGTGGCCTTGCAAGCAGACCCGGCAGGCTAGGACAGCCACGCATCGTACGAGGGTGAAGATCCGGAGGGTCGCGACGCCCTTCTGTGTGACACAATTATTGGTGATTGGAGAGCCCGCGATGAGAACGATCTTCACTACTGGCCAAGTAGCAAAGATCTGCAAAGTTGCTCCGCGCACCGTCAGCAAATGGTTTGACTCCGGACGGCTGCGTGGTTACCGAATCCCCGGATCGCAGGACCGTCGCATCCCGCGCGAACACCTGATCCGGTTCCTGAAGGAGCATGGTATGCCCCTTGGGGAACTTGAGGATGAGGCCATGGGCAAGTTGCTGCTGGTCGGCGTCGAGTCTACGGTGCGCCTTGCGCTCACCGAACTGATGCCGCCCGAAGACTACAAAACCGAGTTCGCCGGGAGCGGCTTTGAAGCCGGCATCCAGGCCGAATCGCTGCACCCCGATTGCGTGGTGATCGATTTCGGCATGGGCCGTCACGAAGCGACCCTGATCGCCCAGAACCTCCGCAAGAACAACGACTACGCGGATGCCGTTCTGGTCGCGCTGCTCAACGACGAAGATACCGCCAGCGGTATCGATCGTTCGATCTTCAACGAGACGTTCCGGAAGCCTTTCGACGCAGCCCTGCTCGCCGAACGCATCCGGACCCTCGTCGGTCGGAAAAAGCAGCTCGTCTGAGCAAAACTCTCACGGACCGGCCGATTGCGGCGCCCGCAGGGACTGCAGGCTCCGTATCTCATTCCCGGACTGTGCGAAATGCCGAGAGGCGTCCAAGATGGACGCCTCTTCGCTTTTTGATTCGTCCTCAATCGGCGGAACCGGTTGGGATTTCATCGTGCGGCGGGTGACCGGCGTCAGATTCGCGGCTTCCCGGACGTCGAAGTTGCCGACCCAGCCGCTCCAACGCATCCCTCAATGAGACACTTCCGGCTCACGAGGGTTCGCGCGGGGGCGTCCCGGCAACTGGTACTTCGGCTTCCGCCAATTGCTGAGACGTAGACTGCGCAAATCGGCCGGCGGGAGACAACTCTACCGGACCGCCGGGCGGGAAGCGACCGGGCCGCGCGCGGCAATGGCGGCGTCGATGGCGGCGATCTCGGCGGGCGACAACATCCAGTTCATTGCCGCCGCGTTGTCACGGATCTGATCCGGACGCTTGGCGCCGCAGAGCGCCACCGTGATCCCCGGGCGCTGAATGGTCCAGTTCACCACGACCTGAGCCACCGAGACATTTCTTGCGGCGGCGATGGGTCGCAGGCGGTCGAGGAAATCCTGGTTCTTCTCCCACTCGTCGCCCTGAAACATCGGGTACTTCCGACGTCCGTCGCGCGCGTCGAACTGAAAATCTCGCGGCAGTTTACCGGCGAGCAGCCCCTTCATCAGCGGCCAGTAGACCATCGTCGAGACGTCGTTGTCGATGCACCAGGGGAGCTGGGCGGTTTCGATTTCGCGCTGCAGCATGTTGTAGTGCGGCTGGAAGGCGCTGATCGGGCACTCTGCGTGGAACTCCCGGAGCTGCTCCAGGGAAAAATTCGAAACGCCGACGCTGCGAATCTTGCCCGCGTCCAGCAGCGTGCGGAAGGCTCCGGCAGACTCGGCCACTGGAACGCTCGGATCGGGTCCGTGCAGATAGTGCAGATCGATGACGTCGACGCCGAGCCGCGCGAGGCTTTCGTCGCACTGTCGCAGCAGCGTCGCCGGCCGGCCGTCGCGGACCTGCTTCCTTTCCTCGTTCCAGGCGATGCCACCCTTGGTGGCGATGACGACCTGGTCGCGCAGGGGGCGGAGCACGCGGCCGACCAGGCGTTCGCTTTCGCCGTCGTAGCCGTAGCAGTAGGCCGTGTCGAAGAAGTTGATTCCCGCCTCGACGGCCGCCGCCACGGTGGCGAGGCTGTCCGCCTCGGTAACGTCGATGCTGGTAATGCCGGCGATCGGCCAGCAGCCCATCGCGACCGGCGTGACTCCGAGGTCGGTCCGTCCGATTCGACGGCGTGGAAAAACGCTGCCTGTCATAACCCGGCACCTCCGAAACGCCGCCCCGAAAAACGATCGAGCCCACCGGCGCAACCGCCGACGGGCTCTTCTGAAATCTGCGTTCGCGAAACCGCGAAACTACTTCGCCTTCTGGGCGTCCTTCAGCTCGGCGGCGCGCTCTTCCAGGTTGAAGAACGGGCTCATCCGGCGGACCTTCGCCGCGATCACTTCCTTGTCCGCATGGCTGGTGGCCTTTGCGTACCGGGCGGTGAACTTCTTCAACTGAACTTTGCGCTTCCGGCTGCGAGCAAGCTCGCGATCGCGTTCGATACGGGGCATAGCTGAATTCTTGTCCGAAACCGATGAATGGAGAACTGGCTGAGACTAACGCAGCTTCTTATGGCAAGTCTTGCAACGAATGCGGAAGCCAACCAGCTTCCCGCACTTCTCGCACCGCCGAGCCTTGCGAGCCTTCACCAACTTTGTACGCGGCCGAAGAACCATAACTGACCTCAACTCACACGAAAAACCGGCCCGTGCAGCGGGTCCGGTGGAACGGGGAAGTTTAACGGCTGCCCGGCCGACCTGCAAGCAACTCGCCCGCGTCGTTTTGCCGGCGGAGCTCGCTCGCGGGAAGTTGGCGATCAGTCACCCCGGACAGGAACTCCAAGATCTAGCCAGGGAACGACTTCCGACGAAGCGAGCTGCAGCGAAAGCCACGCCACGCGGGGCAACTGGCCGGCAATTCCCGGAAAGTACGGATCGATCAGTTCCGACTGGCTGGCAGCCGTCAGCCGCTGACCCAGCGGGGCAAGGGGGACCTTCACGAGGACCAGTTCCTCGGCGGGCCAGCGCAGCGCAGTCCACGCCGCCAGAGAATCGCTGGTGACGTCCCAGTTGTGGGGCGGCGCGTCGTCCAGCCCCGCTTCTTCCCTCCGGAGAAACGGTTCGGGATCAAGGATGGCCCGCTGTCCGTCTCGCCAGGCCGCATGCGCCTCGTCGCGGTCGGCGACCAGACGTGTCCTCGGCAAAACGGCCGCCCAGAAGCGGGCTGTCAGTCCGAGAGCCGCGATCGCCAGCCAGTGAGAAGTCTCTTCCGTCAGCCCGTGGTCCAGATGCCACTTCCGGACAAGATCGGCCGCCGGCCCGCCCCCAGGAAAGAGCAGGCAGTCGCGAGAATCCATCGTCGACAGCCACCGACGGACGCGGTCGATGCCGCCGGGAAATGTCAGCCCGCTCCCGCCGAGTTTGATGATCGTCGTTGGCATCGGCGCGCTCAGATGGCGACGTCAGGTCGCAAATCACGCCCGTCGGCGAACTCAGGGCGTGCCCCCAATCACTCTTTCCATCGCCGCCGAATCCGGCATCCACGACTCACCCGTCTCTGAGTCGGCAGCGTCGCCGCCCCCGGCGGCTCGGCAGAAGTGCCGCCCGTGGCGATCAGTCGATAATCTTATTGATTGCGTATTCGACGATGCCGCAGGCGCCGGCGATTTTGAGTTTCGGGATAATCGTGCGGACCTGGGCTTCGTCGAGGATGGTGTTGACGTCGACCCAGTCGGGATCGGACAGTCCCGAGACCGTTGGCTTCTGCAGGGCGGGAAGAGTCGCCAGGACGGCCTGCAGGTCTTTCCGGTGGACGTTCATCATCAGGCCGACCTTGCCTTCGGCGGCGAGGCACGAGCGGAGCATCAGCGAGATGTTCTCCAGTTTGGCTCGCTTGGCTTCGCTCTTCCAGGAGTCCTGATTCGCAATGAAGCGAGTCGTGCTCTGCAGGACTTCTTCGACGATCCGGAGGTCATTGGCCCGCAGCGAGCTGCCGGTCTCGGTGACTTCCACGATGGCGTCGGCCAGCCGCGGCGGTTTGACTTCCGTAGCGCCCCAGGAGAACTCGACCGTGGCGTTGACGCCGTGTTTCGCGAGATAGCGCTTCGTCAGACCGACCGCTTCGGTCGCGATCCGTTTCCCTTCAAGATCCTTGACGGACTTGACCGGGGAGTCGTTGGGGACGCAGAGGACCCAGCGGACCGGCCGCCGGCTGACCTTGGAGAAGACCATCTCGCAGATTTCGTGGACGTCGGCTTCGGATTCCAGGACCCAGTCGTGCCCGGTGATCCCGGCGTCCAGGATCCCCTGTTCGACATAGCGGGCCATTTCCTGGGCGCGGATCAGCAGGCACTCGATTTCGGGGTCGTCGATTTCGGGGTAGTACGACCGCGACGGGAACTTGATCGTGTACCCCGCCTTCTTGAACAGCTCCGCGGTCGCTTCCTGCAGACTGCCGGCGGGAATTCCCAGCTTGATCAACTTGTCGCTCATTCGAATGTGGTCCGTGGTCAGTAGTCTGTGGTCAGTGGCCGGAACCGTGACCCGGGTGTCTTTCCCTTGTCTGGCTCTCGACTCTCGTCTCTCGACACTCGGCTATTTCTTGTAAACCGCCTTGGGATCGAAGACCCGGTCCCCTTGCACGGTGACGGCGCCGGATTGAGGGTCGATCTGGCGGAAGAAGCAGCTTCGATATCCTTCGTGGCAGGCGGCGCCGCCGATCTGGTGGACTTTGACCAGCAGCGTGTCGGCGTCGCAGTCGAAGTAAATCGCCTTCAGTTCCTGGACGTTGCCGCTTTCTTCACCCTTGCGCCAGAGCTTCTGTCGACTTCGGCTGAAGTAGACGACGCGTCCGGTCCGGAGCGTCTCTTCGTACGCTTCGCGATTCATGTAGGCGAGCATTAGGACATCGCCGTTACCGGCGTCCTGGGCGATCACAGGGATCAGGTCACACTTTGAAAAGTCAGGTCCGTCAGCCACGCGTCCGTCCGGTCTTTAAGCCATTGGTGGGGGAGTTCTGGTTTCCGGTTCCCGGACACGTCAACGATGCCAATGGCTCGCGGCCGGGCCGGAAAAGCCCTCAGAATACCGTGCCCCGGCTGCGCTCGCCAACCGACGCGTACCAACGGCACCTGTTTGAGGCGGCTTTCCGTCAAAGCGTCCGGTTCGTCTCGAAAATCTTGCCCGACGCGCAGGCGCTGCGTACAAACTCGTACAGCCGGACTTCACAAAATGAGCTAACCTGCACTTGTGGCTCAGGTTCGTGCGAGGTAGCCTGGAAGATATCAACGAACGCCTGCGCGTGAGAGGGCTCTCCGCGGACCAGGGACAGGGACGCTATCATGAGGTTGTGGCGACTGCTGGCTGTGATAATCGCGGGAATTCTCGCGGGCTCTGCGTCTGAAACGCTTGCCGGTGACGAACTTGGTTCGTGGGAAGACATTCGAGTCTCTCCCGTCGAAGTTCGCGTCTATCCGATTCTGGACCTGGTAACGGCCCCCGGCACCCACCAGCGGGTGGTGATCGCGGACGGCGGATCGTCAGGGCGGGTTGCGATGGCTCGTCCGGATGCCAGTCCGGTTCTGGAGGATCTCCGCAAGTCCACGGATCGTCGCTACTGGTCCGAGCATGGCGGTCCGGGAGTCGTGCAGTTTCATGAAGACACCTTTTCTTTGATCGTAACGACGTCTTCTGACGGCCATGCCGCAGTTGCCGGCAGCCTCGCGGCTCAACGCCAGCGGCGTCCGCCGAGCGTGCGGGTCTCTGTCCGTCGGTTTGGAGGCTTAGGAAGTACGCTACCCGAGGCCCTGAAGCTGCTGCTGGACCCGACGGGGAGCGGTCGGCTGCTGCCGGAGCAGGTTGAGCGGCTCCAGAGTTTGCTCCGCGATCAAACCTTCGCCATTGAAGAAACGGCGCCGCCGATGGTTCTGGTGGACCGCAGCGCCGGGGAAGTTCATTGGGAGCGGACAACGGCTCATCCGATGTCGGTCGGGGTCGCGGTGGGTGTTTCCCCGGATCGTCGGCAACTCACCGTTCCGGTGGAAGTTGGCGGAAATGCCCAGCGGATGGCCAGCCAGCTCCCGCAACCGGAGTGGGTCAACGCTCCGCTGGCTGACGGGGGAGCGTGGCTGCTGGACCTGAACCGGCCGGGTCGCGAACCGCGACTCCCGATGTTAGTCCTTGTTCAGACACAGGTTGTGGCGGATCAGCAGAGCCTGGCGCAGTCGCTCAACACGACGATCATTCCTCCCCCGCCTCCCGCCGATGCCTTTCCCGGCGCTGACGAATAGTGCTTTGTCACAACCAGGATTTCGGGAAGAGGGACTCGCGAACAGGGAGTCGAGAATCGCCAGTATGTGCCGAGCAGCGATTTTCTCTGCGCCATTCCCGATTCGCTCAGTTGATGACCCTGATCTTCCGGTGTGACAGAGCGCCAGGCGTCGGATTGCCGCCCGGCGCTGCATTCCGTCGAAAATCCATCGCCGCCGAACGGGATCTCCACGCAGAATCCCATTTCCAAGTCGGCAGCGGGGCCGCCCCCGGCGGCCGGTCTGGGTTGACACAAGTTGTGAATTGGTCGATATTTCGCGGGGTTTGGCCCCTGCGAAACATTGCGCTGTGGGTGAACCTGTAAAGGGCGGTTGGGCTCTGCTCGAGCACCCTCCCCGCAATGGTGAAGTAGCTACGATGTCCGACTGGCAGCAGTACGCCCGTACCCTGGGCGACAAGGCACGATGCGCAGCGCGAGTCCTCGCGACCGTAACCGGTGCGCAGAAGCGGGTATGGCTGGAGCATGCGGCCGACCAGCTCGTTGTTCGCGCCGGCGAGATTGTGGCGGAGAACTCCAAGGATCTAGCGCGCGCTCCCGAGTACGGCTTGTCGTCGGCCGCCGTTGACCGATTGACACTGAGTCGACCGCGCGTGGAAGGGATGGCTGCCGCGCTCCGCGAAGTTCTGCTCCTGCCGGATCCCGTCGGACAGGTGCTCGATGGCGAGATTCGCCCGAACGGACTGTCGGTCTCTCGCATCCGTGTCCCGCTGGGGGTGGTGTTCTTCATTTACGAGAGCCGGCCCAACGTCACTGTTGATGCCGCGGCGTTGTGCGTGAAGAGCGGCAATGCCGTCATCCTGCGCGGAGGCAAAGAAGCCCTGCACAGCAATCTGGCGCTGTACCGCGTGTTGAGCGACTCGCTTGCAGCGGTCGGACTGCCGGCTGACGCCGTGCAACTCGTCAATACGGCCGATCGCGAAGTTGTCGGCGAACTGCTGAAATTGAGCGACAAAATCGACGTGACGATTCCCCGCGGCGGCAAGTCGCTGATTGAACGCGTCGCCGCGGAAGCCCGGATGCCGGTGATTAAACACTTCGACGGCGTGTGCCACGTTTACGTCGACGCATCCGCCGATGTCGAGATGGCCGTCGGAATTCTCCGCAATTCCAAGTGCCAGCGTCCCGGCGTCTGCAACGCCGCGGAGTGCGTCCTGGTGCACCGCGAGATCGCGGATCGCTTCTGGGCCGTTGCCGGGCCGATGTTGAAGGGAGAGAACGTCGAAGTCCGCGGTTGCCCGGAAACCGTCCGTCGGTTTCCGTCGGCTCGAGCGGCGACCGAGGCCGACTATCGGACCGAGTACCTGGATCTGGTTCTCTCTGCCAAGGTTGTGGACAGTCTTGAGGCCGCAATGCAGCACATTGAGGAATATGGCTCGCATCATACCGAGTCGATCGTCACCAATTCTCAGTCGGCGACAGAGCGCTTCCTTGCGGCGGTCGATTCTGCGGCAGTCATCGTCAACGCAAGCACACGGTTCAATGACGGAGGCGAATTGGGTCTCGGGGCGGAGATCGGGATCAGTACGGATAAGTTTCACGCCCGCGGACCGTGCGGTCTGCGGGAGCTGACGAGCTATAAATGGATCGTACGCGGCAGCGGTCAGGTGCGGGAATAGCGACCGCAGTCAATCGCGTGACAGGAGACCCCAGGGATGGGCGACGTCCTGAGTCAGTCCGAAGTCGAGTCGCTGCTGGCAGCGCTTGATCCTCATACCTCGCAGGGACCCTCTGCGAAGCCGCAGCGTCGCGTCGATTCCAATATCCAGCTCAGCCTTTACGATTTCAAACGTCCGGAACGTGTCAGCAAGGAGCAGATGCGGGCCTTTCAGGCCCTGCACGAAGGATTCAGTCGCGAGTTCGGCGCGGCTCTCAGCGGCATGCTGCGCGCCATCGTCGAAGTCAAACTGATCAGCGTCGACCAGCTCACGTACAGCGAGTTCGTGTTCAGCCTGGAAAACCCGACCTGCTTCAATCTGCTGCAGGCGGACGAACTCGACGGCCATCTGATCCTCGATCTCAACCCCTCGATCATTTTTCCGATCATCGACCGGTTGCTGGGGGGCGGAAAGCAGTCCGCCAGTTACGACTTTCCAAACCGACCGCTGACGGAAATCGAGCTGCAGCTCGTTTCGCGGATCACCACGCTCGCCATTCAGGGACTGGAGAACGCCTGGGCGAACGTGGCGAAATTGAAGCTCCGCGTCAGCCAGGTCGAAAGTAATCCGCAGCTCGTGCAGATCGTTCCGCCGAACGAAGTCGTCGTCCTCGTCAGCTTTGAAATCAGCATGGGCGAGTCTCGCGGGATCATGAATCTCTGCATTCCGTTCAATACGATCGAGCCTCTGTCGGGCAAGCTGTCGACCGATTCCTGGTCGGCCTATACCCGTAAGCAGCTCGACCCTCGCCAGAAACTGAATCTCGAAACCGGCCTGGCCCGCGCCGCCGTGCGGCTCGTCATCCACCTCGCGGGAACAAAGATCTCGACGGGAGAACTTGCAGGTCTGGAAATCGGCGACGTCATCATGACGGAGACCGGCGCGAATTCGGCCGCGCAGATTCTCGTCGAAGGGACGCCGATGTTTGAGGCGTTTCCCGGCGTGCTCAAAGGCCACAAGGCGGTCCGGGTCGGTCAGCAGCTCATGAAGCCCCGCGAACTGATCGAGCGGCAGCTTGGAGTGGCGGCGCCCGTGACGCCGCCAAAGAAGTAGCCAATTTGAAAGCAGCGAGGGGCAGTCCTGTCGGCCGCTTTTCGAGGGGTCAGTCGATCGGCGGCTGCGTTCGCTTCGGAGGAAGCGTCCGGACGAGCCGGATGGCCTTTTCGACCCACTCGGCGAGTTCTTCGTCGTTGTCGAGAGCGCCGATCTCGATCATGACCCAGCCTTTCATGGGGCGTCCCGTGATATCGAAAGGCTTGATCCCCGCGACCTTTAAGGCGTCCTCGGCCTGGTGGACCCCCAGGCGGACAACCAGATACTCCTTCCAGACGCCGACGCCGACGTGGCCGTTCAAGAGGAAGGCTGCGCCGCCGAACATGGATTTCTCGACAATCCCCCGGCGGGGGGCGACGAGCGTTCGAACTCGTGCGGCGAGGGCCACGTTGTAGGCCATTTGACTTCCTTCAACAGAATGGCGGGCTGGCAGCAACTTGATTCTAGCGGGTTGAACCCTCCACGCGAACCGGATCGAGGCGATTTGTTCACGGCCCTCGGGTTCGTCGGAAATGTTTTTGGGAAAAGGAGTTGTAGGCTCTTCGGGGTCTGCCTTGCCGCGACGATTTTCATCTGAACCGGGTCGAAGGCCGGGGCCGTTGCGGCGGTCTTCCGAGGGAGATTGAGAATCTTGGGTGAACTGGTGGAAACCCCGGTGCCGATTCTTGTTGCGTCCGGTCTCCTCGGGGGCTAGACTTGACGCGCTGGATGGGATATCCGGGTGAAATCGATACCGATTCGTCGGGGCGATCCTTCATCGAAGGCGGGCGGTCATCAGTCGCTGGACTCCGTTCGCATACGAAAAGGTGCTTGTAATGGAATCTGAGAAAATTCTGGCTGCTGAACCTGCCGCGAGTCCGAGTCCGGCTCCCGTGGACGGTGCTCGGCGGACGTCGCGTCGGCAGGAAATCCGAGCAGCGCTGCTGGCGGTGCCCGCGGTACTGACGCTGACCCGCACCGCAAGTGCTACTGATGACCCGAGCTGTGGCACTGGCTCTGTCTGTTCGGCGTAGCGACAGAGTGACTTTCGGCACGCCAATTGAATTGGTTGCCTCTAAATGAGTTTGCGGTCCCTTGATGGAGATGAGTTGCTCTGGCATACGTGGGGCGACTCATCCTCTTGGGTGGTTTATCACGTGCCGTCTCAACAGACTCACGTCATGGATGAGTTGTCGGCATTCGTTCTCCGTTCAATTGTGGATGGAAGCACGTCTGCCGAGCAGATCGCTGGGCAAATTGTTGGAGAATTCGGTCTGACGGCTTGCGACGCACGCGCCGCCGTTGGTTATCTTACCAACGTCGTGGTCAGGTTTTCCGAAGCCGGACTCATTTCGGGATGGTCCGCGTGATTGTCAGAGACTTGACGTCAGCGGAACTGACGGACCGTCTCGGAACAACGGGACTGGCAATCAGAACTGGGCCCTTCGTTTCTCGCATTCGAAGTGATATTCCCCATGTTGCCCGCGGAATTGCTGACCTGTACAGCGACTTTCCGGTCATCGATTCGCTGTTCACCGACTTCGAGTTGAACGTCGTCGGACCGCGCGGAATTCGTTCTTGGGTCGCTCCTCGCGCTTACGTGTTGCTCCGCGGTCAAGTACGCCCGGTTCTACCCGCATTTGAACCATACAAAGCCTCAGTCTTTCTCGAATGGGGACTGAATCATGCAATTTACTCTCAGGTCAATTCCTATTTGATCTTGCACGCCGCAGTGCTTGAGCGGGCTGGCAGAGCAGTCGTGCTCCTCGGAGTGTCCGGCTCCGGAAAGAGTACTCTGTGCGCCGCGCTTGCCGTTTCAGGATGGCGACTGCTGACCGATGAATTGGCGCTGATCGACCTGAAGTCGACGTCGATCATTCCCATCGCTCGGCCGATTAGCCTGAAGAACGAGTCGATCGACGTGATTCGCCAAATGTCAGCGAATTCGGAATTCGGTCCCCGCGTCGTGACCCGACGAAAGGGACTGGTTTGTTGCATGCGGCCTCCCTCCACCAGCGTCATTCAAATGGACCAATCAGCGGATCCGGCCCTGCTCGTCTTTATCAGGCACGATTCGAATGTCGACCTTGCGATCAAGGAGGTATCGCGAGCGGCAGCGTTCCCGGATCTCGTCAAGAGCTCGTTCAATTATGAGAAGCTCGGGGCGAAGGGATTTCGAACTCTCTGCCGAGTGATGGATCGGGTCGAGTGTCGTCAACTAGTCTACGGTGACCTTCCCGCAGCGATTAAGTATTTTGAAGAGTCGATTGACCTCCTTCGTCCGGCCGGACACGATTTTGTGTGCAGGACCTCTCTGCCGCATTACAGATCAACTTGAAAAATGACGGTCACCGCGGTCAACAAGTCGATGGACGAAACGGTCGCTGCAACGCTCGCTTGGTCCGGCGGGCCATCGCCCGAGCTGGGCTGCGATCTGATTCTCCGTATGCTCCATCACCCGGAGTGCCTCCAGACTCTCTCGATCGAAGAATGGGGGCGACTAATCCCGATCGCAAAGGTTCTCGGACTTTGGCCCCGAATCTGCGTGCTCGTACGAGATCAGAAGCTTGAGACGAACGTCCCGGAACCGGTTCACCAGCACCTGCAATCCGCAATTACTGCCGCCGATGCTAATGAGGCTGTGATCCGCTGGGAAATCACTCGCCTCCAGGAGGCATTGGCCGAGGTGAGCGATCCGGTCGTCGTGTTGAAAGGCGCTGCATTTCTCCTATTGGGATTTCAGTTCGCCAGGGGAAGGCAGTTTGGAGATGTTGATATCCTCGTCCCTGAATCGGGATTGGCTGCCGTTGAAACGGCACTCCGCCGTCGTGGATGGGTTTCCAACGAAAAGAGGCCGCTGGATCGGCTGTACTATCGACGCTGGCTGCATGAAATTGCACCGATGTGGCATGTCAATCGGCAAGTGCCGCTCGATGTCCACTTTTCGATCATTCGTTCGAAGGATCGTGTCAGTTTCGATCCGCGACCTTTGTTTTTCGATGCGGTTTCTATAGCGGAGTCCCCTCTCAAGGTTCTCCATCCGACTGACATGTTCCTTCATGCGACAGCGAATCTGTTTCGAACCGGCGAGTTTGATCACTTGCTCCGAGATCTCTGGGACCTGCGGGAACTCGTTGTTCACTTGGAACGAGAACCGGGTTTCTGGGACCGAACGGTGAATCGTGCCGTCTCGTTGAATCTGCGTCGGGAGTGCTTCCTTGCCGTTCGTTACCTCAACGTGATTTGCGGCCTTGCTGCACCAGAAACGGTGAAGAACGCCACTTCCGGTTGGGGACCCAGCTCGTTGTCTCTATCGTTCTATGATGCCTTGGTGCGACGATGTTTATTCCCACAAACACTTAGTCGAATTGATCATGGCCGCAATCTGGCTTTGACGATTCGAGAATGGTGGCCTCCACCCCGTCTGCGCACTGTCTTCTCGTATCTCTTCTGGCGCAAACGCCTGCCGACGTTTCCATTCGACGGTGGTCCCCACAAGCCCCATGCCGATCCTGACGATGAGCTGCGCAGACGGAATCTCCCGTACTGAGTCTTCTCAGACCTGTGAGATGAGCTGCGGTCGTCTAGACTGATCCGCTGAGTTCCCTCCTTTTGTCGAAGGCTTTGTGCGTGTCCCGCATCGTCCTCGCAATGTCTGGTGGCGTCGACAGTTCCGCCGCCGCGGTCCTCCTCAAGGAGCAGGGCTGCGACGTGATCGGACTCTTCATGCGCTCCGGCGCCACCGACGACTACGCCTGCCACACCGGAATCGGACCGGCGTTGCCGATCGTCACCGCCAAGGCCAATAAGCAGGGCTGCTGCAGCGCCTCCGACGCGGCGGACGCCCGCCGGGTGGCCGATCTGCTCGACATCCCCTTTCACTCGCTGAACTTCGAGAATGCATTCGGGCGGATCAAGGACTACTTTGCTGACGAGTATCTGGCCGGCCGGACGCCGAACCCTTGCGTGATGTGTAACAACTGGCTGAAGTTCGGCAAGCTGTGGGATTTCGCCCGCCAGGTCGGAGCGGATGCGATCGCCACAGGGCACTATGCCCGGCTCAGAGACATCGGCGAAGACCAGCCCGCCCTCGTGAGGGGGCTCGACCCGGGCAAGGACCAGTCGTACGTGCTGGCGGGGATTTCTCGTGACCTGCTGGGACGAATTCAATTCCCGGTGGGGAACTACACCAAGCCGGAAATTCGCGAACTGGCCGCCCGGGCCGGACTGCGCGTGGCGACCAAGCCGGACAGCCAGGAAATCTGCTTCGTGCCGGACAATGACTACGCGGGTTTCCTCCGGCGACACCGGGGGGAATTCGAGACCGCCGGCGAGTTCGTCGATCCCGCCGGGCGAGTTCTCGGGCGGCACGCGGGCTATGAGCATTTCACGATCGGGCAGCGGCGCGGGCTGGGGATCACGTTCGGCGAACCACGCTTTGTCATCCGGATAGATGCCGAATCAAAGCGAGTCGTGCTTGGAACGAAAGAAGATCTGGCGTGCGAGTCGCTGGTGGCCGACCGGGTCAACTGGCTCGCACCGGACCTGCCTGAGCCGATGCGCTGTCTCGCGCAGATTCGCTATCAACACACGGCGGCGCCCTGCACTGTAACCCGCGAAGACGCCGAGCGGGTGCGCGTGACGTTTGACGAGCGGCAATCAGGCGTTGCGCCCGGTCAGGCGGTCGTGTTCTATGCTCACGATCGCGTTCTGGGCGGCGGCTGGATCGCTGCCAGCGGAGACGCAGGAAGATCTCTCGCAGTGACGCCGCGGGAAGAGGCGTTCGCCGAGAAAACCGAGAGTCCTTAAGAGCGCTGCCCTGACGCCAACTCTGTACTTGCGCCGCCGTTCCCGGCTGGCACTGTCTGCCTTCAGCCGCCAGTGCATTCCTGCTGGTCGCCGCTACTCCTCGTAGAGCCGGATTCGGATCTGGCCGTCGCTCGTGATGCTGCCGCGATAGAGCCCTTCGGAGTTGTAGGCGGTGGCGAAATTCCCTTGGGGATCGAGGCAGATCGAGGCCCCTTCGCCGCCGGCGTCTTTGAGCTGTCGGTTGATGACGTCTTCGGCGGCGTCTTTGATGCTCGCCCCGCGGTACTTCACCTGGGCGACGATTTCGTGAGAGACGGCGTAGCGGATGAAGAATTCGCCGTGTCCCGTGCAGGAGATTGCCCCCGCCGCGTTGTCGGCGTAGGTCCCGGCGCCGATGATCGGGGAATCCCCGACGCGACCGGCCATCTTGTTGGTCATGCCGCCGGTCGATGTGCCGGCGGCGAGGTTTCCGTGCGCGTCGAGCGCCACGGCGCCGACGGTGCCGTACTCGGATTTCTTCGGCGGCAATGCCGGCAGTTCGCCGGTGCGGGTTTTCGCATCCGCTTCCTTCTTCCAGATGTCGCGAATGGAGTTCCAGCGCTCTTCGGTCCAGAAGTAGGAGGGATCGACGATTTCGAGCCCCTGTTGCGTGGCAAAGATCTCGGCGCCGCGGCCGACGAACAGCACGTGTTTCGACTTCTCCATGACCGCGCGGGCGGCGGTGATCGGGTTCTTGACAATGGTGACACCCGCGACGGCGCCGGCCTTCTTCGTCCGACCGTCCATGATGCTGGCGTCGAGCTCATTGCGGCCCTCGTGCGTGAAAACGGCTCCCTTGCCGGCGTTGAGCAGCGGCGAGTCTTCCATCACACGAATGGCGGTTTCGACGGCGTCGAGGCTCACGCCGCCGGATTGGAGGCGTGCGCGCCCCGCCTGGAGAGCTTCCGTCAGGAGGGCGCGGAGTTGCCGGTCGAGTTCGGGCGTCATGTCTTTCTTGTCGGCGCCGGTGCCGCCGTGAATGCCGAGGACCACGTGCGGGACGACATCGTCGCCTGCGTGAATCGAATCTGCCGCCAGCGCCGTCACAATCAGGCCTCCCCAGAGCCAGGCAATTTGCATGATGGTTGTCCCGTGCGGGTGTCCGGTTCAGAACGGCGGAAAGTATAGCGGAGGGAAGGGTGGCTGGTGATGAGTGGCGAGCGACCCGCGCGGAAAAGCCGTTGGAGGGACTCGGTGCGTGCGAATTCGGGAGACGAACGGATCGAAGATTGCTGGTCGCTGGATCTGACCCTATAATCCCAGCCGACTCTTAAAATCAGGCATGCGGCAGGATTCGGTGTCAAATTCGTCGCGGATCTTCGTCCTTGGTGCACGGGCGGATGCGGACCATCCCGTGCTGCGGCAACTGCGGGACCAGTTTGAGCTGGTCACCGCGGGCGCGGCTGAAGGTCCGTTGATGCCCGGCGTGGCGAACGACTTCGCCGCCGTCTGCGTCGTTGGTGATCGGCTCGACGCGGCGCCCCTGTGGCCTGTCCTGGAATCCCTGCTGCGACAGTTGCCCGAAGGAGTCGCGGCGCTCGATTCCACCTTTTGCGTCCGCTGGTGCAACGACCAGTTCGCAGGAATGATCGGGCGCGAGGGAGTCCTGGGAAGGGGATTTCTGGAGATCCTCGGGGACGCCGAGATCCTCGGCCCCGACTTCGCCCCGCTGCAGACGGCGCTCGGTGCCGGCGAGGCGGCCCGGACGACGGTGCGGGTGAGCGAGAAGACGTATTTCGAGCTGCATGCGGCGCCGGTGTTTTTTCGGCGGGCCGGCGACGCGGAGCTGATCGTCGTCACCGTGCGGGATATTTCTGAAGATGTGCTGCACCGGCAAAAGCTGAATGCCATTCATCAGGCGGGAATGGAATTGGGCGATCTGTCGCCGGAAGACATTCTGGAGATGTCCGTCGACGACCGCGTCGAATTGCTCAAGCAGAAGATCGTGCAGTTTACGAATGAAGTGCTTGAGTTTGAGACGGTGGAAGTTCGCCTGCTGGACCGGCACACGAAACAGCTCGAGCCGCTGCTGAACGTCGGCATGACCGACGAGGCGGCCCACCGCAAGCTCAAGGGTGAGCCGACGGGCAACGGCGTCACGGGGTTCGTTGCGGCGACCGGGAAGAGCTATCTCTGCGACGACACCAGCCGGGATCCGCTGTACTTGCCCGGCGCTCCGAACGCGCGGAGCTCGATGACGGTGCCGCTGGTGCTGCACGACGAAGTGATGGGGACGTTCAACGTCGAGAGCGCCCAGCCGGGAGCGTTCAGCGAGGAAGACCTGCAGTTTCTGGAACTGTTCTCGCGCGACGTGGCGATCGCGCTCAATACGCTCGAACTGCTGGCCGCGGAAAAAGTCTCGACGGCGACCGAGAGCACGACGCTGATTCTTCGGGAAGTCGCCCGCCCGATGGACGAGATTCTCAACGACACGACCTGGATTCTCGACCGCTATATCGGCCACGATCCTGCCGTCGCGGAACGGCTGCAGCGGATCCTGAAGCACACCCGCGGCATTCGCCAGCTCATTCACAAGGTGGGAGAAAACATCTCCCCCCGCATGCAGAAAGCGATCTCGGCCGGGCCGCAGCGGACGAAGCTGCGCAACAAGCGGATTCTCGTCGTCGACAGCGACGAGACCGTCCGCCTGGCCGCTCACGAGCATCTGGGACGCTTCGGCTGCGAGGTGGAGACCGCTCACAACGGCGAAGAAGCCCTGCTGATGGTCCGCACGTTCCACTACGACGCCGTGATTGTGGATATTCGCCTGCCCGACATGACCGGCTTCGACTGCTTTACCAGACTGCGGGAAGTCAGCGAACATCTGCCGGTGATTTTCATGACCGGCTTCGGGTACGACCCGCATCACTCGATCGTCAAGGCCCGCCAGGCGGGGCTCAAATCGGTCCTCTACAAGCCGTTCCGGCTCGACCAGTTGCTCAAGGAAGTCGAAGCGACGGTCGGCGGCCCGGACGAACCCGGCGGCAAATCTCAGGGCTGAATCTGCAGCGACCGCGCCTCGCGGGCTCTGCCGGAACGTCGCCGACGTCCGATCGGCGGCTGCTGAGGAATTGTTCCAGGCCCCCGCGTCGCGTATGCTTTTTCTGTCGGAACAGATGTCGAGGGGACCGCTGCATGGGTGATGTCGTGATCAAGACCCGCGAGAACGGGCCTCTGCTGGTGACGGGCGACTTCACGCTGATCGATCAACATGGGCAAAAGTTCGACCTCGGCGGGCAGCCGAATGTCGCCCTCTGTCGCTGCGGCGGGTCGCGGAAGCGTCCGTTCTGTGACGGTTCCCACCGGTATAACGGCTTTCAGGCCGGGGAGCTGGCGAATCAGCCGCCGACGGAATCTGCTCCGCCGGCCTGACAACTTGAGACTTTTCGGGCCACGATCCGACGACTCTGCGATGGGATGATGGAATGACGCGACAGATTCTGGCGGTGGTTTTGCTGGGCGGGCTGGGGAGCGTGGCAGCGGCCCAGCCCGCCGATCCTGCGGCGGTCGTCGCCGAGTTGAAACCGCAGATCGCCGAGCAGCTCAAGCGACTGCAGGATCGACTGGAGAGCCTGTCGGCGTCTCAGGCTGACGATCCGCAGGCCCTGGCCGAAGTCTCCGTTTATGCCAAGGCCGCCGACTGGCTGTTGCGGCACAACGAATTTCATAAGCCGGATTACGCCAAGTGGGCGCTGACGGCGCTCGAAACCGGCCTCAAGCGGGCGGACCTGCTCGCCGAAGGCAAACAGCCCTGGCGGACAGGCGCCGGTTCGCGGATTCTGGCTTACGTTTCCCGGGTCGACGGTTCGGTTCAGCCATTTGCGGTCACCCTGCCGGCGGAGTTCGATCAGTCGCCCGGCAAGCGCTGGCCGGTGCATCTCGTTCTGCATGGGCGAGGGGATACGCTCAACGAGGTCTCTTTCATCCGACAGCACGACGGCAAGCCGCTCAAGGAACAACCCGCCTGGATTCAGCTCGACGTCTTCGGTCGGACGAACAACGCTTACCGCTGGAGCGGCGAGACCGATGTGTTCGAGGCGCTGCACGCGCTGAGCCGGCTGTATCGGATCGATGATCGCCGGGTGACGCTCTGGGGCTTCTCGATGGGGGGCGCGGGGGCGTGGCACCTGGGGCTGCAGCATCCCGACCGCTGGTCCTCCGTCGGGGCGGGGGCGGGATTTGTGGACACGGTCAAGTACCTGAATTTGAAGGAGCCTCTGTCTCCGCTGCACCAGAAACTGGTGCGGATTTACGATGCCGTCGACTACGCGGCGAATGCCTTCGACGTGCCGATCATCGGGTACGGCGGTGAGCTGGACAAGCAATTGCTGGCTGCGAAGACGATGACCGACCTGGGCAAAGCCGCCGGTGCGCCGATCCCGCTGCTGATCGGACCGGGAGTCGAGCACAAGTGGCATCCGGACAGTCTGAAGGAGTTCATGGCTTTTCACGCCGAACATACGGCGAAGGGCAAGCCGAAGTTTCCGGAACCGTTCGAACTCAAATTCGTGACTTATACTCCGCGGTACAATTCCTGCTTCTGGGCGACTCTGGAGGAGCAGATCGAGCCGTATGCAGAAACTCGGATTGAAGGAAAGCTGGACGGTCAGGACGACAAGCTGAAGGTCGCGACGCGAAACGTGGCGGCGTTCCAGATCGACCGGAACGTGGCGGAGACGATTGCGATCGACGGGAATCCGCCGACGGCGTTGCGCACCGCCGCCGAAGGACTGCTTCCAGGCGTGGTCTTCGTGCATGAAGGCGATCGCTGGCGGGCGCTCGATCACCGGTCGTCGATCAAGTTCTTCGAGAACGGCGATCGGCGAAAGCGGCACGGTCTGCAGGGGCCGATCGACGACGCCTTCATGGACTCCTTCGTCTGCGTCAAGCCGACGGGGACCGCCTGGCACGGCGAGCACGCCGCCTATGCGGAGTGGTCGCTGGAACGGTTCGAGCACGAGTACGATAAGTGGCTGCGCGCCCGGCTGCCGGTCGTTAACGACACGCAGTTGACGCCGGAGCAGATTGTTGAAAACCACCTGGTCCTGTTCGGGGACCCGGGCTCCAACGCGGTGCTGGCGAAAGTGATCGACCGGCTGCCGATCCGGTGGACGAAGACCGAGCTCGTCGTCGCGGGAAAAACCTATGACCCGCAGACGCACGCAGTCGTGCTGGTTTTTCCGAATCCGCTGAACCCGCACAAATACGTGGTGATCAACTCGGGACACACGTTCCACGAGACGGAGTTCAGGGCGAGCAACGCCACGCTGTACCCTCGGCTGGGGGACATTGCGGTGCTGAAGTTTTCCCGTCAGTCCAGCGGCGCGTATGCGGAGGAAGCCGCCTGGGCCGATGTGTTTGATGCGGGCTGGAATCTGACGGAGTAGCGCAGGCGATCCGCGGGCCTGCGACGATCAGGATCGTCAGTATCACTCGGAGTCCAACATGCAGGAACTCAGACGAATGCAAACCTCGAGCGGGCGGTTGCTGCTGGCCGCCGGCGTCATGTTTGGTCTGATGACCGCCCAGCCGGCGTGGGCGCAGGGCTCGCGGACGAAAGCCGCACCGCGGGGCAAGGCGGCCGAGACGGCTGACGGACCGCAGACCTGCACGTCGAAGAATTTCGTCGTCCACACGGACCTGACGAAGGAAGAGGCCGAAGATCTGCTGGTCCGCCTGGAGACGATGCTGGTCCTGATCTCCAAGTACTGGGGCCGGCCGAATTCGCAGCTCGTCGAGATGTACGTCGTGAAAGATCTCAAGAAGTGGCCGCCGGGCTCGCTCGACCCGCGCGGCCTGGAGAGTATTGAAACGGGAGGGGGCGTCACACTGGGGCAGACGCTGGAGAACCGGGCGACGGGCGAGGCGCTGGCGGCAAAGGCAGTTGTCTACGCGGTCGCCGATCATGGGACGCCGCAGCACGAAGCGGTTCACGCATACTGTCAGCTCAACTTCGGGCGGACCGGTCCGGTCTGGTATTCGGAGGGAATGGCTGAGATGGGGCAATACTGGAAGGACAAGGACAGTGCGGTCAACTGCCACGAGGTGGTCGTCAAGTATCTGAAGTCCGAAGAGCCCAAGACGCTCCGGGAACTGGTCTCGCCCAACCAGACGACCGGGGATAGCTGGCAGAACTATGCGTGGCGGTGGGCGCTGTGTCATCTGCTGGCCAACAACACGAATTATGCTCCGCGTTTCCGTCCGCTGGGGCTGGCTCTGCTGGCGAACAAGCGGACCAGCTTCGAAGACGTCTACGGCCCGATGGCCGAGGAGATCAGCTTCGAGTATCTGTTCTTCCTGGAACACTTCGACCGGGGCTACCGCGCCGACCTGTGCAGTTGGGACTGGAAGACAAAGTTCACCGCGGTGCGCGGGAATGCCAGCGCCGTCTGCAAAATCGACGCCAACCAGGGCTGGCAGGCGTCGCGTCTGCTGGCCAAAGAGGGCGAGACCTACAGTTACACGGCGACGGGCGAATGGAAGCTCGGCAAGGATGGCGAGCCGCAGACGGCCGCCGGTGATTCCGAAGGCCGGGGCGTGCTCGAAGGAATTTACTTCGAAGACTACAAGCTGTCGGAGCCGTTTTCGCTGGGCGACAGCGGCGAATTCACAGCGACTCAGGACGGCAAGCTGTTTCTGCGGTGCAAAGACGCCTGGCACGAGCTCGGCGACAATTCGGGCGAGATGGCCGTGAGAATCAAGAAGGCGAAGTGAGGCAGGGAAGAAGCGAATCGCCAAATCACCGGCATCGATTCTGAAACAGTCCGTCTGTTCGTCTTGTCCCCTCTCCCGCTGTCTTCAGTGGGAGAGGGCCAGGGTGAGCGTCTTCGAAGATGTCAAAGTGCCAGCCACGGAGAAAGGACGGCGTGCCTCACAATCGTGGCCGGTGATTTAGGAGAAGGCTGATCGCTGATCGCCAGAGAAGAATGCCCTGTACCCCGGCCTCCTGAGCCCCACCAGGGGCGAACTACTGTAGCCCAGTGGCGTAAGCCCCGGGCGCGACCTGCAGATCGCGGGGACAAATCCCCCCCGACCCCGCCAATGACAACGGGGAGCCATGCTGGCTCCCCGTCGCGTTCATTCGTCGAGTCGGCTAACGGTGCTCAGACCGTGGCGAACTGCGGCTTGAAGTTGTCGCTCCCCAGACCGGCTGCCTTGCGGAGATCGGCGGCCTTGCTGACCGCTTCCCAGGTGAAGTCGGCGTCGCTGCGGCCGAAGTGGCCGCCGCTGGCGGTCTTCTGATAGATCGGCCGGCGGAGCTGGAGCGATTCGATAATCCCCAGCGGATTCAGCCGGAAGTGCTCGCGGACGAGGGCCACGATCTTCTCTTCGGGAACCACTGCCGTGCCGTTGGTTTCGACATGGACGCTGACCGGCTCCGCGACGCCGATGGCGTAGGCGAGCTGGACTTCACATTCGCTGGCCAGGCCCGCGGCGACGATGTTCTTGGCCACGTGGCGGGCCATGTAAGCGGCCGAGCGGTCGACCTTCGTGGGGTCCTTTCCGCTGAAGGCGCCGCCGCCGTGCCGGCCCCAGCCGCCATACGTGTCGACGATGATCTTGCGGCCGGTCAGGCCCGTGTCGCCGTGCGGCCCGCCGACGACGAAGCGGCCGGTCGGATTGATGTGGTACTTGGTGTTTTTGGAGAGCAGATGTCCCGGGACGGACTTATTGATGACTTCGCTGGTGACGAAATCCGAAATCTGCTGCTGCGTCGCCTTCTCGCTGTGCTGCGTCGAGAGGACGATCGCGGAGATGCCGACGGCGCGGTTCTGGTCGTCGTACTCGACGGTGACCTGGCTCTTGCTGTCCGGACGGAGCCAGTCGACCTCGCCCTTCTGGCGGGCTTCGGTGATCCGGTTGATGATGCGATGCGCCAGGGCGATCGGCAGCGGCATGTACTCTTCGGTCTGGTTGCATGCGTAGCCGAACATCAGTCCCTGGTCGCCGGCGCCGTCGCGGTCGACGCCCATGGCGATGTCCGGGCTCTGGCTGTGCAGTTTGACAAGGACTTCGCAGGTATCGGCGTTGAAGCCGATGTCGTCGCTGGTGTAGCCGACTTCGCGGCAGACCTTGCGGGCGATTGCGGTGTAGTCGACCTGGGCCTTGGTGGTGATTTCTCCGGCGAGGCACAGGAAATCTGTGGTGCAGAGCGTTTCACAGGCCACGCGGGAGCGGGGATCCTGCGCCAGCAGGGCATCGAGAATGCCGTCGGACACCTGATCGGACAATTTGTCCGGGTGGCCCATGCTCACGGATTCACTGGTGAAGAAATAGTTCGACATGCTGACGTCGGCTCCCAACCCGGCGGCCGCCCTGACGGCGCCTCGCTGCCCCAAACTCAACCCGGACTCGCTGCCGGAAAGCCTGAATTGTAGGGTGCCGGGGAACGTCTCACAACTGACTGGCTGCGGTGCAAAAAAGACAAGCGGCCGGGGGGTGAGTCCGGCCGCCTGTCACGCAGAGAGATCGCGAGTGTTCGAGTTTCCGCAGGCGTCCGGGCGTCAAACCGGCTGCGAGCCTGCAGGAACCTGGAGATCGCTGGTACCACGAAGCAGTTTCTGCGCCCGAGCGTCAGCCATTGAACCGAAAGACTTCGAGATTGTTGTTCGCAACGCCGTAAGCCGCTATCTCAGAATAGTTTACAGGTTGATCGAGTCGCTCGATACGACCGAAAGCGTACTCCGGGCGGCCCTTCGCGGAGTTTCCGGGTGGCAACGGCGGTGCTCGCTTTGTGGCGGATCGGCAACAGACTTGCGGGCTTGCAGCAGTGGCGCGGGGCTTTGAGGCCCGTTGGGATTTTCAGGCGGGGAACTGGTAGTTTTCATCGATTGACGAGGCTATGGACGGGCGTACGATAGATCCGCGGTCCTGAATCGATTCGATCCGTCGCCATTGCCGGAACTTTTGGATCTGATATGGCAGAGACTACGACTTACGGCGAGCTGATCCCGACGGGGGGAGGCGATCCCATTCCGTTATTGAAAACCCGGCTCCTGGTCGGTCGACGCAGTCGCTGCGATATTGTGCTCGACTACCCGAATGTTTCATCGCAGCACAGCGAGCTGGAACTGATCAACGGGTACTGGCACGTTCGCGACCTCGGGAGCCAGAACGGCACGAAGGTCAACGGCGACCGGGTCGCCGAACGGTTCCTGAAGCCCGGCGACGAGCTGGCGTTCGCCAAGTACCGTTTCGAAGTCAGCTACACGCCCGACCCGTCGGCCCCGCCTCCGCCGATTGAAGACAATCCGTTCGAACATTCGCTGATGGAGAAAGCGGGGCTCGAACGACGACGGCCCGATCGTCCGAAAACCGCGCCCGTCGCACCCAAGCCGCTGCCGAAAAAGCCGTCTCATCTGAAAGACGACGACGACAAGGCGCTGGAGTGGCTCAGCGGGGAGTAGGAGAATCGTTGAGCGTTGAGGGTTCAGCGTCGAGGAGAACTCAGTTCGCGTTCTTTGTCGACGCTCATCGCTCGACCCTCAACGATCTCACTTCCGGAACTCGTTGAAGTGCAGGTACTCCCAGTGCCGGTAGATCGGTGACTGGGTGACGAGCGCGGATTGAGGGCCGACGGCGGCCACCTGGCCGCGATCGAGGACGATGACTTCATCGACACGCTTGAGGGTCGAGAGCCGGGAAGGAAGGAAAATCACCGTTCGTCCCGGCAGCAGCCGCTCGTAGGTATCGGAGAGCCACGCTTTGGCGTCTTCGTCGAGCGACTGCTGAGGCTCTTCGACGATGAGGACCGCCGGGTTGCGGAGGATTGCGCGGGCCAGGCTGAGTCGGAACGCCTGACCCGCATCGAGATCGCCTGTCGCTCCCCCGAGGACTGTTTCATAACCGTTGGGCAGTCGAACGATGAAGTTGTGGGCGTGCGCGGTCTTGGCGGCGTCAGTGGCCTGCTGGAGCGTGATCTCGGGATTCCCGGCCCGCAGGTTGTCGAAAACCGTGCCGTAGAACGGAGCGTCTCCACCGGTCACATAAAGCGTTTCCGCACGAAGCGATTCGAGCGTCGCCCAGGCGATGTCTTCGCCGTCGTACAGGACTCGCCCCTGCTGGGGTTCGATGAAGCGGGGAAGCAGGCTGGCCAGGGCGCGCGCTTCCAGCGGATCGATGGAAACGAAGGCGTAGGATTTGCCCGCGATCAGTCGCAGGTCGACGCGGTCGAGCAGCTTGTGCTTGTCGGCGTCCGCATAATGGACGTTGTCAAAGTGGAGCGTCCGGGACAGCGGCTGGAGGAACTTGGCGCCGACCGCCTGGCCGACGGAGGGAGTCTGATCGAGATTCCGGTAGATCGCGGTCGCGGCAACAGCGATCTGGCTGCGGATCTCCGGGAGCTGCCACAGGGCATCGACTGCGCGCAATCCGAGGGCCACCGCCGCGAGGAAGACCGCTGCGCCGCCAACGGACAGTTCGTCGGGGTTTACCAGACCGCGGGCGACGAGCAGAAACAGCAGGAACAGGATCAGGGCCGTTCCGATGAGGGGCGCGACCAGACCGACCCAGAGGGTGTTGTCTTCGGTGCGTACAGCGCGGCGGAAATTCTCCGCGTACCGGTGCAGGTGCCCTTCGAACTGCGCCTGCTCGGTCTGTTCGAGCGAGTAGGCGCGGACGAGCCGGGAGTTGGTCAGCGATTCGCTGAGGATGCGGACTTCGGACAGGGAGCGATCTTCGGCGAGCTGCCGGTCATGAGCCGCACGGGCTCGGAATCGCTGAACGAGGTAGTAGAGCATGCCGAGAGGCACGATCCACTGCAGCGTCAGCCAGAGGTCGACGCCGATCGCCACCAGCAGGACCGCGATGAGCTCGACCGGATAGCGGACGCTGCGGGTAATCCAGTCGAAGAGCCCCTGTTGAACGACGTTCGTCTGAACCGTAAAGAGGCGGGCGGCTTCCGCTCCGCCATTCCCGCTGAGATCTTCCGGGCCGAGCCTGAGCGACTGCCGATGGAGGCTCTTGCGGATGCGGGTGGTGACCGCCAGCGCCGTCCGGCGGCTGAGCATTCGAAGCCGGGAGAGGCAGAAAACCCGCAGCAGATACCAGCCGGCGCCGACCGCCAGCAGGAAAATCAGGGCCGAGCCGTTGCTGCGAACGGCGGGCGTCCGGCGGAATCCGAGGCAGATCAACCTTCCCCAGCCCTTGTCGTGGACGCGCCACAGGCTGGGAAGTATGCCCTGATCGTCGAATGTGTAGACCGTGCGCGGTGGAGGCTGATCTGGCGGCAGGGAGCCCTCGTCGCCGTCCTTTGCCGGGCCTTCCGCCGGATTGGCTGGAAGGGGATCGGCGGCGGCAACGGGGTCCGGGAGATCGAGACCCGTCAGTTGTTCGAATTCCAGCGATTCATCCGGGGTCAATGACACCGAGAGCCGGCCGCGCTCCGCCATCAGGCTGACCAGCAGTCCGGCATGGACGAGCAGCATCGCCAGGCTGATCGAGGCGACGATGGCATAGGCCAGTGCGACGGCCGCCGTACCGCGGAAGAGATCGCGATTGGCGAATGTGCGGCTGAAGGCGTTGGGGGTGGACACGATGGAGCTTCCCGGCTGGCGGATTCCGAACGCAGCCTCCCTGTTCCGGCAAATTCCGACCGGCTTAACCCCGACGGATGCCTCCGTGTCCGCCTTCAAAATTCCCGATGCGACGTGTGTACGAGGACCAAACGTTCCGGCCGGTAGCACGGCTCCTGTCAGGCCAGGTCGCGGTCTTCAAACAGGATGAATGCGAGCAGAATCGCCGCGGCGCAGTAGCACAGACCGTAGAGAGCGGCCGATCCGATATAAATCGGCGGGACCAGATCGCCGGTGGCGACGGCCGCCGACGTGTTGAACAGCTCCAGCGACGGCAGCAGGGTCGCGATAAAGCGGGCCATGAAGGTGACGAATTCGAGTTGTCCGAGCCCCGACTGGACGAGCTGCGGGGTCAAGTGGCCGATCACGAAGACCGCGAAGCAGACCGTGAGGTTAACGACCATCGGCAGCCGGGTCGAGATCGCCACGCTGACGGCGGAGAGGACGGCGATTTCCATAAACAGCAGCAGCAGACCCGGAACGACCTGCGTCACTGCGGCCCAGCACTCGGCAGGCGTCGGGGGCGTCGCCGCAGAAGCTTCTTTGGCGTCGTACCCGACCTTGTAGTAAATCAGCGCCAGAAACAGGATGGCGAGGGGAATCAGATAGATCAGGACCGCCTGCAGGATGCCGATGTATTTTCCAAGAACGAACTGCCGACGGTTGATCGGCTTCGACAGCAGAGTCATCGCGGTCTTGCCTTCGATTTCGTCGGCGATGCTCGTGCTGGCGGTCCAGATGGCGATCAACAGGCCGGAAATCAGCAGCGTGGCCAGCCCGCAGTCCTTGAGCATCTTGATGTCGTCGCCCAGCGTGAAGAACGGAAGGACGGTGTTGATCAGCAGCACGACCGCAGAAATGATCAGGGCCAGCAGAAAGACTGGCTGACGGATGGCTTCCTTGGTCGTCGCGCGGGCGATGATGCCGGCTTTGGTCGTAAAGCGTAATGCGGCCAGCGCTCCCAGGAACGCAATGCATCCGACCCCGACGAGGATCCAACTCAGGCGATCAATCGTCCCGGCGCCTTCTGCCGCCGCAAGGACTCCCGAAGACAGCACCGACTGCATATTCATGGCTTCCCCGAATGTCAGTATCGAAAACGAATGATGGATGACACGAGACAGGTTTCGAGCCGTACGATCCGCGCTCTCGCGTCGGCCACGGCACCCCGGTTACGCCTGCGGCGGCCGGATCGCTGGCGAATTTCTTCAGTCGGGTGCATTCCCTTGCAGAGTTCTCCACTGTAACGCAGCAGTGCGAGCGAAGGAAACCACCGAAGTCGATCCCCACCCGGATCCGGGGCCGGGGCGATCTTGCGAGGCGGTGCGACCGGAACACGCTGTCAGGTCAGGAATACCGAATCTGGAAGCCGGTGCAGTCAGGGGGCGGGGCGACCGTCTCCTCGTCGATTCGGACGATCTTGCCGCCCATCCGGCGGTGGAGCTCGCCCCGGAACTCGTTGATATCCGTCAGGAGGCCGACGACGAGCAGTTCGACGGTTCCGTCGGACCGATTGCGGACGTAACCTTCGACGGCATAACGGACTGCGATCGACGCTGTCGTGGCGCGGAAGCCGACCCCCTGGACTCGGCCGTGGTAGATGCAGCGCAGGCAGCTTAGGCTGGACGGCTCGTCCATGGCGGAATTTCCTGCGGGAATCGGTTGCTATTTGACGGCGAGCGTGGCGTCGAGCGGGGAAGGGGTCCGGCAGCCGGATACCCGCGAAAATCCGACCGATTTCAGCAAGTCTTCATATTCCGAGAGCGTCCGCTCCTTACCCTCGGTGCACGTCAACATGTTCAAAGACTGCATGAGCGCCCACCGCGGGCCGTCCCGTTCCTCGGTGATCAATTTCTCGGCGATCAGCAGCGCGCCCCCCTCGGGGAGACGTGCGTAGATCTTCTCCAGCAGACGGATGATCTTTTTCTCGTTCCAGTCGTGGAGAATCCGGCCGAGGGCGTAGAGATCTCCCTCAGGCAGCTCGTCCTGGAAGAAATCGCCTGGCACGAGCTGGATTCGGTCGGCGACGCCGGAACCGTCGATCGTCGTTCGGGCCAGCGGCATCGCGTCCGGCAGATCGAAAACGGTCGCCTGCAGGTGCGGATAGCGTCGACAGGCCGCGATCGCAAGATGCCCCGTTGCTCCTCCCAGATCGACCAGTCGGTGATACCCGGAGAGGTTGAACGCTCCCGCCACGTGGGGAGAACTGATCAGACCGTAGCCGTTCATCCCCATCAGAAACTCGTGCAGCGACTCCTCAGTCTTGAAGAAACTGGCGAAAATCGGGCCATCCCAGCCATAGGTCTGCTGCCAGCGATGCGTTCCCTCGCGCACCGCGTCTTCGAGATTCGACCAGAGCTGCCACATCACCGTGTTGGAGAAGTTGATGTAGCCGGTCAGCCGCTGAGGACTTTGCTGGCAAAGATAGGCCGTGGCCGTTGGCGTATTTCCATAGGCGTCGCCTTGTCGCTCCAGGAGCTGCAGGCAGACGCAGGCGTCCAGCAGCCGGCCGAGGGCGTCTTCGTTGGCTGCGAGCGATGCCGTCAAGGATTGCAGCGTCTGCGGCCCGTCGGCGAGCGTGTCGAAGACGCCGAGCGAGACCGCGGCGAACATGGTCTTGGAGCGGCGGAAAGCTTCCATCAGATCAAGTACGACCGACGGATCGGCGGGGGTCAGGTCGTCGGCCATCAGAATGCCTCCGGAAATGAAACGGACGGTTGCAGAATGAGCCTGCCACCGTCCGCGATGGGCGCCACTTCGATGCGAAAGATCTATTTCTGCCGGATCGCCCAGAGATGCTGGTAGGTTCGCAGGTAGATCGTCCCGTTGGAGATGGCCGGGGAGGAAGAAATGTCTTCACCCAGGTCATTCTCGGCAAGCACTTCAAACTTTGGCCCCGCCTTAATGACGTTGACCTTGCCGTCACGAGCGACGAGGTACAGCTTTCCGTCGGCCAGGACAGGCGAAGCGCGGTGGCGCTGACGATGCGTCCGCTCGAAGTAGATCTCCTGGCCCGAGGCCGCGTCCAGCACGTTGAGGTTGCCGTCCTGCATGCAGAGATACACCAGTCCGTCGGCGATCAGCGGCGACGGGACGTCCGGAGTCCGCTCCCAGGTCCAGAGGTGGAATTCCGGCTTGCGGGTGATGTCGCCCGCGCCGTCCGGCTTCAACGCGAGGACCGGTCCCTTTTTCGCCGTCGGGACGACAATCAGTCCCGGAATCGACACCGGCGAGGCCACGAACCGCAGGGTCGGGTCGTAGTTTCCTTTGCGGTTGAGCTCGCCGCAACGCCAGATTTCCGAGCCGTCGCTGAGACGATGGGCCACGATGAAGTCGGCCCCGTGCGTCAGCAGATACTTCTGCCGATCGTCCTGATAGATGACCGGCGACGCATACGAGTGCTCGTTCTCGGCATACGCATCGCTGGGACGATCGACCCTCCAGATCTGCTTGCCGGAACCTGCTTCCAGCGCCACCACGCAGGCTTCGCGGGTTTTGGCGTCTCCTTCGCCGTGGATGAGCTGCAGATACAGGATGCCTTCATCCAGCACGGGGGTCGACGTCATGCCGAACTGAATCGAGAACTTGCCATACCGCTCCTGGAGGTCGACTTTCCAGATCTCCTGCCCCGCGAAATCGAAGCACGCCAGCTTGCCGTCGGCCATCATGGACCAGACCAGCTTGCCGTCGGTCAGCGGCGAGTTCGACGCCGAGTTCCCTTCGTCTCCACGGACGTTCTTATTCCCCCCGGAGATCTGCCGTTCCCAGAGGGACTTGCCGGTCGTATCCATTGCCAGCAGCAGCAGGTCGCCGTTGTCATTGACCGTGGTCAGGAAGATCCGGTCGCCCCAGATCACCGGCGTCGATCCTGCGGGGCCCGGCAGTCGGACTTTCCAGGCCACGTTCTTGTCCGGGCCGAACGCGGCCGGCAGATTTTTCTCGTCTGAGATTCCGTTGCTGTGCGGACCGCGCCAGCTCGGCCAGTTTTCCGCGGAAAGCGGTGCGGCGGTCACCAGCGTCAGCAGACAGACGACAGAGAGCCGCGACGTCACGGAATGCATGTCCGGAATCCTTAACTTCGGATGAGCATCGGTAGCGATTGATATCAATCGCCAGTGTGCCGCCGGAGGAGCAGGGAGTCAACGAGTCTGGGGCGACGGCGGGGAGAAGATTTCACGCGAGGGCGGACGGTGGACGCGACGGAGCAACAGAGTCGTTGAAGGATGAACATGGCCCAACGCGACATGCTTGATGTGGAGCGCGTTGACATTCTCCAGAAGCTGGTGCGGGCGTCTCTGTGAAGTTGTGCGATGACCTGTCAGCGTTCCACATGCTCGGAACTGACGACGCAGTTTCGCTCATCAAACAGGTTCAAGTAGTAGACCTTCGCGTCAGCCGGAATCTCGGCGGTCACGCGTCGCGTGGCAGCGTCGATCGTGGCGGGAGCGGCTTCCCACTTGCGATCCTGCCAACGGCCGGTGTCGCGTGTGAAGGTCAGTTCGGCCTTGGAGAGCGCGACCGACGACTCGAAGTCCACCCACGCGACCTGGTCAGTGACACCCTGTTTGACGACCTTTGGCAGGGACTTTTCGCCGCGGAGGATGTGGTTGGCCATGACGTGGATTTCCTCGGGATTCTCCCCCGCCGGGCCGTGGCCATGGGGCATGCGGATACGGAGGCAGAGGGTCCGCGGGCCGGTCGGCAGGCGGTAGGATTTCTGCCAGGAATCGGGCGGATAGGCGAAGTCGTTGGTGCCGTTGACCCACAGCATGGGCATCGCGGATTGCCCCAGGTAGATCGACGGATCCCATTGCCTGAGCCAGAGTCCGGCTTGCTCCGGACCGAGTTTCTCAAACGCGGGCAGCCAGGCGGAGTTGTCTCCCAGGTAGCCGCAGCCATAGACCGGTGCGGCAAACTGAAAGCGATTGTCGACGCCTGCGACGATACACGTCAGGTAGCCGCCCCAGGAAATGCCGGTGACGCCGATCCGGCCGGCATCGACGCGCGGGTCGGCTCGGAGCAGCGAGTGGCCGAGGGCCGCCGCGCTGACAGCCTGCCAGGTCCACTGGTCTTCTATCGGAGTTTCGAGCTGGCCGAAGCTGGCGTCCCAGCCGGGCGGCCCGCCATGCTCGTGGCGCTGCCATTTTCCATAAGTGCCAACCGGGACGCAGCCGCAGAGATCCATGGCGATGGCGGCGTAACCGCGGGACGTCCAGACTTTGACCCAGCGGTCGAACGCGGTTCCTCCTCCGCCGTGGATCAGGACCATTGCGGGAAATTTCTTGTCGGGCTGGGCGGGATCGGCGGCCGGAAAGCCGGTGTAGGCAAAGACTCGCGTGGGGCGGCCCTGGTACGGGGCGCCTTCGTAAAAGAACGCTTTGACGTCGGGGACCTGCAGATCATCCGCCGGAAAAGTGGCGGGAACCTTTGAGAGTGCGGCCAGATCAAAGCGAACGCCGTTGACAGGTTGAGTCTGGGCGAATGCCGCGCTGGCCGTGGCGAGACAAAACGTGAACAGAATGACGAGACGGCGCATGAGTTTGCTCCGGCGAGGAGGAGACATCGATCCGGGCACAGCGTACGGAAAGTTGCACACCGCGGCCAGCACTCGCACAGGGGTGGCGGCCAGGTGTTGAAACGATTAGGTTCAGGGCTCTCGGAAGCGGCTTCGCGGACTGGAGTGAGCCTGGACGATGAGTCGAAATCCAAACGACTGGCGAATTCGCCCGGCCCCGTTTTCGGCGTATGCGTCGGCGGTCTCATCATTTCTGGCGGTGGGGCTGGGGGTTCCGATTCTTTTCGTCGGTTGCCTGATGGTGTTCGGGCGGCAGATCGAACAACTTCCCGCGGGGATTCAGCGCCTGATCGGGCCGGGCGTTCCTCTGATGGCGCTGTTGCTGGCCTCGCTGTCGGCGTTCAGCGCGTTTCGGCAGGCCAGAATCAAGGCGGCGAAGGCTCTTGCGGCACAGGGACGAAAGGTCGTTCCGAAGGTCTGGTGGCGTCGACCGGGAATCGTGCAACCGCTGTCGACAGTTGGAAGCGGGCTGATCGGAGCGGCGATCGGCTTCGTGCTTTCCGCTTCGCAACTCGATCGATCGTTCTTTCTGATCGCTGGCGGATTCCTGGGACTGCTGGGCGGGTTCTTCGGGAGCGCGCTTTATCTGCTGGCGGTGGGAGGCTATGAGCCGCCCGAAGTCGTCGGCGGCCTGGCCGAAAAATCCTGTCCCGGCTGCGGCGAGCCTCTGGCGGCCGATGTCCGGACCTGCCCGCTGTGCGGAGCGGCGATGGCGCAGTAGTCGCCGCTCCCGCCGGCCGCGCCCGTCAGGATCGCTACAACCGTCGCCGTCCTTCCAGTCGGCTTAAGAACGCGGGGGGATGTTGCCAAAAAACATCCGCCCCGGCGGGGCTGTGCTAGCGTAGAGACAGACTGACTGGGACTCCCGGGCTGCGCATCTCGCCTCAGGTTCCTGGCGTTCTGCCTTCAGGATCATTTCATGCCTGTCGTAACTTCCCCCCAAACTCCCGATGCCGTCGTCGCCTCCCCCGGAGGGGCGGGAAAGGACGAAGGCGGTCGGGTCGACATTCGACTCGACGAATTAATCGTCGGTCGTCCGCTGAAGTTTCCGATCTACGATCCGCGCGGCACGCTGTTGCTCGCCGAGGGGAAAATGATCTCCTCGGACTTCAAACGACTTCTGAAACAAAGGGGAATTTCGTCGGTCCAGGTCAATGCCGCCGATTCGGCCCGCTTGAAGCTGACTCGAACCGCCGACACCCCGGCGTCGGGCCTGGTGCTTGATATGGAGGTGGCCGCTGCGCTGGACCGAGTCATCGATTCGGGTCTGCTCTCGGTACAGAATCGCGGTAAGGCGGTCAAAGCCGATCTGAAGATCCACGGTCGGACCGCTTACGACCAGGTGAAGAAGGAAGAGCAGTCTCAACGGCAGTCGGCGAAATCGGAGCACCTGGGCAATCTGATGAAGGATGTCCTGCGCGGGAAGACCGTTTCAACATCCTCGATCTCGCAAGCTGCGGTCGAGTCGCTGGCCGACATGGCGGACGATGCGGACTGCATGCTGGCCGTCGCGATGGAGGCGCATGCGAAGGAGGGGCTGGCTGAGCATTCTTTGAAGATGGCGACGCTGGCCATGGCGATCGGCATTGAGATGGGGCTCGATGAAGACAATTGCAAACGGGTGTATGTCGCGGGAATGGTCCACGACTGGGGCCTGGCGAAGCTGCCCGAAGAGGTTGTCTGTCCGCGTCAGCCGTACACGGCAAGCGATTACTTTGAATTCAAGAAACACCCGATCCTGACGGCTGAAATTCTGCAGCGGATGATCGACATTCCGTCGATGGTGGCGGTGGTGTCGTACCAGGTTCACGAGCGACCGAATGGCAAGGGATATCCGCGCGGAAGAACCGGGGAACGCATTCATCAGTTTGCGCGGATTCTTTCGGCGGCAGACGCCTATTCGCACCTGACGAGCCCGAAGCCCTGGCGGCCGGCTCTGGCTCCCTATGCGGCGATGGAATGCCTGATCCGGCTGGCGAAAACCAAGGACCTGGATCCGGACGTCGTCCGTACGTTCCTGAAGCTGATGACGCTGTTTCCGATCGGGAGCTACGTGACTCTGGACGACGGCAGCATCGCACGCGTCCTCCGCAAGAATGGCGAAAACTATACATTGCCGATCGTGCAGATCGTCGAAGACGCCAATGGCGATCCCGTGCCGGCCAATCTGCCGGAATCGATTGTCGATCTGTCCGACGCGCCGGTCAAAATCGTCCAGGCGCTGCCGACTCCCGGAAGCGACGAGATTCTGCTGACCGACGAGATCCTGGAAGAGATCCGCGGTCAGCTCTGAAGTTCTAGAACGGCATCACTGGCGGCTTTGGTCGGCTCCTGCCGGCGGAGAGAGAGGAATCGTGTCGATCGAATACCACGAGTTCGTCCCGGCGGAGACCTTGCATCGTCTCGACGACGATCTGGAGTTCCTGCAGGAGATGGTGGCGATGCTGCCGGAGCAGACCGCCGATGGCCTGAACCGGCTGGAAGAAGCGCTGCAGAGAAAGAACGTCGGAGAGCTCCAGGAATCCGCTCATCGCTTCAAAGGTTCCGTGGCCATTCTGTCGACGGGGCGGCTCTACCATCTGTTGCGCCGCATCGAAACGGCAAATGACGCGGAATCTCTGCACACGGGAGCGGCGCTCCTGCCAGAAGTTGTCGACGCCGTCGAAGCGCTGAGTCGCGAGCTCGATCATTTCCTTCGAAGCCAATGCTCCCCTGCCGGAGACCCCGGGTCAGAAGCGCAGGTGTCGGCATGAAAATCCTGATTGTCGACGATGTCGGTTACAGCCGGCACTACCATTCTCGAATGCTGCAGAAGTTCGGCTACGACACCGTCATCGCGGAAACCGGTCCGCAGGCCCTGCGTCTGCTGGAGCGGGATTCGTCGATCGACGCGGTCCTGACCGACCTGCTCATGCGGGACATGGACGGTCTGGAACTCTATTCCGCAGCCCAGACCATCAACCGAATGACCGATGCAGGGAACGCGGAGTCTCCGGCATTTATCATGATGACCGCCGCCCGTCCGGGCAGTAATGCGCAGCCGCGTGACCTGGAAAAAATCCGCGTCGCCAAGCAGGTGGGCTTCGTCGACGTGCTGTTCAAGCCGATCGACCCGGAACTGCTGCAACGGACCCTTGAGACCATCAAGTATGCCCGATCGAAAGTGAATGAAACCGTCGACCTCGGCGGCCTGTCGCAGCGGCTCACGGAAACGATCGGCAAGATACTCAGCGGGCAGGATGCCGCAACGGCGCAGCGGCTGACCGACGAACTGCATTCTGCCCTGCAGCGACTGGAACCGATGCTGGCGCCGGTCGGAGCAAAGTAGAACTCGATTGCGTGGAAACTTCACCACGGATTGAAGTTTGAGAAAAAGGTCGTGATCGTGGCGATTTTGAGCATCGAAGACTACTCGGTGGCGCATCAGCGGGCCGCTGAGCGCGTACTGGAAAAGCTGCAGCGTCTCGATGCGCGAATCGCGACAAAGTATGGACGCGAACGCCGGCACCTGCGACAGGCGGTGCGCTGCGTGCTCGAGATCCACATGCTGCCGAAGCTCCGGACGTCGGACGGATCCCCGTTCCGCGCCTATTCGGTGGACGTGTCTCAGAGCGGCGTCGGATTCATCGCCCCTGCAGAAATTTACGACGACCAGGTCTGCGTCGGCGTGCCCGGGAAAGAGGGCCGGCACAACTGGTTCCTGGCGGAGATTGTCCGGAAACGTCAGGTTCCGGAGGAGATGTTCTGGGAGTACGGGGCCGTGCTCCTGGCACGCGTCGACAACCCGGTTCCGATCCAGGCCGAGCCGGCGACCTGACCAGATCGGGGTTGAATCCGGGCGTTGGCGTCGAGGCGGCCGGCCCCGTAAGATCATCGGGGTATGGTGCTGATGTTTGTCGCGCCAGCAGTTCCTCCGCTCAGAATTCCGCTGTATGCCGTCCGAATCGATTCGTGAGATTGTCTCCCGGAACCTCGCGGAAGTGCAGGGGCGAATCGCCTCTGCGTGTGATCGCTCCAGCCGATCTGCCGAAACCGTGCGCCTCGTGGCCGTTACCAAGTACGCCGAGTTGTCATGGATTCGCGAGCTCGTCGATCTCGGTCAGATGGACCTGGGAGAAAGCCGGCCGCAGCAACTGGCGGCTCGTGCCGCGGAATTCCCGGGCCGGGTGCAGTGGCACCTGATCGGCCATCTCCAGCGGAACAAGGCGGCTCTGGTGCTGCCCAGGGTCGCGCTGATCCACTCTGTGGACTCGCTCCGGCTGCTGGATCAGCTCGAAAAGGAGGCGCAGTCGCTGACGCTGCAGCGGGATGTGCTGCTGGAAATCAACGTCTCGGGAGAAGCCTCCAAAGACGGCCTCGCCCCCGCTGATGCGCTGGATCTCGCCGATCGACTTCAGCGGCTGGAGTGGATCCGTCCGCGCGGGCTGATGACGATGGCCCCGCTGCTCGACAACCCCGAGGGAGCCCGGCCCTTCTTTCGTCGCCTGCGGGAATTGAGAGATGAACTGCAGCAGCGCGCAGGACTGCCGCTCCCCGAATTATCGATGGGCATGAGCGGCGACTTCGAACCCGCGATCGAAGAGGGCGCGACGCTGGTGCGAATCGGCAGCCGTCTGTTTTCCGGACTGCAGCGGGAATAGACTCCCACCGGAATGTGAGACGCAATGCGAGAATCTGCGGGAACTTTGCTGTATCGACGCGAAGGGGACGAGTGGCAGGTGCTGCTCGTCCATCCCAGCGGGAACTACAACCGCAGAGCCCCCTGGTCAATTCCCAAGGGTGAGCCCGACGCCGATGAGAGCCACGAGGCCGCCGCCCGCCGGGAAACGCGGGAAGAGACCGGCGTGATCGCCGGCGATCTCTTTCCGCTGGGCGAGACGATTCTGCAGAAATCGCGGAAACGGATCACCGCATTTGCCGGGGCCGCACCCGCCGCGGCGACGCCAACCTGCGCCTCGTGGGAAGTCGACCGGGCGGAGTTTGTCGCGCTCGACCGCGCACGGGAACTGCTGCATCCGGACCAGGCAGTCTTCATCGACCGGCTATGGGAACTTCTTCGGCAGAAACCTTCATCGCCCGCCTGACAGCCGGCGCTACATCTGCTCCGCGACGCCGATCCCCAGCAGTTCGAGTCCCTGCTTGAGCACGCGCGCCGTCAGATCGCACAGCAGCAGCCGGCTCTGCCGCAGCGCCTCGTCTTCCTCTCTGAGGACCGGGCAGTTCTCGAAGAAGCCGGCGAACGCGTTCGCGGTTTCATAGAGGTACTGTGTGAGCTGGTTCGGGCGGTAGTCCACAGTCACATCGGCCAGGGCTTCGCCGAACCGGTTGAGCTGCAGCGCCAGCGTCCGTTCCTGCGGTGCTCCGAGCTGGATTTCGGGGGGCTTCAACCGGAGTGGCGCGGGGTCGATGCCCCCTTTGCGGAAGATGCCGTTGACCCGGGCGTACGAGTATTGAATATAGGTCGCCGTGTCCCCCGTCTTGGCGAGCATTTTCTCCCAACTGAAGACATAGTCGCTGTCGCGGTTGTGGTGCAGGTCGGCATAGATGATGCCGCCGATGCCCACTGTCTCCGCGACGAGCGCCCGCTGCTCGGGGCTCAGTTCCGGGTTCGGTTTCTGATTGTCGTTTTCATCGACGATCTGCCGCGCGCGCTCGACCCCTTCGTCGAGGAGTCCTTCGAGACCGACCGTATCGCCGGACCGCGTCTTATAGGGTTTGCCGTCGGGACCCATGATCGTCCCGAAGCTGACGTGTTTGAACTCGGTGCGGTCGTACCCCATCCGCCCGGCGGTTTCGATCAGCAGCGCAAAGTGCTCCGACTGCCGGGCGTCGACGACATACAATATTGCGTCAGCCTTCAGCGTTTCGACGCGATAGCGGATCGTCGCCAGGTCGGTGGTGGCGTACGTAAACGCGCCATCCTTCTTGCGGACGATAAAGGGGGCTTCGCTGGTCTTGCTGAACACGCAGATGGCCCCGTCGCTCTCGCGGGCCAGACCGCTCTTCGTCAGCTCCTCCACAATCCCGGCGAGCATCGGGTTGTAGTAGCTCTCCCCGAGCGCCATGTCGAACGAGATCCCCAGCCGACGATACATCCCCTCCAGGGCCGCCAGGCACTGCGGCAGGAACTCGTGCCAGAGCCGGTTGTTCTCGGCGTCGCCGGCATGCAGCTTCGCGGTCTCCTTGCGGGCCAGCTCGGCGATCTGCGGGTGCGACTCCGCCAGCGACTTTAAGACGGCGTCGCTGTCGACGATTTCCCGCTTCTTCAGCGCCGACGCAATTTCGTCCTTCAGACTGGCGACATCCGACCGAGTCTTCTTGGCGGCTTTCTGGAGGTCCTTATCCTTCGGCTGTGCGGCGGCTGCGGCGTCCGCGGTCACGGCCGCCTGCTCCTTCTGGGCGAGCGTTTCCCGCAGCTTCGGCAGGTCGTTGCCGAGCGTGTGGTAGTCCGAAAGTTGATTGACCAGCCGATACAGCCGGGAGAGTTCGCGAACCGGTTCCTGCTGGTACGCGGCGGCGTCTCTGAAGTGCTTGTAACCGTAAATGATCATGCCGAACTGGGTGCCCCAGTCGCCGACGTGGTTGTCGCTGAGAACGACGTGCCCGAGAAACTTCAGAATGCGGTACAGCGAGTTGCCGATCACCGTGCTGCGCAGGTGGCCGACGTGCATCGGCTTGGCGACGTTGGGGGACGAGTAGTCGACGATGTACTTGCGCGGCGCGGCGACAGGGGCGACGCCGAGTCGCTCGCTGCCGGCGATTTCGCGAGTCGCCGCCGCCAGCCGGTCGGTCTTGAGCCGGAAATTGATGAACCCCGGCCCGGCAACTTCGGGCGGCTCGCAGAGATCGGCGACCTCCAGCGATGCGACGATCTGCGCGGCGAGATCCCGCGGCGAAGCTCCCCGCTGCTTGGCCAGCGCCATCACGCAATTGGCCTGGAAATCCCCGAACCGACCGTCCTGCGTCGGGCGGAGCATCTGGGTGTAGACGTCCGGAGTTTCCGTCAGGTCGGCGAGGGCTCCATGCAGTCGCGTCCGCAGTTCGGCCAGGAAATTCATTGCCGGAAATCCCCGTCGGGCTCGTGAAATGAAACGGCCCGGCGGAGGATGCCGGGACGCTTGGGATTGCTGGTCAGCTCTGGTGAGCTACTCGTCCGCGTCCATCTGCTGCAGGTGCTGCTTCCAGTCGACCCGGCGAGCGTCGGCCCACAGGCCTTCGAGGTCGTACATCGCGCGGGCCTCGGGGAGGAAGGCGTGGACAACGATGTCGCCGTAGTCCTGGAGTTGCCAGGAACTTGCCGATTCGGCCCCTTCGGTCCCGAGCGGCCGGTTGCCGCGAGCCTTCATCATGACGCGAATTTCGTCCAGCAGAGCCGTCATGGCTCGCGGGTTGGTTGACGTCGAGATGACAAAGTAATCGACGATGGGGGTGATCGCCGTCAGATCCAGGACGACGGTTTCCCTGCCACGGAAGTCTTCAGCAAGCTTGGCGCAAAGGCAGGCTTCATTGAGACTTCGGGCTTGCTGCTTCGTCAGTGTGGCAGGCATGGTCGGGCGATCGATCCTCAGAAAACTGGCCAGCCGGAACCCGACCAACGGGTCAGAGGCTGCGCGTCAATGGAGAGGACACGCGCCCGGCCGTTCAGGTTCCCGGCCTCGCCAGCAAACCGGCATGGTCGCGGATTGCGGGGAGAGTTGCAAGGGAATCGTCGAATCCGGCGGCCGATCGGCCGCTCAGAGCCCTGCGGCCCGATCGAGTTTTTCCGCATAATCGGCCGGCATGTCTGCCGACTTCATGCCGGTGTCGGGAGACATGATGCAGAAGACCGTTTTCATCTCGCCGCTTGCGAGGTGGATCTCGTCTCGGAAGAATTCGTAGGCGATTGTCAGGGATCGGGCCGTCCGGCGAGTGATTGTCAGCCGAACTTCGATGACATCTTCGTAGCGGGCAGGGGCGTCAAACGAACAGCTCGTCGCGACACGCGGCCAGCCGAATTTCGTCCCGTCCGGCAAGAATCCGACGATTTTAAGGCCGAGCGATCGAAAGAACTCGTGCTCGGCCTGCTCCATATAGCGGTAGAAGTTGGCAAAATGGACGATCCCGGCGAGATCGGTCTCGCAGAACTCGACCCGGCGGGTTGTGCGGAAATGGCAGCTCATGGGCACACGATAGTCGCCCGAAGGGCCGAACGGCAATTGGAACGGGTTCCGGTCGCATGCAACCCGGCCGCCCAGCCGTTATCCTGTGTGATTCGCAACGACGCCCCGCCGGGTGGACTTGCGGCAGCGCCCGAGGATCGCTGCCGATCTTCTGAACCAACGAGAACAGCATGAGTGGCGACAGTCTGCGGATCGGTATCGTGGGGGCGGGGGACAACACCCGCCGACGGCACATTCCCGGCTTGCAGGCCGTGCCGGGAGTCGAAATTGTCGGTGTCGCGAACCGGACGTCCGAATCGTCCGAACGGGTGACCGCCGAATTCGGCATCCCCCGGACGTACCCGGACTGGAAGTCGCTCGTCGCCGATCCGACGATCGACGCCGTCGTAATCGGGACCTGGCCGAACCTGCATTGCGAAGTGACCTGTGCGGCCCTGGCCGCCGGCAAGCATGTCCTGTGCGAAGCCCGCATGGCTCGGAATCTGGCGGAAGCGCGCCAGATGGAAGCGGCCGCTGCGGCGCATCCGGACCGCGTCGCCATGCTGGTCCCCAGCCCGTTCGGGCTGGAGTGCGACGCCGAGATTCAGGCCATCCTGCACGACAAGGGAATCGGCGATCTGCGCGAAGTCGTGGTGATCGGGGCCGACGACCAGTTTCTGGACTTCACGGAGTTTCTGCACTGGCGGCAGGACGCCGAGATCAGCGGTCGCAATGTGCTGACGCTGGGAATTCTGCACGAAACCGCGCTGCGCTGGTCGCCTCAGCCGACGCGAGTCTTCGCTCAAACCCAGCTCTTCGAGCCGACCCGCCCCAATCCCGCGGGCGCCGGGACTGTGCCGGCGACCGTCCCGGACAGCGTGCAGGTGCTGACCCAGTACGAGAACGGCGCGCGCGGGATCTACCACTTCAGCGGGATGGAGATCCACGGTCCCGGAAAACAGATCCATCTTTACGGCAGCCGGGGCACGATCAAAGTGCTGTTTGGGCAGCACGACCGGCTGTTCTTCGGGCGTCGCCCCGATGCGGAACTGCGGGAAATCAGTATTCCTGCAGAGAAACTGGGCGGATGGCGGGTTGAAGCCGAGTTCGTGGGAGCGATCCGCGGGCAGGAACCGGTCAAGTACACGACGTTCGCCGACGGCGTCCGCTACATGGAGTTCGTCGATGCGGTGGCTCGCAGTGCAGCAGCCGATCTCCCGCTGAGCCTGCCACTCGGCGAATAACTGGTCGTGGCTTGTCAGGCTGAAGTTGATGGTCGGAACAGAATCGCCGCAGACGCATGTCCGCACGGACCGGCGGCGATCTGGTCCGGCGATGTCGGCACGGTTCGGCTCACCCTGAGGTCATAGATTTCGCAGATCTGTCGAACCAGGATCGACTCGCCGAGTCCGGGCCGTTCCGTAGCGGACCCGTGCCACCAGAACCCGCACTCGCCGGGCTGCATCAGGCGACGCAGCCCCAGGCTGAGCCGGCCCATCGTCCAGCGGGCGTTGATATCCTGCAGCGGACGCCAGGCGGGCTCGCCATCTGCCGATCGGTAGCACATCACGTCGATGCCCAGCGGCCCGAAGTATCCGATTTCCTGCGCCCGTCGAGCTGCGTTCTTGCAGACTTCAATGGTGGACGCTGGAACGATCTGAGTTGTCGCGAGAGCGACTGGAGGAGCAAACCAGCTCCCGCGGTACTGCCCGCCGGCGTTCGACAGCAGCGGCACACAGCCCAGCAGGACGGGAGTTCCGGAGCGGGGAACGTCGAACTGCAGGCCGACTTCGAAAACCCGGTCAACCCAGGGTTCGAAGAACACCAGCCCGTCTTCGGCAAGTCGCTTGCGGATCCAGCCCTCGGCCGGTGTCGCGAGCGGACCGCTGCCGAGCAGCCGTTCCCGACCGGCCATGCCGAACTGCGCCTTAACCACCCACCGCGGGCGTTCGTTGGGAGCGGACAGCAGGTTCAGACGTTGTTCGACATCGGACATCGAGGCTGCAGGACCTGCCCCCGGCAGTGCGATGTTCCACGCATGTTCCAACCGGCTCGAAAACTCACGAGAATTCGCCGTGGCGACCGCAGCCGCGGATGGAGCATCAGCCGTCCAGCCCCGTTCCAGGCTGAGGACTCTGAGCCGATCCGTCCAGCCCCAGGGAACGCATTCAATCGGCCCCGGCAGCCGGGCAGGTTGCATCGTTCCCGTCACTCGCGGCAGTCCTGCTTCCGCGGCAGCTCGAAAAAAATCAGAGTGAACCGGCTCCGGCGTCCACAGGACGTCCCCGTCTTCAGCAATCGCCAGCCAGGCGGTCGACAACTCGGCGTTGAGCCGGCTGAGGCGGGCTGGCGTTTGGGCCGCGGAGTCGACGAGCTGGTGCTCGAAGTCGAAATTGGGAACGAAGAGGCGTGGCATCGGAATATCCCGGATCAATTCGTGCAGGCGTTTGGACTCCACTCTTACACCGCGGCGCGTCCCTGACGGAACTGAAACGGCTGTCGCAATGTCCGGTTGCGCGGGAAGGCGGACGAAGCGCCAGTCGAAGTCCCGCCACGAATTTCGCACGGCTCGCTTGTCAGCCAGCGCGTCGATCTGGTTATGCTGTTCAGTGTCGCTGCGTGGCGTGGTCGCCCGTTCTCACTTCCCGGTTTCCAATACCGATGTCCGCCTCTCGTCGTCCCCGGCGTCGATTCGCACGGCTGCACAGCGCGTGGCAGTCAGTCTTTCCCCGTCCGCGGCAGCCCATCACGTGGCGCAGCGCCTGGCCTGCAGTCGCCTTTCTTGTGCTGTTCGCTGTCGTCTGCGTGCTCCTGGAACGCGGCCATGTGCTGATGTTCGCCCGACCGTGGCGGCTGGGATTCGCCGTTCTCGGGGTCTGGGTCTGGTGGATGTACGCCGCCGGCTGGTCCGGACTCCCGCGCATCCGCGGAGCGATTTCGTGCGGCCTGCGGCTGGGACTGCTGGCCGTCCTGGTGATGGTGCTCGCCGAACCGCGGGCAGTTCGCACGCGCGATGTCCTGTCTGTCGTCTACCTGATGGATGTCTCCGACTCCATCAAGAGTGAAAGCGCCGACCAGTCCTTCCGGTACATCACCTCCGCGATCGAGAAGAAACCCGGCAAGGATGAAGCCGGGCTGATTGTTTTCGGCAAGACCCCTGCCGTCGAACTGCCGCCTCGACAGAGTTTTCCCTTCGACAACGCTCTGAACACGCAGGTCGACCGTGGTTCGACGAACGTCGAGCAGTCCCTGTCGCTCGGGGCGGCGATGCTCCCCGAGGACAACCAGGGCCGACTCGTCCTCCTCAGCGATGGCGTGCAGACCGAGGGGAACCTGTCGCGGATTCTCGACGACCTCAAGTCGCGGGGCGTCGCTGTCGACGTTCTCCCGATCGACTATTCCTACGATCACGAAGTCTGGCTGGAACGCCTCGAACTGCCGGGGGCGGTCAAGCTGGGCGAGAAGTACGAAGCCGCCGTCATCCTCTCGGCAATGAGCGCCGGCGAAGGGGTGCTCAAGCTGCGGGAAAACGGCGAACTGATCGGCGAGGCGCCGATCAAGTATCAGGAGGGAAAGAACCGCTTCACATTGCCGATTTCCCTGCGAAACGCCGGCTACTACGAGTACACCGCCACCATTGAAACGGATCGCGATCAGGACAGCCTCGCGCAGAACAACACCGTGCTGAACTACATCTTCGTCGAAGGAGCCGGCAAGATTCTGCTGGTGACCGACCCGCTGGGAGACGAACGGGACTGGAAGAAACTCGAACAGGCGATTAAGGAAGGCGAACGGGCGGTTCAGATGATCGGGGCGGACGAGTTTCCGCGCGACGCGGCGTCGCTGCTCCCCTACGACGCCGTGATCTTCGTTAACGTCGCCCACGATCTGTTCGACGCGATCCAGCTCCACTCCCTCAAGGAAGCCGTCTTCAATTATGGCTGCGGCTTTCTGATGGTGGGCGGACCGAACAGCTTCGGCCCGGGAGGCTACCATCGGACCGCGGTCGAAGAGATTCTGCCGGTCTCGATGGATGTCACCCATAAGAAAGTCCTCCCCAAAGGGGCGCTGGCGATCATTCTTCACACCTGCGAATTCCCCGAGGGGAACACCTGGGCCAAGCGGATCACCAAGCAGGCCGTCAAGGTGCTGGGCGCCCAGGACGACGTCGGCGTGCTGATCTACGGACCGGGCGGAGAGGACTGGGTCTTCAAACTGACGCCAGCCGGCAAATACGACGAACTGGTGCCGCTGATTAACTCCGCGGAGCCGGGAGACATGCCCAGCTTTGCCCGGACAATGCAGCTTGGGCTCGATGAGCTGAAACTGAATGACGCGTCGTCCAAGCATATGATTATCATCTCTGACGGCGACCCCCAGCCACCCCCGCCGCCGCTCGTGGCGGATTTCATCAAGAACAAGATCAGCGTTTCGATGGTGGCGATCTTTCCGCACGGCGGGAACGATATTTCCGCGATGCGCGGCATCGCCACGTCGACCGGCGGACGTTACTACTTCCCGCAGGATCCCAACCAGCTCCCGGCAATTTTTATCAAGGAATCGAAGACCCTGAAGCGGAGCATGGTGCAGCTCAAGCGGTTCACCCCCGAGGTGGGCTTTGTATCGCCGGTCCTGAAGGGGATCGACGGACTGCCCGAACTGGGGGGCTACGTCATCACGACCCGCAAGCCGCACCCCGCGATGGTCGTTCTGGAAGGGCCGCAGGAAGAAGGGGAAGACGAAGGCTCCGAGCGCGACCCGATTCTGGCAATCTGGCAGCACGGTCTCGGCAAGACCGCCGCCTTCACATCGGATCTTTCGCCGAGCTGGGGCGCCGACTGGACCCGCTGGGGCAAATATCAGGCGTTCGTGACGCAGCTCCTGACCGAAATCTCCCGCGTCCGCAAGGAAGGCCATCTGCGGATGTCGACCTACACCTCCGGCGGCGACGGCGTGATCGTCATCGAAGATTTTCACACCGAGGAAGCGTTTCTGACGGTCAACGCACGAGTCACCGGACCGGGGCAAAAGGTCGAAACTCTGGCATTTCGCCAGGTCGGCCCCAGACGCTATGAGGCCGCCTTCCCGCTCTGGGGGCACGGGCGCTACCATGTCACCGCCCAGGGGACGGGCGGCGAGCGGAGCGACAACGTCTTCGGCGGATTCGTCGTCTCCTACTCGCCGGAATACCTGCGGTTTCGCTCGAACCGAACGGCCTTGGCGGACATTGCCGCCCGTACGGGGGGGCGGGTTCTCAGCGGCGACCCGGAAAAGGACAACGTCTTTGCCACAGACCGGGAATCCCGCCGCAGCACCCGGCCGGTGTTTGACTGGTTCCTGATGGCTCTGGCGATCCTGCTGCCGCTGGATGTGGCGCTGCGTCGAGTTCAACTGGACTGGTCGACGATCAAGAGCTGGGTCGGGCTCGATCGCCGTCAGACGTCGACCGCGACGATGGGGACGCTGCTGCAACGGAAAGAAGCCGTCGCCAGCGAATTGCGATCAAAACGGGAAGAACGACCATTCCAGCCCCCGCCGGCAGGCGCGCCGCCGCCTCGGCCGACCGGCAAGGCTGCGGCGACGCCTGAATCTCCGCCGCAGCAGGCTGAAACGCCCCCGACCGGAGAAGGCGGGAGCGATAAGCCGACATCCACGACCGAGCGTCTGCTGGCGCTCAAGCGCAAGCGGGATGAACCGAAGTAATCGTCCTTTACGAGATTTCGACGCAGTCTCATTCGACACCGCCTTACTTGCCGGCTGCATGCCGGATCGTTGGAGAAGAAGATGGTCGCGACACTTGAAGAGGCTCAGCTCCTGCAGGAGGAAGCCCGCCAGTTTCAGCAGGATTTTCTTGCCGCTCGCGAGGCCATCGGCCGTGTGATCGTCGGCCAGGGCCGCGTGATCGACGCCGCCCTGATCGCGGTCTTTGCCGGAGGGAACCTGCTGCTGGAAGGGGTCCCGGGACTGGGCAAGACCGAGCTGGTCAAAGCCCTCTCGCGAGTCCTCGATCTCGATTTTCGGCGCATTCAGTTCACTCCCGATCTGATGCCCGCTGACATCATCGGCACGAACATCATGTCGAGCGACGACCACGGCCGCTACCAGTTCGAGTTCCGCAAGGGGCCGATCTTCACGCAGTTGCTGCTCGCCGACGAAATCAATCGCGCGTCCCCCAAGACGCAGTCCGCCCTGCTGGAAACGATGCAGGAAGGCTCCGTCACGACCGGCGGCGTCATCCATCAGCTCAAACAGCCGTTCTTCGTCCTCGCGACGCAGAATCCACTGGAACAGGAAGGAACCTATCCGTTGCCCGAAGCGCAGCTCGATCGGTTCATGTTCAAAGTGGTTGTCCCCTTTCTCAATCGAGCGGAGCTCAACGACGTCGTCAGCCGGACGATTCTCAAGTCTCCCGTGGATCTGTCCAAACTGCTGGACTCCGACCAGATTCTGCAGTTCCGCAAGACTCTGGAGAAAGTCGTCGTCACGGACGCCGTTCGGGACTACGCCGTCCGGCTGGTCCTCTCGACACATCCGGACTCGGAGTTCGCCCCCGAGCGCGTGAAGCAGTTCGTCAAGTGGGGCGCCAGCCCGCGGGCGGCCCAGGCGCTGATCCGCGCGGGACGCGTCCGGGCCCTGGCAGACGGTCGTCCGCACGTCGCCTTCGAAGACATCCGTTCGTTCGCGAACGAAGTCCTCCAGCACCGCGTCCTCCTCAATTACGACGGCCAGGCCGAGAGCCTGAATCTCGGCGAACTCGTCCAGGAATGCGTCCGGTCATTGCCCGAGACGGCTTGAAGAGACGGATTTCCCGCAGAGCCGCAGAGAGTATGAGGAGGCCGCAGAGAAGACCCAGATTTTCACGCGACGGGTGAAATATCGAATGACGAAGGCGGAATGTCGAAACGAAGACCGCCGTGATCCAGAAATACAGAGACCGATTGAGAACGCAGCAGCCTGACTCTGGCGATCAGCAATTCGCGATAAGCCTTCTTCTCTGGCTTTTCCCTACTCGCTATTCCCTGTTCGCTTCTTCAACGAAGGCGGAATGTGTCGGCCAAGTGCTGAGAGACATGTGCCGTTTGACGAAAACAATGCTCGCGCAGCAGCTTTGCCACTGACAACTGACGACGGACCACTGACCCACCTCGTGCAACCTACATCGTCCGGCCTTCAACCGCGCTCTCGGGCGAATCGGGATCCACAGCCGGCAGTTTTCCGCCACGCTCCGGGCGGGTCAGCTCCGGGAACGAGAGGTCGATCCCCTGGTTCAACCGAAAACGTTGCAGCTCCGTTTCCGAAAGCGCATCGTCCGGCGCGGGTCCGTCGCGCGTGATGCGGACGCTCCGGGGCGGCTGCTTGAGGAGCTCGCGGATCGCGGGAGCCCGATCGCCGAAGATCGCCGCCAGTTCCTCGACCCCCTGGGGCTGCGAGACCGCCCACCGCCACCACAATTCACGCGCCTGTTCCTGCAGACCGGCGTTCGAAGGATTCGCCTGCACGCCCTGCAGGGCAGTCGTCCAGGCCAGATCAGGACGGCCGGTGCGGAACTGCAGCGCCGACAGCTCGCGCCAGGCCCCCGGCAACCGGGGATCCCACGCAACCGCCTGAGCGAACTGGTTCTCCTTGAGGGCCGGATCGGTCTGGCGATCCGCCACAAACCAGTGGTAACGACCGTTCCAGAACGGATGGCACGCCAGCCACCACGCGGGAACGACCAGCGCATGGGCCGCGATCAGGCCGACGACCGCCATTTCCCGGCGGGCGGGGCGGACGGTCGCAACCCAGCCGACCAGAAATCCGTAACCCAGTCCGACGAAATGGGCCAGATTGGCGAACGACACAATTCCCAGCGACGTCAGGACCACTCCGAGAACCAGAAAGCCGACGCCCCCCTGGATCATCGAATCCGTGAGCTCGTCCTGTAATTCGCGGTCGTCCTTTCGCAGCGCCCAGAGCGCCCCGAAAATCGCGCAGATCACCCCCGAATACCCGATCGCATTGTTTCCGATCAGAAACTCCGGCAGCAGCGAAACGGCCGCCGCGCTCAAAACGAACAGCCCCATCCACAGCGCGACGAACCGGCGTTCGAGCCAGGGACTCAGAAACCAGACGGCCGACAGATTGCAGAGCAGGTGGATCAGGTCGCCGTGATGGAACGAGCAGGCGGGAATGCGCCACCACTCTCCGTTCCACAGATCGAGCGGGCCGAAGAATTCCGGCTCGATCACGCGGATCTCATGGCCGTCGTCCAGCACGCGGACCCGCGACGAGACCGCCCCGAGGCGGCGCTGCAGTTCCGAGGAATCGCCACATCCGAACAGCGGTCCCCCGTGCGTGTATGCGAAAACGACCACGCACAGCGCAATCGAAATCGTCGTGACGGGAAACTCCCGCCACTTCAGTCGCAAGGAAAAATTGTCGGTACCAGTGGGAGCCATCGACTCGCTCGCGGATGAAACGCCGTCCGATTGTCGGCGAACCGCTGAGTCTAGCAGAACCGCGGCCCCGATTGGACCGAACGCAGGGGCTACTGGGGTTCGCGCTGCTGATGCAGCGGCAGGAACCGGTAATAAACCTCCAGCGACAGCGTGCAGAACGTCGTCGAATACAGCCGGCCCCCCAGCCCGCCCCACGGATCGACCGGATCCCACGTCCCCGCCATCGGCCCCGTCTTCCGCTGCTCGGAAATCAGCGAATCCCGCAGCGCGTCGTTCCACTCGTTCCAGGGCTGCCCGCCGTGCTGGAACATCGACAGCGTGCCGTAGTACCAGTAGTAATAATTGGGCGCGGAACGCTTCGGCAGGTGTTCGAGCAGGAACTGCGAAGCCTCGCCGCTGGCCTGCGACGTCCGCCGGAGGCCGTACATCTGCTTGCAGAACCACGCTTCCGCAGTCATCGCGGGACGGGGAGGATCGCTGTCGCTGAAGTACCCCGCCAGCCCGCCGTTCCGGTCCTTCTGTCCCCGCGCGTCGCGGCTGCGGTCGCGGAGAAACTCGAACATCCCCCGCTGCGTCGCCACCGGGGCCTCGATCCCGGCCATGCCGGCGCTCTTGATCGCCATGAGCTGCCAGCCGAACATGCTCATATCGCTCCGCTTGTCGTTGCTGTACCGCCAGCCTCCGTCCGAATTCTGCATCAGCGAAATGTAGTGGACCGCCCGCATCACCGCCTGTCGCAATTCGGGCCGGCCGTTCGGATCCTCCTGCATGCCGACCGCCTCCGCCAGCGCGTAAGCCGCCATCCCGTGAGAATACATGGCGTCGTAGTACGTCGCCTTCCCCCCCAGATAGCCGTCTTCGCGCTGCTGCGAGATCAGCCAGTCGACAGCCTTGTTAATGACTTCCGTGTACTGGCCTTCGTCCTGGGTATACCCGGCCCCCAGGAAGCAGAGGATCGCCATTCCGGTCAATCCCGTGTCCGCCTCTGTGCCGCTCCCTTTGCGGTCGTGTCCCTCGGGATCCTTGGCCTGGAAACCGCCGCCATGCTTCGACGAATCCCAGAAGCCTTCCGGTTCCTGGTTTTTCGCCAGCCACAGCAGCGCCAGCTCCACGGATTTCTCGGACGACTCGGTCCCGCCGTTCTTCACCGCCGACTGCAGCCGCTTCTCCAGCCGCCGGAGCTTGTAGGTCTCCGCCGGATCCTGCGTCCGGGCCGGCGACATCGCCGGCCCCGTCGACCGGACGACCTCCGGGGCGACCCGTTCGGTCGACGGGAGCGTCGATCTCGCCGCCCGCGAAGCGATCAGCGTTTCCTGCGGGACCGTTGCGGGATCGGGCGCGGACGTCGACCGGGCGGGATCGGGCAGCGGCATCTCCGACGGCCTGGTCGGCTGCGGAGTCGATCGCGTAAAACGGGATGCGCTGCTTTCCGGCGTATTCGTACTCGTCGCCCGATCGCCGTCCCCGACCCCCAGATCAGGCGTCGGCGCAGCCGCCTGGCCGGCTTTGCGCTGGATCATGTCCGCCTCAATTCCGAGCGCCTTGGGAATCGAATCGTCCTCAGTCTGCGTCAGCGGAATGGTGAGAGCCGTCGGATCCAGCGTCGCCTGATCCATCCGCTGCGCAGCGCCGCGCGACGGCAGCAGTTCCGGCACGTCGAGCTCGGGCCTTGGACGCTCCTGACGCTCGGGTCTGACAGACAGCGACGGGAGCGATGAGGCGGACGGCAGCGATGGGGCTTCGGCTTCCAGCGTGGCTGCCGGGAGCGGGCGGTTGCGATCGACCGAGGCCAGCAGTTCGGGAGTCGTCGGTTGCTCCGGCGGACGGACCGGCATGGGGAGTTCCGGCCGCTCGAACGGCGCTTCGGGCGCTCGCGGCTCATCGGTCTGCGGTAAGTCCATCTCCTCGGGAGGCCGTTCGATGCGCGCGACCTGCAGTTGCGGGACGTCCAGCGGACGCTGCCAGACCGGAGTGGTTCCCGGCTCGTCGTAGGGCTGAGGTTCGTCGCTCTCCAGGAAGGCCCGCTGAAGCGGAGTAATGACGTCCTCTTCCTGGACCGGGGCAGGTCGATGGAGCCGGGACTGCTCCGCCACCGTGGCCCAGCCAAGTCCAAAACAGCAATGCAGCAGCAGCGAGAGCACGAATGACTTTGCCAATGCATGCCGCTCGCCCCAGCGGGTGCTCAGCATCGTCAGCAACTGCACCGTGGCGAAGATCGAGCAGCCGACCAGGGCGCCGCGCAACAGCATCGTTCCCGTAGTGGCCTCGGGACCACCCGAAATCAGCAGCGCCAGACGGTTCAGCCACTCCGGCATCAGGGAGCCTCCCCGAGCGGTCGATGCGCCAGCGAAATATTGCGAATGCCCGCCCTCCGGCAGGTCGACATCACGTCCATCACCGGTTGATAGCGCCCCTCCCCGGCCCCGCGAATCACCACCATCTGATTTGGATAATTCTCCCGCGCCCGGATCAGCGACTCTTCCAGCGCCGCCAGGCTGAGAACCTGATTGCTCACGGAGATCACTCCCTCCGCCGTCAGGTTCACCACGATTTCGTCGGGCTGTTCGGTCAGTGGCGCGGCCTCCGCGACCGTCGGCAACTCAATGTCGTATTGCCGTTCGTCCGACGAGAACTGAGCGCCGACCATGAAGAAGTAGACGAGCAGCAGCACGACGTCGAGCATCGACGTCAGATTGATCGTCGGTTCTTCAAGCTCGGGAGTTTTGAGCGGCATGCCGGCGACCTCTGTGGCCCTGCAGGACGAGGCGCAAACCCCCAGCCCTCCAGGTGACTCCGCATGATAACACATCGCCCGGAAACGCCAGACCCCGGAATTCGACCGGCAGATTCTGCCGGTCATGAACACATTCGAGAACGTGCATGGAATCCGGGAGGATGACACGCGTCGGCCCGAAGGCAGTCGAGAGTCTAGAGATGAATGTCGAGAGCCAGCCAAGCCAACTGTATGCAGCCCCTCTCTCTCTAGCGACTCGCCATTCTCTGTTCGCAACTTCAACAAATAACGCCCAAACGGGCAAACTTTCTCTACGGACCACGGTCCACTGACAACTGACAACTGACAACTGACCAATCTCCCCGGTTCGCTCCGGGCGGATTCTTGCGGTATCTTGCAGCGGACATTTCCCGAGCCCACCTCTCCTGCGGGATCGACCGCCATGATTCGCATGTTCAGTGTCGTCGGCCTGCTGTTCGTCGCGTCGGCCGCCGGAGCGGCCGAGCCGGAGTTCTCATCCGAGCTGATCTTCCCCCTCAATCCACGCCACAACCATGCCCCCGGGGTCGCCGAACTGGCGGATGGTTCGCTGTTCGTGACGTGGTATCGCGGCTCGGGAGAGCGAAAGGCCGACGACGTCGAAGTCCTGGGGGCCCGCCGCCCGGCGGGGTCGACCACCTGGAGCGAGGAGTTCCCGATCGCCGACACCCCGGGCTTTCCCGACTGCAACACCTGCCTGATGGTCGACGCGCGCGGGCGACTCTGGGTGTTCTGGCCGGTCATTCTGGCGAATACCTGGGAATCGTGTCTGACGCGGTTTCAGGTTGCCGACCAGCCGGTTGGAACAGGCGCGCCGAACTGGAGTCGTAGTGATTTCATCCTGCTCAAGCCGGCTGACTTCGGCGAACGCGGGCGGGCTGAACTCGATGGCCTGGTGGCAAAGCTGCCGATCCCGCCGACCGGTCAGCTCAAGGGGGCGATCGACGACGCCCGCGTCAAACTGGGGGACAAGCTCTACCAGCGTCTCGGCTGGCAGCCGCGCTGCAAGCCGACCGTCCTCCCCTCGGGCCGGATCCTGCTCCCGCTCTACAGCGACACGTTTTCGATTTCCCTCATGGCGATCAGCGACGACGAGGGACAAACCTGGCATGCCTCCGAGCCGCTGCTCGGCTTCGGCGCCATTCAGCCGGCGGTCGTCCGTCGGAACGACGGCACGCTCGTGGCCTACATGCGCGAGAACGGCCCGCTCAACAAAATCCGCGTCTGCGAATCCGCCGACGAGGGCGAAACCTGGGGACCGGTCGGCACGATCGACCTCCCCAATCCCGGCTCGGGACTCGACGCCGTCCGACTGCAATCCGGAGCGTGGCTGCTGGTCTACAACGACCTCGTCGAGGGACGACGGAGCCTGGCGGTCTCACTCTCGGACGACGAGGGGAAAACCTGGTCGCACACCCGGCACCTCGAACGGCAGGAGTCCGGGCAATACCACTACCCGGCGATCATCCAGGCCAAAGACGGCCGAGTTCACGTCGTCTACAGCTATTTCGTCGAAGGCGGCAAAAGCATGAAGCACGCTCAGTTCAACGAAGCCTGGGTCCGCGCCGGAAAATGAGCGGATCGTTGATCGCGAATCGCCAGAACCCCTCGTTCCCAGGCTCCGCCTGGGCTGCGCGAAATCCGTCGTTTTCAGGGGCAATTGGCCTCGGCGAATCGTCGCGTTTTTGTTCCACTGGGCTTTTTGTTCAAGGAGGAACGTCATGACCTGCGAAACCAGCGAAACAGCCGTCGCCCGGTATTCGTCGCCGGCGGGCAAGTTGGTGCGGTTCTTCGAGCGGAGTCGCAATCGGTGGAAGGCGAAGTCCGGCCAGTGGAAGCGAACCTGCAAGCTCCTGCAGAACCAGACCCGCGCCGTCGAGAAGAGCCGCGCGATGTGGCGCACGCGGGCCGCCGCGGCCGAACGCCGCGCGGCGGACCTGGAACGTGAGATCGCCGCCTTAAAATCCGGGCGCTGACCGGGTCGCCGACGCAGCCCCTGGCCCCCTCCCGGACGCCGTCCGACCGGCCCATCATGCGTATTCGGCAGCGGCCATCGGCCTGACGTTGCAGTTCTGTCTGGCCGGAGCGGTCAGCTTTCGCGGCTGCCGGGCGGTGGTCGAACTGCTGCGGGACAGCCTGCCCCAGTTCCGGGGGGCTCCTGCGGCCAATACTGCGGAAGCGTGGCTGCTGCGGCTGGGACTGCACGAGTTGCGGCGGCCCAAGGAATTCGCCGCCGACTGGGTGTTCCTCGTCGACCACACGCTGCAACTGGGGTCGCGGAAGTGTCTGGTCATCGCGGGGCTGCGATTGTCGGCGTGGAAAGCGCTGACGGCGCCGCTGACGCACCAGGATCTGACGCTGCTGGCGCTGCAGCCGGTCGAAAAATCCAGCGGCGAGATCGTCCAGCGGCAGCTCGCGGCTGCGGCCGGGCTGGTCGGCGTGCCGGCCGCCATCCTCAGCGACGAGGGTTCGGATCTTCTCGGCGGCGCTCAGCGTTTCCGCGAACAGCACCCGACGACGCAGGTGCTGCACGACATCGCCCACAAGACGGCGATCGTGCTCAAGCACGAACTGCTCGCCGATCCGCGGTGGATCGCGTTCGTCAAACACTGCGGGCAGACGCAGCCACGGGTGAAGCAGACGGAACTCGGACACCTTGCTCCCCCCACGCAGAAAGTCAAAGGGCGTTACTTGAACTTGGGGCCGCTGATCGGCTGGGGCGCCCGCATGCTGCGGCTGATCGACACGCCCGCGGCCGAACGTCCCGCGGGTCTCGACCTGACGCGGCTCGAGGAGAAGTTCGGCTGGATCCGCGACTTCCGGGAGGCGCTCGTGGACTGGAACGACTTGCAGGCGGTCAAGGACCACATGCTGGAGTTCCTGCGCGTGGCGGGCTACCACGCCGCCGCCGGCGAGACGCTGCGCCGGCAACTGGAGACGGTGGCCCGAACGCCTGCCGGTGAGCGTGCGGCGGCGCGGCTGGTGGAGTTCGTGAGCGAGCAGTCGAGCGGCGTGCTCCCCGGACAGAGTCTGCCGGCCAGCAGCGAAGTGCTGGAATCGCTGATCGGCAAGGGCAAGCGTTTGCAGGGCCAGCACAGCCGCGGCGGCTTTACGAAACTGATTCTGGGGATGGCCGCGTCGGTCGTGCGGATCAGCGAGGAAAAGATCTGCGAAGCCCTGAACGCCGTGCGGCATCGCGACCTGCTCGCGTGGATCGACGACCACTTAGGCAAGTCGCTGACAGCCCAGCGCCGCCAGGCCCTCCCCGTCCTTCCAGGAACAAAAGCCGGATCAACCGGGACCGCCAACAATTGACGATTTCGCGCAGCCCAGGCTCCGCCTGGGAACGCACTCTTCAGACGCTCCGCGTCCTCTTCTTCTTCGCCTTCCGGCTTCTCCTCACTCACCACTCCCCACTCACCACATCTTCGATCTTCTCCTCCCCATCCACCATCCACTAACCACAATCCACTCCAGCCTTTACAACAATCCGCGCAACAAACCCCCTATTTATGAAGGGGTCAAGGAAGTGCACTCGTGTCTGCGGACCTCCGCAGGCGTCCGGAATGACCCCTTCACCCGGGCCTGATCAGGGCCCAGCGACGGGCCACTCGCAAGAGTGGTCCGAGGGGCGCACCCCGTGTGCGCACAGCCTCGACGTCGAGCTTTTCCCGTTCACCCGGCCGCAAGACCGGCGAACCTGATCAAGTGTTTGAAACGCCGGGACTTCCACCGGTGCAACATCACCGCCAGACGGACTCCGGCGGGGAGAACGTAAAAAACTCCCCCGCCGGAGCCGATCGCGGTACGTACGGTGGGCGCCTTTTTGCTTAGGGCAGGCTCCCGCCCAATCTCGTTCGGCACGCTTTTTGCGCAGGCCGATTGAGATTGTAGTCTTTCTCCCTGCGGAGGGAGTGGCGATGGCGGAGAAGGGGCTGACGGAGGAGGAGCGGCGGGAGCTGATTGGTCCTTTGGCCGGGACCGTCCTGCTGCGGCGCATCTTTCCGCTGCTGCAACGATTGGCTCCCTGCGGGACAGAACGCGACACCGCTCGCAACCGGCAGCTGTTCTACAGCCAGTATGCCGCGCTCCTCCTGATCGGCTTCTTCAACCCCGTTCTCAAGTCCGCCCGGGCGCTCGTCGCAGCCTCGGGACTGAAAAAGGTCCAACAGCTCGCCGGCGGGCAAAAGGTCTCGGCCGGGGCCTTCTCCGAGGCCTCGTCCGTCTTCGATCCCTCGCTCCTGGAAGGACTCGTTCACGAACTCCGCCGCCAGTTCGCCCGGCATCAGTTCCGCGTGAGCCGCAGCGGTCGGCTGGGACGCCTTCCCAACCCGATCGTCGAACGTCTCGTCGCCGTCGACGGGACCGTGCTGTCGGCCTTGCCGCAGATCGCCGCCCGGCTGGGACGCGGTTCTCAAGGCCAGTGGCGGCTGCACACCCAGCTTCGCATTCACGACCAGAGGGTCGTGGCCTCGACCCTCACCGAGGAGCCGGCCAAAGGGCCGCACTCCGAGCGCGCCGTCACGCTCCAGCAGATCCAGGCCCGCGAACCGCAACCCGCCGGTGCGCCGGGAGACCTTTATATTCTGGACCGGGGCTATCGCTCGGCCGTGGTGTTCAACGAACTGGTCGAAGCCCGCTGCGACTACGTCTGCCGGCTCAATCGCGGGGACGGTCGCGTGGTCGAGGGACCGGTCAACGACGCGAACGGTCATGCGGTTCAACTCCCCGCGCTCACCGAAGCCGATCGCGCCGCGGGGGTCGTGGCGGATGAACTGATCGCGCTGGGCGGCGGCAGCGGAGCCAGTCCCGCAAGAACCAATCACGTCGTGCGGCGGATCACCGTCGAGCCAGTGCCCGGTCGACCAAGTTCGGCAAGGCAGGGGCGGCTTCGCAGCGACCAGACCGGGCGGGAAGGCCTGATCCTGGCCACGACGCTGCTGGATCTCCCGGCCGAACAGGTGGTGCTAATCTATGAATGCCGGTGGCAGATCGAGCTGTTCTTCCGGTTTCTGAAGCAGGTGCTGGGCTGCCAGCAACTGCTCTCGGCGAAGACGCGGGGCGTGGAGATCCAGCTCTACTGTTCGCTGCTCGCCGGGCTGCTCCTGGCCCTGGCGACGGGAGGCCACCTGTCGCGTCGAGCGTATGAAATGGTCTGTCTCTACATGACCGGCTGGGCCGACGACGAAGAACTCCTCGCCGCCTTCCCCCAGCCGCCATAGATTATGCAAGCACCGTGCCGAACGAGATTGGGCCCCCGCCTGCCGTCTTCAGTCTTCAGCCCCGCCAGCGTCTTCTCTCTTCTCTCGATCCACAACCCACCATCCATTCCAACGGCCCGTGCCGCCGCCGTTGATTCTGCGACCGGCGGTTGTCCGGGGGGGCGCGGCGCCTGTGGTCCCTGGTGACGAGCGTGCGCGATCCGAGGCGGCTCAGCGACCGGCAGGTGGCCGAGATCTATCGCCGACGGGGGAGCATCGAGCCGTTCTTGCGGGACTTCACGCAGCCCTGCGGGTGCGGCAAACTGCGGAGCCACAAGGCCGAGCATGCCGCGTGCGAACGGATCTGGTCGCTGCTGGGGCTGCGGGCGCTGCTGCTCTACGCCCGCCAGCCGCAGCCGGAGTCCGACGACGACCCATCGACGAGCGTGGCCCGCGTGCTGCGTGCATTCGGCCGGGCGCCACCGCAGCCGGATCTGCGTCCTGCCGCGGGGAAAACGCTGACGGCACGGCTGTCGACGGCACTCGTCGACCGGTCCGATCGTCGCGACAAACGGAGTCGGGGCTCCCCTCGCAAGCAATACGAACCGCCCGCGAAGCCCCCGCAGATCCCAACCGCAACCGCCGACCAGCGACTACAAGCGCCAACGCCCGCACCAGGTTCGACACGAAAAGGGTTTACCACGCAGCGCGGCATCCGAATTGCGGCCCGTCTGCCCCTCACTGACCGCCAGCCACGGATCACTGATCACTTCTTTCAGAACCCCGGCTCCATCATGTTGCTGTAGTCGGCGAAGCGCATCTGGTCGCGGATCCAGGTCAGATTCACAATGCCGGTGGGGCCGCTGCGGTGCTTGGCCACGACCACTTCCGCCAGGCCAGGGCGGTCCTGGGGATCGTACGCGTCCGGGCGATGCAGAAACATGACGATGTCCGCGTCCTGCTCGATGGCCCCGCTTTCGCGAAGATCCGCCAGCCGCGGCCGCTTGTCCTCGCGCAGCTCGACGCCGCGGTTGAGCTGCGACAGCGCGATCACCGGAACCATGTTTTCCTTGGCGATCCCTTTCAGCCGCCGGGTGATGCCGGCGATCTGCTGCTCGCGCGGCTGCCGTTTGTCCTCTGGTTCGATGAGCTGCAGGTAGTCGATAACGATCACCCCCAGCTTGTCGCGCCGCTTCAGCCGGCGGGCAATCGCGCTGATCTGAGCCACGGTCCGTCCCGGCTGATCGTCGATAAACAGCGGCAGCTTGCTCAGCTCGTTGGAGGCTTCGAGCAGCGCGTGCCGCTCGGCGTCGTCCAGTTCGCCCTTGCGGAGCCGGTGACCGTCCAGCCGGGCGCGAATGCACAAGAACCGCTCGGCAAGCTCCAGCTTCGACTGCTCAAGACTGAAGATCAGCACGCCGGCGCCCGCCTCCGAGGCGATCGCCTCGGCGATATTCACCACGAACGCCGTCTTTCCCATCGACGGGCGGGCGGCAAGAATCACCAGCTCTGTCGGCTGCATGCCGTTGGTCTGGCGATCCAGATCGCTGAAGCCGGTCGTCAGGCCGCTGATCGAGCCGTCCTTGTCGAACCGCGTGTTGATGCGGTCCAGCGTATCCAGCATGATTTCGTCCATGCCGATCTTCTGCGCCGACTCCTGCGACTCCAGAATCTGAAACACGCCCCGCTCGGCCTTCTGCAGCACGTCCTCGGTATCGTCGGTCCCCTCGTAGCAGTCCCGGAGAACCTCGGTGCAGACCTGCGTCAGGCTCCGCTGAATCCAGCGGTCGCGGACGATCTTGGCGTACTCGCGCACGTGGGCCGCGTGCGGAACGGTCTCCAGAATCTCCAGCAGATACGTGACTCCGCCCACCTCGTCGAGCTGCTGCCGGCGATCGAGCTCTTCCGCGAGCGTCACTGCGTCGATGCCGCGCACGCCGTTCTCGTAGAGCTTCAGAATCCCCGTGTAGATGAGCTGGTGCGCATCGCTGTAGAAGTGCGCGGCGATCAGCGTATCGGCGACCTCGTCGATCGCATTGTTCTCGAGCAGAATGCTCCCCAGCACGCTCCGCTCCGCGGCCAGATTCTGCGGCGGGAGCCGACCTTCAAAAGCGTCCGACGTCCGTGCCATGCCCCGTCCTTTGGCGAATGTCTTCTGATCCATGCGTGCCCCGAAGAAGCGAGAGATGCTGCGGCCCCGGCGGCCAAACGCCCCGGGGTCTCGCGAAGACGCTCCAGCCCCGGTCAGCCGACCCGTGTGCCGGCGAACTACCCTACCAAGTCGACGCGGCCGCTCAAGAACTTTCGAGCGCAATCCGCCAATGCAAATCGCCCGCGGACTGATGCCGCGGGCGATCGTGGAAATCTCGCGAGATTCTGCGGGATCTACTTCTTGGCGGCCGGAACCACCCAGACCTTCACCTCGGTCTTCACTTCCGGATGGAGCTGCACACGCACGGTGTACATCCCCAGTTCCTTGAGCGGTCCATCCAGCTTAATGTGATCGGTCTCGACGGCGTAGCCGGCGGCCTTCAGGGCCTTGCTGATGTCCGGACCCATGATTGAGCCGTACAGGTGGCCTTCCTCGTTCGCGTTGGCTTCGAGGGTCACGCTGTACTTGCTGATCGCGTCGGCCCGCTTGACCATATCGGCCATCCGCTGCTTGCGGAGATCTTCGATCTGCTCGCGATGCCGTTCCACATTCCGCTTATTCATGGCGGTGGCGACCGTCGCGAATCCTTGCGGAATGAGATAGTTCCGGGCATGGCCGGGCTTGACCTTGACGATCTCCCCCTGCTTGCCAAGGAATTCCACGTCTTCAGCCAGAAGCAGTTCCACCTGACGGGAAGTGCGGGGCATGCCGGATGCGGTGACGTTCTTGCGAGCCATGATTTCTGTCTTTGGTGATTGGTGATTCGTTATTTATAGTCAGTTGATTGGTGTTTGTGATGGTCGGCGGTCATGGAATCCGTCCTGGCACTCGACTCCAGACTCTCGTCTCTCGACTTAAAATGGAACTTCGTCATCCGGCGGACCCCCGCCGTACCCGTAATCGGAAGTGCTGTCAGAAAACGATTCGCTTCCCGCGTCCTGCGGCTGTTGCTGCTGCGGAGCTGCCGGGCGTCCGGAATCCCGACGCTGTCCGCCGCCGCCGCCACCCTGACCGCCGCCGCCATCGCTGCGGCTGCCGAGCATCTGCATCGACTCACCGATCACCCGCAGCTTGCTGCGCTTCTGACCGGTCTCCTTATCGTCCCACGTATCGAGCTGGAGTCGACCTTCGATCAGCACCGGCCGGCCCTTCGCGAGGTATTCCCCCGCCACTTCGGCCTGCCGCCCCCACAGCGTCACGTCAACAAACGTCGTCTCTTCCCGGCGGGAATTGGTCTGCTTATCGAACCACTGCCGACTGACAGCCATCCCGATTTCCGCCACCGCAGTCCCGCCAGGCGTGTAACGCACCTGCGGATCGCGAGTCAGATTGCCGACGAGAATCACTTTGTTGAAACTGGCCATGAGGTGTGCTCCCGTTGCTGTGACTCACACCACAGCCGAACCCATCGGCCCGGCTGAAACTCGATCGCCACATTTAGCGATCCCGGTCTCCGCGATCGCCGCGATCACCCCGATCCCGGTCGCCACGCTCCGGACGCTCCCCTTCAGGACCGCCGTCCCGCTCCTTCTGCTCGGGACTGTGGATCGTGCCGTCGTTCTGAGTGAGGGCCTCGACCATCGCGTCGAAAATCACCGGGGGGTGACGGATCACCAGGTGCCGCAGGATCGACTCGTTCAGCTTACCCAGCCGATCGAGCTCGCCCATCTGGCCGCCGTCCATCTTGAAGCAGGTGAGGTAGTACAACCCCTTCCGCTGCCCCTTGATCGGATAACACAGCTTTCCGTCCTGCCACGGACGGGAAGCCACGATCGTCGCACCACAACGTTCGAGCAGACTCTGCAAACCCTGCTGCACGCCGTCGGGGTCCGACGCGAAGCGGTTGCTGTCCAGAACGAACATTCCCTCGTACATGTACTCGGTCAAAATCTATTCCTCCGCAATCCCAGTCCGCCGGTCTGCTGGCAGCCGGTGGATTTCGCCTGTTGTAACCGATTTCTCGTCAAATGCAACGCCGCACTTCGCCAACCGTCTCTCGGCCGGCCCGCCGGCGGATTGTTCACTCATTCTCCGGCGGCTGTCAGTCTCCGTCGCCGTCTGTCTGCCCCGATTCCGACCTATTCGCTCTTTCCCGACGACTTCGAACCATTGTCGCCCGGTTGATTGTATCGGTTCATCGCCGTTGTCATCCCGTCGTTCGCCCACACTTCCGCCGCATCGGCGGCGAGCTGCAGCGAAACGTCGATTAACTCCTGCTCATCCCGGCGAAACTGACTCAACACGTAGTCGGCCGCGTCCATCTGGCCGGGCGGACGCCCGATTCCAAATCTCAGCCTGGGCACCGCGTCGGAACCCAGCGCCTTCAAAATGTCCGCCAGCCCCTTCTGTCCGCCCGCCGTCCCCGACGCCCGCAGCCGGAGCTGGCCCGACGGCAGATTCAAATCATCACACACCACCAGCACGTCTGACGGCGCCGTATGGTAAAACTTCACAATCTGCTGCACGCTTCGCCCGCTCAAATTCATGAACGTCTGCGGCGCAACAAGCAGCAGCTTCTCCTGACGACAGACAATCTCGATCAGCTCGGCGTCAAACCGCGTCTTCGCCCGGCCCCCCTGCCAGCGCCGCGCCAGCTCCGCCAGCACCTCGAAACCGATGTTGTGTCGTGTCCCCGCGTACTTCTGTCCCGGATTTCCCAGCCCAACCACGATCTTCATGTTGAGCAGAGCCCCGCAGACCAGCCACCCTCCAAAGATTTCCGCGCCGGTCATGCCGCCACGGCCGCACCCGTCGACGGGCTACTTCTTCTTCGGAGCATCTTTCGAGTCGCCGGCTTCGGCCGCCTTCTTGCCGACAACTTCCGGCTCGGCAGCCCCCATCTCGCCGCCCGCATCGTCCTTCACCTGCACCTGGATCACATGCACGACGACCGTATCGGCGGGTACGCGTACGTGAATCCCTTCCGGGATCTCCAGATCGCTGACGTGAACCGTCTGGCCGAGCTGCAGATTGCCGATCTTCACCTGAATGCTGTCCGGAATCAGGTAAGCCAGGCAGTCGATCGACAGCTTGTGCAGCGGTTGTTCGAGCATGCCGCCGGACATGACGCCCGGAGCCGTTCCCTTCAGTTCGATCGGCACTTCGATCTGAACGCGCTCGTTCGGGTCGACGCGGAACAGGTCGATGTGCGTAATGTCGATGCCGAAAGCATCCCACTGAATCTCGCGGACAATCGCTTTGTCGTGGCGGCCGTCCAGCTCCACGTCGACGACCTTCATGCCGTCGAAAATCAACGGTCGCAACACGCGGCTCTCGATCGAAATCGGTTCCGGCGTGGCGTTATGGCCGTAGACATTCCCGGGGACCAACCCCTGACTCCGCAGCCGTCGACAGGCCGCCGACCCCAACTGAGAACGCTTCTGCACGACCAGCTTGGCTTCTCTCGCCATGGCGCTCGATGCCTTTCCACTCGACTCAAAAAATTCTAAACGCCGTCCGCTCGAGAGACGCCGGACCGCGGTTGCTCTCAGAAGCGTGCTGCAACTGGTTGAATCCCGCGGATTCCAGTCGCTGCAACTCATTGGCTTGGCAGGAATTAGGCTCCGTGCAGGCGGATAATCCACCCGGCGCAGGAGCCAGCCCGCCAAAACCGGAACGGGAGAGTCTATCGCAGGGCCGGGCGGACTGCAAGAAAGCGGCACAAGGACGAACGTCGTGCGCCGATGTTCACCGACTCTTCACCAATGGTCTTGACGCCTCGATTCCCGCAGGGGTAGGGTGGTTTTCGCGACGAACGGATCACGTCTCGCCCAACAGACATGGAGGTGCCGATGCCCGAAGTCCCGGCCGTTCAGACCAAACTGTTCGTGCTCGACACCAATGTCATTCTGCACGATTCTGGTTGCTTCCGGAACTTCGAAGACAACGACGTCGTCATCCCCATCACCGTCCTGGAGGAAATCGACAAGTTCAAAAAGGGCAACGACGACATCAACTTTCAGGCCCGGGCGTTCGTCCGCCAGCTCGATGAACTCACCGGCGACCTGGTGTCGCCCGAGGGGGTGCCGCTCGGTCCGGGACTCGGGTCCATTCGCGTCGTCCTCGGCGGCGAGTTCAGCGATCAGCTTCGCGAAGCCTTTCTGTCGGATTCTCCCGACCACCGCATTCTCAACACCGCCCTCACGCTGCAGCGGAACGAAACCTCCCGCCCCACGATCCTCGTCACCAAAGACACCAACCTGCGGATGAAGGCCAAGGCGCTGGGCCTGCCCGCCCAGGATTACAGCACGGACAAAGTCGAAAGCGTCCAGAAACTCTACACGGGCCGCCGACTGATCACCGACATGCCCTCCGAACTGGTCGACGCGTTCTACGCCGGCATGAGCGGCCGGGTGCCGCTGAGCCAGGTGCCGCAGGTGACCGAACCGGTCGCCAACGAAAATTTCATCCTCCGCAACGGGTCCAAGTCGGTTCTGGCCACCTACAAGGCCGCGGACCAGACGCTGCATCGCGTGGAGAAAACGCCGACCTACGGCATCATGCCGCGCAATTCCGAGCAGGCGTTCGCGCTGCGGGCGCTCACCGACGACGACATCAAGCTCGTCTCGATGACGGGGAAACCCGGCTCCGGCAAAACGCTGCTGGCCCTTGCCGCCGCCCTCGATTGCCGCCAGCGCTACCGCCAGATCCTGCTGGCCCGTCCGGTCGTCCCCCTCAGCAACCGCGACCTCGGCTTCCTGCCCGGCAACATCGAAGCCAAGCTCGACCCCTACATGCAGCCCCTCTTCGACAACCTGACCGTCATCCGCCACCAGCTCGGCGACAGCGAAGCGTCGCAGCGGATCCAGGATATGCTCGAAAACCACAAGCTCGAGATCACCCCGCTCGCCTACATCCGCGGCCGGAGCCTGCAACGGGTCTTCTTCATCGTCGACGAAGCGCAAAACCTCACGCCTCACGAAGTGAAGACGATCATCACGCGGGCCGGCGAAGGAACCAAGATCGTCTTCACCGGCGACATCCGCCAGATCGACCATCCCTATCTCGACTCCCGGTCGAACGGGCTGAGCTACCTCATCAGCCGGATGGTCGGCCAGCCGATCTACGCCCACATCTCGCTCGAAAAAGGCGAGCGCTCGGCCCTGGCGGAGCTGGCCAGCGAGCTGCTCTGAACGTCCCGGACAGGTGATTGCGGCGACTTCGGGCAGGGCGTATGGTGAACGTCCCTTTGTCAGACGTGATTCCACGCAATCAGGAAGTCGCTCATGCCGCAATGCCCCGTCTGCGCGGAGCACGTTCCCGCCAGTGCCCGAATCTGCCCGCATTGCGAATCGCGGCTCGGCAAGCCCCGGTCGCACGACGACGCTGACGACGAGATCGAGGACTACGAAGATGCTCCTTCACGTCGTCGGTCCGCGAAATCGATGAATCGCAACCATTCTTCGGGCGTGCCGGTCTGGGTCTTCGTGCTGATCGCTCTCGGCTGCGTGCCGCTCCTCTGCTGCCCGGTCGGTCTCGCACTGATCCTGCCCGCAGTCCAGCAGGCCCGCGAAGCGGCCCGCCGGACGCAGGTCAAAAATCATCTCAAACAGATCGGGCTGGCCGAGCACAACTTTCACGACTCGTTCAATCAATTTCCGCCGCGCGGAGGCGAACGACTGCCCCCCGGCCAGCAGCCGCAGTCGTGGATGACCGACATTCTGCCGTTCGTCGGGCAATCCCCCCTCTATAACACGCTCGACGTGTCGAAGACCTGGGACGCGAACCCGGTGCAGGCAGGTTTCCAGACGCCGCTGGCGGTCTATCTCAATCCCTCGCTCCCGCCGATGCAGCCCGACTCGCGCGGCTACGCCGTCGCCCATTTCGCCGGCAACGCGGCCCTCGTCACCCCTCTCGGAGGCATGCACCTGCGCGACATCCGCGACGGTTCGTCCAGCACGATCCTGGCGGGGACCGTCGACGGCGGTTTCAAACCGTGGGCCGACCCCTCCAATCTCCGCGACGCGGCGGCTGGCCTCGGCGGCGGCCCCGACGCGTTCGGCTCGCCGCACCAGGGAGTCGTGCTCGTGGTGCTGGCGGACGGATCCGTCCGCGCACTCTCCAACGCGCTCGACCCCGACATTCTGCGCAAGCTCGGCGACCCCAACGACGGGGAGCAAATCCCCCCATACTGAGTCCGGCGCGCGATCGGCCGGCGGTTATTCGTTGAGCCGGGGAATCAGGACCACTACCGTGCGCGAGGCCACGGGATACGTCGATCCCGGAGCCAGCGGCTGCTCGTGCCCCGGCGTCGCGATGTCGAGCGGCGACGGGAGCGAAGTATCCATCGCCACGCACCAGTGGCACCCCTGGGGGGGCGCCGGCGGGCGGAACGTCAGCTCGCCCCAGAACATATTGAACGCGGCATACACCGTGTCGGCCGGACCGCCGTTCTGCAGATGGACGTGCATCGCCAGAGACCGGCTGCGCGCCGACCAGTCCGGCTGCCGCGGCTCCGTGCCATGCCAGGTGACTTCGAATCGTTCCCCGTGGAGTCCTTCGGCGCCGACGTGGCGGACGTGCCGCAGGGCCGGGTGTCGGGCGCGGAAGGCGATCAGCTCCCGGCAGAAGCGGAACAGATCGGCGTTGGACTCGATGAGCGTCCAGTCGAGCCAGGTCAACGGGCCGTCGTGACAGTAGGCGTTGTTGTTGCCGTGCTGGGTCCGCCCGCATTCGTCCCCCATCAGCATCATGGGGACCCCCTGGCTCAGGAACAGGATGGCCAGCGCGTTGCGCATCTGCCGTCGGCGCAGCGACGCAATCAGCGCGTCGTCCGTCGGGCCTTCGACGCCGCAGTTCCAGGAGTTGTTGTCGTTCGCCCCGTCCAGTCCGTTTTCGCCGTTGGCGGCGTTGTGCTTCTCGTTGTAACTCACCAGGTCGGCGAGCGTGAAGCCGTCGTGGCAGGTCACAAAATTGACCGACGCCGCCGGTCCGCGGGTGGGGTAAATATCGGGCGACCCAATGAGCCGCTGGACCATCTCTCCGACCATGCCGTCGTCCCCTTTGAGGAACCGGCGGACGCAGTCGCGGTACTTGCCGTTCCACTCCGCCCAGCGGCCGTACGACGGGAATGTCCCGACCTGATACAGTCCGCCGGCGTCCCAGGCCTCAGCAATCAGCTTGGTCCGGCTGAGTATCGGATCCATGGCAAGCGCTTCGAGGAGCGGCGGATTCGCCAGCGGAGTCCCGTCCGGCGCCCGGCCCAGAATGCTGGCCAGATCGAAGCGGAACCCGTCGATGTGGAACTCGGAGACCCAGTACCGCAGGCAGTTGATGACGAAATCCCGCACGACGGGATGGTTGCAGTTGAGCGTGTTGCCGCAACCGCTGAAGTTCAGATAGGTCCCGTCCGGCCGCAGCATGTACCAGGTGCGGTTATCGAGTCCTTTGAAGGAAATCGTCGGGCCATCCTCGCCCATTTCGGCCGTGTGATTGAAAACGACATCGAGAAAGACCTCGATCCCGTTGCGATGCAGCGCCTTCACCAGCGCCTTGAACTCGTCGACCTGCATGCCGACCGGCCCCGATGCGGCGAACGACGCCTTGGGAGCATGGAAGCCGACCGTGCTGTAACCCCAGTAATTGAACAGTCGCTCGCCGGTGACGGCGTTGATCCGCGTGACTTCGAGTTCGTCGAATTCGAAGATCGGCATCAGTTCGACGCAGTTGACTCCCAGCTCCTTCAGATAGGGGATCTTCTCGCGCAGCCCGGCGAACGTGCCCGGGAAGCGAACGTCGGACGAGTGGCTGCGGGTAAAGCCCCGCACGTGCATTTCATAGATGACCAGTTCTTCGAGCGGAAGCCCCAGCGCGTGGTCCCCTTCCCAGTCGAAATCCTCCGGAACGATCTGCGCCCAATAGGGTTGAGGCCCGCAACTCGATGAGACGCCCCACACGTCCCGCCCGCCGATCGAACGGGCCGAAGGATCGAGCAGGATGACTGATGGATCGAATCGGAGGCGGTCGGTCGGATCAGACGGACCCGCCACGCGAAAGCCATACTCAATTTCATCCGGGTCGATGTCGAACACGGTAATGGCGTAGACGTCCCCGATGCGGAACTCGGGAGGGATCGGAATCTCCACCAGCAGCCGGCACGTTCCCCGCTCGCGCAGCACCAGATTCACCGACGTGGCGTGCTGGGAAAAGATGGAAAAATTCACCCCGCGCGCAACCGGCGTGGCCCCGAACGGAAACGGAAACCCGCGCCTCAACGCGTACTCGCCGAAATACCGCGTGGGGTAGACGTCGATGCGGGGCATCGGGGCGATATGCGGCCGGCGCTCGGGAAGGACCGGCTCTTCAAACAGGCGCAGAAAGCCGACGGCATCGGCGAGGTTCAGCACATCCTTCGAAACATTCCGGATGGCGAGAATGCCCCCCTGCGCGTGGACTTCATGCGTCAGCAGCAACAGCATCCGCAGGCCGATGCTCGAGACAAACGTCACCGAGGAAAAATCCAGCACCAGGTGGCAATCGGGACGGACCTGGTCGACGAGCCGCTTGCGCTCCTCCGTCGTGATGGAGCTGTCCAGCCGTCCGACGAACTTGATGACGGTTTCCTCGGCGTCCTGCCGAATCTCGACTGGCACTCCAGACTCTCCCCGACGTCCCGGACGTCCGTTTTTTTGTCACCAGCGAGAGACGCATGGCCGGGGCAGGAGCGTCTTCGCGATGCCCCGAATCATTCAATCACCGGGGCGGCGATTCGGTCCGGCTTCGCCCACCCGACATGGACCTGATAGGAATTTCCACAGAACAGTGTCACTTTTTCGGAGGCTTTGCGGCGGCGGGCGTCCGCTTCGACAACCCGCGCGTAAACGCCTCGTACGCTTCGCGATACTCGGCAGGCGGGGCGCTCCGACGCGAGTCGGATTGCGGCAATTCCCGCGTCGGCTGAGACTCGCCCGAGCGGACGGCGTTACTCTTGCGCAAATCGATCTGTCGGAGCATCTCTTCGAACTGCATCTGCCGAGCCCGGTCGACGGGCGTTTCCGCCGGCTGCTGCTGCAGTTGCTTCGCGAGCCGGTCGGACCAGCCCTTTAGCTGATCCTCAGTCCAGCCGAGTTTCTCCAGCAGTTCCGGGTTCACTTCGCCCCGATCCAGATCGTCCTGCAGCTTGCGCAGCACCAGTTCCGCGGCCTGCCGGTTGTAGTCGGGGTCCGGAGCATCGCCGGGACCGACTTCCGGTCCATCCGACGCGCCCGTCGATCCCGTCCCCCCCTGGCCGCCGGTTTTCGGAGCGTTCTGAGACGGCCCCTGAGAAGGCGCGCCCCCGGGATTCTCCCCCGGTTTTCCTCCCGCCGGACTGCCGCCGCCTTTCTTGCCTCCCGACTGCTTGCCGCCGCCGGGCTGTTCGCCTCCCTTCTCGCCCCCCTTCTGACCGGGTTCTTGACCCTCGGGTTGCGGAGCGCCTCCTTCTTCGGCCTTGCCTTCGGGTTGATCGCCTGCCGGCTTCTCGCCAGCGGGTTTCTCACCGGGCTTGGCGCCCGGCTTAGTGCCGGTCTCTGACGACTCGCCCGGCATCGGGGCGCCCTCGGGCGGGTCGGTTCCTTCCCCAGTCTGTCCTGGTTTTCCGCCAGCAGCCGGCTTGGGTTTTGAACCCGGCTGACCCGGTTCGGCCGGCTGGTCCCCTTCCGCATCTCCGTCGCCCGGTTTCGGCGCACCACGTTCTCCCGGCTTGGTCGAACGTCCGTCGCCGGGCTTGGCGTTCTTCGTTTCCTGTTTGGGATCGCCCCCCTGCCGGCTGCCCGGCTTCGAGGTCGAATCCCCTTTCCCGGGACCCTCACCTGTTTCCTTGCCGCCCGGCTCTCCGGGCGGACTCTCGGGGCTTTCTCCCGGCTCACCGGCTCCTGCCGGGTCTTTGGAAGTCTGACCGGACGGGGGCTGCGCGGACTTCGGTCTGGCGGATTGCGGATCGCCGGGCTTGCCACCCTTGGGTTCGCCGCCCGACGGATTCTGGTCCGCAGATTTCCCGGGCGGATTGCTCGCCGTTTCGTCGTACGCCTTCTCGGCCGGCTTCGCGCCGGCCGGGTCCCCTTGGCCCGGCATCGGTTCCGCAGCGGTCCCCTTGCCAGGCGTTCCTTTCGGATCTCCCGGACGCTTGCCCGGCTCCGGCTTGTCCGCCGACTCCCCCTCCCCGCCCGGCTGCTTCTCGCCCTCAGCAGGCGTTCCAGTCCCCTTAGGCGGGTCGGCCGATTTCTCACCGGTCTTCGAGGTCGTCCCGGACTTTCCGTCCGGCATCTTTTCGCCCGGCTTCGTTCCTTCTTTCCCCGGTTTGTCTTCCGGTTGGCTCGCCGATGGCCCTGGCTGATCGCCTGTCGGCGAATCGGCCGACTCAGGCTTCCCGGTCGATGCTCCGGGCTTCTCACCAGGCTTGTTTCCTGGCTTCGCTCCGGGCTGTTCGCCAGGAGCCTGGCCAGGCCGGTCGCCGGGCTGCTCTGGCTTCTCGCTCCCCTTCGCAGGCTTCTCTCCCGGTTTGCTTGCGGACTTCCCCGGCTGGTCGGGCTTGTCCGACGACTTTTCGCCGTCCGGTTTCGTGCCCGGTTTCTGCTCTGTACCGGGGCGTTTCCCCCCCGGCTGTTTCTCGGCGCCGGGTTGCGGCTTGTCGCCAGGCTCAGTTCCGGTCGGCTGGGAATCGGGCTGATCGGCGCCAGTCTTCGGCGTGGTCTGTTTGCCGGGCCTCTCAACCGACTGATCGCCCGTACCACGGTCGCCGGGCTGTTTCTCGCTCCCCGGTTGATCGCCCGGTTTCTGCTTCGCTCCCGGCTGCGACTGATCCCCCGCCCCGCCCCCTTTCGGAGTCCCCGGCATCGGCGGCTTCTTGCCCGGTTTGTTCTCTGGCTGATTGGCCGGCGGCTGATCGCCCTCACTGGGCTTCGACGGATCTTTCTGCGGCGGCTTGTTGAGCTGTTCGTTGAGCAGCTTCAGGACTTCCTGATCGTCCTCGCCCTTCGGGCTCAACGGCTGCCGCTCCTCGTTCTTTCGATCTTCGGGCTTGCCACCCGTCGCCTCGCCCGGCCGGCCCGCCTCGCCCGGTTTTCCCGGATCGGGTTCCGTGCCGGGACCTTTCTCCTGGCCGTCCGGCTGTTGACCGGCGTTCGGATTCCGCGGCGGCTCGCCCGGCGGACGCTCCTCGCCGGGAGCGGGCTCAGGCGGTATCGGGGCGCGCGGATCGCTGTCGGACGCGTCCTGCGGCCGGCCGTCGCGTCCCTCGCGATTCTGCTCGGCGGACGCGTCCGCCAGTTGATCTTCCTGCTTCTTCTTCTCGTCCGCGAGCTGCTGGCGAACTTCCTCGTCGGAGACCGGCTTCGAAACGGTGATCTTCAGCTTGGGTGTGTTCTTGCGATTCGGACGCGGCTGGCGGTTGTCGGTCGCCTCGACCCAGAACGCCACTGTATCCCCTGGCATCAGGCCGAACGGCTCCAGGTTCAACTCGCTGCGGAGCAGCGTCTGCGGACGCCCGCCCGGCGACAAAGGCTGCACATGAATCACTTCTCCCGCCTTCTCGACCTGCAGCCGGATCGGTCCCAGTTCGAAGTCGGGGTCCTTCGCCTGCACGATCAGCGGAATCACCGCATTCGCCGGCGCTTCCAGATCGCGTTCCGGCTGGAGCAGGACCACTTCGGGCGCCTGATCCGGACGGACCTTCAGGCTGTAGACCGTGGGGTCCTTCTCGGTCAGCCCATCCTCAGTGTGGCAACGGATCGAGTAGTAACTGATCGCCTCGCCGGTTGCGGGGAGTTTGAGCGTCCATTCGCCTCGGAGCTGTCGACCTTCGACGACGTGCAGGGCCAGCTCTTCGCCATTCGGCCCTTCGGCCGGCTTGTCGCGGAACTCGATCTTCGCGCTGCGGATCTCCCGGTTCGTCCGGGCCTGCAGCACAACTTTCGCCCCCTCCCAACTGTCGATGTTCCCCCCCGTCAGGACCTGCGGCTCAAGCTGCATGTAGGGGGGGAACTCCAGTCGGAGCTGTTCGATCGTCGCCGACGGCGGCTGCTCGACGGCGACGCGATAGGTCTCGGAGACTGCATCGCCCGCCACCACGCGGTAGGTGAAATCCTGCAGCACCCCTTTGCCGTTCTCACCCCAGATCGACCCCGTATATCGGCCGCTCCCTTCCTGTTCCGGACGGAGCGCCACCGGCTGGTCGAGGTATTTCTGGTCCGCCGTGCTGTAAAGCACCTGGGCTTCCGGTGGCAACTGCCCCCGCAGCTCGACGGTCACCTCCAGCGGCAGTTCCGCCGTCGCTTTCGTGCTGCCCGGCGTGACCGAGAAAATCTCCGTCCGCGTGGCGACGGCGACGTTGCTGGTCGGCAGCACGCGCCACAGCGACGCGGAAATCTTCTTGGGAGAAAGCAGGGCATACAGGCAGAGCGACACCACCACGATCAGCAGCCCATAGCTGGCCCGCATCAGACCGCGATGATCCACCGCCTGCGTCAGGTCCATTTCCGACAGCCGGACCGCAGTCTGCCGCTGCAGCGTCTTGAGGACGGCCGGATTGATCGTCCGTCCGGCGTCGCGCAGATCGATCAGATTCAGCAGGCTGCTGTGCAGTCCGGGCTCGGCCCGTTCGAGTTCGCGGGCCGCGTACAGGCGGTTGATCCGCTTCAGCCACGGCCGGACGAGCTTCATGAACAGCCAGGCGCCGGTCCCGGCCAGCCAGACGAACAGGAGCACCGTCCGCGTCAACCGGTTGAATCCGCCGGGAATCACCCACTGGTCGAGGACGACGAAGACGAACAGGTAGCCCAGAAACCCGGCGACCACGGCTGCGCCGGCGGTCAGCAGGTCGGTCCAGCGGATGGAGGACCGGGTTTTTTCGAGCTGGAACTCGACGTATTCGTCAAAGTCCACATATTGCGACGAGTTTCCCGGCGGAGCGGTCGTCGACATGGGAGATTCTCTCAAGCAGCGGTTCAATCGCCGCGCGGGCGTTCCGCGGGCGGAGACAGGCGACTCTCTATTCTATCGACCGCCAGGCGGCAGGAGTGCCGAAATCTGTGAAACCGTGAGGGTGAACGGGGTGGGTCGGGTTCGGGGGATTGGAGATGATCGGGTGCATGTGTATATGCGGCAAGGTGCGAAATCCGAATCCCGACTGGAGGCGGGCAATGCGGAGTCGCCAGACCGGAATCGTTCGGCCGGATGGGCTCCGCTCCGTGCCACGGAATCTGGCTTTCCGGTGATTGCACATCCTGAGAAAGTCCTTGACGATTGCTGGCGGGCCGATGAACCTGTCGGGAAGCGCACTGCCGACGATCCTGGAGAGTCTGCCATGCTTCCGCGACAGCTCATGAGCCGGGACGACTACGACCGGTTCATGCGGGCGACGTTCTACTACGATCCGGCACTGAGAGGGACGCCCGCCGAAGAGGCGATCTGCAAGCGGCACGAGGCGCTGGCCGAGGCCTTTGCCAGGCTGCTCAAGTCGCGCGGCCTGTCGAGTCTGGACGACGTGTATGTGCTCTATGACTTCTTCCGGACGAAGCTGGTCTTCCTGAACTTCGTCGGCGACACGCAGTTGATCGCCGAGGAGCTGGCCGCCGAACTGCTGCAGCGTCCCGAGTGGTCCGATTTCGGGTTCGTGATGTCAGCCGGGGATCATGAGCCGATGCTGCTGGACGGCGACGTGGAGTGCATCACTCGCGACCGGATTCTGGTGGCGCCGAAGGAGTCGGCGGGCGATTCGTGCGGCATTGAAACCCGGAAGCGCCTTGAATGAGCGAGAAGTGAATGGGAGTCGCGAACGGCCGGAGGAAGAAGCTGATCGCTGATCGCCAGGAGCAGATGCCGCCCACGAGAACTTCTCTGGCTCTGGACTCTCGTCTCCAGACTCTCGACGTCTTCTCCGCGTCCCCTACAGCAGCTTCACCCGCCGGACCTGCAACTGCTTCTTCAGCCGGTCGACGTCGGTAAACACCTCGGCGTCCAGGCCGAATTTGCGCCCGGCTTCGACATACAACGGAATGTCGTCGGTGTAGAAGCATTCCTGCGGCACGCAGTGAATGACTTCCAGGGCCTGCTCGAAAATCGCCGGCTCCGGTTTGATCGCCCCGGCCTCGTACGAGACCACGAACCGGTCGAAACGATTCAGCACGTCGAACCGCTTCTTGATGAACTCGAAATGCCACACGCTCGTGTTCGACAGCAGCACCAGCCGATAGCCGTTCTTCTTCAGTCCGTCGAGCACCGGCACAATTTCGCGGTTCAATTCGAAAATGTCCGACGCGGCATCGATCAGATCCTGGAACTCGACTCCCTTGCCGACGATCTCCTGGAATCGACGGTGAAAGTCCTCCGCGGACATCAGCCCCCGCTCGAAATTCCATTGCACGCCGGAGTCCAGCAGCAGGCGACGAATGTCGTCGCCGCTCCGTCCGCACAACAGCCCCATCTGCTGGCACATCCGGTCGTGGCTGAAGTGGACCAGCACGTTGCCCATGTCAAAAAGAAACGAACGAATCACCGGGAAGAACCTTTCGAACGGTGCCGGTTGGGCGGTCAGTGAGGCCGGCCGGGTGCATCCGCTAATTGGCGGGCGCGGGTTTGGACAAAAGAATACTCTTGATGGGGTGTGCATTTCCGATTGCGGGATTGGGAACTTCGCGAACCCAAGCAGGGCATCCCATGCTGGTTCAGATTACGGTGAAAATTGACGGGGGGGAAGTCGAGATGGTGGAGCGCGAACTGCCGGGATCGGCGGCGGCGGCGATGGAAGAGGCGTTGCGCGAGGTCGGGCCGCGATCGGGCCGGATGGTGAGTTCTGCTGCGGACGGCACCGGGCCCTTGGCGAAACGAGTCTGTCAACTGGCGACATTTCCCCCAATTGGCGGAACTGATTCAGGATCGGCATGGACTGGGGGGGCGGGGCGGGCGCGAATGTTTAGGGGAGATCGCGCAGGATGTGGGGACTCACGCCGAACGGTTGAGGCAAGCAGAAGCCGGTCGTTGTCGCGGCCGGATCTGCGTTCTGCCGCGGGGAAAACGCTGACGGCACGGCTGTCGACGGCACTCGTCGACCGGTCCGATCGTCGCGACAAGCGGAGTCGGGGTTCCCTCCGCAAGAAATACGAACCGCCCGCGAAGCCCCCGCAGATCCCAACCGCAACCGCCGCCCAGCGACTACAGGCGCCAGCGCCCGCACCAGGTTCGACACGAAGAGGGTTAACGGCGCAGCGCGGCATCTGCGTTACATCACGACCGGCTTGCCCAGCGCCCGACGGACGGGGACCGCCTGGCCGGCATGCATCATCGGATGGGTGGCGATCAGCAGAAAGATCGATCCGACCGTCGGGAAGACCTTCCGGTAATCCTCGGGAGACGGCGCGTCGAGATCTTCGTCGGAGAACGTGGCCAGGGCCGCCAGCGTTGCGGCGTTGGTTTTCTCGAACAGCTCCAGATACGTCTGCAGCGAACAGAACTTCGCCGGATCGTCTTCGCCCGCGGCGGTCTTGCTGTGCTGTTCGACAAATCCCTGCGGCAGCTCTGCGGCAGCGCCCGGCTTGATGGCGTTCAACAGGTGGGCTTCGGATGAAATCAGATGTCCGAGCTGCCACGCCAGGTGGTTGCAGCCTTTTCCGGGTCGATTGAGCAACTCCACATCCGTGAGGTCGCCGACGTATGCCTTGAGCACGAACGTGCTCATTTCCAGCGTGCCGCGAATTGCGTCATGGGTGTTCAAGATGACCTCCAGCCCCGGGGATTGAAAGAGTCCTCGTCATCGTACTGGCAGCCCTGAAGCGATACAACGAGCCCCCCCGGGCGCAAGCGGCACGGGGCGGACTCAGGAAGCCGTAACCTATGGGCAATCGCCGCATCCTCGCAGTCGTCGATTATTCGCGGAGCCAGGCCCACGCGGCGTCGATGTCGCTGACGTCGAAGTACCGGATCTTCGCCATCGTGAACGGCTTGCAGATCGCGGCCATCCACTTCTCCCAGGCCTTATCACCGACCAGCGCAATCCGGTCGAACTTCGTGCAATGCGTCGTGGCGAACTTTGTGTCGTCCCACAGCGCGTGCATGTCCCAGCCGTGAAAGTCGTGGAACCATGCCAGCAGTCGGACTTTGCCCTCGCTCGCCGAGGTGTCGATGACCGGCACGAACAATTTGTAGTCCTCGTCGTGCAGTTTGCCCGACAGCTTGAAACCGAGGACTTTGCCGGAACTTTCGGGAAGCTGCTCGATCATTTGAGACTCCTGAATTCTGTGACTGCGAACGCTCGCGGCGCAACCAGGCCGGACACTCGATCGAAGGCCCGCTCCGCCGGTTGCCGGAAGAGCGATCGACCCGTTCCGGATTATTGCAGCATCGACGTGTCCGATGCGAGGGTCAACCTGGCGATCTCAGGTTCGCGAATTCTCCATGAAATTCCACGCGCCCGATCAAGCGCGATTCGCCGGCAGGCTGAATTGCGGCAGTTTCCGCTCCGCCCCGACGGAAGTCGGCCGGCGCAATGTTGTGGTCGAACTGGTTCCCTGCCGTTACACTGACCCTCCGGAGGGGCGGATGACCGCCGCCCGTGCGCCCGAACCCCGTTCGACGAGCCGCCGCCATGTCCCCCGTCGTTCCCCCGCCGCGCGCCGCGTCACTTTTCGGTCCCACGTCGTCCCTCCCCGATTACGAACATCCGCCCGTCGTCGAAGTCGTCCTCTGCGTCCACTGGGAGTCGCCGCTTGCGGAAGTCGGCGAAATCGCCAGAAACCTGCAGCCCACGCTCGGTGCCGAGTGGACCGTCGCTCCGGAGGCCGAGCACGGCGTCTGGACCTTGAACAACCTGCTCCAGGACGGTCGGATCCGCCTTGGCCGCCAGGCGCTCAGCGTGAGCTGGCTGGGCTATGAAGGGGGCCGCTATCCCCACTACGAATCGCTCCGCGACAGCTTCGTCGCAGCATGGGTCGCGCTGCAGGGCTGCCGCTCCGAGTTGAAAGCTGCCGCGTGGAGCGTCGGCTACATCAATCGCATCCCTCAGGGAACCGTCTGGCAGACTCCCGCCGACTGGACCTTCTGCCGGCTGATTCCGCCACTGCAGATTCCCACGTCCGCGACAGGCGTCAGTCAACTCTCGCTGCGCTGGACCTGGCCGCTCCGCGACGATCGAGGTGAATTGACCGCGGACGTCTCGCAGGGACCAGCCGTCGAAGGTCAGCCCGACTGCCTCTGGCTGTCGCTGCGAAGCGCCGGCCCGGCGACCGACTGCGAGACCGGGCTCCTCGACGGCCTCGACTTCGGCCGGCAGACGATCGTGCGGACGTTTCGCGAACTGATGACGCCGGAAGCCAACGCCTATTGGGGTCTGCTGGGGCGACCGACGCCGTAGTGTCGTAACGTCGAATCTGCGGATTTTCTCTTGGAGCAACTGGGTGACTGGGGTCGAGTCTTCGAGCCCCCAGATTCTTGCCACCTCGCTGGGGGCGGCCCAAAGCGACCGACCCCAGCCACCCGATATCGTTCCCCACTGCATAAGACAGCCACAGGAATTGGGGCCTCACCGATAGAGCGGTCCCTGGATCGCGATCGGGCGGATGTCGAGCCGGACGTTGAGAACGGTATAAGGATCCCCGATTGCCTCCGGCGATTCCCAGCTCACCGTCCCCGGGCCGCGTTGAAACCGGAATTCGAAGCCGGGCGTCGATCCCTCGCGGGCGGCAGCGCCGTCGAACGCCAGACCGATTGCCTCCTCGTGGGGGCTGTCGACAAGCTTGTACATCAGGTCCAGCAACTGCGTGTTGCCGAAGATATCGCTGTAGAACTGCTTGTGCTGGTAGTACGGCTTGAAGCCCGGCGCCCGCGGATCGATCCGGTGTTCGTCTCGCTTTTGAGTCGCCACGCCGACCTGCCGCCCGCGGAGATCAAGGGTGTCGCCGTGACTGAGATAGTGCAGCAGAATGTTCCTGGTGTTGAATCGCGGCTCGTCAGAATCAATCACGGCGGTGGAAGCGTCCATGACGACGACGCCACGATAGCCGACGACGCGCGCCCGCTGGCCCTGTTCGATCACCAGCGCCGTGTCCTCGTCGATGCCCAGTCCATACGGAAAGCCATACGTCTGCATCGCCACCAGCGACCGGCCGAACCGGCCGCGCGTCAGAAAATGCTGGTCGACAAACCAGTCCGTCGGCAGAAAACCCAGCCCGCGATCGACCTCCCGCCCCATCCGGGCGCCGTGCTGCAGTACGGGCAGTATCTGCTCCGCATCAATGAACATGATCCGGCTCATAATCGCCGTCCCGGCGCTCGTCCCGGCAACGAGCCCCCCCCGCTGATAGACGTGCCGGATCGCCTGCAGCAGCGGCGTTTCAACGCCATCCTCCCCCACCAGTACCCGGCGATAGCGGGCCTGTTCGCCGCCGGCGAGGAACACCGCATCCGCCCCTCTGACCCGCTCGATCCACTCCGGGTCGCGGACCACCTGACGGTCATCCACGTCCGGCAGGAACGGAGAGGCTGGGACGACGAACGGTTCGAGACCCAGCGTCCGCAGGTGAGCGGCGAACAGCCGGCCAGTCCGCTCGGGAAAGGAACTGGCCGTCGGAAAGACCGCCACCTTCCCCCCTTTGCCCCCCGCCAGTCGAGTCAGCTCCGACCACAGCAGCTCGTTCGAGTCCCGCTCGGAACCGCCGATCAACATCAACGAACCGCGCGGCGCTGCGGGCTCCTCTGCGGACGCGACGGCCGCCGGCAGCAGCAGGCAGCACCCACAGACCAGGACGCAAACGGTGTGGCCCGACATGAACTCGCTCCGGTACAAACTCCTGATTCCAGCGGGCGTCAGCCTGCCGGATCAGCCGCTCGCTTTCAATCGCCGCCCGATCCCGGGCTGGTCATTCGGCGCGAGCCTGCAACAATACCCGCCTGACCGATCACGGACGCAAGGACTGCTGCATGGTGTACTTGAATCGCATTTATACGAAGAGCGGCGACGCCGGAGAAACGTCGCTGGGAGATGGCCGGCGAGTCCCCAAGACGCATCCGCGGATCGGGGCCTACGGCGGCGTCGATGAGCTGAACTCGGTCCTGGGCGTCGCCATCGCCGCCGGTCTGCCCGATGCGATGCAGGCCATGCTGATGCACATCCAGAACGATCTGTTCGACCTGGGGGCGGACCTCTGCGTCCCCGAGAGCGACACGCCCCCCGAATACCCGCCCCTCCGCGTGACCGAGCCGCAGGTGACCCAGCTCGAACGCTGGATCGACGCCGCGACCGACCAGCTCGAACCGCTCACCAGCTTCATCCTGCCCGGCGGCAGCCCCGCCGCCGCCCACCTGCATCTGGCCCGCACAGTCTGCCGGCGGGTCGAGATCGGCGTCCTGGATCTCGTCGCCCGCGAACGGGTCAATCCGCAGGCGGTCATCTACCTCAACCGCCTCTCCGACCTGCTCTTCGTCCTCGCCCGCCTCGCCAACGACGGCGGCAAAGCCGATGTGCTGTGGACGCCGGGAAAACATAGGGAAGTGGCTAGTGATTAGTGGCTGGTGGCTAGTGAGAAGAAAAAAGAAGCAGAGGGCGGCTCGAACGCATGGTTCGGCCGCCCTCTGCTCTGGCGATCCGCGATGCACGATCCGCGATAAGCTACCTCTTCTGCAGCAAGACGTTCGTGCCCTTCTTGTTTGACAGCACGATGTCCGGCAGCTTGTCGCCGTCGAAGTCGCCGAAGTAATACTGCGTTCCCACGCCGGTGTCGTTGCCGGCGTCGATCTGGTGCCGGACGAACTTCTGCGGCTGGCCTTTCGTCTTGAGGATTTCGTACCAGACCATGATGACCGGGGCGCCCGGCTCGGGATCTCCCTTGGAGCCGTGGGCGTAGAACCGCTTGCCCGTGATCAGATCCTTGACGCCGTCGCCATTGACGTCCTGGTAGTGCAGGGCATGCGTCTGCGAGAAGGTCCCGTCGATCACATGCTGCTTGAACTTCGGATCGGGCGATCCGCCGAGGTTTTCGAACCACCAGACGCCGATGTGGTGGGCGGCGCTCATCAGCAGATCCATGTCGCCGTCGCCATCGAGGTCATCGACGTGGATGTCAGAACCCGTCTCCGGATCGCCGACGCCATCCCCTTTCAGAACGTGCTTGTGCAGCGTCCACGGCCCCTGACCCGGCTTGGCCGGCTGTTCCCACCAGCCGTGGGGAATGACGATGTCCTGCCGGCCGTCGCCGTTGACGTCTCCGACCCCCAGGCCGTGGTAATAGCGGTGGCCGAGCTGCGGTCCGAGCGGTTCGTCGTTGACCTTCGTGTACGTCCACTTCTCGCGGGCTTTGTCCGCCGCGGGAATCTCCAGATAACCGATCATCTGCTCGGTCTCGGACGACATCACCAGTTCCGGCTTGCCATCGCCGGTCATGTCGGCGAACTGCGGGGACTCGTTGGCCGCGCTGTGCCAGATTTCATACTGGTTCCACGGACCGGGCTTGTTCTGCGGATTCTCGAACCAGTGGCAGGGAATGCCGGGAAAGCCGATGACGATGAGATCCTGCCAGCCGTCTCCGCTGACATCGTACGCCCACAGCGCAAAGCTCCGGCTGTACCCGCCGTCGCCGATGTACCGCTTGACGCCGTCGGCCCGATACTCATGCATCGTCCACGCGCCGGCCTTGTAGAGCTTCTCGTCCCCCGGGTTCTCGTACCAGGCTTCGCCGTTGACCACGTCGAGCCGGCCGTCCTTATTGATGTCGGCGACAGTGACGCCTTCGGAGCGGAAGATGTCTTCGAGAGCGATCCGCTCCCACTTGACCGGCGTATCGTCCGCGACGGCCAGCGTCGTGCAGGCCGCGATCAGCGTCAAACCCAGAACGAAGCAATGCATACGGTGCTCCTCGGAAGTGTTTCTTGTCAGTTCGGGATGGGGTTCAGTGTAGCCGGGCGGGGATCGGCGTGCACGGTGGAAGCTGGGGAGAGTGAGAATGTCGAAAGGAAGAGGCTGATCGCTTATCGCTGATCGCGAATCGCCAGACGGGGGGAGGCTTTGCTCGCGATTTCCGTTCTGGCGATCAGCGACCCGCGATAAGCGATCAGCCCATTTCTCTGCCTACTCGCTTCTCATTACCCCCTCCTCCAACAGTTCCGCCAGTTGCGCAACTGACGCCGTGCCTGTCGTGCCGAGCTGGTGGATCACCAGCGATGCGCCGGTCATGGCGAGCTGCATGGCTTCGGGGATGTCGGCTCCGCCTGCGAGGGCTGCGGTCAGGTTGGCCATCGTGGCGTCGCCGGCCCCCACGATGTCGATCGGACCGCGGACCGGATAGGACGGAATGTGCTCGGCCGGTCGGCCCGGCGCTGCTCCGACGATTCCCTGCTCGGCGAGCGTCACGAAGACCGGCTGGCCGTTTTTTGTCGCCAGCTCCGCCGCCTGGGCCTGCACGGCCTGCAGCGATTCCGTGGCCGATCCGCTCAGCTTGGCCAGTTCGGCGGCGTTCATCTTGAATCCCAGCGGGGGAAAATGCTGCACGCCGCGGCGGCTGTCAGCGAGGACCAGCAGATCGGGCCGGCCGACGACCGCGGCGCGGGCGGCATTCGCCACGGGGCCGCTCACGACGCCCGTTTCCGCAATGTCGACCTGGTCCATCAGGATCATCGCGTCGACCCGGCCCGCCAGCGCCGCCACCCGCGACGCCAGGTCCCGTTGCAGTTCCTCCGGAGTCTCCGTCCAGTTCTTGGAGTCGAGCCGGTTCAGTTCCCGCGGCGGCTGTCCCGCCTCCAGGACCAGCGGTTTGCAGTACACGAACGTCCGACGCAAAGGCGTCGTCACAAAGTGCTCAAGATTGACGCCAGGCTGGGCCGCGAGAGCCCGCTTCAACTCGAAACCTTCACCGTCCTCGCCGCAGAAGCCGACCGCAAAGATCTCACCGATCCCCAGCGCCACGAGATTATTGAGGATCGTCCCTGCCGCTCCCGGCTGGCTGCGGACGCGCACGACGTTATGGACCGGCAGTCCGGTTTCGATCGAGATTTCGGACCGGGCGGGGTCGATCTCCAGATACCGGTCAAGGCAGAAGTCGCCGACGATGGCGATCTTGAGGTCCCGATACCGGCCGGTGATCTGCTGGAATCGTTCGCGATTCATGCGCGGTTCAACTCGTGGTACAGGTTGTGGATGAAGGTCGCGTTGTCACATTGCAGATAATGCATCGCCCCCCCCATGCGGGAGTAGCTCTTGCAGAACCGGAGGTAGTAGGCGGCGTTGGTCTTGGGCGGCTCCCCCTGCGTCCAGTCCCAGTTGCCGCCGTCCTGCAGATCGACCACGTAGATCGAATGATCGCGCACGACCGGCCGGCCGCTCTGCAGCCGGAGGTTATTGACGCAACTGATGCTCTTCTCGAAGACCTGCGGTCCCATGATCGCCGAGCCGACCGAGAGCACCACGCCGCCGTCGAGCCCTTCGACCGAGCCGCCGAAGAGTTTGAAGTCCCACTCGGCCCCCCGGCCGATCGCGCTGCCGCTGAAGACCGGGTGATTGGCGATAATGTCGTAGCCGATGCCGGGGTGAACCGTCAGCGGGACGTTGTGCTTCCAGGCCTGGGCCAGGATCGACGCATGCTTCCAGCGGTGATTGATCGCAATCCGACCGGCCGGCCAGCCCTGGCTCCGCATGGCCTGCAGCAAGTCGGCCCGTGCAGACGTCAGCGGATGGGCCGGCTCCGCGGAGATCGCCGCGGCTAATTCTTCGATCGAAGGGAGCACGACGCCATCTTCGTGAATCAGCCGGCCGAGCCCTCGACCGTAGCCGAGGCCATCCAGCGCCCCGGCCATGATCGCCAGGTGAATGTTGGTCGCGGTTTCGTGCCAGGTGCCGAACGTGCCGCTGGCGACGTTCATCTCGACGCTCTCGGTCGACGCGCCGAACCAGGCGTACTCCCAGTCGTGAATCGTCCCGGCCCCGTTGGTCGCCAGGTGCGTCAGCCAGTCGTTGCCCATCATCCGGGAAAGAATCTGCGCGGACCCGTTTCGCAGCAGGTGCGCTCCGTAGATCAGCATCACCGACGCCCCGCGCTGACGGGCGGCCCGGATTCTGGCCGCACAGTCCTGGATCGTCGGGATCAGCCGTTCCGGGCAGGCCTTCGGAGGCTGATCGGGATCGATCAGTATCTCATCCGCCCGCGTCAGGCTCTGCCGTTCGCTGAGCGGGAAGACTTTCAATTTGCTGAGATCGAGCGGTGTGACGTTCATACCGTCCGTCCCAGCAGATAATCGACCAGTGCGATTGCATCGCGGTAATCGGGGAGCACGACGTTTGCCCCGACCCCCAGGAGTCGTTCTCGCTTCCAGGGGTCGATCCTGCCGGATCCGTTCGCGGCCTCGTCGGTCGCCATCGCGACCGCGAAGCCGCCGACCTCGTGCGTGTTCTGGATCTCGACGTACCCGTCGCCGAACGACAGCAGATGGCCGCCGGGGATCTGGTTCTCCTGCAGGATCTTGTCGATGATCATCTTCTTGGAGAACTTGGCGAAGTCGTCTTGAGCACCGTAGACGTGCGGGCCGAAATCGTCGAGGACCCCCAGCAGCTCGGCTTCCCGCCGGACGGCGTATTCGTCGGTGCCGCTGGCCAGATACAGCGTCAGGCCGCAGGCCTTCAGGTGATCGAGGAACGGCCGGGCGGCATGGACCAGATACTCGTCGCGCGGAATCGACCCGTCGGCGATGCCCGAAGTCCGGTTCGCGATTTTCAGTTCCAGCCGGCGGAGGTACTCGTGCTTGTACCACAGCGGTTCGCGGGGCTCGCCCCCCCGTTCCTTGACGCGCTCGGCGAGCTGCATCATCTGATAGATCGTCTGCTTGCCGTTGAGACTCATGATGTCGTCGAGGACCAGTTTTTCGAGCGACTCGTCGGTGTCCGACGGCAGTCGCGGCAGCATCTCGACGAACATCCCGACCATCACTTCGGGCCAGCCCTGCCGAATCAGCGACAAGGTGCCGTCGAAGTCGAACAGGACGTGGCTGATTTCCGGACGGGGCGTCAGCGGAGCGGGGAGTTCGGCGCTGGGCCAGCGTGGATTGTTTGACAGGTTCATGCCACCACCCCGGCAGTCTGCTCCATGAAGGCATAGGCCAGCATGTGGCAGATCGTCATCTGGGCGTCTTCGACGCGGCCGTAGTGAGTGTCCGGCACGACGAGGACGTGCTCGCAGATCTCAGCGAGACTACCCCGTTTCGCCCCGACCAGTCCCACGGTGTGGACGCCGTTCTCACCGGCCCACTTCATGGCCTTGACCAGGTTGGGCGAATTGCCGCTGACGCTCATGCAGAGGGCGACGTCGCCGGGCTGGGCGTAGTTCTGAAGCTGCCGGAGGTAGACGTCTTCGTAGGCGTAGTCGTTCCCGAGCGCCGTCATCCAGGCGGTGTTGTCGTTGAGCGACAGGATGCGGAACCGCTTGCCGAGGGCGTCGGAGGAACCCTTGCCGACGTCGGTCACAAAGTGCGACGCATTCGCTGCACTGCCGCCGTTGCCGAACACAAAGACCTGCGAGCCCTTGGCGTGGGCGTCGCGGAGCAGATCGATGATCGCGGCGACCTGATCGAGGGGCAGGGCGGCGTAGACTTCGCGCTGCTTCGTGACATAGTCCTGCAGCCAGGTATCGAGCGTAGACATCGTGGAGTCCGGGTTTCCTGAGCGGCCGATCAACTGCGGAGATTCCCCACCACGCCGGGGGGATTTCCGCGAGGAACCGGCATTGTAGCCGGTTCCTCCGGCGCTGTCTGGCGAGCCGAAATTCTCGCGGGATTGTGAATCCCCTCACAGACGCCCACCGCTGACCGCCGCGAGAATCTCTGCAATCATCGGCAGGTCGTCGACCGGCCGGTCTGGTTCCATATCCCGGAGAAAGCGTCATGTCCTTTCCGTCTGTCGTGCGGTGGTGTCTGGCGAGTCTGGTCGTGCTGGGACTGGCGGCGCAGCCGGGACTGGCCGCGAAGAAATCGGCAAGCGGGGTGATCACTCAGCCGCGATTCAACCCCGCCGCAGAACGCGTGGAAATGTTCGCTGCGATCGAGGAGGGCCGGATCTCTGCAAAGTTGATCCCCCGCAACGCCCTAGGCGGAAACGTCCTGCTTGAAAACAAGACCGATCAGCCGCTGACGATTGAGCTTCCCGCCGCGGTGGTCGGGACGTCGATCCACAACCAGTTCGGCGGCGGTTTCGGCGGTGGCGGCGGACTTGGGGGAGGCGGATTGGGAGGCGGATTGGGAGGCGGCCAGGGAGGGCTCGGCGGCGGGCAGGGGGGCGGTCAGCAGTCCGTCGGCGGCGGATTTGGAGGAGGGCAGGGGGGACTTGGCGGCGGTCAAGGAGGAATTGGCGGTGGCGGCGGAGTCGGCGGCGGCCTGGGGGGAGGTTTCTTCTCGATTCCCGCCGGCAAGCGAGTTTCGATTCCGCTGACGTCGGTCTGCCTGGAGCACGGCAAACCCGAACCGAGCCAGACCAGCGACTACGTCCTGGTGCCGGTGGATCAATTCAGCACCGACCCCGTCCTCCCTGAACTGCTCTCCCTCGTGTCGAGCGGCCGAGCATCGGCCGAAGCCGCCCAGGCCGCGGCGTGGCATGTGAGCAACGGGATGTCGTGGGACGAACTGCAGGCCAAGCGACGCATTCGTCTGGGGGCTGGTTCGTCACCATACTTCAGTGAAGCTCAACTCGCGGAGGCGAAGCGAATTGTGGAATCCGCGATGAAAGCGGCGAAAGCGCGGGGGACGGCTCCCGAGCCGAAGAGGGAGATTCGGAGCGGGCGGGTGGAGTGAGGTCAGGCGATCTGGAAAAGCGTCTTGAACCAGGCGACGAACTGCTGCGCGACCGGGCTGTCGTGCTGGAGATACCGGGCGCGGATGGCGGTGCCGTACGGCCGCCCGGGATTCTCCTGCCACGCCAGCCAGCAGGCCAGATCCGCCTTCAATCGGTCGATGTCGCGATAACCGGCGCCATGATGAGACTTCGCGGCCTTGGTGCAGGCCTGAGCGAATTCGTACAGCGGCGCCGGGAAGCCTTCGTCTGACTTGGGGACCAGCGTCGCAAGGAACGTTTCCAGGGCTCCGGCATCTTTGTTATTCGGCATCAGCCATACGCCGATGCGCGTCTTGTACTCCTGTGAAATGCCGATGAACCCCTCTCCGGGCATGACTTGAAGCTGTTCGACGGGAACTGCTGGATCATCAAGTGTTGTGACGGACGAAGCCGCCAGCCTCTCGCGAATGGCAATCCAGCGGTCTGCCGGCGACTCATCGGCATCGAGAACAAAGCCAACGACCCCGCCCGCCTGAATTTTCACTTCCTCACGAATGCTCGTCAGCAGGGCCTCGACGCCGTCTGCATGACGCGAGGAATCACCGCTGTCACTGATCGCAGCATCGAATTCCGGGTACGTTGCCGGCCACGGTTTGTGGTCGTAGTCAATGCCATGCCTGATCAACAAGTTGATCAGTGAGTACTGATCGTTCTTGCCTTCGACATGAATCTTGACACGGGAGAGTCGCTGCGCCATCAGCGGATCTCCGATTCACGCAGCATGGCACGAGCGAACTCTTCGCCGCTCAAGCTTACCGCCTTCTTGATCGCCCGCTCGATGCGATGGACGGCCACGTGCTCCGCCAAGTCCGGATCGGCCGCGATGGCATCCTGCAGACCATTCAGGCAATCCAGACTGTGCGTCGTCGCAAAGACCTGCACGTCGAGTTCCTGAGCGGCCTTGATAACCATGCGCCACATTTCTCCAAGTTTGGAATAGTGGAGGCCAGTGTCGATTTCGTCGATCGCTAGAAAACCGCCGGCAGTCGAACCAATCGCAATCCCGAATCCCAGCAGTCGGCCAACTCCTTCGCCGTACCAACCTAATGGGGTTCGTATGCCGTCCACTTCGAGCAGGACGCCAAGTCGACTGTTGCTCTGCGTTCCCTCTTCCGTCAGGAAGAATACCCGACTTAACTCAGGAAGAATGATTTGCAGCGTCTGCTCAACGAACCGTTCTCGATTCCGCTCAACAAGGAGATTCCAGCCTCTGCGCATGGCAATCGGTCGCATTCCACGCGCTGACAGGAAGCCGACCGGCAATTCGTCTGATCTGTTCAGAAGAGTTGTTCGATTCGCCGCATCCAACCAGTTGCTTGATACCAGCCATCCGCCAGCTTGAAGCATCGAGATAGATTGGTGAACCTCACCATCTGGTCTAGACTCGGCGACATATGCCTCTCGACCCTCGTCGACAAGCAGGTTCTGATGAGGGAATACTCCTGCGCTTGAGAGCGATTCGACCGTTCCAAGACTAAGCGTGATGTCACGATCAATCCCCGCCGAAAGTCGAACTTGCCCTGGCCGAGCTAAGTTGTGAGCGCCAAAGAGGCTTTTCATTGGCACGGCAAGGTGCTCAACATACGCGCTTCCGTTGAGTTCGCGATCGTCGGACGAGTCTGTTGGCGACAACTCGCGCCGAACTGCTCGCGACTCGCCTCTCTCATGAAGTAGCCTTGCCACAGCCAAGGGCCTGCCTTCTGCCAATAGCAGACAAGCCGCCTCCAGCACGCTCGTCTTCCCGCAGTTGTTGTCCCCCACCAGCAGATTGACCCGCGCCAGGCCGTTGAGCTGGTACTTGTCGAAACTGCGGAAGTTCTCAATCGTCAGATCGCGGAGTAACACGGCGGCGGACCTTGCTGAACGGACGGACTTGTCTGCGACTGAGGCGGCTGCGGTGAGCCTCGAAGACTCGACTCACCCTACGGACCCTGCGTCGAAAGTATCGCCCGGAAAAGACGTTCTGTCCACGGGCGTTCTCGGCTTACCAGACCGTATAGCCCCCGTCGATCACGATCGCCGCACCCGTCATGTACCGGGACGCGTCGCTCGACAGGTAGACCGCCAGCGGACCCAGATCCTCCGGTTCCCCGAACTTCCCCGCCGGGATCTGCGCCAGCGACTTTTCGATGATCGTCGGATCCAGACGCTGCCAGCGCTGGTTCGGTTCGGTCATGAAGCCCCCCGGGCAGATCGCGTTGACCGTGATCCCGTGAGGCGCCCAGTCGGCCGCCGCCGCCTTCGTCAGGTGGATCACTGCGGCCTTGGAGGTCTCGTAGCTCCGCCCGCCGATGCCGCGGTTGATCACCATCCCTGAGATTGAGGCGATGTTGATCACCCGGCCGCCCTGGCCGCGGGCCAGCATGGCGCCGCCGATGTGCTTCAGACACAAAAACGTGCTCGTCAGGTTGAGGTCGAGGATCTGCCGCCACTCGTCGAGCGTCTGCTCGTGCAGCGGCACGTTGATCCGCCGGCCCCCGACGTTGTTGATCAGAATGTCGAATGGTCCATGCTCGGCGAGCGCCGCCTGGCAGACCCGCTCGCAATCCTCGGGCGAGCCGATGTCGCCGAGCATACTGTGCGCCGTCCGCCCCAGCTTCCGGATGTCGGCCGCCGTCGCTTCCAGGCTGGCCGCGTCGCGACCGACCAGGACGACATCGGCGCCCGCGTCCGCAATGGCCAGCGCCATCTCGCGCCCCAGCCCCCGGCTCCCGCCGGTGATGAACAGTTTCTTTCCATCCAGTCGAAACGCATCGGCGAGTGCCATGGTCGGTCAACCTTTATTCGGAGTCTTCGGCAGCCTCGTTCTCAGCCGCCTCGTCGGGGTTTGAAGCCGCGCCAGCGGGGGCGTTGCGGAGGAACTCGCGCAACAGCGTGGTCGCATACACGCCCGACGGCAACGTAAACTCGAATCGCAGTCCCTCCGGTTCCCCGGCAATCCGCAGATCCGCCGGCCGGATGGTCAGCGCCCGGCGGGTGCCGGAGAGCAACTGGCTGAACCCGCCAAACTGCTCCGGCGTCAAACCATGCTCCTGCAGGACGCGGGTCTCGCGATCGGCCGGGAGGCCGGTGGGGGCCTTCATCTTCGGGCCGAACATCGGGCCGGTGGGGACGATCTCGCCGGCGTCGCAGCGCGGCTGTTCCACGGCCACATCCTCGACGACGAACTTCCCGCCCGATTCGACGACTTCCATCACGTCGCCGAGGAGGACCGTCTGCAGCAGTCCGTCGCGAATGCGTTCGGCGAGGACTGCGTTGAAGAGCTGCGACTGCGCCGCCGAGAGGGCGAATTTCAGCAGGAACCGGCGTCGCGAGAACGGAATGTCGCGCGGCGTCTGCCGGCCGGTCAGGAGGTCGAGCCCAAGCTGCAGCGTTTCGCGATCGCGCCCGAAGCGCTGCTCGCCGTAGTAGTTGGGAAAGCCGACGCGTGACAGTTCGGCGGCGATGGCCTGGGCCCGCTCGGCGTCACCCGGTTCGACATCCCTCACCAGCAGCGAAAACCGGTTGCCGCGGAGATGCCCGGTGCGGAGCTTGTTGCCGTGCTGGACGGCTTTGAGAACGTGGATCCGGTCGGTCTCCAGTTCGGGGATGAGTTCGGCGCAGCGGGCGGGGACCGACAGGTACTGCCGGGTGACGGCGAACCGGTCTTTGAGGCCGGCGACGCCGATGTCCCGGGGCGAGATCCCCAGGCTGCGGGCCACATGCCGTGTGAGCTGTTCCGCGGCGACGTCCCGTTTTTCGATCCAGAGGAAGAGGTGTTCGCCGGTTCCGGAGGGTTCGTAGGCGGGGAGTTCTTCGACGACGAAGTCTTCCGGCGTGGCTTTGAGCTGGCCGGAGATGCCGGGCAGGGCGGCGGTCAGGCGGGGCCAGTCAACGAGATCGGGGAGCTGGGGGGCGGTTTCCATGCACGCAGGATACCGCTCGCCACGCTCGACAGGGAGCCCGCCGGGTGGCACGTCCCTGAGGCTTTGCGAAGGGCGTGTCTTTCCCCTTCGGCAATCGGTCCGACCACGCCCATCGGCGGACCTCTGGGCGTGCCACCCCAGAACTAAAACTCTCCGAGCACTTCGCCGCCCGCGCGCGTACTCAGTGACTGGTACAGCCGGAAGTCCATGTTCTCGCTCAACCCGCGAACCGAACCGTCCCCCATCAGAAAGTTCGCGTACCCCACATGCGGCGCCGACACATCCCGATCGTCGCTTCGCGGGTCGTTGGGGACGTTGCCGGTCTGGAACAATACCATGTGCCCGTGGTCGTCTTCCGGTTCGTCCCACTGGCGGACCGCGCAGCACCAGGTCGTTTCGTATTCGAAGTGCACGCCGTGGCTGCCGGCCCGGCGGAACGGGCCGTTTTCGCGTTCGCCGCACAACAGCGTATTGCTCAGCCCGTCCGTCACGTCGCCGAACCGCGTCCTGCTGTTCCGGCTGAACATCCCCAGCCGCTGTTCCTGATCGTCGTCGAGATCCGGCGGACCGAAATTCGCCACGAAACTTCCCATCGCGTAGCGCTCGGGCGCGGGCCCCATTTCAATCATCCGCTCGTGCGAGACGCTGTCGTTCGGACAGAGAAACACCGGCAGCCGGACCTCGCGCGGCGTCTCGTTGACCGCCGCAAACACCGCAACACTGAAATTGAACTGGCCGTACAGCGGCGCCTGTTCGAGAAACGGCAGCACCATCGCACCCCAACTGAACCCCGAACCGTTAGCCGCCGGCGAGTAGCTGTTGTCCGGGCGATACACGTAACCGGGCGGAAGCGTTCCGTGCGCGTCGTGATAGTTGTGCAGCGCCAACCCCATCTGCTTCAGATGATCCCGGCACTGTGTCCGGCGGGCGGCATCGCGGGCCTGCTGCACCGCAGGCAGCAGCAGCCCGATCAGGACGGCGATGATCGCAATCACCACGAGCAGTTCAATCAGCGTGAAACCGTTTCGACGTTGCGAGGGCATCGTGTTTCTTCCCGTTGAGCGAGCGCGAACGACCCCGTCGTCGTTCTCTCCGACGGCAAGGGTCCACGATTGAACCATGCTCCCGGCGGGGATTCCACGCCCGGCGGCAACTTCGGCGAATCTTCACAGGCCCCCCGGCCCGGAGCTTGCCGCGCCCCCCGCCAGCCGGCATCGTAGTCGTCGGCATCGAAGACATTGGAGAGTCGGCAAGCGGCCGCTGGACAGGGATCGCAGAGCATGGGACTGCTGGCAGGAACCGCGTGGGATCGACCGCCGCAGTGCGAGCGCTGCGGCCAGTTGGAAAGTGCATGCCAGTGTCCGCCCGCAGCGGCCCCGAGCTCCCTCGTTCCGCCCGAAAAACAGACCGCACGTCTGTCCGTCGAACGCCGCAAAAAGGGGAAAGTCGTCACGGTGATCCGCGGACTCGCTCCCGAAGCCAACGATCTCCCCGCTCTGCTCACCCGACTCAAAAACGCCTGCGGCGCCGGCGGCGCGATCGAAGACGACGGCCTCGAAATTCAGGGAGATCAGCTCGACCGCCTGCGGAAACTGCTCGCGGAATTCGGCTACAAGGTCCGCGGCTAAGGCCTCTCATCAGTCCTTCAACCCCACCGCGTGGCCATCCAGTTCCCACGCCGGGTCGATCGGAATTCCGAGATGCGTCAGTGCCGTGGGCACGATGTCAACCTGGCTCGTCGGCTCCTCCGATCTCCCCCGCAGCGCCGACGCACCACTGACGATCAGAAAGACCCGGCGGATTTCCGGCTTGTCGTGTCCGCCGCCGTGGCCCGTCCCCAGTCCGCCGTGATCCGTGCAGACGATGGCCAGCCAGTCTTCTTCAGCGTACGTTTTGCGGGCCTTCAACCCGCTGAGGACTCGGCCGATCTGCGTGTCAACTTCTTCGATCGCCGCCACATACTGCGGCACTTTCGGATGGAACCCGTACTTGTGGCCGGTCTCGTCGACGTTGCCCAGATAGAGCACTACGGCGTCCGGATCCTGTGTCTTCAGCACATCCAGCAGAGCATCGGTCGCCTGCCGATCTCCGCCGAGGTAGTCGCCCGGCTTCTCTCCGCCAAAGTGCCGCCCGTCGTCGGCGCCCGAAACGATCTTCGACTTGATCGGCTCCCAGGTGGTCAGCGAGACGGTCTTTGCGTCGGGGCGGACCTGCTTGAGGCGAGTGAAGAAGTGCGGGAACTTGTCGTAGTTCGAGCCTTTGAACGAGTTGTCGAGGACGCCGTGCTTGTCCGGCCAGACACCGGTGAGCTGGTTCGACCATCCGGGGCCGCTGATCGTGTCGGCCTTCGTCGGACGCGGACAGACGATATCGGTGTCGGCAAAGTAAATCCCGTCCGCAATCAGGCCGTCGATATTCGGCGTTTTCGCCGCCGCCAGCGCATCGGACCGACAGCCGTCGATTCCGATAAACAGCACCTTCTTGACCGGCTTGCCGTCGGCCGCGAAGCAAAGTCCCAGGCAGGCGAGCGCGATGCGAAGCATGAGCGGACTCCGGTCAACGTAGTTGGTCTGTGGCCGGGGCAGGAGCGTCTGCGCGATGCCCCGGTCTGCTCGCGTGATCAAAAACCGGGGCGTCCCTTCGGTCCAGCCCCGGCCACCCGACTCGGTCCTGAATCGGCGACTCCAGCCAACCCCATTGCCGGCCCGACGTCAATCCCCGCGACCGCTTCACGCCGATTTCATCGTCCGGGTGATCTCGCCGAGAGCTGTCAGCAGCGCGTCGATTTCTGCGTCGGTGCCGACCGTGATTCGCAGTCCGTCGAGCCGTCCATCTGCGGCCCAGGCGACATCGGGGAACGCCATGTACCGGACCAGGATCTTCCGGGCCTTCAGCCCCTCGTAGATCTCCTTGTGCCGTCCGGTCGGATGGCTGCACCATACGAAGTTGGTCTGGCTGGGAACCGGCGCAAAACCGAGCGACTGCAGTCCTGCAAACATCCTCGTTCGCGTGGCGCGAATCCGCTCGACGTTGGCCTCCATCCACGCCTGATCCTCAATCGCCGCCGTCGCCGCCGCGAGCGCGATCGAATCGCAGTTGTAGCTGTCTTTCACCTTCCGCATCCCGGCGATCAGATCCGGGTGCGCGATGGCGAATCCAAACCGAATCCCCGCCAGGCTGTACGACTTGCTGAAAGTCCGGGTGACAATGATCTGCCGCCCGGCAGAACCGCGCAGAATCTCGGCGCGGTGCGGGTTGTCGGCAAAGTCTCCGTAGGCTTCGTCGAGCACCAGCACGCCCGCCGGCGGAACGAGGGCTTCGATCTCGGCGTCGGTCCAGCGATTCCCGGACGGGGAATTGGGATTTGGCACGAAGATCAGCTTGGACCGCTCAACCACGCCGCGCGTCGTCGTCGGATCCCACGACCAGTCGGGCTGGAGCAGAATCCGTTCGTGCCGGGCCCCCTGCAGATCGGCGAGCGTTTCGTAGAGAATGTAGCTCGGGTACGGATAGGCGATCAGATCCGGACCATCGGCGAACGATCGGGTGATTATCGTCAGGTTCTCGTCGCTCCCGTTGGCTGGCAGAATCCAGTCGGGATCGACGCCAAACACCTCCCCCGCCGCCCTGCGAAACGCCTTCGCCAACGGATCGGGATACAGGTTCAGCCGACCGTGCGCCGCGGCGGTGATCGCCGCCACAACCCGCGGCGAGGGCGGGTAGGGGTTCTCATTGGTATTGAGCTTGATCCAGCCCGCTTCCTGCGGCTGCTCGCCAGGCACATACCCGGCAATCCGATCGATATCAGGTCGAAAGAGGCTCATAAACTTCAATTCAATCCATCAGACTCACAACTCGAAGGGTGGCCGGGGCTGGAGCGTCATCGCGAAGCCCCGGACTTGTCGAACGGAAAGCGGAAGGCAATTCTCGGAAAGCCAGACTCCGCTTCTTGAATTCTCCGATCAGTCTCGGCATCCCGCGGCCATCGAGTCTCATCCGTCAACACGGCTGCTACGCGGCAGCCCGTGCGGCCAGCACTAGCGGAAGCCGCGGCGGCGGGAGGTGCTGTAGCGTTCGAGGGATTCGAGGATCACCGGAAAGGCGGTTTTTGCAGACGTCAGGTCGTCGACTTCCACAGACTTCCCTTCCAGTATCTTGTAGTCCTGGAAGAACCGGCGAATCATCGACAGCCGGTGCGGCGGCAGCTCGGACGCTTCATAGAACGGATTGAACTCGGGATCGTGCGTGGCGATGGCCAGGACTTTGTGATCCTTCTTGCCGGAGTCGATCATCGTCATCAGGCCGATCGCGCGGGCTTCGACGAGCGTCAAGGGATCGACCGGCTCCTGGCAGAGGACCAGCACGTCCAGCGGGTCGTCGTCTTCGGCGAGGGTCTGCGGAATAAAGCCGTAATTGGCGGGATAGTAAACGGCGGAGTGCAGCATGCGGTCCAGCCGGAGCAGCCCCGTTTCCTTGTCGAGCTCGTACTTGACGCTGGAACCCCGGGGAATCTCGATGACCGCCGTGAACTCGATCGGCAGCTTTTCACCGGGGGTCACGTCGTGCCAGGCATGAGTCATACTATGCTCTCCAGACCGGTCTGGGCGTTGGGACACGTCTTGTCTCCAGAAGTTCGCCCGTGGGCAGGTCTCTCAACAGTCCTCGTCGAATTTCCGGGGCACGTGCCGCCTGGATCAGTTGCCCGGTCAGAGCTGGCGAGGAAGGACGCTCGACCGTCGCAGCCAGTCTACCTTCCGCAGCCGGACCGCGGTATCGCGGGACGCTCGGTCTGGAGAAGTTCTTCGGGCGGCCGTCGCGCCAATCGGATTCTTCAGAATCCGGGAGACGCCTGTCCCCCACCCGGACTGCCGCTCCCCCCGGTCGGCGCCACCGGCCGGAAGATCGGCGCCGGTGCAACCGGAGCAATTCCACCACCGGCAATCTGATCCCGCCGCGCGGCATACCGGATGGGGAACGACGGCCAGACTTTATTGGGATACGGGTTGCCGGGATCGCCGACGGCGAAATACGGGCCGTCAAACATGTGCGGAATCAGCTCGTTCTTCTCGTTGACGAATCGAAAATTCGCCAGCGACTTTTCCGAGACGTACTGCGTGAATCCCAGCCACCGTCGATCGAGGTTCAGTCCGAAAAACGTCGGCCCCTCCGCCTTGAACCCCAGATACTCGCGGGGAATGACCGCGGTGTGCACTGCGGTCAGCAGGATCGCCGCCGTCAGCAGGCCCGTTGCGGCGGCGAACGCCCACCGCCCGATCGATTCCGCCATATCCGGCAGCGTGATGAAAATCGGGGCAATCCGCTCGGTCGACATTCGCAGCGCAAACACGAACCCGGCAAACAGACCAACCAGTGCGATCGAATCGGCGTGGTTCCGATAGTCCTGCGGCAGAACCGACTGCAGCACCACCGCCAGCGGCTCAAAAAAGTTCATCGCCAGCAGCCCCGACAGCAGCGTGCAGAGGAAGACCAGCGCCGCCCCCCACACTCCTTCGCTGGCGACGCACCACGTCACCAGTCCGATCACCACCAGCATCAGCAGATCGATCATGGTCCGTCCGTCACATCAGGAACGCAGTCGTGGGTCTTGGGATCACTGGTTCGGGACTACTTGGCGACGCGTCGCAGCTCTTCCAGCGACGTCGTCCCCTTGACCACCAGCCGCAGACCCTCTTCGATCATATACAGCATGCCGTTCTTGCGAGCCTCCGCCTTGATCGCCGCCAGATTGGGCGTCTCGCGAATCATGTCCCGCAGCCGGTCCGTCATCACCAGCAGCTCGAACACACCCATTCGACCGAAATAACCCATGCCGCTGCACGTCGGACAGGCGTTGCCCGACTTCGGCGGACGGTAGAACTTGTCGACCTTCTCCGCGGGGAGACCGAGCGTGTGCAGCAGTTCGACGTCGGGCCGGTAAGGCTCCCGGCAGTCTTCGCACAGCTTCCGCACCAGCCGCTGCCCCAGAATTGCCGACAGTGAACTGGCCAGCAGAAACGGCTCGACCCCCAGATCGATCAGCCGGAACAGCGCCGTTACCGTATCGTTGGCGTGCAGCGTCGAGAAGACCATGTGCCCCGTCGTCGAAGCCTGACACGCGATCTTCGCCGTTTCCGCATCCCGGATTTCGCCCACCAGCAGCACGTCGGGATCCTGCCGCAGCACGCTCCGCAGCGAACCGGCGAACGTCTGTCCCGCCTTGGTGTTGATTTCGATCTGCGTGACGTTCGCCATCTTGTATTCGACCGGATCCTCGATCGTAATAATGTTGCTTTCGAGCGCGTCGATCTCCTGGAGCGCCGCATACAGCGTCGTCGATTTGCCGGCCCCCGTCGGACCGCAGCTCAAAAACATCCCGTGCGGCTGATGGACGATTTCCGCCACCTGCTCCATGAGCTGCTTGCGCAAGCCCAGCATCGGCAGCGTTTTGACCGAACTCCCCTGGTCCAGAATACGCAGACTCATCTTCTCGCCGAACTGCACCCCCTGCGTCGCCACGCGGAAGTCGATCTGCCGCCCCTCGGTCTCTGCCCGGAAACTCCCGTCCTGCGGCTTCCGACGCTCCGTAATGTCCATCGCCCCCAACACCTTGAAGATGTTGATGATCGCATCGCCCGTCGAGCGATCGAACGGCTCCGCCGGATACATCACGCCATCGACGCGCAGTCGGACGGCGATTTCGTCTTCCTTCGGCTCCAGATGGATATCCGTCGTCCGTCGCAAGATCGCGTCGTAAATCAGTTCCCGGGCCGCCAGATACCCTCCCGACGACTCGACCTGCTTGCTGCGGTCGACCTCGCCGGCCCCCTTTCCCGACTTGCCGATCAGCCGGATCGGCGGCCCCCCGATCGCCTCGCGCACTTCCCGCGTGCCGAACTTGATCCCCAGGCGACCCAGCAGCCGCAGTCCGACGGATTTCAAATGCCGGGGAGTCAGCACCTTGCCCGAATCGGGCACGCGCTGGTTGCGCTCATAGACATACAGACCCATCGGCAGCGCGTACGCCGTCGTCATGACCAGAAACGCCACCGGAAACGCCGGCATGCACAGCGCCAACACGAATCCCGCCGTGCCGCCGAACAACGCGATCGTGTTCCAGAACATCGGCCGGACCTTCAGCCCGTGCGCGTCTTCATCGATCCATCGGCAGGTCCAGACCCACAGGAAGAACAGCCCCACCAGATAAATCAGCCGGAACCAGCCGAAGTAAAAGCCCGTCAGCGTCGGGTTCGCAAAAGAGTTGCCGCGAAAGAACCCCGTCGGCGGAGCCGGGAACCTCCCCGCAGACGTCCCCCCCACGACCGGCGCAGGGGGCGCCGCCGGAGTTGCAACCCCCGCCGGAGTGGGTGGCGGCTGCGCCCCGGCCGGGGCCGTGAGCGCCAACAACAGCATCCCCGCCAGTAGCACGTAAGCTGGCAGGGAAACCGTGCGCAATTGGATTGCGTACCCCATCACTGCGTTGATCCCGGATGCGAGGTGCCGTCGAACGGTTGCGAATTTCGCCGACCTGGCCGCAGAACGAGTGTAGAGCACCCGCCGCGACGCCGCAACAAATGTGCAAGCCTCGTCGCCCACCGTCGTAGAAATACTGGTCAGCGCGATTCGAGAGCCCACGGCCCCCGCCGCGCCCCCTCATTTCCGCCGCGCCAGCAGCACCCGCGCCTGGCCGGCCAGATCGTTCTGCACGCGCACCTCGTCGTATTCCGACACGCCCCGCGCCAGCTCGCACAGCCGCTCGGACTGTTCCGGCGAAAACTCCACCAGCAGCCAGCCCCCCGGAACCAGATGCCGCGGCCCCTCCGCCAGGATCCGCCGGAGCAGGTCGAGGCCGTCGCCTCCCCCATCCAGCGCCAGCCGCGGCTCGTGCCGCCGGACGTCGCCCGCCAGCGTCTCAATCTCCGCCGTGGGAATGTAGGGAGGATTGCTCGCAATCACGTCGAACGTCGCACCAGCCGGCACTGCGGCAAACAGATCCCCCGGCAGCAGCTCGACCCGGTCGCCGACCTGATGGGTCTCGACGTTTTTCCGGGCGATCGTCAGGGCGGCGGCGCTGAGGTCCGTGGCGGTCACTTTCGTGGCAGGGCAGTTCTTCGCGACCGAAATCGCGATGCATCCCGATCCCGTGCAGAGATCGAGCACCCGCGCCCCCGCTTTCCCTTTCACCAGGGAAATGACCTCCAGCACCAGCGTCTCCGTGTCCGGCCGCGGAATCAGCACGTCCGCAGTCACCGCGAAGTCGAGGCTGAAGAACTCGCGGTGTCCGACGAGGTAGGCGACCGGCTCCGCATTTGCCCGCCGCTGCACCAGCTCCCGCATCTGCGCCCGCACCGCATCCGACAGCGGCTGATCGTAGTCCGTATACAGCCCGATCCGCCGGCACTTGCGGGCGTGAGCCAGCAGCACTTCGGCGTCCAGCCGGGGCGTCTCGCTCCCATGCTTCTGCAGGTGCTGCGTCGTCCATTCCAGCACCTTCCGCACGGTCCAGGCCGGCTGAGCGGCCGCTCCAGCAGCCGGCGCGCTCCCTTCCGCAGATCGAGGCTCCGGATCAGACATCATTGGCCCTTCCGTGGCTCATTACGCGAAGCACGAAATCCGAAACTCGAAATCCGAAACAAGCACCAAATCTCGAAATTCCAAACGCCAGCGTTTCCACGAACCCGTTCAAGCCGAACTCGTTTTCTGCTTTGAGCGTTTGGACTTGTTTCGGATTGCGTGCTTCGAGTTTCAGATTTCCCGGTCAAGCTGTCGCCAGCCCCTGCGTCCCCTTCAGCCGTTCTTCCCGATCAAACTGCAGCAGCGGCTGAATCAGGTCGTCCATGTGCCCCATCATGATCTGATCGAGCTTGTGAATCGTCAGCCCGATGCGATGGTCAGTCAATCGATTCTGCGGGAAGTTGTAAGTCCGGATCCGTTCGCTCCGATCGCCCGATCCAATCAGCGTCCGCCGCTGCTCGGAACGCGCTTCGTGCTGCTGACCCATCCGCAGTTCAAACAACTTGCTCCGCAGCACGCGCAGCGCCTTGGCCCGATTCTTGTGCTGGCTCTTCTCGTCCTGAATCCGCACCACCAGCCCCGTCGGCAAGTGCGTCATCCGGACCGCCGATTCCGTCTTGTTGACCTTCTGACCCCCAGGCCCCCCCGCCCGCATTGTATCGATCTGCAAATCCTCGTCGCGGACTTCGACGTCCACTTCGCCGACTTCGGGCATCACGGCGACGGTGGCGGCGCTGGTGTGAATCCGGCCCTGCGTCTCGGTCTCCGGCACCCGCTGCACCCGGTGCCCGCCGCTTTCGAACTGCAACTGGTGGTAAGCCCCCTCTCCGGTAATCGACAGCGAGACTTCCTTAAAGCCTCCCAGCTCCGTTTCCGAGAGATCCATCACTTCGTACTTCCAGCCCCGCATGTCGACGAACCGCGTATACATGTTGAAGAGGTCCCTCGCAAACAGCGCCGCCTCGTCGCCGCCGGTCCCCGCCCGGATTTCCATGATCAGGCTCCCGCGCGTCAGCGAGTCCCCCGCCGTCACCATGTCTTCCAGCTCGGTCCGCAGCGCATCGTACTGCTGCTCCAGTTCGTGCAGCTCGTGCGCGGCGTATTCGCGCGTCCCCGGATCCGTCTCCGCCTCCAGCAGCTCCTTCGTCGCCGCGACGTCGGCTTCGAGACCGTTGAAGCGTCGCACCGACAGCGCCACCTTCCCCAGACCGCCGTGCTCCCGCTGCAGCTCGACCATCTTCTGCGTGTCCGCCAGGATCTCCGGATCCTGGAGCATCTTCTCGACTTCTTCGTAGCGCGTCAGCTTGGCTTGCAGCGTCGGAAACATGGCGGTTCCACCGGCCGGCGCAATCGCCGGTTCGTCGTTTGAGGCTCGGAAACGGCCGCGGGCGGCAGGCATCAAATGCCGCGACGCGGCGAAAGAACCGGGTCAGCCCCGTTCCGTCGGCCGCGTCGCATATGCATCGCGAGGCAGGTTCGGTCGGCTCCCGGAGCACGTCGTCCACAGTCGGTCCACCCGACGGACAACAGACTCCCGGAGGACGCTAGGCCTGCTCTCCCTTCTGATTCCGCTGATCCCAGTTGTACTTCTTCTGGAACTTCTCGACGCGACCGGCGATATCCAGGAACTTCTGCTTCCCCGTAAAGAACGGGTGCGACGCCGAGCTGATGTCCACAGTCACCAGCGGCAACGTCCGACCTTCATACTCGGTCGACTTCTCGGTACGGATCGTCGATCGCGTGAGGAACTGCGTCCCCGTGGACGAATCCTGGAACACGACTTCGCGATACTCGGGATGAATGCCGGATTTCATAATCTCACCAGGGGCTGGTCGACCGCCAGATGCGGACCGACGGAGTCTGCACGGGACTGAAGCCGGACGTTCCCCGCTGTCCCGGCACGGGGATCGAATAGTGTAGTCGGATCCCGCCGACTCTGACAAGGGTCGCCGAACCGACATTAGCGCCGCAGGGAACGCAGGACCAACACAATCACCGCACAGAGGGCGCCGCGGAGCCCCGCCGCTTCGGGTATTGTTCGCCATAACAGTTCACTGCGCATGCAATTGCGTCGAGTCTCGGCCGGCGAGTGAAAATTGGTCATCTCGGCGACTGGCTTGGATCGGAGCGAGGCGGAGCCTCGATAAGACCGGTTCCCAGGCAGAGCCTGGGAACCAGAAGTTGCCGCCATTCTCTTCACTTGCCACTCGCCACCAGCCACTAATCACTCGTCCCCCCTCGGCTTTCCCGAAACCGAACTTGACCCGATTTTTCGTGAAACCTATAAGTCGCGCCGTGCCACGGATGGCGGCGACTCGCGGGTCTCGCGAGCCTGTCCAGGCAACTTCTGAGTCGGGTTCGGGGAGATCGAGTCATGGGTGAAGCTAAGCACCTCGCGACGGCCGCTGCTGGCGGGAAACGCTGGTGGCTGGTTCTCGGCGGCGCCGCGGGTGCCGTCGTTGCTGGAGTCCTCTTGATGCAGTCCTGGCGCGCTCAGCCGGGGCAGGCCGCCACCGAGCCCGCCGGCCAGAAAGCCACTGCCAAAGCTCTCGCCCGCGTCGGCAAAGACACCATCCCCTACGACCTCGTCGCCGCCGAATGCGTCACCCGCCACGGCAAAGAAGTCCTCGACGACCTGATCAACCGCATGATCATCCAGCAGGCCTGCGAAGCCAATAACCTGGTCGTCACCGAAGAAGACGTCACGGCCGAAGTCAACCGCATCGCCAAACGCTTCAACCTCGACCCCCAGGGCTGGTACGCCATGCTCCAGGCCGAGCGGAACCTGTCCCCCCAGCAGTACCGCCAGAGCGTCATCTGGCCGATGCTCGCCCTCCGCAAGCTCGCCGGCGAACAGGTCGACATCACCGAAGAAGATCTCAACAAAGCCTTCGTCCGCAACTACGGACCCCGCGTCAAGGCCAAGATGATCCTCCTCGACCGCCTCAACCAGGCCCAGGAATGCTGGGAAGCCGTCAACAAGGCCCCCGCCGAATTCGAACAGCTCGCCCAGAAGTACTCCGTCGACGCCAACAGCCGTTCGCTCGGCGGCGCCGTCCCCCCGATCCCGCGCTTCTCCGGCTCCGACGAACTGGAAAAGGCCGCCTTCAAGCTCAAGGAAGGCGAAATCTCCGGCATCGTCCAGATGGCCTCGAATCGCTACGCCATCATCAAGTGCGAAGGCCGCACCGAACCCATCGTGACCGACATCGAAGAAGTCAAAGACGGCCTCTACGACGAAATCAAGGAAGCCAAGATCCAGCAGTCCGTCGCGCAAGTCTTCGAAAAACTCAAGAAGGAAACCCGCGTCGACAACTACCTGTCCGCCACCTCCAGCGGCCCCCAGGACCGCTCCGTCATCAGCGGCTCCAACATTCAGCAGACCGGCGCCACTCAGGCCGCGCCGATCCGCCGCGCCGCCAACACCGGCCGCGCCACCCTCGACAACTGAACCGGTTCGAAGTCGAAGACAACCCGCTGCCATCAACGGCGACCAGCCCCTCTCCTCTGGTCGCCGTTCTTTTTTTTAGTCGAGAGACGAGAGTCTAGAGTCGAGAGCCAGACAGGACTGGCGACGTGGCCGATCGTGTCTGGCTCTCGACTCTCGACTCTCGACTCTCATCTCAATTCCCCTTGCCGGGCCGGCGTCGCGACTGTTAGGCTGACATTTGTCCCGTCTGCCATCTGTCCTGTACCCGGCTTCGTTCGTCCGTCGTCTCCCAGCGGGGGTTCCCATGTCGGTTCGGTGGCTCATCGCGCTGAGCACCCTCGCGGCCGCCTGGTCGCCGTGGTCGGACGGCGTCTGCGCCGAATCGCCCGGCGGCGCGGAACCCGCCAAGTACGCCGCCGCCGCTCGCACCGAAGACGAAACCACTCTCGCGGTCCGCACTCTCGCCTGGTCCGCCGACGGTCACTGGATGGCCGCCGGCTTCGGAGCCCCCGACACCCGCGGTCGACTCCGCGTCTGGGACCTCCAGCGCCGACGCCAGGTCGTCAGTCAGGCGTCCGTTCGCGGCGTCGCCTCCGTGGCCCTCAGCGCCAATGGCCAGCGCGTCGCCTGGTCGGGCTGGGATCACGTCGTCCACCTGGCGACCCTCGGTCCCCAGGGAATCGCCGACGAGCGCGAGATCCCCGCCGGCTCCCGCGTCGTTCGCCTCGCCCTCTCCCCCGACGGCCGCAAACTCGCTACCGCCAGCGACGGCGCCGAACTCCGACTGTGGGACGCTGCCACCGGAACAGAGCTGAAACGCTGCACCGGCGACGTCTTCCGCCTGCAATGCGTCGCCTTCTCCCCCGACGGCCTGATGCTCGCCGCCGGCGGAGGCGGCTTCTCCGAACCAATCTTCGGCCGCGCCGCCCTGTGGGACGCCGAGACCGGCGAGCAGATTCTCGCCCTCGAAGGCCACACCAGCCCCGTGATGAGCGTGGCCTTCTCGCCCGACGGCGAAGACCTGGCGAGCGCCGGCATCGATAATACCGTCCGCATCTGGTCGGTCGAGTCCGGCGCGCTCCGGCGTGGATTTATGCCCCACAGCCGCACGATCGCCGACCTGAGCTATTCCCCCGACAGCCAGTATCTCGCCACCGCCAGCTACGACGGTCAGGCGGCCATCCTGAATCCCCTGACGGGGGACCGGGTGAATGTTCTCTCGGATGCCGGCGAGATGGTTCACTGCGTCGCGTTTTCTCCGGACGGTCATACGCTGGCCTACGGCGGCGCCGACGGCCGCGTCCGCTTCTACGATCTCAATACCGACGTCTCCGCGCCCGCCTTCGTCGGCGAAGAAGCCTCCCCTCCCATCATCACCGATCTCGACTGCTCCCCCGACGGTCGCTGGCTGGCCCTGGCCGGCGAAGACGGCATCGTGCAGCTCCGCGATCTCGAAAGCGGCGACCTCCTCCAGATGCTGACCGGCCACGAAGACGTCGTGACCGCCGTCGCCTTCTCCCCGAACGGGCAGCAACTCGCCAGCGCCAGCTTCGACGGGACCGTCCGTCTCTGGAATCCAACGGCCGTGAAGACCGTCCTGACCCTCTCCGGTCACGCAAGCTGGGTCCTCGGCGTCGCCTGGAGCCACGACGGCCAGCGTCTCGCCACCGGCGGATATGACCGCTCCGTCCGCATCTGGGATGCGGTCTCCGGTCGGCAGCTTGCGACGCTGGAAGGCCACTCGGCCTCGGTTCACTCCGTCGTCTGGTCTCCCGATGATCGCTTCGTCGCCTCCGCCAGCGGCGATCGCTCCGTCCGGATCTGGGATGTCGCCCGGCAGGCATCGACGGCGGAGCTGAAGGGGCACTCCGCGGCCGTCCGCTCGGTCGACTGGCATCCTTCCGGCGACTGGCTCGCCAGCGCCGCCGAAGACGGCGAACTGCGCCTCTGGTCCCCCGAAGGCAACTCGCTCCACACCGAAGAGAACGCCGGCGGCATGCTCTGGAATGTCACCATCTCCCCGCGCGGCAAAACCCTGGTCGCCACCGGCCGCGCAGGTTTCGCCCGCCTCTGGACCATCGACGGGCAAACGCTCGTCGAACCGCAAGACCTGACCGGCGGCAACGAAATCCTGACCACCGTCGCCTACGCTCCGCAGGCGAAAGAAATCCTCACCGGCGGCTACGAACGCCTGGTCCGCCGCTACCCCGCCACAGAGGCCGTCACCGACGCCATCGCCCGCATGTCAGTCGAAAACTCCGTCTGCCGCGTCGCCCTCTTCGGACCGCAGGACGGGCAGCTCTGGACCGGCGACCATGCCGGCAAGCTGAAACGCTGGAACTGGCGGGAAGGAAAACTCGAAGACACGCTCACGGCCGATCCCGCCGGCGTCATGCGCGCCCTCCTCGCTCCCGATGGTCGCTGGCTGGCCACCAGCGGCGCAGACGGCAACGTCCGTCTTTGGGCGCCCGACGGTAAAGAGCCTTTGGCAGTCCTCGAAGCCCATCGCCGGGAAGCCGCGGCCCTGGCGATCACCCCCGACGGCAAACGGCTCTTCTCGGGGGGAGGCGACAACATCATTCGCATGTGGAACGCCGAGAACCGCCGCACCCTCAAACGCTGGCCGCAGAACCTCCCCATCACCTCGCTCGAAGTCTCCCCCGACGGCCAGTGGCTCCTCTCCGCCACCGGCAACTGGCGCTCCTACAAGACCCCCGGCGAAGTCACGCTCTGGGACACTGCAAAGGGGCAGTTCATCGGCAAGTTCCCCGGCCACGCCGCCGAAGTGAAGTCCGCCGTCTTCTCCCTCGACGGCAGCCAGGTCGTCTCCGGCTGCTCCGATCAGAAAGTCCGCATTTTCAACCGCGAATCGCAGGCACTGGTCCGGGAGTGGGAGCTGCAGACCGTCGTCACTCGCGTCCTCTGCCTCCCCGATGGCCAGACCCTCCTCACCGGAGACCTCAACGGCCGCCTCGAACTCTGGGAACTTTCCACCGGCAACCGCATCCGCCAGTTCGGCGACCATCAGGACAAAATGATCTACGGCCTGTCCGTCTCCCCCGACCGGCAGTGGCTCGCCACCTGCGGCGGTGACGGGCAGGCTCAGATCTGGCCTCTCAAGGATCTGTTGATCGCTCCTCTCGTCGGGCTGTCGACCGCGAAGCCCTGACGCCTCGGAGACTCCTCCATGCGACGTATAACTCCCTGCTGCCGGATCGCCCTGACGCTCCTCGTGATCGCTGCCGGACTTCGCACGGCCCGCGCCGATGAAGTCCAGGCCACAGCCAACCTCATCGACCGTCACATTGAGGCCCGCTGGAAGATCGACGGCGTCGTCCCCGCGGAACTCTCCGACGACGCCGAGTTTTTTCGCCGGATCAATCTCCACATCGGCGGCGTCATCCCCACGGTCTGGGAAGTCCGCAGCTTTGTCGCCGATCCCACTCCCGACAAACGCCGCCAGGCGGTCGAACATCTCCTCAGCGGCCCCCGTTACATCGCGCATTTCACGTCGACCTGGCGCAAGGTGATGCTCCCCGAAACGGAGACCGACCCCAATCTCCGCGCACTGGCCCCCGAGTTCGAAGGCTGGCTCCGCCAGCGGCTGATCGACAACACCTCCTACGACCGCATGGTCCGCGAGCTGCTGACCGCCCCCTTGTCCCGTTCCAACGCCATGACGATGGGAAACACCGGTCGCGAAGCGACCCCTGCGGGGTTCTTCGCCGCCAAAGAAATGAAACCGGAAAACCTGGCCGCCGGGTCCGCCCGTACCTTTCTCGGCGTCCGCATCGACTGCGCGCAGTGCCACGACCATCCCTTCGACGCCTGGAAACGCCGGCAGTTCTGGGGGTACGCCGCCTTCTTCGCCGGCATCGTTCCCGCCCGGGCCGGGTCCGACGACATCCCCGTGCAGCAGTCGGTCGAAGTTTTCGACCGTCGTGAACTGGCCATTCCCGACGACATCAACCAGCGCGTCGTCCAGGCGACGTTCCTGAACGGCGATCAACCCGAATGGAAGCCCCGCACGTCGTCGCGCCAGACCCTCGCCGACTGGATCACCGCCCGCGATAACCCCTACTTCGCGCGCGCGACCGTCAATCGACTCTGGGCCCACTTCTTCGGCCTGGGTCTCGTCGACCCCGTCGACGATCTCAGCCCGGCCAACATCCCCAGCCACCCGGAGCTGCTCGACGAGCTTGGCCGGGAATTCGCCCGCCACGATTTCGACCTGCAGTTCCTGATCCGCGCCATCGTCAACAGCCGGACGTACCAGCTCACAAGCCGCAGAACCCATGACAGCCAGGATGAACCGTCCCGCTTCGCCCGGATGGCGGTTCAGGGCCTCACCGCGGAATCGGTCTACCGCAGCCTGCAGCGGGCCACCGGCGCCGCCCCGCCCGACGTCGCCGACCGATCGGTGGTCCTGTTCGCGCCGCAGGGTGAAGATCAGCAGTTTCGCGAACTGTTCGCCAACGTCACCGACCGCCCGATCGATCGCCAGACCAGCATCCTGCAGGCGCTCCTGATCATGAACGGTCCGCAAACCGACGTCCGCCAGCTCCGCATCCTCGAAGCAATCCTCGCCTTTCCCGATCTGACCGCCGCCGAGCAGATCGAAACGCTCTTTCTCTCGACAGTCAGCCGTCTCCCCGCCGCCGCAGAATCCGCCAGGCTCGTTCAGGCGGTCGAAGCGCAGGCTTCGCCGGACGAACGCCGCAAAGTCCTCGGCGACATCCTCTGGGCCTTGCTCAACAGCAGCGAGTTTCTGTTCAACCATTGAGGCCAGTCCATCAGGAGCGGACAGACAGGAATGTCTGCCCCGCCAGAAGAAAGTTTTTCAACAGAAGGCGGCCCCGACATTCTTGTCGGGCCCTCCTGCGAACAGGCGACGAAGTCAGACGCACACTCCGCCGGAGACTGTCATGCCAGCGAACTCCCCACACGCTCCTTTCACCCCCGCCTGGTCTGTCCCTCTCTCCCGCCGGCGCTGGCTGCAGGTCACCGGCGGCCTGTCTGCCGCCGCGGGGGCGAGCTGGCTCCCGCAACTCGCCGCCTGCGCGCAGCAGACCGGCGTTCGCCCCAGATCCTGCATCCTCCTCTGGATGAGCGGCGGCCCCTCCCACATCGATCTGTTCGACCTGAAACCGGAGCACGAAAACGGCGGCGAATTCAAACCGATCGACACCGCCGCCCCGGGCGTCCAGATCTGCGAACATCTCCCAAAACTCGCCGAGCAGGCCAGGCGGCTCGCCATCATCCGCTCCATGAGCACGAAGGAAGGGGACCACGCCCGCGCCACGCACGTCATGCGCACCGGCTATCTCCCCCAGGGGCCGATCCAGTACCCCGCACTCGGCAGCCTCCTCAGCAAAGAGCTGATCTCCGCCGACTGCGAACTCCCCGGCTACGTCAGCATCTCCCCCTTCATCGGTCTCGCCCCCGCCGCATTCGGTCCCGGATTCCTCGGCCCGCAATACGCCCCGCTCATCGTCGGCAGCAGCGGTCCGGGGCAAAGCGACGCCGCCCTCCGCGTGCAGAACGTCGAGTCCCACCCGGGAACCGACGCCCCCCAGGTCGATCGCCGGCTCTCCCTCCTGCAAGGCTTCGAAGCCGACTTCGCCGCCGCCCGCCCCGGCCTCATGGTCGACAGCCATCGCTCCGCCTACGCCTCCGCCGTCCGGATGATGCGCTCCGAAGGGATCAAAGCCTTCGATCTGGACGACGAACCCGCGGAGCTCCGCGACCGCTACGGCCGCAACACTTTCGGCCAGGGCTGCCTGCTCGCCCGCCGACTTGTCGAACGGGGCGTCCCCTTTGTCGAAGTCAGCTTCAGCGGAACCGAAGGAGCCCTCGGCTGGGACACCCACCAGCAGAACTTCCCCACGCTCAAAACCCTCTGCGGCACGCTCGATCCCGCCTGGGCGACTCTCATGGACGATCTCGGCCAGCGCGGACTCCTCGACTCAACCCTCGTCGTCTGGATGGGCGAGTTCGGCCGCACGCCCTCCATCAATAACAACGCCGGTCGCGATCACTTCCCCGCCGCCTGGTCGACCGTCCTGGGGGGCGGCGGCATCCGCGGCGGGCAGGCCCTCGGCAAGACCAGCGCGGATGGCATGACCGTCGCCGAGCGTCCGGTCACCACCGCCGACCTGCTGGCAACCGTCGTGCAGGCGGTGGGGCTCGATCCCACCAAACAGAACATGTCCAACGTCGGCCGCCCCATCCGCCTGGCCGATCCCGCCGCCAGGCCGATCGAGGAGGTCCTGGCATGATCGTCTCTCGGCTCTCCCTGATCCTGCTGCTGTTCGCCGCCGCAACCCCCGCGACCGCCGATGATCCGCCGCCGCTCCATCAGGACGTCCTGCTCCTGGCCGACGAGGGGCCGATCGGGCTGCGTCTCATCGTGACCGTCGAGGGGCGCGATCTCCGCAGCGGCTGGGACGCCTGTCTCGGCGCGCTGCTCGAAAAGGGCGACGCGAATGCCGACGGCACGACCACCTGGGAGGAGCTCGCGCCTCGACTCCCATCCTCCTCCGAAATTCAGTTCCTGATCAACGGCGGGGGCGGACGCGCCATCGCCGACCGCGAGGACTCGTCGTTCCTAAAGCAGAAACGTGGCCCCGTCTCGCGCGACGAATTGAACGCCTCCATGAACTCGCTCGGCTTCGGCCCGCTCGCGTTCCGCTACACGTCCGAAGCCACCCCGGCGGGCGGAGCCTTGCAGACCAACGCTCAGCAGTTCGCCGGCGTGGTCCTCTTCTCCCGACTCGACCAGGATCGCAACGGCCGACTGTCGCGCACGGAACTGCAGGACGGCCTCACCACCCTGCGGCATCTCGACGAAAACGAAGACGACCTGCTCGTTCCCGCCGAACTCGACAGCACCAACCGCCAGGGCGTGGTTTCCCGCATGGGAGGATCCATGGGCCGCTCGACCGATACCGGGCCGTTCCTGGTGCTGCCGCTCGGCGAGCGGACCGACGCCGCCGTCCGGATGCTGCTCCGCCGGTACGACCATGCCCCGGCCCGCGACGGGACGCTCACGGCGGCCGAGCTGGGACTTTCCGAAAGCCAGTTCGCCGGATTCGACAAAGACCACGGCGGATCGCTCGATCGCGGCGAGCTCGCCGCTCTGCTGCAAACTCCGCCGCTCCGTTACAACGTCACCTGCGACCTCCCCGCCGGCGGTCGACCGGCCGTGTTGAAGGTCACACCGCAAATGACCACGGACGCTGCTCCCGTCGCAGAACCGGGCCGCATCGCTCTTCAGCTCAATCGACTTCAGATCAGTTTTCAGGGCGTCAACCAGCCCCCCCTGGACGCCGAGGCCATCGCCGCCGCCTGGCTGCAGACGCTCGATCGGGACGCCAACGAGTACCTTGAGGCGACCGAGCTTCGCAACTATGGCCTGCAGCCCCTGTTCGCCCTCCTCGACGGCGATCGCGACGAGAAGGTCACCAAGGCGGAACTGGCCCATTACGCCGAGACCCGCCTTCACCTGTTCGAACAGCAGCTCGTCATCACCGCCGCCGACTCCAGCCGGAATCTGTTCGAATCGCTCGACGCCAACCGCGACGGCCGACTCTCCGCCGCCGAGTTCCGCCGGGGAGGCGAACAGCTCCCGGCCTGGGACGCCAATCGCGACGGCGAACTCGCCGACCAGGAAGTCCCGCAGCGGATGACCCTGTCGTTCGCCCGCGACTCCAGCCCCCTGCTCGCGCAGCGGCTCGGCTTCGCCCGTCCCGCCTCGATGGTCGAAGTCCAACCCTCGACCGTCAACGTCGTCGCCCCCGCCTGGTTCGCCGCAATGGACCGCAACAGCGACGGCGAAATCTCGCGCCAGGAATTCATCGGTCCGCTGCCGCGATTCGCCGCATTGGACGCCAACTGCGACGGCCGGATCGACGGAACCGAAGCCGCCCCGCGCTGATCTCCACTCGCCGACGTGTTGAACGCAATGACGTAGGGTCCGCTGGGCGGACCGTCCGGGTTGGCAATCGAATTCCGACGTACCGGTCCTCACAGCGGACCCTACATGGTGACGATGCCCTCACACAGCGCAACAATCCGCGCATCGAGCGGCCGCGTCTCCAGAATCGCTACCGACGGCTTCCGGTACGTCCAGCCGCTCGTTTCGCCCGGGTTCACAAACAACCGGCCGGACGAGTCCCAATGCACTCGTGCCTTGTGGGTGTGAGCGTAGACGCAGACGTCGAACTCACCCGGCTCTTCCCGCAGATGAGCCAGCATATGCGTGAGCAGAATCCGCGTGCCGTCCGCCGCCCGATAGCCGAAGGGCGGCTCCCCCAGCTCGCCGATGATCCGCATCCCCGCCGCCACGCCGGGCTTGTTTCCTTCGTTGTCCCCATAGCACGCCACAACCGGGCAGCGGAGCTGCCGCAACGGCGGGATCGCGATCGACGAAACGAAGTCCCCCGCAAACAGCACCAGCTCGCACGCCTCCGCATTGAACACCTCCACCGCCCTGCGGATGTAGTCCAGATGGTCGTGACTGTCGGCAAACACCCCGATCCGCATTCCATCGCCCCGACGAATTCGACTCAGCCGCAGCACGCAACCGGCCCGGCGAAACCAGAAACGCATCCGCCGCGATCAGCGCGACACCTCGCCCGCCACTCCCTCGTCGACGATCCTGAGGTGCTGCTCCAACCCCTGCTCGATCGCCAGCGCCAGCTCTGCAGAATCCAGTCCCGTTACCAGCTTCCGGCTCGTCCCCGCCGACTCAACCACCTCAACGTCGTACGTTACTGACGTCCCGTTCTTGCCGTGGCTGACTTTCTCTCGAACAAAGAACTGCCGGATCTCCCCGGCGTCGAGCGTCAGGTGACCCGGCCACGGGAGCGGCTCGTGGCGCACCGTCAGCTCGTGGTTCCGGACCGTCACCACCGTCCAATTCAAGAAGCCGCACAGTGTGTACCATGTCAGACCGACTCCGACCGCCACATGCGCGATCGGAAACAGGATCATGATCAGATTGAACGGAAACGGCGGCCCTCCGCCGAGCGCCATCGCATACCAGAACACCAGAAAACTGTCCCACACAACGCAGAAGAAGACCAGAAACACGTGCACCGGCCGAAACCACCGCCACGACAGCTCGTAACTCCAACCGTCGTCCGTAATCCGGAGTGCCGCCGGCTTGGGAACGCTCCCCCGCGACCGCGCCGCCGGCCCGGACGGAACAGCCTGCCGGCCGCAGTGCTCGCAAACCAGCGTTCCGACAGGCAGCGGTGCGCCGCAGGAATCACAGAGCATCGTGTAGATTCGTCCCGATTTCGAGCAATACCAGGCCGTTTCGCCGTTCCGCCTCGGACAACGCCGGCAGCACCGAACGGATCACTCGACGCCGGAACTTTTCCGCTACGCCTCCGCCTGCAGGTGCGCCTCCACGAACCAGAGCTGCTTGTCGATCTCGCGCGCCACGCCCGTGAACAAGTCCGCCGTCACGGCGTCCCCCAGCTCATCCGTCGTATCGATATCCGCCCGGACCCCCTTACCAAACGCCGCCAGCGCCGCCGACAGCGCCTTCACATGTCCCTTCCCCGTCGACAGCGTCAGGTCGTAGGCCGGCAATTGCGTCCGCGAACTGACCGCCGCCAGCGTCCCCTCCGCAATCCCCCCCAGCGCGGCAATCCGCTCCGCAATCTCGTCAGTCTGCTCTTCGACGATCTCCGCCACCGAATCGAACAGCTCGTGCAGCGCAATGAACGACGGCCCCTTCACGTTCCAGTGGGCCTGCTTCGTCTGCAGACCCAGATCGATCGCCTCCGCCAGCCGCAGGCTGAGAATTCGAATCACTTCCAGGCGTTTCTCTTCCGGAATATCGATCTGCGTGCGATGCATCGAGGCGCCTCCTGACTCAGTGGTGACGTGGAACTGAACCGAACGCGGTTCCGTCCCGGATGCTGACATTCTAGGCCCCGTTTCCGAAGAGGCCGAGTCAGCCGCAAAAAATGACGCATGCGACAGCCAGACAGAGCCGCCCCGAACTGTCGGCAGGGGACGAAGTCCGCGAGGTGGACTTCGCACGACAGTCCGGGGCGGTCGCCTCAAGGTCGAAACCCACGGGTCAGCAGTCATCTTTGAGTCCCCGCGCAGCCGTCGCTGCGCAGGCAGGCGACCTCCAAGAGCAGCAACCGCCGTACCAGACTCATCGCAAACACGACGCCCGCCGATCCGCTCAATTGCCATAACCGGCTTCCAGAACAACCGTTGCAGCGTCTTCTCGCTCCTCGACGCTTGCCCCGCCAGACCGCCCCCCCGGCCTCTCCGCGACCTCGCTGTCAACTTCCCGCGCACCCCTGCCCGACCATCGGGCGGGAACCGCCTCGCCCCCGCACCCCATTCCGGAAGCCCCCGGAATCGCGCACTGGCCGACAGCCCCCTCCCGCCTAGAATTTCTCGCCGATATTTTCAAACTCGTCTCCGCCAAACGAGTTGTCGATCCCGCGAGACTCTCGTGACTCCCCGTGAACTTCTCACTCCGAAGCAGGTCGCCCAGGCCATCGGCGTCAGCGAATCCTCGCTCAAACGCTGGTGCGATCGGGGGGCGCTCCCCACCGTCCGCACCGTCGGCGGACACCGCCGGCTCCCCCTCAACGGCGTCCTCAAGTTCCTCCAGGAAACCGGACAAACCCTCGTCCAGCCCGAGCTACTCGGGCTCCCCCCCCGCTGCGGCCAGACCCCCCGCTCACTCTCCCGGGCCGCCGAAGAGCTCCTCGGCGCCCTCCTCGAACCCAACGACGAACTCGCCCGTCGCATCCTCTTCGACCTCTATCTCGCCGGACACCGACTCGCCACCATCTTCGACTACGTCGTCCAGCCGGCCTTCCAGGAAATCGGCGCCTGCTGGGTCCGCAGCGAAATCGCCCCCTTCGAAGAACGCACCGCCTGCGAAATTGCCCAGCGCATCCTCCACGAGCTCCGACTCGCCTGGAACCTCATCGATCCCCTGCAGCCCGTCGCGTTGGGCGGCACCCTCGCCGGCGACGAATACCGCATCCCCACCTCCATGGTCGAACTCGTCCTCCTCGAATGCCGCTGGCGGGCCTTCTCGCTCGGAACCAACCTCCCCGCCGAGTCCTATTCCGCCGCCATCCTCAAGCATCGACCCGCCCTCGTCTGGCTTAGCATCAGCACCATTCCCGATCCGGACCGGTTCCTCCACGACTACGCCCTCGTCGCCCAGGCCACCCACGACGCCGGCGTCCCCCTCGTGATCGGCGGCCAGGCGCTCGACGAGTCCCTCCGCCGGCAGATCCGCTTCACAACGTTTTGCGAGAACATGCAGCAGCTCGAATCCTTCGCCGAAACCTGGCTCGCCGCAGCCGGTCCCCCCGCGCTGCTCAGCGACGCCACACCCTGAATCCAGCCTCCACGTCCCGGGAAAATTCGCCATGCTCGCGAAATCGCTCCTCCTGACCGGCGCCCTGGTCCTGTTGCCGACGTCTGCCTTTGCGGCCGACGCTGTCGAAAACTCGTGGCCGCAGTGGCGCGGCCCGGCCCGCGACGGAACCGTCGCCGGACCCGCCTGGCCCGAGAAGATCTCGGGCGGCCGACTGACCCGGACCTGGCGAGCCGAACTCGGTCCCAGCTATTCCGGACCGATCGTCGTCGGCGACCGCGTCTATACCACCGAAACCCGCAACGCGAAGACCGAGCACGTTCAGGCCCTCGACCGGGCAACCGGCCAGAAACTCTGGGAAGTCTCCTGGACCGGCGCCCTGAGCGTCCCCTTCTTCGCCAAATCCAACGGCGACTGGATCCGCTCCACCCCCGCCTGCGACGGCGAATCCCTCTACGTCGGCGGCATGCGCGACCTGCTCGTCTGCCTCGACGCCGCCACCGGGTCCGAACGCTGGCGCCTCGACTTCGCCGAGGTCTTCAAGTCGCCGCTCCCCGCCTTCGGCTTCGTCTGCTCCCCCCTCGTCGTTGACGACGTCCTCTACGTCCAGGCGGGGGGTGGATTCGTGAAGCTCGACAAACGGACGGGGAAAGTCCTCTGGCGAACCCTCGATGACGGCGGCGGCATGAACGGCAGCGCCTTCTCCTCGCCGATCCTCACCACCCTCAACGGACAACCCCAGTTGCTGGTCCAGACTCGCGAAAAACTCGCCGGCGTCGAACCCGAAAGCGGCAAGGTCCTCTGGTCAACTCCCGTCGAAGCCTTCCGCGGCATGAACATCGTCACGCCGACCCGGTACGAGAATCAGCTCTTCACCAGCAGCTACGGCGGCGGCTCGTTCCTGTTCGCAGTCGACCCGACCGACGCCGCCGTCTCGCAGGTCTGGAAAAACAAAGTCCAGGGCTACATGTCGACGCCGGTGATCATCGGCGGCCACGCCTACCTGCACCTGCGAAATCAGCGCTTCGCCTGCATCGACCTGGCGACCGGCAAGGAAGCCTGGGTCAGCACGCCGTTCGGGAAATACTGGAGCCTCGTCGTCCAGGGGGACCGCATCCTCGCCCTCGACGAAACCGGCGACCTGCGCCTCATCCGCGCGACGCCGGAAAAGTTCGATCTGCTCGACGAAGTCCACCTCACCGACGACTCCACCTGGGCCCACCTCGCCGTCGCTGGCCACGAGCTCTTCATCCGCGACCTGAAAGGCCTGACCGCCTGCCAGTGGAAGTAGGCCAAGCAGCCCCGCCGGGAACCTTGGAAATTTCAGGTCGATACCAGGGTGATCCGAGTCTTCGAGGCACGCCGCAATCCACTCTGGAAACCGGCAGGGCGGTCGCGAATGAGTGGTCGCAATGCGGACGCCGTAATCGTTAAAACGGGTCGGTCCGCATCCTGAACCCCAACGGGGCCGAAGAGGCGTCGAGAATGGTTGAGGGGCGGCACTGGGACGAGCCGCCAGTGGCGCGCTGCGACCAGTGCGACGCTGCGATATACCTGGTGAGGAGATTTCCCTCGTTCCGAGGCTCCGCCTGGGAATGCTTCTTTGGACGCTCTGCGTCCTCTTTCTGACTCACTCGAATCCGTCAAGTGGCAGACGACGTGGAGCCTCGGAACGAAGGAGGGGGTGAAGGCCACGAGCCCCGCGGCCTGGTGGCTACGGGGCTCGTGCTGGCGGTTTTGCTCATTCCCTGGCTCTGCCTGGGAATGCTGGTTTGTTTGCCAGGCATGTTTTGAATCTCGGAGATGCAAGTTCTCTGCGGGCCGTTGTGACCGGAACCGCGAGGCTAGGTCAGGGTGTTCGTCGCGAGGCGAAATCTGAAGGGAACCGATGCCAAAACTCGGACTCGACGTACAGAAATCGGATACAAGGCCGTTCACACGGGGTAACGCGGCAATGGACGCGGACGCCCGATAGTCACTCGGACGTGTGAGCGGTAGATCCGGCGGGGCCCGAGGGAAAGATTCAAGGCTTAACCTGGGAGGTCTCCTGCTCTGCGAAGGCGATCTTCGCTATTCATGCGGCAACGTGTGGAGATGGGGTGGGAGAAGTCAGCCGAGGTCGTAGTAGTGTTGGGCCGTCGATCCGCTCGGTCGAGACACTGACCCTAAAGGGCAGAAACAGCCAGGGACCGCAAGATCGCCCCGCCAGCACGAAGGACCGAATTCGTTGATGCAAGGAGCAGTCGGGAACGACTCGATGAGCGTGGAGCAGCAGCAAGGCGGAGAATACCAGCGGACCTTCGACTTCGAAGGTGCGGAGGAGTTTCTGCGCCCCGGCCAGAACGGCGAGGACGGCATCCAACCTGTTCGGTGCGAGGAGCGGCAATCGCTCACGGCGTTGACCCCAGCACGAGCCTTGACCGCAAGTCTGATGGAGGAGGTGACCAGCCGTGAGAATTTGAACCGAGCGTACCGCCGCGTGCTGGCGAACAAGGGGGCTCCGGGAGGGGACGGGATGACTGTCCAGCATCTGAAGACCTGGATCGCCGAACACAAGACGGCGCTCATTGCCTGTCTGTTGGACGGAACCTATCAACCACAACCGGTCCGTGGGGTGGAAATCCCGAAGCCCGGGGGCGGGGTGCGACAATTGGGCATCCCGACCGTGGTGGACCGTCTGGTGCAACAGGCCATCCTGCAAGTGTTGGAACGACTCCTGGACCCGACATTCTCAGCGTCAAGTTTTGGCTTTCGCGCGGGACGCGGGGCGCACCAGGCACTGGCGCAAGCCAGTCGCTATGTGGCGGAGGGCCGCACCATCGTGGTGGACCTCGACCTGGAGAAGTTCTTCGACCGCGTCAATCACGACATCCTGATGTCGCGTCTGGCTCGTCGGATTGCCGACCCGCGTCTACTGCGGATCATCCGCCGCTTCCTGGAAGCGGGGTTGCTGCAGCACGGCGTGTGTATCGAACGACACGAGGGGACGCCTCAAGGGGGACCGTTATCCCCCTTGCTGGCGAACCTGCTCCTGGACGATTTGGACCAGGAACTCGAACGGCGGGGACACAAGTTCTGTCGGTACGCCGACGACTGCAATATCTACGTGCGGTCGCAGGCAGCGGGAGAACGAGTGCTTTCGACAGTGACACAGTTCCTGGAAGGGCGCTTGCGACTGCGAGTCAATCCGGCGAAGAGTGCGGTGGCTCCCGTGCAGGAACGGAAGTTCCTGGGACATCGGCTCCTGCCCGACGGCACGCTGACCATCGCCCCGAAAAGTCTGGAGCGTGCGCAGGATCGCGTCCGCGAAATCACTCGTCGCAACCGAGGCGTCAGCCTTGACCAACAGATCCAGGAACTCAACTCCTTCCTGACAGGCTGGGTGACGTACTTTCGCCATGCGAAAGCGCGGTCCGCTCTGGCAGAACTGGGCGGTTGGGTTCGGCGGAAACTGCGGTGCGTGCGACTGAAACAGCGGAAGCGGGCCAAATCGATCACCGACTTCCTGCACGATCTGGGTGTTCCCTGGAACCGTTGCTGGACGACGGCGGCGAGCGGCAAAGGCTGGTGGCGGATGGCTCACACCCCCGCTGCCCAGCAAGGCATGAGCAACGCCTGGTTCCAATCTCTGGGACTGGTCGATCCTCTGGAAAGATACTTACGGCTCCAACATTAACGGAAACCGCCGGATACGATGAGTACGTCCGGTGGTGTGGGAGGACGGCGGGGGCAACCCCGCCTCCTACCCGATTGGACGCTCTGCGTCCTCCTTTTGACTGGGATTCGTCCCAGGGAAGACGAGGCGGAGCCGCGGAAGAGGGCGTTCCCAGGCGGGAGCCTGGGAACGAGAGGAAGATTGCGATTACTTCTTCTTGGCGATCTCATAACCCTTCGCGAACGCCGTGTCGCCGAAGACCAGGTTGAGCTGTTCTTCGCCCTTGGCGGCGGCCACCTTGCCCTGGCACTTGTCGCAGCAGAAGGCGACCTTCGTGCCGGCGACTTCGACGGTCGCTTCCGGATTCAGCTTCGCGCCGGACAGCGGGCACTTCACTTCCTTGAACTGTTCGGTCACGACGAGTTGATGATTGGCCTTGGTGGCGAACTTGGCCGTATCCTTCTCGAACGCGCCCGGGCAGTTGCCGCAGCAGAAGTAGACCTTGGCTCCCTTGTAGGCGACCGACTTGGACATATCGATGGCCTTGCCCGACACCGGGCACATCGCCTTCGATTCCTTCTTCTCGTCGGCGGCATTCAGCGAGAAGGCTCCGACCAGGGCGACAACAGCAGCAAGACTCAGAAGACGCAGAGACATGGGGAAACTCCACAACGCAAGAGGCGGGATCTGAGTCTGCGGAATCGGTTCGGGACCTTCCCGCCCCGCCGCAGACTCCAGAGTTCGGAAGGCATTCCGCAACAGACGGAATGCGGAAGCACCAGGCAGGGGGCCGACCGCGAGACGGCTTGGTGGGCCGACGGGGTCAGGGGCCAGAGGCCGCGCTCACAGAGACAGACGGGCGCGGCGGAGAACGGTTAGACGTTCCAGCGGCAGCAGGTCAGGCAGAGGGCGGCGCCCCAGGGGGCGGCATCGGGCTCGCTGGCGACGCCGGGGCGAAATGTCGCGGCGTCGTTCTCGGCGGGCATCGCCAGCCAGAGGAGGGGAGCGGCGGCCAGGAGCTCCGCGTCGGTGGACGGGGCTGCGGCGGGAGTACGCGGGGGGACGGAGGGAGTGGCGGCGGCTGAGTGTCTTTCGCAGGAGCAGCGGTGGTGCGAGGCGACCTGCGGCCCGCTCGTCTTCTGCCGCCCGGCCAGGCGTTTTGCGCAGCAGGGAGGGAGCGGCTTCGACTCCGGCGCGGCAGCACCGCAGCAGGATTTGCCGGCGGCCAGGGCCGTCTGCCGGGAGCAGCAGCAGTCGCGCGAGGCCCACGCCGGAACCGCCAGGCAGGCGGCCAGCGCAAGACGCATCGCAGCAGACAGCAGCCACGCGGCGGACATCAGCAGAAAACTCCCTGAGCCTCGAATCACCCCGATTGTAGGCGCATTCTCGCTGCGGTGACAGAGAAAAGTTTCCCGCATTCTCTATTGTAACAATTGGCCGGGATTCCGCGGAGTTGACAACCCAGTCCGCGCAATCCCGACTTCTTCCAATTCGGATGGCCCGGCACTCGGCTTGAGTCCGTTCGCAGCGTTCCCGTGTGGAACGCTCGACTCACCGTTTCCGGCCGTCAGCTCGCTGACGCGCCGTCCTTCGTCCGGTACGATCATTCGTGGTTCATTTTTTCTTTCTGCTGACAGGCCGCCCCATGACATCCCACCTCTGCCGGCTCCTGCTCGCTGCACTGATCGCCGGGTTGACGACATCCGCTCCGGCGACCGACAGCCCCAACGTCGTCGTCTTTCTGGCCGATGACCTGGGCTATTCCGATGTCGGCTGCTACGGCGGCGAGATTGCCACGCCCAACCTCGACCAGCTCGCCGCCGGCGGTCTGCGGTTCACGCAGTTCTACAACACCGCCCGCTGCTGGCCCTCCCGCGCGGTGCTCCTGACCGGCTACTACGCCCAGCAGGTCCGTCGCGATACCGTCCCCGACCTCCCCTATCCCACCGGCGGAGCAGGCGTCCGGCAGCCCTGGGCGCAGCTCCTGCCCGCCCGGCTGAAGTCGGTCGGCTATCGCAGCTATCACTCGGGGAAGTGGCATGTCGACGGCAAGCCGGTCGAGAACGGCTTCGACCACTCGTACTGGGTTCAGGATCAGGATCGATTCTTCAACCCGAAGGTCCACTACGAAGACGACGTGCAGCTTCCCCCCGTCGAACCCGATTCCGGTTACTACGCCACCGTGGCGATTGCAGACCATGCGGTGAAGTGCCTGAAGGAGCACGCGGAGCGGCATGCGGGAACGCCGTTCTTCCACTACGTCGCCTTCACCTGCCCACACTTCCCGCTGCAGGCTCTCCGCGAAGACGTCGCCCGCTACCGCGGCAAGTTCCGCCACGGCTGGGATGCGCTCCGCGAAGATCGGTTGACGCGAATGAAAGAGCTGGGGCTGGTGAAGTGCGAACTCTCCGATCGCACTCCCGGCGTCCCCGCCTGGGACGAGCTGACCGGTGCGGAACAGCGGGCGTGGGAACAGCGGATGGAAGTCCACGCCGCGATGGTCGACCGGATGGACCGTGAGATCGGGCGGGTGCTCAATCAGCTTCTGGCGATGGATGCGTTCGACAACACGTTGATTCTGTTTGCGAGCGACAACGGCGCCAGCGCAGAAAAGATCCTGCGCGGCGATGGCCACGATCCGACGGCCCCCATCGGTTCCGCGGCGACCTACCAGTGCCTCGAACCGGGCTGGGCGAATCTGGCGAATGCACCGTTGCGGCGTTCGAAGATTTTCGTGCATGAAGGGGGAATCTCGACGCCGCTGATCGCCTGCTGGGTGAATGGGATCACGAGTCGGGGGGAGCTGCGGCATACGCCTGCGCATTTGATCGATGTGGTTCCGACGGTGCTGGAGGTGACAGGGGCGACGTTGCCGGAGGTGTTCCAGAATGAGCCGCAGCCGGCGTTGCCGGGTCACAGTCTGACGCCGTTGTTTGCCGAGGATGGGGCGGCGCAGCACGAGGATCTGTGGTGGTTCCATAGCGGGAACCGGGCGATCCGCGTGGGAGACTGGAAGCTGGTCAGCGAGGGGAACGAGCCGTGGGAGCTGTTCAATCTGGGGATCGACCGGAGCGAAACCCTGAATCTGGCGGAAGGTTTTCCGGAGAAGGTCGAAAAGCTGGCCGCCCGCTGGGAAGCGAAGCTGGCGGAGCTCCGAGCCGTCGCTGAACGCAATCCCCCCCCGCCGCGACCGGCCGGGAGCGGACCGAACAAGAAGGGCGGTAAGAAGGCGGCAAAATCGGAGTGATCCGGCCCCGTTCTTCTCGCCCTGCGCATTCGCAACCTCGGGCGAAAGTCGCGAGAGACTCAGGCTTCCGGGCGGATCGACGATCGCACCGGGGCCTCAAACGACAGGTGCGGCGCGGGGACCGCCGAAGGAGTCGCGGAGGTGGCCGGCTCGGCGATGCCCGGTTTCGGTTCCTTGCTCGCCGCCAGGCGCGGCTCGAACAGCTTGCCGAGGGGTGACGCGAGCAGGTTCGGCAGGAGCATGATGTCCGCGAGCAGGGCCACGAAGATCATCGCCGACAGCAGCCAGCCGAAGCGACTGATCAGGAGCAGTTCCGCCGGGGCGAGGACGAGCAGCCCTCCCGCCACCACGAGGCTGGTCTGCCACATGGGCGGGCCGCAGTGCATGAGGGCGTCGGCGATGGCCTGATTCCTGGAATGGCCGATTTTCAGACCGCTCTGGAACCAGGTGAGGTAGTGCAGGGTTCCGTCGACCGCGATGCCGAGGGCGATGGAGGCGGTGATCATGGTGCCGATATCGACGCGATGTCCGAACCAGGAGATGGCGCCGAAGACGACGGTGATCGGCACGACGTTGGGAATCATGGCGACGATGGCGGCCGGGAGGCTGCGGAGTCGGATGACGAAGACGGCGAGGATGAGCACGGCAGCCAGTCCGAAGCTGGAGACGAGGCTTTCGAGGACGGCGACCTGGGTTCGGAGGAAGAGGGGGACGGCGCCGGTGATGACGTGCTCGGTGCCGGGGTGCAGCCGAAGGATGTTGCGGGTGAGCTGATTGAGATCGTTGAGAATGCGGCTGTATTCGGTTTCGGACATGACGGCGGTCTGGGCGCTGATCCGCCAGAGCTCGTCTTTCGGGTGGTTGAGTCCCTGATCGCCGGGCTGGTCGAGGTCGTGGGGCCGGGCGGCGACGGTGTAGAACGAGCGGGAGGCGGGGATCTGTCCTTCGCGGATCCGCTCTTCGATGGTGTTGGCGCGTTTGATGTACTGCTTGCCGGCCAGGAACGAGTCGGATTCCGGGGGGGCGCTGACGGGCTGGAAGTCGGCGAGGGAGATGGCGCCGCTGACTTCGGAATACTGTCGGAAGGCTTCTTCGATGGCGCGGACGACTTCCATCCGCTGCAGGAAGTTCTGTTCTCCCTGAGCCTGCTCGTCGAAGCGGACGATGACTTCGACCGGGACGATGCCGGCGAGGTTTTCTTCGATGAAGTGGTAGTCCTGGACGACGCGGGAGGTCTCCGGGAAATAGCGGATGACCTTGGTCTCGGTCCGGAACCGGGTGAGGCCGAAGGAGGCGACGCCGCAGACGAGCAGGAAGACGGCGGCCTGGAGCGACGGACGGTGGGTCATGGCGCGGCCGAAGGTTCGCCAGACCGTGTTGTCGACTTCTTCGCGGGCGGGCGGTCTGGCGGGCCAGAGCTGCAGCAGGGCGGGGAGGACGTAGAGGACCATTCCGAGGGACAGGAGCGTGCCGATGGCGGCGTAGAGGCCGAAGTCGCGCACGGGGGCAAGGGGGCTGGTGCACAGGGAGGCGAGGCCGATGGCGGTCGTCAGGCTGGCGAGTCCGCAGGGGGCGGCGGAGACTTTGCAGGTTTCGACGACGGCGGTGGCCGGATTGTGCAGGGCGGCGTGTTTCCAGTAGTTGGCGACATGGATGGCTCCCGAGAGGGTCAGGAGCATCAGCAGCGACGGCATCACCACGAGGACCATATTCATCGAGCCCCCGGTCACAGGGACCAGGGCAACCGCGAGGAACGGCGTGAACCAGGCGACGAAGAGGATCAGGGCGGACAGTCGGAGGTTGCGGACCATGCAGAAGGCCATCAGCGCGCCGATCAGGGCCGAGGTGAGAATCACCGACCGCTTATGAAACAGGTGCAGGGGCTGGGCCTTATCCCACCCGGCCTGCTTGACTTCGGCGTTCAATTCGGTGCCGGCGATGGCGCTGCCGCCGAGGCGCAACTGATCGCGGGGAATTCCGACGGCCTCAGCCGCCGCGCGGATGGCGAGGATTGCTTCGCGTTTTTCGGCGAGGCCGACTTCGGAGAGGCTGACGGCGACGGCCGCGGGGGCGCCGGGGACGAAGAAGGAGCGCGAGATGAGTTTTTCCGCGCCGGTCGTCCCGTCGTCGGCGCCGAGCGTGGATTGTTCGAGCCAGGCGGAGACTTCGCGGGTCAGCGGAGATCCGGAGCGCATGCCGCGGAACGAGACTGAGAGATCGTGATCGAGCGAGGTCTCGTCCGAAAGTTCCCCGTCGGGTCGCAATACGGCGGGTGCGCCGTGCCCGCGGGACTCTTCGCCTTCCGGGAGGGGGACGGCGACGAGGGCGGCCAGATTGGGCTGCGCGTCATGAAAGCGGAGTTCGATGCCGAACTTCGATTTGGCGGCGGCGGCGAGTTCGGCTTTCACTTTCCGCAGGCGCGTTTTGGCGGCATCGGTGAGCTGCAGGCGCAAGGGGCCGGCTCCGAGGACGGTCCCTTCCAGGCGGCGGACGGCTTCGCGCGGTTCGATGCTGTGTTCCTGCATCGCTCGCAGGATTTCGCGCGGTTCGACGACGTCGGACACGTGCATCAGACCCGAGCGTTTGACCCCCTCGGCGTCGGTGAATCCTTCGAGTTTCTCGACGAGGCGGGACAGGCGGGCGTCGCCCAGGGAGCTGTCGTCCCAGGTGAGGAAGATCCGTTCTTCGACGGGGAATTGCTCGCGCGCCCAGCGCAGAACCTTAAGCTGGGGGTCGGCGGCGGGAAGCCAGTTCTCGACGTCGTTTTCGAGCCGGGTCTGCTTGAGGGACCACCAGGCGAGCGGCGCGACAAAGACGAGGGCCAGAACGACCCACATGGCGTACCCGTTGCCCCACGGATCGCGTCGTTCGAAAAAGTGCGTCATCGACGGGCCTCACTCCTGATGCCGGCCGCCGTGACGAGCCGCACCATCCATCGCATCCTTGCTGGCAGGCCGATTACAACCGTCCGTAAGGACCATCGGGATTTCCCCCCGATCTGTCTGCAACCGTTTCCCGGAATCACGGAGATAATAAACGGGACCCGGCGTATGCCGGAAGACGGGTTGCCAAGTTGCTCGCAACTATTCTGGGATAGCCAGGGGTACTGGGGAGAGTGCATTGCTTTTGCGGCGTCGATTTTCCGCCTGGAACTGCCATTGTGTTCCGGTGGAAGGATTTCCGTCAGGCGCGGAGCCAGGCCAGGAGCTCGCCGGCGGCGTCGCGCGGGACCGATTCGCCGCAGATGGCGGCGCTGACGGCGACCCGTCGGGCTCCCGCGCCGATCACCTGCTGGACGTTTCCGCCGTGGATGCCGCCGATCGCGAACCAGGGGAGGGAAATTTCCCGGGCCACTTCGTGGACGAATTCCAGGCCGGGAAATTCGACAAACGACTTGGTGCCGGAGGGAAACGTCGGCCCGACGCCGAGATAGTCGGCGCCGTCGAGGACGGCCTGCCGCGCCTGTTCGATGGAATGGGTGGAAACGCCAACCAGTCGGTCGGGGCCGACGATCCGTCGGGCGTCGTGGACGGAAAGCTCTTCCTGCCCGACGTGGACGCCGTCGGCGTCGACCAGCACCGCGAGATCGGGGCGGTCGTTCATGATGAGGAGGGCGTCGAATTCGCGGGTGAGGAGTCGAACGCGGCGGGCGTATTCGACGAGCTCGCGGTCACGGAGGGACTTTTCGCGGACCTGGACGATGCGGACGCCGGCTTCCAGGGCGCCCCGGATGGCGGGACCGGCGCCGTGGTCGCAGAGGTTTTGCGTCACCAGGAGATAGAGCTGCTGCCCGGCCAGGCGGTCGCGGTTGGTCGTGCAGAGCAGAAAGGCTTTTTCGAGGGTATAGGTGCGGTAGCGGAGCTGTTCAATCAGGCCGCAGAAGTCGGCGTCGAGGATTTTTCCGTATTCTTCGAGCGAGCGGAGGGCCTCCTGGACCCGCTTCCACGCGGCCTGCAGGACGACTACGGGTGACGACCGGCGATACTCGGCCTGGGTGCTGATCCGGGTGCCGACATCGCCGAGGGTGTCGCGGGCCGCGAGCAGGGCCTGGGAGGGGAGCCGGGAGAGGGCCGCGGTCAGGGCGTGCCGGAGCTCCTTGAGTTCGCGGGCCAGGAGGCTGTCGTCGAGTCCGAACCGGCCGTAGTCTTCGATGACGCGGAGACCTTCGCGGACGCGATTGGCGGCTGCGTCGAGAATCCGATACGTCTCGGTGGCGTCGGAGGGGGTGGCTTCCCGGAGATCCAGGCGGGACTCCGACGTCAGCGGTTCCGCGTTCAGATCGGGTGTGCGGGGTGCGGGAGCGAACAGTTCTTCCGGGCGCAACCCGAGGTCTGCCAGGCGTTTGGCGGCGTCGGACGGCGTATGGAGCAGCGCCCAGAGGAGGTGTTCGGTTCCGACGTGGTCGTGGGTTCCGGATTCCACCGCCTGGCTGCGGGCCTGAGTGAGAATGACCTGCGCCAGCTCGTCGAAGAGCTGCAATTCCAGCGGTTCGTCGGCCGGGAGGTCCATTTCGGCGGGGAGTTCCAGTTGCAGCGTGGCTGCGGTGACGCCGCGTGCGGCGAGAAACTCCAGCGACCGGTTTTCTTCCAGGAACAGGGCATGGAGCAGGTGATCCGGCAGGCAGGCCACGTCCTGAGACCGGCGGGCCAGCCAGAGGCTTCGCCGGATCGTTCGCAGCGCGCCGGGGGTGAAGGCGTCAAATCGCACCGAGGCTGATCCTTTCGAGTCGTAAGCGACTGGCGTGTTGCGGGTTGCGGCGGATTCCGGAGGGAATCGGGGCCTGCGTCTGGTAAGAAAGGTCCGCTTCTGTGATCTGACTCACTGTTGTAACATGCGGGGTGAGCGAATATTGGGATCGAGAACGCGTTGAGGGGCGGAGGCGGTCTGCGGAGATCGTCCGTCCGACGTAGAATGAACAGGGAAGGGTCCGGTCGCGCACAGCGATCTCGGGCATTCCGGGCCGAAGTTCGAAAGTGACGCCATGCCTGCGATCCGCAGTCTCCGTGGGATTCTCTGCACTGTCTGCCTGGTGCTCATTTCCAGCATGACGCTGGCGCAGGATTTTGATCTGGGCAATCTTTCGCTGCAGCCGCGCGGCAAGAAGAGCCGGGCCAAGCCTGAGTTTACCGTGACGCTGACTCCGACCGAAGCGAAAGCGGGGGAGACGGTGACGCTGGGGGTGCGGGTCAAGCTGCCGCCGGATTACTACATCTACGGCACGGACGGAGATTTTGGGGGCAAGACGGTCATCAAGACCGAGGAAACGGGGCTCGAAGCGATCGACGCCGCGTTCGTGCCGGACCATCCCGCCAAGACGGCGTTCGAGCCGCTGTTCGGCACCGATGTCTCCAAGTTTTTCGACGAAGTCACGTGGTCGCGCAAGTACCGGGTGTTGGCCGGCGTCACCGAGGCGAAAGTAAAAGGGACGCTGGAGGGGCAGTATTGCAGTTCGGGCGAGGGGGGGATGTGCGTGCCGATCCGGCCACCGTTCGCCTTCAGCCAGACGGTCGCCGTCGTCGGCGGGGCTTCCGCTCCGACAGCGACGCCCTCGGCGGCGCCGTTGCATTATTCGTTCGTGGAACGCCCGACCAAAGCGAAGGCCAAGGACAATCCGACCGAGTTTGCGATCGCGCTGACTCCGGCCAACCCGAAGGTCGGGGAGATTGTGACTCTGGCGATCACGGCACGGCTTGACGAGGGCTGGCACACGTTCGGACTGGACCACGTTGGAGCGGGCGGGACGCCGACCGAGATCTTTGTGGACAACCTGCGCGGACTGAAAGCGGTCGACGAGGCGTTTCAGCCCTCGACACCGTCGGCAGTTCATGAAGAAGCGGGACTGACGCTGAAGATTCACGAGAAGGCGGTGACCTGGAGTCGGAAGTACGAGGTCACCGATCCCGCCAACTACGGTCTGTCGGGCGAAATCGCCTGGCAAACGTGTATCGAAGGTCGCTGCCTGCCGGTCCGGACGTTTGCGTTCGCGTTGCCGCACGCGGTGGATTTGTACGTTGCGCAGCGTGCGCCAATGCTCTCAAAACCGCCGCGGGAAGCGATAGCGGATCCGATCCAGCCGGGCGAAGCGCCGGCGGCGGCCGCTCCCGTCACCGAGCCGGTCCGTCAGGGGCAACCGCAGGATAAGGGACTGCTGCCGTTCATTCTGACGGCGATCGGCTTCGGATTCGTCTCGCTGCTGACGCCGTGCGTGTTCCCGATGGTCCCGATCACCGTCAGCTTCTTTCTGAAGCAGAGCGAGAAGCAGCACTCCAGTCCGGTGTTGCTGGCACTGGTTTACGGCGGGACGATCATTTTGACGTTCACGATCATCGGCGTCGGCGTGGCGGCGGTGTTCGGGGCGTCGCAGCTCAACGCCCTGGCGAACGGGTTCTGGGTCAACGCGTTCATCGGCACGGTGTTTGTCGTGTTCGGCTTGAACATGCTGGGGATGTATGAGATCCGGGTTCCGTCGTCGCTGCTGACCATGACGGCTACCCGCGAATCGGCCGGCGGCTACCTGGGGGCGATCTTCATGGCGCTCACCTTCACGCTGACCAGCTTCACCTGCACGTTCGCCTTTGCCGGCTCGCTGCTGGTGGCGGCGGCGCAGGGGGAAATTTTCTGGCCGGTGGTGGGGATGGCGGCGTTCGGGTCCGCGTTCGCGTCGCCGTTCATCGTGCTGGCGCTGCTGCCGCGGCTGCTGAAGGGGCTGCCGAAGAGCGGCGGCTGGATGAATACGGTCAAGGTGGTGATGGGGCTGATTGAGATCGGGGCGGCGGTGAAGTTCTTCAGCGTCGCGGACCCAGCGCAAGTCTTCTTCGACCACACGATCGTGCTGCTGGTCTGGCTGATTCTGGCGGTGGTGACGGGGCTGTATCTGCTGGGGCTGTTCCGGCTGCCGCACGATACGCCGGTGGAGAAGATCTCCGTATTCCGGCTGGTGACGGCGATGAGCTTTCTCGGGCTGACGGGTCTGCTGTCGCTGGTCGTGTTCGCTCCGCAGGTGGGAGGGGGGGGCGCCATCCGAAATCTGATCGTGGCGTTTGCGCCGCCGAATCTGCACCAGGAAGATACGGACAACGTGCCGGGGCCGGAGATCACGCACCACGGGCTGACGTTCGGGCTGAATCTGAATCAGATGATTCCCTACGCCCAGGAAAAGCAGCTTCCGCTGTTCATCGACTTCACGGGGATCAACTGCGTGAACTGCCGGCAGATGGAGCACCTGATGGCCCAGCCCGAATGGCGCGACCGCCTCCGTAAATTCGCCGGGGTGCAGCTCTACGTCGATACGGACTCGATTCCCAAGATCCCTGATATCGAGGTGGGACGCAGAATCCGCGAACAGAATCTCAAGTTCCAGGAGGAATGGTTCGGCGATGTCACGATGCCCGCCTATGCCGTCGTGTCGCCGGACGGGAAAAAGGTCTTCGCAACTTACGAAGGAGCAGAAACCGCTCGCACGGCTGGTACATTCGTGAAGTTCCTCGACTACGGATACTCCCAGTGGCAGCAGTGGGACAGGCAGCAGGCGCAGAAGCCGGCTCCGAAGCCGGCGGATGTGGCCACGGTGCCGTGAGAGGTGCTGCGCGCGTTGAGAACCGGGCAATGCCCCGTTGACCGCGTCACAGGCTTCGATCGCAGAAATTCGCAGAGGGTCCGCGCTGCTGGCGATCACGATGAACACCGGGCATCGTCACCACCACTCCTCCCCAGCCCCTCGACCGCCACCAGCTTCACCAGCTCCCGCACAACATCGCCGCTCGTAACCATTTGCGATCTCCAGTGTTAAAGTAAGCTTCTCATCCAGCATTCTTCCCTCGTTCCCAGGCTCTGCCTGGGAATGCCTCTTCCGAGGCTCCGCCTCGTCTTCCCTCGGACGGATACCAGTCAGAAAGTGGGCGCAGAGCGTCCAAGACCAGCCTTCCCGGGCGGGAGCCTGGGAACGAGGAAATCCAGACGCGCCGCCGAGCGGGAAACGCTTCCATCGGCGGACGACGACGTCCGCCGTGCGCAGATGGCGGCTTCCGCACAATTCGCCACGCTATCGCCTGACGATCTGCCCGCCGGGCAGCCGCTGAACCAGCCGGCGCATTTCCAGCACCGTCAACGTCGAAAGCACCCGCGAAGCCTCCAGAGCCGACGCCCGCAGAACGGCGTCCACCGGCTGGGCTTCGCTGGAGATCAGATTCAGCACCGACCGTTCCAGCTCATTGAGAACCAGTTCCTGCGGATGATGGACCGTCTCCTCGGCCGAGACCGCCACCGGCCTCGTCAGCGGGCCGAGTGCTGCCAGGACGTCGTCGACGCCGCGAATCAATGTGGCGCCGTCGCGAATGAGATCCAGGCACCCCAGGCAGGCCTCGTGATCGATCCGCCCCGGCACCGCGAAAACTTCGCGATTCTGCTCCATCGCATGCCGGGCGGTATGCAGCGCCCCGCTCGAGCGGGGCGCCTCGACGACAATCACCCCCATGCTCAGCCCGGAAATGATCCGGTTCCGTTGAGGAAACAACCCGGCGATCGGCGCCTGCAGCATCGGAGATTCCGACAGCAGCGCACCGGAGTGCGTGATGTCGATGGCCAGCTCGGCGTGCTCGGGCGGGTAAATCGTCCCCAGCCCCGTCGCGCACACGGCGAGCGTCCGGCCCCCGGCGTCGAGCGCCCCCTGATGCGCAGCGCCGTCGATCCCCCGCGCCAGGCCGCTGACGATCGTGATCCCGGCCCGGGCCAGCCCGCCGGCGAGGCGCTCGGCTTGCTGCCGCCCGTAGGGGGTACAATGCCGGGAGCCGACGATGCCGATCGCAAGTTCATCGGCAGGCCGCCAATCCCCCCGGCAATACAGCACGCCGGGAGGGTCGGGAATGCGATCCAGCGGCGGCGGATAGCCATGGCGTCCGCGAAGCAAAAGTCTCGCTCCGGCGGCCCGGCAACGCTCCCACTCGGCGCGGGCTGCCGCGGGGGTTCCCTCGGCGACGATCGCCATCGCCAGCTTCGGTCCGACGCCCGAAACCTCGCGGAGCTGCGCAATCGACGCTTCCAGAACCGCCCCCGGCGAACCGAACCGATCCACCAGCAACTGATACATCCGCGAGCCGATGCCCGGCACGAGCGTCAGTCGAAGAGCGTCAACGACATCGGACGCCAGGTCGTCAGGTGCAGCCGCGAAGTCGGTCATCGCACGCAACCCGCATGGGACAGGCGGACGAAACAGAACCACGGAACACAGTGTACGCCTACATGGATATCGCCCGCCAGCCCTGGCTTCGCCCGTGTGCGTCGTGCCACGGAATTGGAGGGAGCAGATTGCGGAGCGATTGGGGGGGGGCTTCTCGTTCCCAGGCGGAGCCTGGGAATGCCGTCTTCGGACGCTCCGCGTCCTCCTGATACCCTGTTCCTGCGCAGCAGACGAGGCGGAGCCTCGGAAGAAGGCGTTCCCAGGCGGGAGCCTGGGAACGAGGAAACAAACGTGGCCCCGACAACGCAAAAGCACAGGGCCAAAAAGAACCGACCGCCTGGTTGCGGGGGGTTGGCAACCGGACGGTCGGCGGGCAGGGCTGCGGATCACAGCCTGCTTGCTGCAGGTCTCCTCATCCGCGCGGCGGATGAAGAAACGTGGTTCTAACGTGTCGAGTGGGCCGCCGGATCCCAGCCGGCGACGACCGCGTCGGGAGCGAGGACGAAGATCTCCACCCGACGATTCTTCTGACGATTGGCGTCGTTCGTGTTCGGTGCGACCGGCTGGAACATGCCATACCCGGCGGCGCCCATCCGCTTCTCGTCGATGCCGGACTTCTTCAACGCCAGCACGACCGAATCGGCCCGGTCCGTCGACAGGTGCCAGTTCGTCGGATGTCTGGCCCGCGTCGTCGACTTTGAAATCGGCTTGTCGTCGGTGTGCCCCACGACCAGGACGTTCAGGTGACTGGCGTCCGCGTGATTCATGATCTGAGCGAACTCCTGCAGCACCCGCATGGCGTCCGGTCGGACCTGATCGCTCCCCAGTTCGAACAACAGGTCCGTATGGAACTTGCTGACGCCGGTCCGCGGGTCGAACTCGAACTCCGGGTACTTCTGCCGCAACTCTTCCAGCTTGCGGGTCATATCGTCGGACAGCGGATTGTTGCCCCGGTTGGCGCTCACCAGCATGTCCTGCACCCGCTGCTCCAACTGATTGTTGGAAGACGCCAGGTTGTTCAACCGCTGGTTCGCCAGGTCGAGGTTCTGCTTGAGCGCGGCATTCTCCTGCTGGAGCTGCCCCACATTCCCGCCGAACCCGTCGCGCTGCATCGACAGCGCCCGGTTCTGAGCCCAGAGCTGCTGATTCCGCAATTGAGCCTGCGTCAGGTACTGATTCCGGCGAGCCCCGCAGCAGCAACCCACCTGGGCCACTGCCAGCAGGCTGACAACGCTCCAGAGGCACATCCGTGTGCAAAGAGCCATCGAGAACTCCTTGGGCGAACCGCTGCTCCGACGCCAGACCATCCCGGAGCTGAGTCCGAAACAGAACGGCGACGTGCAAACCCCGCTATCGAGGCGTTGGCCCGCAATCGGTCGAGTAATAGGCGACGAGAGAGACTGACATGAAAACTGACGCTGCCCGCCCGCAGCCTTCGCGGCCCGACCAATGTTCCCGCACAGGTCCGGCCAGCCGGGGCAGACGGGGCGAGTTATAAGTACGCCCGAGACGGTCGCCAAGGGGAACTTGAGCGAAATTTCGCGGGAGCGCGCGAAACTTCCGTTTCACAGCCCCCTCCCAACACCCACCGGCAATTCCTGCCGAGCCGCCGGGGGCGGCGGCGCTGCCGACTCAGAGTTGGGTTGGACGTGGATAGCTGATTCGGCGGCGATGGAATGCCGCTTCGGCCCCGTGAAACTTGCGTTTCACGGAACACACGCCGGCGTTCAGAGCGATCCCTGGCAGCGACGCGGGATGACCAACCCGATCGGCGAGTGCTCTGTCAGGGCCGTGTCTTCGGGGGCTCCAAGAGTGCGAACAGGGAATAGGGAATAGCCAGAGGTGTCGAATTCGTTTCGTCTTTTTCTGGCTATTCGCTATTCCCTACTCGCTAATCCCTCGACCCGAAATCGAAGCCGTGACAGAGCGTTAGTTGCCCAGCATGCCGCCGACGGTTCCCGCGAGTCCCGAGTACGTCTGGCCGCCGGCAAACACCGACTGCAGCAGGTCGGCGCCCATCACCGTGGCCAGGATCAGCGCCACGGTCGACACGCCGAGCAGCGCGAACGTGCCGCCCCCCCACTCGACCTCGCGCGCCGGCAGCTTCATCCCGTAGTTGCCGGCGACGAACTCGGCATGGCTGGCGCCGCTGGCCAGATCGTCGTCGAAGTCCTCGTCGTCGGCCCCGAAGACTTCCAGGTCTTCCAGCTCATCGTCTTCGCCAAGCACATCCTCGGCGACTTCGATCTCATCAATGTCGTCGTCGTCGAGCTCAACCGCGGAGCCCGCTTCGCCCGACATCTCTTCGTCGTCGAACATGATGACGCTGGTGTCGCCGGTCCGGCCGCCGCCGCCCAGCGACGGAATTTTATACGTGTCGTCATCGTCGAGCAGCGGAACTTCAACATCGGTTCCGCCCGAGGCATCTTCTTTCAAAGAGAACATGGCCGAGGTCGCGCCGAATTCGTCATCGGAGGCGTCCGACATTGCGAGGTCGGGCAGCGTCGGAGCATTGGAGCCGCCCGACAGTTTGAAGCTGCTGTCGCCCCCCAGACGCAGGCCGCTGTCGCCCGCCAGGAATTTCGACGAGCCTTCCAGCGAAATCCCGCTGTCCGCCGGCCTGCGCGTGCCGATCCCGCTGTCGCCGGCGAGGCGAATGCCGCTGTCGCCGGGGAGCGTGATGCTGTCGTCGTCATCAAACAGCGACCCGCTCGAAACCAACGAAATCCCGCTGTCGCCGGCGGTGGAATCGACCAGTTTGACGTCGCTGTCGCTGCCGGCGGTCAGTCGCACATCGCTGTCGGAATCGATGAGTTCGACTTCGCTCGAGGAGTCTCCGGAGCCAATCAGTTTGACATCGCTGTCGCTGCGCGGAGCGATATGGCTCAAGTCTTCCCCGACCAGCCGGATGTCGCTGTCCGATCCGGGACCGGACATGACGGGCAGATCGGCGCTGCTGCCGCTGAGCCGGCTGCTGGGATCGCCCAGGACCAGCCGGACGTCGCTGTCGGAAGCCGGTTTCGATCCTTTGCGGACAATTGTTTCGGATTCGTTGACGCCCTCGTCCTCATCGAAGACTGACGACGCGAATTCCTGCAGCGGGGGATTCCCCATCAAGGTTTCCGCTTCGTCCTCGTCATCAAGCAGCGGCACTTCCGGGCTCGAATCGGTCTGCCGCCGACGCTTCAGTTCGGCGACGTCTTCGGACTTGAATTTCCAGGTCCCACGGTCGGCAAAGCCCCGCACCTCTCCCCGTTCGCGACTGCGAATCAATTCGTCGGTGGTGACGCCCAGAACGGAGGCGGCTTCTTCGAGGCTGAGGTACTTTTTGGCGACCATGAAATCAACACTCCGCCGTGGCGATGAGCAGGATGCCGTGCTGCATAAAACCGGCCGCCGCAATCCATTGCCGCGGAAACGACTGGTAACGACGGCTCCGCCGAGGGGCGAGACTCCCCCGCCTCCCTAGATCGACAACTGCCCTGAGCAGGTTGCGTCGGGACGCGGCTCTCGCGCGGGATCGGTCCGGAAACTCCTCCGCAGCCCGCATGATCGTTGCTGCTGGCGGCTTCCGGAAACTTCTCCCAGCTCGAATTCTACGGGTGGCGCGGCGCGCCCGGCAAGACTTTCCCGTGTCGGAACCTCAGAAACCGCCAGCATTTGGCCCTGGCGAGGCCGATCGTGCCGGCCGGCCGAAGCTGTCCGAACCTGCTCATTTCCAGTTGTGTCGGCCAAGTGCGGGAAAGATCAGATGCCGCTGATGGTAAGTCTCAGCGGCATCTGCAGTTGCAACGGAGCATCCTGCCGCGGCCGGTCAGACCTTCGGTTCCCAGCCCGGACGGTATTCGCGCTCCCACAGCTTGGCGGCTTCGGCGTCGCCGGTGATCTGGTGTGTTTCCGGATCGAGGCTGATCACCCGGCCGGTCTTGTAGGAGATATTGGCCACGTGGCACAGCAGGGTGCTCTTCTGGCCGATCTCAATTTCCGAGTTCGGCGTTTTGCCGCTGCGGATGCACTCGAGGAAGTTGCCGACGTGGTCGAGGTCGTTCCCCTTGCCGGGGGCCTTGCTGATTTCTTTGCCGGAGAAGTCGTAAATCGTGTGGCCGCCTGAGGCTTCGACGTGCATCGAGCCTTCGCTGCCGTAGAAATTGACGAAACCGTTCTTGTCCGGGCGGCGGGGATGGCAACTGCTCCCTTCCCAGGTGCAGCCCTTATTGCCGAAGTGGAAGACGGCCGTGGCCGTGTCGGGAGTCTCCTGATCGTCGTCGAAGTGGTAGCGTCCGCCGAAGAAGCTGACCTTCGTCGGGTATTCGACGCCGAGTCCCCAGCGGGCGATGTCGAGGGTGTGGATGCCGTTGTTGGCCATCTCGCCGCCGCCCCAGTGCCAGCGCCAGTGCCAGTTGTAATGGACGAGGTTGTCGACGTAGGGACGTTCGGGGGCCGGTCCCTGCCAGAGGGAATAATCGAGCGTCTCCGGGACCGGAGCGGGTTTGCCGTGGCCGATGGTGGTGCGGGCGCTGTCGTACCAGCAGCGGGCATACAGGATGTCGCCGATCGCGCCGTCTTTCAGTTTGGCGATCGTGTCGATCATGGCGGGGTAGCTGCGGCGCTGGTTCCCCATCTGGACCGTCCGCTTGTACTTGCGGGCGGCGGCGACCATCAGTTCCCCTTCGCGGGCGTTGTGGCTGCCCGGCTTCTCGACGTAGACGTGCTTGTTGGCGGCACAGGCGAGGATTGTCGCGGGGGCGTGCCAGTGGTTGCAGGTCGCGATGAAGACGGCGTCGAGCTTGGGGTCGTCGAGCAGGCGGCGGAAGTCCTGGACCGGCGTCGGAGCCGGCGCCCCCTTGGCCTCGATCGTCTTCATGCCCCGTTCGAGGCGGAGCTGGTCGACGTCGCAGACGTAGCTGAGCTTGGCCTTGCCTCCTTTGAGGAGGGTGTCGACGTGAGCCATGCCGCGCCCCAGGCCGATGACGCCGACATTGAGGGCATCCGACGGAGCGTCCTGAGCGACGGCGCCGCCGACAAACAGGCTGGGGGCAATGAGGCCGGCGGCGGCGAGGGTGGAAGACTTGAGGAACTCCCGGCGGTCCGGGGCGGGATACGGGGCAGACATCGGGCAGGCTCCTGCGAATGAGCGGCGGCGGACATCCATCAACGAGGATGGATGTCAGTGTAACCGGAGGCTCAGCGAGAAGGGACTGTGTCGGCCAGAATTTGCCGGGGACCTCTCGCTCAAGGTCTGAGATTCTTCAACTTCTCAGGAGCAATTCCAGATGGGAGACCGACTCGCATGAAGAATCGGGCGAAACTCTGTGCAAGGTGTTCTTTGTAGGGTGGACACAAGCGGAGCCTGGGAACCTTAGTTGCGGCGAATTCTTTGACCTGCGGTGTCGATGCTGCATAAATCTCGTGAAAGTCGACGATCGACACCGGGAGCTGACAGTCGTCGTGAACAAGGTCGTTCAACAGGTGATAGCCAGGAATATTGCCACGACTGAGATCGCTTGGAATGTTTCGACCTCCCCAGTGTTGTTCGCCGCGGGACAATGCCGCCGCGACGAAATCTCGCAGCGCTACGACGGGGCAGAGGACGACGCTGCGGGCCTTGCCATGCTCCAGATCGCAACTCTGCGTCATCACCACAACGTCCAAGACCTGCAATTCGACGTCGTAGTCCGATCCGTCGGGGCCAAAGGAGCGCGACAGATCCGGAATCTCAAAGTCTCGCAGGATGTCTCCCTGCTCGAGGCTGCTATCTCGAACGATGCGATACCAGGGATACTCTGCTGCGAGATCGACCACGATTCAGTCATCCTCACCGGGCGCGATCGGATTGGCAGTCCATGGCGTGCGGCTGCGGACGTGGAGCCTGACGTGACGGGTTGGTTTGCGCGAGATCAAGACGAAGATCGAAAGTTCGGAAATGGGCTCGGAGACGCTTCGGGGTAAAGCAGTCAACGCATCGGGCTCTACCTCTATCGGAATCAAAAACCTGGCCTGCATTGTCGTGGCACTGGCAGACCGATGAATCGATTCCGCTTTTGCCAATTGACTTCCAGACCGTGCAGGGCCAACTGCCCATTCGTCGGTTTCCCATGACGCGTTGGCGAGTTTGTAATTGAGCTCAGGCAGTGTCGCGATCGTCATGCTTTCCGCTTCCAATGCTTCCGCTGGACCACATCGGTCGTTATGTCGGTAAAGCCACGAACAATCCACTCACGAGCCAAGTCGATCCATGCCGCTATTGCCTCGGTTTGGCGGTCCAATGGCATGCCGCGTGCCGTGAGTTCACACAACAAAACAGGGGCGTCATCGGTCCGGCGTACGGCCTGACGAACCGAGACATGAAGGCGTCCATGATCTCGGGGCAGAGCAAATGATGCTTTCCACGCAATCGCCTCCGGAACCGGCAAGAAACGAGCGTTACTGTCCCAGCGGAAATCTCGGAAGACCTCCGACACTCCTACAGCCGGTTGCCACCCCTCTCCTGCTTCAATGTGATTGATGTAGGTGACTTCCAGTTGATTGACTTCGGGAGGTGCGAGTTCCTGATGCCCGCAGAATTCGAACAGACGACTCCAGCTTGACAAGAATCGCTGTCGCACAGCGGGGAACCGGGGGTACTGCTGATCGCCCGAAGATCTTCGCCAGTTTTGCAGAAATCGGTCTGGCTGAAGCTGCAAGAGCCAAGTACTCGTCGCGTCAATAAAGAACATTCGAGGCAGTGGCGGAACCGCAGCGACCTCAACCTGGCTCAGTTCTGTCGCTGAACGAAAATTGGTACGTTCCACGACTGGCGCCAACGGCGCGGCCACTTCGACGGCCGGATACTCCCGTCGGATTTCCTGCCAGAACAGTCCCAGATGCGTCGGCAGAAATCCGGCAATCGGCGCGAACTGAGCCCCGATCACCACCTCAATGACAGGCGGTAGTTCGTATTCAGGCAAGGGCTCAACGGCCAATGGGGACATCGGTAGCTGACCTTTCCCGGATGAATCTGAACTGGCGCACCCCTTCCTGTCGGAGTTTAGTCAGCCGCAAGCTGACCGTAAAGTCCGAAGTCGTGATGGCAGACGTCCCGCATCTCCCTCACTGTGGGCCGACTTTCGTCTACTCGTCCCCGAAGTGCTTCGGCTCCGGCAGGAAGAATGACAAAATGAAGTTCATCGCAAACAGCGTCGTTGCGATGCCTGCGGCGACGTACGCGAACTTGGCTGCGGGCGATCCGCCGGGCACGAAGCTCATCCCGGCGACCAGCGGCGTCAGTGCGGCGAACGAAGTTCCGATCATCCGGCCGCCGATGTTGGCGGCAAAGCTTTCACCGGTGCCGCGCAGGTGCATCGGGTAGGCGTGCGGGAGGTAGTTGCCCCAGAAACTGAACTGGGCGACGGTGAAGAAGCCGGCGAAGAAAATGGCGATCCCCAGCGTCGAGACGCTGAAGTTGTGCATGCCGGGGATCATGCTGATGTCCATCGTGAAGAACGTGGATTCCTGGCCGCCTGCGAACGCCAGGAAAATCAACGGCATCGCAATCAGGCCCGGTCCGACGAAGACCCGCAGCAGCGTGCGGCGGCTGGCGAACCAGACGACGATGATCGCCAGCGCGAATCGGCCCACCAGACCGCCGACTTCCTGAGCTTTCGTGTATTCGGCGGCCTTCTGCTGAATCGTGACGCCCGCAATTTTCTTCTGGGCATCGGCCGGTTTGCCTGCGGACTTCTCTTTGATTTCCGCCTGCACCGCATTGATGCCCGGCACGATCTGGGGAATCTGCTGAATGGCGCCGAAGGCGACGCCGTAGCTGCAGGCAAACATCAGCGTGGTCACAATCGTGGTGCCGCGCAAGTCCTTCGAAAACAGTTCGGCGATGCTCGGCCGGCGGAGCGTCCCCGCCGCCTTCTTCTGCGCCCACTTCGGAGACTCGGGGAGAAACGGCCGGATGATGATCAGGGGAATCGCGGGAATCAGGCCGGACATGAGCGTGTAGCGCCAAGCCGCATGGGCGTCTTTCACAACGCCCAGATTCAGGAACTCCGGCAGAACGATGCCCGGGAGCTTTGCGGAGTACATGATCATCAGGCTGTTGGCGATGGCGACCAGGAGTCCGCCGATTGACGAGAATGCCTGGGTGTATCCCAGAACCTTCTCTCGCTGCTTCGGATCATCGAACAACTCCGCCAGCCAGGCCACCGCGGCGACGAACTCAATGCAGACGCCGATAAACGTGGTTGTTCGGAAAAACAGGAGCATCCCCAGGCTGGTCGAATACCCGGCCGCAAAGGCCGAGAACGCATAGAGCAGGATGCTCCAGGTCAGGACGCGCCGTCGGCCGAGGCGGTCGGTCAGATAGCCGCCCAGCAGGCCGAAGATGCCGCCGGCAAAGGCCGGGACATAGAACATCAGGCCGAGCCACCGTGCAAACTCCGGGGTCCCGGGAGCAATCCCTCCCAGTTCGGCGAGCGCCGGCCGGAGGATCAGCGGCAGCATGAGGAGTTCGTAGATGTCGAACGCGAATCCGATTGCCGCGATGACGCAGATCAGCCACTGGGCGGCGCTCAGACGGGCGGGGGCGGCAGGCATGCCGGGCTCCTGGGGGTGGATTGCGGGCGGGATCGTTCGGCGGCGACTCCCTGGCCGCTCGCGATTTCGATTTCCTGCACCCATCCGTGCGCAGCAATCAATGCCTCGCGAGCGTTCCCAGAGCAGTCCGAAGGAGTGTAAGCCTCCGCCCGACCGAACGGAAGCGACCACATCCTCAGGCCCCGAAATCCGCGGCACGAAAACCGAGAGACGTTTCAGGCAGAAAGCTGCAAACACCGGATCGCGGACAGGTTGACACGATGACGGGCATGGGGGATTTTCGCGTTCTTCCCTCCACTGTGTGTTCATCGTGACCGGGGCATCGCGAAGACGCTCCTGCCCCCGGCCACCCGATGCCCCGCGACCGTTCTACTTTGTCGTCAACGCCTTCAAGACTTCGTCGACATTCGCCCGGCCGCCGTGGGTCTGGCTGATCAGCGCGTACGTGATCTTGCCGTCCGGCTGAATTACGAACGTCGAGGGGTAGGCGGTCTCCCGCGGGGCGTCCCAGCGCAGGCGATAGGCGTTGGTGAACTTGTAGTCGAGGTCGAGCAGCAGGGTCGCGTTCCCCGGCAGCTTGCGGTCCCCGAGAAACTCACCGGCCTTCGCCGCAAGGTTCCGCATCGGCCCCGGATACACAAACACAACGCTTGCTCCGGCGGCCTCGAAGTCCTTCGCCTTGCCCAGAAACTGACCAACCTGCGCGTTGCAGGCCGGACACTGGTAGCCTGGAAAACCGCGCAGGACGATGAGGACGACTGGCCCCTTCTCCAGAAGTTTCTTCAGTTCGACGGACTCTTTGCCCGTGGACTTGAGGGTGAAATTGGGAGCGGTCTCGCCGACGGCCGGCGGCTTGTCGGCCGCGATGGCTGATGAAGCGACGCAGGCGGTCAGCGTCAGACAAAGCCAGGTGCGACGGGAAAGAACGGATGTGCGAGGCATGGCGAGACTCCTGCGGGGCACGGGATACGGGCGGCATCGGTCCCCGACGAACGGCGTTCGCGGGGGACACGACCGCCGGAAAGACAAGGTCCGCGGAGCGGACCCTACGGGGCTGGTTTCTTCAGCGGGACGGCGGTTGCGGCGACGATGCGGAACGTCGAGCGACTCTGCAGGTAGCCGATGCATGTGGCTTCCGTCGGGTCGAGATCTTCGGGGATCGCAACCTTCCAGGTTCCTTGCGCGACGCCTTTGGGTTCGGCGACCACCTGGAACTTCCGCACGACGGCGACATGCTGCAGTTTTCGATTTTTGTTTTCGCCCGCTTTGACGTCGTTTTCCGCAGCCGACTGCGTAATGGCAAGATTCAGAAACAGCGGTTTCGTGTCGGCCCGGGTGGCGTATTTGAGCGTCAATGATTTGCTGTCGGAGGCCAGTTCGGGAATCAGCGTCAGGCGCAGCACGGCGGGCGACTGCAACGCCTCGTCGACCGCGGTGTCGACCTCCGCTTTGCGGGATCCGACAAACTGGCGCGTGCCGTTGACGATCGTCTGAGGTGTGTAGACGTCGTCGACCTTGAGCTTGTGCATGTAGCCGAGCTGCCGCTGCGTAAACGCGTTGTCGGCGAATTCGTCCTTCCAGCCCAGATTGTCCCAGTAGTCGACGTGGAAGCCGACGCAGTAAATCGGTTCTCCTTCGCGGCCCCGCCGGGCGAGATCGGCGAAGACCTTGTCCGCAGGGGGGCAACTGCTGCAGCCTTCGGAGGTGAAGAGTTCGACAACCGCGAAACCGCGGGCCGGTTCGGCGGCCTGACCGTCGAGACCAGCCAGCAGGAAGAGGGGAAGGCCGAACAGGCAGCGTGGCATGGCATGCGGCTCCGTGGCGGAACGTCGACGACTCTCGTGCAAGAGTAGCCGCGGACCGGCACAGGGCTCTGTGGGTTGACTCACACTGGATTGCAGTTTTTCAAAGGGACCGTCGGCGCCGGCCGGACGTCCGAGGCGATCGAGGCGATCGAGAGGGGGCCGCGGCTGCAACCGTCGACCACTGCCAACCCAAAAGAGAGCCGGCCTCGCAGTTGCGAGGCCGGCTCTGAAGTTCGAATCTGTCGAATCGCCGAGTTACAGCGACTCGGGCTCCTTGGGGGTATCGTTCTTGTCTTCGACCGTAGCAGCTTCTTCCTTCTTGGCGGGCTGTTCTTCCTTGGCCTTCGCCATGTCGTCGAGCTTCTTCTGCAGGTCGGCGAGGGACTGCTTCAGCGTGTTGTTCTCGGCCTGCAGCTTGGCGGCGGCTTCCTGCGCCTGAGTTGCGGCTGCGTTGGACTTCGCGGCGGCTTCCTGTGCGGTCTTCGCGTCGGCGACCGCGGTGTCGGCCGTCGCCTTGCTGGCGGCGGCTTCGTCTTTGGCCTGCTTGGCGGCCTTTTTCGCGTTGGCGGCCTGCTTGGCCGACTCGTCGGCATTGGCCTTTTCGGCGGCGGCGAGCTTCGTTTGTTCTTCCGCCTGCTGCTGGCTGGCGACGGCCCTGGCCTCGGCTTCGTCAGCCCGCTTGAGAGCGGCGGCTTTGTCGTCCTTTGCAGCGACCAGTTCCTGCTTCAACTGGGCCAGTTGAGCGTGCAGTTCCTTGACCTGCGCCTCGGCCTTGTCGGCGTCGGCCGCCCGCTGCAGAGCGATGTGGTACGGGAGAATCGAGTAGCAGCAGCCCTGAGTCGGGGCGGCGACCGGCGTGGGGCAGCAATTGGCGGCGGCGCGACCGCGGCCGGCTTCGACGGAGCTGGTCAGTGCGGCGACGGCGAGCAGAGCGAGCGACAACGTCTTCATGGGGAACCTCGAATTCTCGATGACGAATGAATTTACAGGCGGGGCCCGCGGCTGACCGGCGGGCGGCTGGCAGGGCGTTCCGAGACTAGCCTAGCGTTTTTTTCGGCGATTGTCCCGCAACGGCTGAGCATCCCCCGCAGTTTGCGGAGCACGAAAACTCGATGCCTGCTTCGAGCCCGCGCCAGTCGTCACAGACCTGTTTTTCCGCACAATCAGACCGTCCGTTCCAGCTCTCGGCCTGTTCGGGCAGACCCCGCTGCCGGGCGGACCGCTGTATTGTGATTTCCGATCCTGTTAGAACGTCTGAGGGCGGGAGACGCCCGTCAGAGACTTTTTCAGCCTTCAGCAGCAGATCTTGACCGTGATGGAAAGTGGCGTCGTGAGCGACCCCCTGGAGCCGGACCGGCCGCTCGTCGCGATTGATGTGGGGAACACCCGTATCAAGCTGGGCCTCTTTGAGCGCCGGGCGGACCGCCGCTGGCCGGAGTGCCGGGAATTTACGGCGATCCCTCGTTCCGGTTCCGTTCCCTGGAACCTGCTCGCTCGCTGGGCCGGGGGGGAGATGCTCCCCACGGTGATCGGCGGTTCTCACCCGGCGATCATCGAGCAGTTGCAGCGGGATTGGGCCAACCAGCGCTGGCCGGCTCCGCTGGTGATCCGGAACTTCACGAGTCTTCCGATCGACGTCGATGTCGACGTTCCCGAACGAGTCGGACTGGACCGGCTGCTGAATGCGGTCGCAGTGAATGAGTTCCGGCCGGCCGGAACTTCGGCGGTGATCGTCGACGCCGGAACGGCCATCAATATCGACGTGGTCAATCCTGCGGGGGCCTTCGCGGGAGGAGCTATTCTGCCGGGTCTGGCGCTGGGCGCCCGCGCGCTGCATGAATACACGGCCCTCCTGCCGTGGCTGGGGCCGGAAGAACTGCGCGGCGACGCGCCTGCGGCCATCGGCCGGAATACTCGGGCAGCCATGCAAAGCGGGCTGCGGTGGGGCTTTGCCGGGGCGGTCCGCGAACTGGTCCAACGGATGACTGCCGAGACAGGATTGGCGCACTCTCCCTGTCTGGTCCTCACAGGGGGCGACGGGGGGCTGTTGACGGAGATGTTCCCCGAGGCGCGTTACTTCCCGTCGCTGGCGATGCACGGGCTGGCGCTGTGCGCCTGGCATCGGAACGAGGAGCGAGCCTCTGATGTCTGAACCGGTCAGTTCGGTCGCGGTCCTGACTCCCGTCGGGCGCGGCGCAGTCGCGACAGTCCGCTGGTGCGGTCCCGCTGACGTTCTTGACGAGGCGGCGCGCGGACTGTTCCGAGCCGCCAGCGGGCAATCGCTGACTGCTCAGCCGTTGCATCGCATCGTTTACGGTCAATGGGGGACGGTAGCCGTTGAGGATGTCGTAGTCTGCCGGACGGCTGAGGAGGAACTGGAGGTCCACTGTCACGGCGGCGTTGCGGCCGTGCGGCGGATCGTGGGCGATCTGGTGGCCGCAGGCGGGCGGGAAGTCTCGTGGCAGGTGCAGCAGTCGCAGCGAACCAGCGGCCTGGAGGCCGAATTGCAGATGGCATTGTCGCGGACCTCGACGCGGCGGACCGTGGAGTTTCTCCTGGAACAGCTCACGGGGGGCTTGCTGGCGTCGGCCAGGGGCTGGCGCAGGCTGAGCTGGGGCAACGACGAACGCCGCCAGGCGGCCGAGGCAATCGCTGAAATGCTTCGCTGGGAATGCTTTGGTCGGCATCTGGCGGAGCCGTGGCGGATTGTGCTGACCGGGCGGCCGAACGTGGGGAAGTCGAGTCTGATCAATGCGCTGCTCGGCTATCAGCGGGCGATCGTGTTCGATCAACCGGGAACGACCCGCGACGTCGTCACCGGCGAGACTGCCTTTGAGGGCTGGCCGGTAGTCCTCGCGGATACGGCGGGATTACGGGAGGCTGACGAACAACTCGAAGCGGTCGGTGTGGCGCGGGCGCGCGAGGCGGTTGCGGGGGCCGATCTGGTGCTCGTGCTGATCGACGTCAGTCAGCCGGCGACGCCCGCGGATCTCGAATTGCTGGCGGGACATCCCGATGCCGTGATCGTCGCGCACAAGTCCGATCTGCCCGATCGCTGGGGAGAGTTCCGGCCGGCGGGGGCACTTCCTGTTTCGTCGGTGACGGGCGAAGGGGTGCAGGAGCTGCAGCGGCGATTGATGGTGCGACTGATTCCGCAGACGCCACGACCGGGGGCCGCCATTCCGGTGACTGGGCGACAGGTCCGACTGCTGACGGCGATGTTGACTGCGTTGCGGCAGCCGACGGCCGACGCATGGCTGGCGGCACTTGAGGCGTTCTGGTCCGGGGGGGAGTTCGCGTGAAACGCGGGCGACAATTCTTCGGGTTCGCGTTTCCCGGCGAGGTCGTTTCACACCGCCTCGGCGATCGCCTCTGCGATCGCCTCTGCGAAGGCTGACAGACGAAACTCGGTAATGCGCGTAACCGACGACACCGTGGAGGGTTATCGCGTTTTTTGCGGGTCGGTAAGCCAAATTGACACCTTGGCGAATCGACACCTATAATCCGCCCCCCTCGACAATGGGCGGAATCTGCCGCTCGCGGGGCTGGAACGGGGAACGGACTCCCATCGCCAGCTCCGGTCGACGTCGATAGCCACGTCCGCTGCAGGAGTCCCCGTGACGGGGCGCAGATCTTACCTGCGAACGATCGGGCTGATGCTGGCCGGCGCCATGCTTATGGCGGCGGTTGTGGCATTCGTCCGCACGCCCCTGCAGGGAGACACCGCCGATCCGGGACTGATGTCGCCGATCACCGTGGAAGCGGAATGGTCGCAGGAGTGGCAGGAGGGCGACGCTTATATCGGCATCTTCCGGGGTCGATGTCGAGTGATTCAGGGGAGCACAGTCTTTGCCGCGCGACAGATGGTGATCTGGTCGCGGCAGGCCGAGACGCCCGCGGGGGTTGAAGACCGCCTGTCGGTTTATCTTGAGGACGACGTGCAGGTCACGAGCGACCTGGGGAACCGGACGGAGTCTTCGCTGCTGGTCGAGCTGACCACGAATCGGGGCGTGTCGCTGACGTCGACCGGTCGGATCACCGACCACACGGGAGATCAGGAGCCGCTCTACCAGCGGGCCGTCGCCCGCCAGGAGCGGGGCACGCGGGCCAGGCTGATTCAGACTCAGCTTACGGTCGACCCGCTGGCGCCGATCAATCCGGCCCCGGAGAACCTGTTCCTGCCTCAGCCTCAGGACAACCTGCGTCGCATCCGAGTTTTTTCGCGCAGCGCGGTGCCCTACAACATCGAAAGCCGGCAGCTCACTTCGACGACGCCTCCCGAGCAGGTGGTAGTGATCACGGGGGGGGTGAATTTTCTGATTGACGGCCTGGATGCCGAACTTCCCAGCGGCGCCCTGTCGGGGCTGCAGGGGATGGGGATGGAGAAGATTGGAACTGTCGATCTGTCGGCGGATCGAGTCGTCGTCTTCACCGACGCATTCGGACCGTCGGACTTCTCGCCTGACATGGTTCAACCGCGCGATGCCAAGTATCAGATTTACCTGGAGGGGAACATCGTTGTGCGGCAGGGGAACAACGTGATCCGGGCCGATCGGGCGTTCTTCGACGCACGCGAGTACCGGGCGCTGATTCTTAACGCCGATCTGCGGTCCGAACTGCCGGAGTTCGGGGCGATGCTGCGAATCCGGGCCGAACGGTTGCAGCAACTGTCGCAGGACAATTTCCACGCTCAGAACGCCTGGGTCTCGACCAGTCAGTACGGCAAGCCGGGCTATCGGCTGCAGTCGACGGACGTGTTTCTGGAGCAACGGGACTGGTCGCCGTGGGGCAATCAGCGGCCGCCGGAATACGATCCGATTACCGGCGAGCCGATCGCGGAGCGGCATCCGTGGGTGACGACGCTGAATTCGACGTTTCTGGTGGACGAGGTGCCGCTGTTCTATTCGCCGTATGCCAGCGCGCCCGCGGAAGATCCGAATATTCCGTTGCAGGGATTCAACTTCAGCGAGGACAGGATTTTCGGGACACAGGTCCGGACGAGCTGGGATGCGTTTCAGCTTTTCGGCATGCAACGTCCGCAGAACGTCAAATGGGGTCTGCAGCTCGACTACCTGAGCCGGCGCGGTCCGGTGGTGGGGACCAACGGCAACTACCGCGGGCTCGATCCGTTCGGGAACGAGTTTCTCGGGAACGGACTGGCGACGTACGTCAATGACGGCGGGACGGACAATCTGGGCCTGGGACGGCGCGACCTGCGGCCGCCCGATCCGAACCGCGGCCGGCTGCACTGGCAGCATCAGCACTACTTCAGCAACAACCTGCTGTTCCAAGGGGAGGCGGGGTACGTCAGCGACCGGAACTATCTCGAACAGTACTTCGAGAACGAGTTCGACCGGGGCAAGGACCAGGAGACGCTCGGTTATCTGAAGCAGCAGGGGGATGCCTGGGCGTGGTCGCTGCTGGCGCGACCTCAGGTCAATCAGTTCGAGAACAATACGCAGTGGATGCCGCGCGGGGACATTTACGGGCTGGGCGAGCCGCTGCTAGGCGGGCTGCTGAACTGGTCATCGCACTCGATGCTCGGCTACGCACAGCTCAACCAGGCGAAACCGCCGACCGATCCGCAGGATATTTTCACGCCGTTGCCGTACTACGTGGATGCGGAGGGGATGGTGGCGACGTCCCGGCACGAGCTCGAGATGCCGCTGGATCTCGGGGCGCTCAACCTGACGCCTTATGCGATGGGCGAGGCGGCGTACTGGAGCGACGGCTTCACGTCGCAGTCGATTGACCGCCTGTATGGACGGGCGGGGGTGCGGGCCAACATCATGTTCACCCGCATTTATCCGCTGGTGCAGAACTCGTTGTTCAATCTGAACGGCCTGGCGCACAAGGTGAGCTTCGACGCGGACTATTCGTTTGCCGATTCGAGTCGGGATCTGTCGACGATTCCGCAGTGGAACGAGTTTGACGACGACGCGCAGGAACGGTTCCGTCAGCGACTGGTCGACAACACGTTCGGCGGCGTGCTTCCGGGGCAGCTCGATCCGCGGTTTTACGCCGTCCGGTCGGGGGCGGGGACCAGCGTAACGGCGCCTTACAGCGAGCTGGTCGACAGCCAGCAGGTGTTGCGATTCGGCTGGAGCCACCGGCTGCAGACGAAGGTGGGGCCGCCCGATCGGCAGCGGATCAAAGACTGGCTGACGTTCGATCAATACGTGTCGTATTTTCCGAACGCCGGTCGCGACAACTTCGACGAAGACTTCGGTTTGTTCAGCACGCGGTTGCGATGGGCCGTGGGGGACCGGACGACAGTGGTCGCCAACAGTCTGTTCGACTTCTTCGATACCGGTCAGCAACTCTGGAATCTGGGGGTACAGTCGCAACGCAGCCTGCGAGGCAGCGTGTATCTGGGGCTGCGACAGATCAAGGCCGGACCGTCGCTCGACAGTCAGATTCTGACCGCCAGCTACAGCTATGCGATGAGCCCCAAGTGGGTGTCGACAGCGACGACGGCGTATGACCTGGGAGAAGGTCGGAATCGGGGGCAGGCGCTGTCGATCACTCGGGTCGGGGCGGATTTCCTGATTCACTGCGGTCTGAACTACGACGCCAGCAAGAACAACGTGGGGGTGATGCTGTCCCTGGAACCGCGTCTGGGTTCGAAAAACCAGCTCAGTTCGCCGCAACTCGGCTCGCTGCTGGGGACGGGAATGGGGAACTGACCTGCGAGGCCGCGGTGCGGGCATCGAGGGTCGCAGAAAAGCGACGTACTGGACTGCTGCGGGCGCCGCCCGCGCGATTGAGACTTGGAACAGTCATCGGGGACTTTGCCGTGTCCGCCACTCGCAACAGCCTTCGCCAATCGGATCAGCCGGCCGGGACGAACAGCGCTCCCTGGCCGGTCCGTTCGCGCCGTCCCTCCTGGCGGCAGCATCTGGTCGATGCGGAACATGGTCTGAGGGAAGGACTGCAGCGTGACAGCACTCTGTGCATTCATCTGTTCCTGGACTGTGTAATTCTGGTCGTGTGCGGCGTGTTCGGCCTGGCCGCGTGGCAATGGGTGGCGCTGTCGCTGGCGCTGACCGGCATGCTGGTGGCGGAGTTTTTCCATCATGCGCTGCGGGTGATGGCCTCGCTGATTCCGGATCAGCGCGCCGGGGCGCACGTGCAGCGTCTCGGAACCGCCGGAGCGCTGGTTGCCGCCGTCGGAGGGCTGGCGACGATCCTGCTGCTGCTGGCGGATCGGGCGCACGAACTGTTTGGACGTTAGCAGTTGCCGATTTATTCCATTCCGCGGGCGGAAGAGGTCCATGCGGACCTGATATCGGCGGCCAGTGCGTCGACTTCGGCTTCGGTCGTGTCCCAGGAGCACATCAGACGGACGCCGCCGGCGCCGATGAAGGTGTAGAACTTCCAGCCGAGTTCGGACAGCGCCGAGCGAACAGCTTCGGGAAAGCGGACGAAGACCGAATTCGCCTGCCGGGTTGAGATGAACTCGACGCCGTCGAGCTGAGCCAGATGGCCCTGCAGCCGGGCCGCCATTGCGTTCGCGTGGGCGGCGTTCCGCAGCCAGGCCCCGGACTGCAGCAGGCCGACCCAGGGAGCCGAGAGAAACCGCATCTTGGAAGCGAGCTGGCCGGCCTGTTTGGTGCGGTAGCCGAATTCCTCGGCCAGTTCTTTGCGGAAGAACAGAATCGCGTCGCCGACTCCCATGCCGTTCTTCGTGCCCCCGAAGCAGAGGACATCCACGCCGACCTTCCAGGTGATCTCCTTCGGGGCGACGTTCAGGGAAGCCAGTGCATTCGCAAACCGGGCGCCGTCCATGTGCAGGGCCAGGTGATGCCGACGGGCCGTCTCCTGAATTGCATGGAGGTGGTCGAGCGAGTAAACCGTCCCGAGTTCGGTGGCCTGCGTGATGCTCAGCACGCGCGGCTTCGGAAAGTGAATGTCGTTCCGCTTTTTGACCGTGCGCTCGACGGCTTCGGGCTCGACGCGCCCCTCCGCTCCCGGAACCAGCAGCAGCTTGGTTCCGTTCGAGAAGAATTCCGGAGCGCCGCACTCGTCGGTCTCGATGTGCGCCAGTTCGTGACAGATGATGCTGTGGTAGGAGTGACAGAGCGACGCCAGCGCCAGCGAGTTCGCCGCGGTGCCGTTGAAGACGAAGAAGACTTCGCAGTCGACTTCGAACAGCTCGCGCAGCAGGTCGGACGCCCGCGCGGTCCAGGCGTCGTTGCCGTAGGCGGGGGCGTGCCCGCAATTAGCCTGCTGCAGGGCCTCCCACGCCTCCGGACACATGCCGGAATAGTTGTCGCTGGCGAACTGACGGCGGGCGAGCGGCGCGGGATCAGCAGACGACATCGGAAACTCCTGGGATTCCGGCGGCGACAGACACGACTTCCAGTATCCTGGAAACAACGTGTATCTTACCGCACGCCCCCAAACCCGTCCAGCCGGCCGGCCGCCGGGGGCGGCCACGGTGCAGACTCTGAGACGGGTTGGGCGTGGATGCCACTTTCTGCGGCGATGACGATAAGGAAGACGCGTCGAGTGGATTGAAGTCAGCCGCCAGGGGCGGCCACGGTGCAGACTCTGAGATGAGTTGGGCGTGGATGCCACTTTCTGCGGCGATGACGATAAGGAAGACGCGTCGAGTGGATTGAAGTCAGCCGCCGGGGGCGGCCACGGTGCAGACTCTGCGATGGGTTGGGCGTGGATGCCACATGCTGCGCCGATGAACAGAGTTGACGGGGCGGGGAGTGCGGTCTGGCTCGTCCTTGACGTTAACCGGGAGCCCTTGGGGCGTGGCTTTGGGATGGGTAATCTCGGAGGATGGAATTCTGAAGGATCAGGTCAAGAGCGGAAGAAGAAAATGCCACGCAAGGGAGCCCGGCGACGGAGTGAGATTCCGGCGGAGATTTTGCGGGGGCTCAGCAACGGTTCGCTGGAGAGCGCCAACCTCGTTGAAGGGCTGGCAATTGACTTTCAAAAACTGCTCGCAGCCGTTGCGCCGGAACTCCCCGCAGACGTCCTGGCGACCATTGATCCCGAAGATGGAATCACCGGTCGAATGTCGGCGGCCGGCCGGCTGCTGCACGCTCATGGCGGACTCGATGTCCTGCGCCGGTTGACGGGACACACGTCGGACACGGTCCGCGGCTGGGGGGCGTATGTGGTGGCTTGCGCGCCGGACATGACGCTCAAGCAGCGGCTGGCGCACATTCGGCCGCTGGCGGACGATTCTCACTTCGGCGTCCGGGAATGGGCCTGGCTCGCTGTCCGACCGCACATCGCCCAGGACATCCGGCGGTCGTTAGAAGCTCTCCAGAACTGGACGAAGCAGAAATCGGCCAACGTGAGGCGGTTTGCGGTCGAAGTGACACGTCCGCGTGGCGTCTGGTGTCGACACATCGATGTTCTCAAGGAGGAGCCGGAACTGGCCCTGCCGCTGTTGGCGCCGTTGAAGGCCGATCCTTCCAAGTACGTGCAGGATTCCGTCGCCAACTGGCTGAATGACGCCTCAAAATCGCAACCGGACTGGGTGCGGGGAGTCTGCGAGTCATGGCGGAGCGGCAGCGACGATCCCGCGACCTTGCGAATCTGTCAGCGGGCGACCCGCAGCCTGAGGTGAGAGATGAGTGATGAGTGATGAGTGATGAGTGATGCTCGCTTCCCTCGTTTCCAGGCGTCGCCTGGGAATGCTCGCTTCGGACGCTCCGCGTCCTCTTCTTCTCATTTTCCTCACTCGCCACGCACCACTCCATACTCGCCACCTCTTCGCCTTGTCCTCACCATCCACCATCCACCATCCACCATCCACCATCCACTCGTCACTCTCCGGCATCCCCAACCCCCAGCGGCGCGATTTCATAGATGTCGATCCCGCCCGCCTCATCCGAGAACTGCAGGATCCACCGCAGAAACGCCCCCGGCTGCTGCAGAATCCATGCGGAGGGGGCCATGTCACGCGGGATCAGCACGTAGCGAGCGCCGGAGCTGCTGATCACCGGCAAGGTCTCGCGGTGCGGAAACCGCCGCAGGTTGTTCCGCAACTGCAGATCCCGCTCCGGGAAGAACCCCGAATACCCGTTGACCAGCGGCCGACGGTGCCACGTCTGCCAGTACATCGCGACCGTCGTCCCTTCGTAGTCGTCGACAGTCGTCCCGGGGGCAGTCGGCAGCGACAGAACCGCGCCCGGCCCGGCCTGGTCCCGCAGCCAGACCACCCACGCGGGAAGTTCCCCGGCGGGTGCCCTCCACAGCGTCTGCCGGACGGGAAGCACATCGCACAGCACGATGCCCCCCACAACGGCCAGCGGAGCCCACGCCGCCCCGCGTCGCCGGGGCGTCTTCGAACTGTCGATCGAGCGCGGATGCAGACACTGCAGGGCTTCGATCACAAGGACCATTACCGCCAGATTTACGAACATTGCAAACCGGAACGGGCTCCGGATCTGCGCCAGTCCGGGAACGTGCTCGCGCAGGAAGTCGTAGGGAGACTTCCCCCAGAACAAGTTGTCGGGTCCCAGCGACAGCGCGAAGCCCGCCAGCCCGATCGCGGCCCAGTACAGCACGTACCGCCGCCGGTCGGCGGCGCAGAGCCCGGCGAGCAGTCCCAGCACGGCCACGATCAGCCGCAGGTTGCCGGGCCCCATCCGCCATTCGACGCTGTGCCGCCAGGGATCGGGAGCCGTGAACGCGGGCAGCAGCCTCCGGCCCGGCGGATCGGTGTAATCCCGCGCCTGCGCGGACAGCCCGACAATCGACGGCCGATCGCGGACGAACGTCGCCTGGCCCTTCATCACCGCGCGCTGTGTGATCGCCAGCGGCAGGATCATCGCCGCCGAGATCCCCCCGGCCGCCAGCAGCAGAGCCCAGGTCTTCCACGACAGCAGGCTGCGCTGGATCAGGCAGACCCCCGCCATCCCCAGCACCAGCGTCTGGAACAGCCCGTAATAGTTGCACAGCCAGTACGTCAGCCCGTGGGCCAGCCCCAGCCGCAACGCCGCCCCCCACGCCGGCCGTTCGAGCAGCTCGAAGGCATACCGCGCCGTCCAGATCACGCCGCACAGCGGAACGAGCTGCAGGCAGTCGAGCTGCCAGAAGACCCACGGCAGAATCTCGACCAGCGTCCCCCCCAGCAGACACGTCGCCAGCCGGCCGCCGCGGGAACGGACCAGCCCGTGCGCCGCCCAGCCGTTGAGAACCAGCGCCAGCAGCAGATAGCAGTTGTAAGCCAGCACCCGGTTCCCCGTCAGCCAGATCACCGGCGCCACGATCAGCAGCATCGGTTGTGGCTCCGAGAACGCGAACGCCGAGTCGATGGGATCGAAAATCGGGGCCTGCCAGTAATCCGCGAACCCGTGCGTCGCCCGGTCCGCGTTCCACCACATCGTCCACAGATTGAACAGCGGCACCGTCGCCGGCGGCTTCCCCGCCAGAGGCAGGCTGTCACCGAGATGCCAAACGAGCGGCTGCGTGGCGATCAGAGCGAGGACGACATACCACACGAGCGGCAGCCAGAGAGTTGAGAGTTGAGAGGGGAGAGTTGAGAGGGAAGATGAAGAATCGTGTGCCGCGGGCGGCTCGTGCGACCGAACAGCATCACTCTCACGTTGCACTGGCAGCGAGCTGCCAGTGGCACAAGTCGGCACTGCTGAGAGAGGAGGAGCGTCCCCGGTCATGACTGGCCTCCCCGATCTCTCAGCTCTCAACTCTCATCTCTCAATTCCCCCTCACTCCATCCTCATCCAGATCGTCTTCAGATACTCCGATTCCGGGCAGTTCGTCGCAATCGGATGATCGCCCGAGGCTCCCGTGCGGTTGAAGATCTGTCCCCGCCGGCCACCTTCCGGCGCCGACGACACAATCCGCGTGAACTCGGCCATGTCCAGCATCCCCGAGCAACTGCAGGTCAGCAGGATGCCCCCCGGCTTGATCACCGACATCGCCAGCCGGTTGAGGTCGAAATACTTGTTCCGCCCCTCGCGTTCCTCGTCCCGGCTGCGGATCAGCTTCGGCGGATCGAGCACCAGCGCATCGTACTGCTTGCCGTTCCGCTGCATGTCCCGCAGGTAGGCGAACGCGTCCGACTGCGCGAAGTGAATCCGCGCCTGGTTGAGATTCGCATTGTCTCGCGCAAGCTGCGCCGCCTGCTCGTCGACTTCCACGCCGGTCACTTCGGCCGCATTGCCAAGCACCTTGGCCTGGATCGCAAAGCCGCCCGTGTAACAGCAGACGTCCAGCACGCTCTTCCCGGCGACGAGCTTCGCAAACTCCCGCCGGTTATCCCGCTGATCGCAGTAGAACCCCGTCTTGTGTCCGCCGGTGAAATCGACGCGGAACCGCGTCCCGAACTCCTGCACCGTCGTCCGCGACGGCAGATCGTCCGACCCGACCGGATCGGCGGTGAACCCCTCGTGCTCCTCGGTCGCCGGACCCGGTCGCAGCACGCCGTGCGTCGTCCCGCACAGCGGCCCCAGCAGATCGAGCAGCGCCTCCGCCCGCTGATACATCCCCAGCGCGAACGCCTCCACCACCAGCACATCGTTGAACCGGTCGACCACCAGCCCCGACAGCCCGTCCCCCTCGGCGTGGACCACGCGGTAAGCGTTGGTCACTTCGTCGAGCTGGAGCAGCTTCCGCCGCAGGTCGACCGCGCTTTCCAGCTTCCGCCGCCACCAGGCCTCGTCCGGAATCTCGAAGCCGCCGGAAAGCTGCCGGACGGCGATCTCCGCCCGCGGGTTGAACAGGCCATACCCGAGCTGCTCCCCCGACGCCGACTTCAGCCGGACCACGTCGCCCGGCCGGCAATGCTGCGGATACTGCCCCAGCCGCCGGCGAAACAGGAACGGATGATACGTCGGCGCCCGCACCTCCATGTCCGGAATATCCGCCTCATCCCGCGGACAAAGCGGCTGCTGACGCAGCACTTCCGGCGCGTAAGGGAGCCGGGGCTCCGGACGGGAATCATCGGGGCGCTGGAAAGGTCGCGGCGGAGCAGGGCGTCTGGGTGGCATTCCGGGAATGATACCCGCGGAAGGGGGCCGGCGACAAATGGGCATCTGATCGCAGTGATCCGTTGAGAAGACGGACCTCCGCACGTTTATGGGTTCTGGGACTTCCGTAAATCACGCGAGTTACCAAGCTGCGAGAATCCCATGCCCTGGCGCGAACGCTTCCTCTGGGCCGTCCTTGGCGGAGCCGCGGTCGCCGGCGCGGTCCTGTTCCTCGGGAGTCTGGTGGCGATCGCCGTCGTCCTTGCGGCCTGGCCGGGCTCTCGCGCCCGCGTCGATCACGCCGTCGCCACCATCGCACCGCTGGCCGGTCTGGTCTCAACAATTCTGCTGCTGGCCCGCCGGAAACGCTGGTCCCGACAGCTTCAGACCGTCATTCTTGGCGCCGCAGCCGGCGCCCTCGCCATTCTCGCCGCGGCCACCGGACTGGAACTGGCGTTCGGCCCAAGGCCCGTCGCGTGGACGCTGCCGTTTCTGAAAATGTCCGCTCCCTTGACGCTGACCATCCCGGAATGGGCCGTGCTGTCGCTCCCCGCAGCGATGCTCCTGGGAGCCGCCGCAGGCCGGACGGTCGGAACCGCGAGATGGCGACACGAGGCGAATTCGCCAGCAGAGCGCTGAGACGAGATGAATGAGTGCAAGACGGAACTTCGCCTCGAATCAAACCCATGTCCATACCGCAATGACAGCCACGAGTTGATCCTCGGCACGTACGACAAAATCGACTCCGAGCGGTTTGATCAGCAGCGTCCGCCGCGATGATTCGCGGGATTCGCCGGCCTCCGCGGGATCCCGGCGAAGCCGCGCATCGATCTCGTTGCCGGCGGTCGTGACTGCGGTTCGATCCGCCGACTCCGTCCAGATCCGGACGAGATCGGCTTCCGCGGATTTCGTCCAGACAACGGTGTACTTCATCGCGCGCCGAGTTCCTGCCAGATTTCCTGCAGGCTGCGACCGGAGAGATCGCCGCTCCGTTCCTGCAGCTCTGCCTCCGAAAACGGCGACTCCCCTCGGCCGCGCAGTGACGCACTAACAAGCGAAAACGGCCTGAAGATCCCCAGCGGGCGACCCGCTTCGTCGCAGATTTCCACCTCGCCCGTCGCCATCTGCAATTCGGCGATGGCTCGGGCATCAAGCGTCAGACGTGTCATAACCGCATCTCCCCTCTGGACTGACGTATTGTACGCGTCATCGCCCGATGCGTCGAGAGATTTCAAAGTGCGAACGAGTGGCCGTCGGCTGAAGCGCACTCGCGAAGTCCCGGAGATTGGTCAGTGGTCCGTCGTCAGTGGTCAGTAGTGAAAGCCTCCGCAAACTGACCCGCTGTGGCTCGCCTCTTGACGTCTTCCCTTCGACATTCCGCCTTCGACATTCGACATTTCCTGCTCCCTCCGATCTCCGCGTCCTCCGCGCCTCCGCGGTGAATCCTCTTCTGTCTTCTCCGCAGCGGCCGGGCGCGCCCGGCCCTACTTGAGCCCCCTCAAGTACGCCAGCAGGTTCTGAAGCTCCTCCGCCGAGAGCTGCGTGTCGAGCCCCTTCGGCATGATCGACGTGCTCGATTCCTTCAGCTCCTCAACTTCATCCCGGCGGAGCCGCAGCTCCTGCAGATCCTGCGTCCGGAGCGTGATCGTGTCGGTCGTCTCCGCGCTGATCACCCCCTGGTGCACCTTGCCGGAGTCCATCACCACCACATACGCGCGATAGCCGTTCACGAAGCTGGCGCTCGGGTAGACAATGGCTTCCAGCAGATCCTTCGCCGACCGGCTCGCGCCGATCGTCGTCAGATGCGGCCCCACCCGGCCTCCTTCACCGGCGACCGCATGGCACGAGGCGCAGGCCGCTTTGCGGCCGAAGAAGACCGCCTTGCCGGCGGCGGCGTTGCCCGCTTCCAGGAGCGGGGCCAGCTCCGCCAGCCGGGCTTCCTGCACGGCGGGATCGACGCCGAGCTTCTTGAACAGCGGCTGCGCCGCCGTGCGGATCGACTCGGGATACTTCCGCAGGATGCCGGCCAGTTCGTCGGCGGAAATGCTGGTCGCGGCTTCCGACTTGAGCAGGGCGGCAATCAGCGCCTGTCCGACGGCCGGGCTGGTCGAGCGACCCCAAGCCTTGAGCATCACGGGAGCGACCAGCGGTCCGGCCGCGTCGAGCGACCTGGTGAGCTTCAGCAACTGGTCGTCATTGAGCGGTCCGTTGCCGAGTGCCCGGCCCAGCGTCGCCTTCTCGTCCGACGACCGTTCCGGGGCGACGAGGGCCGCGACCAGTGCGCCGAAGACTCCGTCATCGAGCGGCGTCGACTGCGTCCCCAGGGCGGTGACCGCTTCGCTCCGGACGGTCAGCGATCGCTGACCGTCGCCGGCGATCCGTTGCAGCGCAGTCTCAAAGCCCGGCAGCGACCGCTGCGTGATGATCCGCAGGGCCGGCAGCACGATGTTCTCGTCGGACGACCCGAGGGCCTCGACCAGCAGCGGCTGCCAGCCGGCGGGCCACTGCGCCAGCGTCGACCGCTGCAGGATCTCCCAGAACAGTACGCACGCGGCCACCGATGACTGCCGATCCTGCAGCGTCGCCGTCACAAACGCCTGCACGTCCTTGTCACCAAGCTGAGCCAGCAGGAACCCGCGGAGGGCGTTGGCCCGGTCGGCGGAGAGTTCCGGCTCGGCCACCCAAGATTTGAGCAGTTCCAGTGTTTCCTTCGCCCACCCCGGCCGCCGGGCGATGACTTCGAGGGCCGTCTGCTGCAGCTTCGGATCGTCGGAGGCAAGCAGCGGCAAGACCATCTCGCGCGTCAGCGGCGAATCGTTCATCTGGTCGAGAGCGATCAGGGCGACACGCTGGACGGCGGGAGAATCGGAACTCAACAGACCCTGAGTCGTCACAGCGTCGTTCAAGTTGATCAGCGCATGAACAACCGAATGTTCGAAGAAACGGTCCACATCGGGTTTCTTCATCGCGTCGGCGAGTTTTGGGATAATCACAGAAGAGTTCGGAGCTGCTCCATTGATCAAGCCGTCGCCAACCGCCTCAAGAGATGCTTCGCCGGAATTCTGAAGCTTCTTTCCAGCACCTTGAAGGATACGGCAGCCCAAGGCTTCAACCGCCATGCGGCGAACGGACAGGTCCGGTGACGATAATTGAAACAGGATCGGCTGGAGTGAATACGGCATTGAGTGCTCGTAGACACACCTAAGAGCCAGTTTGCGGGATATCGCGTCGAAATTGCGACCCTCAGAGTCCAGCGGAAAGGTGCCGAGAAAGAAAGCCGTCGCCTGCGTGTCGCGAGACGCCGCGCAGACGAGTGCCCGCGTCACATCGGGATCAAAAAATCTTTTATCGTCAAGCTTTTCGAACTCTTCGAACCATCGAATGCTGGGAGAATCGCCATTCACTGGGGCATCCGCACTCAATATCTTGGCGCAAAACTCCTCAATGGCGCGTTCACGCACCGCTGGCCTAGAATCGCGTGCCAGCTCCATCCAGTTCTGAACCGGGAACAGCGACCAGTCCGCCTTCTTCCCCCACGGATCGCTGACCTTCGCGCCGTCCTTCTTCCGGATGCGATAAACCCCGCCATGAATCTCCGGCTTCGAAACCCGCGACGTCGGGCAGCCGTTGAGGAACCACGCCCCCGTATTCAGCACCAGCAGCGAGCCGTCGGCGTCTTCCAGCACGTCCGTCGGATGAAAATCGCCGTCGTCGCACTGCAGGAAGTCGTGGATTTCGGCCGTGAACGTTGAGCCGGCCCGCTTCAGCTCGGCGTACCGCATCTTATGCGTGTTGAACTCGGTGAAGAACCAGCGATCTTTGAAACCTTCCCCAAAGTGCGTGCCGCGGTACCGCATGATTCCCGAACAGGCCACGTGGCCCAGGTTGTGGATTGGACCCAGCAGGCCGCCGGTCCATTTGAACTCGGCGACGCAGTCGGCCTGGTCTTCGCGGGGATAGACGCCCCCCTCGACCCAGTGCATCAGGCAGTCGCCCCGGTCGCGGTAGAGGATATTGACCGTCCCGATGCATTCCCCCTCTTCAGTGAAGTCGACTTCCACCGGGTTATCGAACCCGCCCCCGGCATGCACGCGCACGTCGCTGCCGTCGGTCTTGCACGAATAGATCCGCCCCGCCTTCCCCTTGCTGTAGACCTTCCCCTCCTTGTCCTTGAACTCGTGCCCGTGCCGGCCCTGCACGATGTAGAGCCGGCCGGTGGGACTCAGGAACGGCCCGTGCGTATCGCAGGCGTTGCCGCTGAAGCCGAAACCGGTGAGGATCTCCTCCCGCTGATCGGCGACGCCGTCGTTGTCGGTATCCGTAAACTTCCAGATGCTCGGCGGGCAGGCGGCATAGAGGGAGCCCCGATACCACAGGCAGCCCTGCGGCAGCGTAATGTTCTCCACAAACTTCGTCGACTTGTCGAACGTCCCGTCGCCGTCGGCATCTTCCAGCCGGCTGATCCAGTGCGGCTTCTTCGCCAGCATGTCGTCCCGTTTGAGGTTCTCGCCGTTCGACTCGCCGACGTAGAGCACCCCCTGATCATCGAACCCGGCAAAGATCGGCCGCTGCAGCAGCGGAAAGCCGGCCACCTTCTCGATGGTGAAGCCGTCGGGAACTTGCGGGGAGGCGGCGGGGAGAGTTGAGAGTTGAGAGGCGAGAGTTGAGAGGAAGACACCGGAATAGAGCAGCGTCAGACGCACTGTGCGGACGGCGGGCATGGGCGGGGCTCCGTAAAGGGGGCGAGTGCGGCATTGTCCGCAAACCGAGACGCCGCTGCAACGGGGAGCGCTGGCCGTTCAGAAGAGATTGAACCACGAATGACACGAATCAACACGAATTTAGACGAAGATGCTAACCACGGAGGACGCGAAGAGCACGGAGAAGATGGCGGAATTGGGAAGAAGAAAGTGAAAGAGAAGGACTTGAAATCCTTCCCTTTCACTCTGCCTTTTCCGTGCCTTCCGTGACCTCCGTGGTTCTTTTCTTCCCGCATTTCATTCGTGCGGATTCGTGTCATTCGTGGTTCCCCCCCCCGACTTTCGTCTTCTCTTCCGATGCATCATGGCGTCATGCCCCCTGTGGCAGTACGCTGTTCAGGTCACGCCCTGACCAACTCCCGCATTGAGGATGCCCCACGATGCGCTCGCTGCTGCTGGCGACGATGCTGCTGGTTCCGCAATTCGCGCTGGCCGCCGATCCCCCGGCGCGCACGCACGTCATCACGCTGGACGACTACTTCACGCTGGGGACGATGACCCAGTGCGAAACCTCGCCGGACGGCCGCTTTGCCGTCTACCAGGAGCTTCGCTGGGAAGGACAGTCTGAAGGCCGGAACGCCGACCTCTGGCTGGTCGATCTGACGACCGGCCCGCCGCGCCGACTGACGTTCGGCAAGACGGGCGAGCAGTCACCGACATGGAGTCCAGACTCCAGATTCATTTACTACTCCGCCGGCGCCAAGCGCGGCGGTGAAACGACGGCTCCGTACAACGGCAAGCAGCAGGTCTGGCGGATCGGCGTCGACGGAGGCGAGCCCTTCGCCGTCACCCGGCTCGACGACAACGTCGGCAGCTTCCTGCTCTCGGACGACGCCGCGTTCCTCTATTACACGCAGGCCAGCGAACAGACGGACGACGACTGGAAGTCGCTCCGGAGCAGTCACAAGTCGCTCCAGTACGGTCACGGCGTCACGAAGTTCACGCAGGTCTGGCGGCTCGATCTGACGACCTGGCGCGCGGAGAAGGTGATCGACGACCGCCGCGTGGTCACCGACATGGCCCTCTCGCCGGACGGCAAACGGATGGCGATGCTGACCGTGCCCGATGACGAGCTGATCCACAAAGAAGGCTGGTCCCGGCTGGACGTCTGCGAGTTGGCCTCGCGCAAGATTGCCATCGTCACGCCCGACGGCTGGAGAAAGAACCATCCGTCCCCCTACGGCTGGCTCGACGGCGTGCAATGGTCGGGCGACAGCCAGGCGATTGCCTTCACGGTGTCGTTTGACGGTTACCCGGCCCGCATCCTGCTCGCGGAGGCCTCCGCCGGCGGCTGTGCTCTCAACCAGTTGCCGGATACGCCGCTCGTTTCCATTCACGCGAACACGCTGCGCTGGAAACCCGGCACGCGCGATCTCTGTTTTCTGGCCGACGAGCGGGCGCGGCAAAGGCTGTTCTCCCTGACAAACTGCCAGGGAGGGAAGTTCGAAGAGCTGAAAACCCTCACACCCGGCGACGTCTTCGTTTCGTCCTATGACTGGTCGAAAGACGGCGCAACACTGGCGGCGGTGGTCTCGACGCCGGGGCACATGGAAGACCTCTACACGTCGTCCCCGACGAAGCCGTGGAGCCGGATGACCAACGTGAATCCGCAGGTCGACACCTGGAAGCTGCCACAACTGCAGCTCGTCCAGTGGCAGGCGCCGGACGGCGTCGAAGTGGAAGGGGTTCTGGAACTGCCCCCGGACTACAAGCCGGGCCAGAAAGTCCCGCTGGTCCTGGAAATCCACGGCGGTCCGACGGGATCTTCGCCCTACCGGCTGATGTACTGGATCTACGGCCGCACGCTGCTCCCCGCAAAAGGCTACGCCGTCTTCTGCCCGAACTATCGCGGCTCGACCGGCTATGGCGACAAGTTCCTGGAGCAGCTCATCGGGCGCGAGAACGACATTGAAGTCGCCGACATTCTGTCGGGCGTCGACGCGCTCGTCGAGCGCGGAATCGCCGATCCGGACAAGCTCGGCGTCAGCGGCTGGAGCAACGGCGGCTACCTCACGAACTGCCTGATCGCCAGAACTCAGCGGTTCAAAGCCGCCAGCTCCGGAGCCGGCGTGTTCGACTTCGCCCTGCAGTGGGGGATCGAGGACACCCCCGGCCACGTGATCAACTTCGCCACCGGCCAGCCCTGGGAAAAGCCGGAAGAGTACCAGCGCGGCTCGCCTCTCTTCGCGGCGGATAAAATCACCACGCCGACGCTGATCCACGTCGGCGCCGGCGACGAACGAGTCCCCGCCGCTCACTCCCGCATGCTCTATCGGACCCTCCGGTTCTACCGGAACGTCCCGACGGAACTGGTGATCTACCCCGGCGAGGGACACGGCCTGACAAAGTACAACCACCGCAAGGCGAAGATGGAGTGGGACTTGGCGTGGTACGACAAGTACATCCTGGGGAAGACGGGGGAGAAGCCGGCGCAGCCGTAAATTCCAGCCCGCCTGAGGTCGCCATGATTATCGCCCTCGCATCGCCGCGCGCTGCTTCCTCCTGGGACGAAGGTCTCGACAGGCTCCGGCACTTTCTGGCCGAAGCCTCGGACCAGGGCGCCGAAATCGTCTGCTTCCCGGAGGCCTGGCTCCCCGGACTCCGAGGACAGGATTTTGACGTTCTTCCCTTCGGCCAGGCGGACCAGGATCGGCTCCTCCGTTCGGTGGCGGAGTGGACGCGAGAATTCCGGGTGGCGGCCATCGTCGGAACGGAACGGCTCACCGACTCCGGCCGGCAGATTGTCGCTGCTGTCTTCGACGCACGGGGCCGGAGCTTGGGGTCTCAGACCAAGAACCAGCTCGATCCCAGCGAAGACCGATTCTATATCCCCGGAGACTCCCGACGACTTTTCGAAGTGAACGGCGTGAAGTTCGGCGTGGCGATCTGCCACGAAGGCTGGCGGTATCCCGAAACCGTGCGCTGGGCGGCCGTCCGCGGCGCAAAGATCGTCTTTCATCCGCAGCACACCGGGGCCGAACGGCAAGGCGTCCGCCTTACGCAGTGGGGAGCGGCGGACGGCCCCTACTACGAAAAGGCCATGCTTCTCCGCAGCAAAGAGAACACGATCTACTTCGCCAGCGTCAACTACGCCCTCAACTTCCCGGAATCGGCGACCAGCCTGATCGATCCGACAGGCGCCTGCCAGGCGTACCTGCCGTATGGGACCGAGGGGCTGCTGGTCCAGTCCATTGATGTCGATCGGGCGACCGGCCTGCTGGCAAGACGTTTTGCCCCGGAGCGATTGCGCGACGGCTCCACAGACTGAGGCGGTTGCGCGCCGGCATGTTGCAAGCAGGAGTTCGTGCCTTTTACGGCAACTCCGGCGGCTTCGTTATGATCTCAACGCCGGGGAAATGCTCCTGCCGCCAGTCCTCGGTGAGGACCAAGGCAGCCCGGATAACCCGGCAGCTCAGTCTGCTCCGCGGACACGGCCTGATTCGCAAGGTTCCGCGACACACCGCTACCAGTTAACGCCCTGCGGCCGCACAACAATCACGGCGAAGTTGGTGGCTCAACAGGTGGCAGTTCATCAACTTGCGCAACTGACGGTCTGAAAATCTGCACGGATTGACGAGAAGAGATTGAACCACTGAGAACACCGTCGTCACCGAGATCAAGACGCGTCAGAAGCGGATTGGGAGAGTGTGCGTATCTCTTGTCCGCAATTTGTGTTGATTTGTATCATTCGTGGTTCCCTCCTCTTCAATTTTTCTCCGCGCTGAAATCCTCTGCTCTTCAATACTCGCCCCAACCGGAGACTCGACCGTGACCAATCCCGGACCGCCGCTGGAGTATTTGCCTCGGCTGCCGCGGGATCGGACGCCCGGCATCGGGTGCATCGGGGCGGGGTTCATCATGGCCGATTGCCACCTGGTGGCGTATCGCTCGGCGGGCTTCAATCCGGTCGCGATCTCCGCCCGGTCGCTGGAGAAGGCCCAGTCGGTCGCCGACCGACATGCCATTCCAAGTGCGTACGGGGATTACCGGCAGTTGCTGGAGGATGCGGCGGTGGAAGTGGTGGACGTCGCCGTCCCGCCCGATGTGCAGAAGTCGGTGATCGTCGATATTGTCCGGCACGCACCGCGGATTCGGGGGATCCTGGCGCAGAAGCCGCTGGGGGTGAACTTTGCCGAGGCGGTGGAGATCGTCCGGCTCTGCCGCGAAGCGGGGGTGGCGCTCGCGGTGAATCAGAACATGCGGTACGACCAGTCGGTGCGGGCGGCGAAGTCGCTGCTCAACCGGGGCGATCTCGGCGAGCCGGTTCTGGCGACGCTGGATCTGCGGGCGATTCCGCACTGGATGCCCTGGCAGGAACGGCAGGGCTGGGTCACGCTGCGCATCCTGAGCATTCACCATCTCGATACGTTTCGGTACTGGTTCGGCGATCCTGTGCGGGTCTTCGCCAGCGTCCGGTCCGATCCGCGTACGAGCCAGCGATTCGCGCACGAGGACGGGATCTGTCTTTATATTCTGGAGTATGCCGGTGGGTTGCGGGTTTCGGCCTGGGACGATGTCTGGGCCGGGCCCGCACGGGAAGGGGCCGCTGCGGATATCGGGATTCACTGGCGGATCGAGGGGACACAGGGACTGGCGCGGGGGACGATTGGCTGGCCTGCTTATCCGGAGCATACGCCGAGCACGCTGGACTACACGACGATTGCCGGCGGCAACCAGTGGTTCGCGCCTCGCTGGCCGGAAGCCTGGTTTCCAGAAGCGTTCGTCGGGACGATGGCGCAACTGCTGTGCGCTCTGGAGGAGGGGGCTGAGCCGGAGATTGGCGGCGCGGACAACCTGCGGACGATGGCGCTGGTCGACGCATGCTATCTGTCGGCGCGGGAACACCGGGCGGTGGAACTGGCGGAGGTGCTCGGAAATGTCGAATGACGAAGTCGGAATGTCGAAAGGAAGAGTGCTGCTCGTTTCACTCCAGCGCCCCGGGCGCTCGGTCGCGGTCTTTGGCGTCGAGATAGCCCTGCAGGATAATCTGTGCGGCCAGCGGGTCGAGACGATCCTTGCGCTTGCGGGGCGATTCGCCGCGGGACCAGAGGAGGAGTTCCGCTTCGGTCGACGAGTGCCGTTCGTCCCAGTAGGCGACGGGGAGCTGCAACTCGGCGGACAGCCAGGTCCCGAACTGCCGCACCGCCGCCGCCTGGCGGCTTTCGTCGCCGCTCTTCAGCACGGGGAGGCCCAGGACCAGGCCTTTGGCGCGGTAGTCCGTGGTCAGTTCGCGGAGGTACGCCAGGTCGAGGCGGGGCGAGCGGACGGTGAGGCTTTCGAGCGGCAGCGCCATCGTCTGCTCGGCGTTGGAAATCGCCACGCCGATGCGTTTCGTGCCGTAATCGAGCCCGAACAGGACCCCTTCCCGCGGCACGCGCAAGGGGTCGCCGGTCTCGCCTGACATCTGATCGGACATCGTCATCCTCTGGAGCTTGCCGCGGCGGCGCGCGAGATGGTCGCCTGCTGCACTTTACATGACGCGTGCCGAGGGTGCGACGCTGGCGGGTCGGCTGGTTGATCGAGGATGGGCGAGCTGTCGTTGGGGCCGCAGACGCAGACATCGCGCCGTTCTTCGCTCCGGCAAGGGCGATGGAGACTTCGCCGCGCAGCCCAAATTGCAAGTTTGCCATTCCGCCGCCCCCTTCCGGGGCGGTGGAGAATAAAGGGCGTTTCGTCCCACGGGTTGCGCTCCTTCCGCCTGACGGCGGACTCCGCTCCACCCGTGGCTACAACCCGTCGCCCCTCTCGGGGCTCAAGACGCGGACTGACCGTTCTGAGGACCGCGGCACCGGCCTTTCGACCACCAGTTAACGACCGCGCTGGTTGATCGAGGACGGGCGAGCGGGCTATTGTGCGGGGTGGGAAGAACGATCTGCTGCGACATCTTACGTCAAGGGAGTGCCCGACGATGTTTGACCGCGAACTGCGACTCTACGAATTTCTGGGAGGCTATGGGGCGTTGTTGACCGCCGACCTGAGCGATGACCAGCTCACGGTTCAGCCGTCGCCCGGGGTCAATCCGCCGCTGTGGATCCTCGGACATCTGTGCGTGGTCGCCGACGGGGGGCTGAAACTGCTGGGAGCGCCGCGACTCCGTCCGCTGACGTGGCATCGCGACTTCGGTCGTGGTTCGGAACCGGGCCGGCATCAGATCGCGACTCCCGGCCGGGCGGACCTGGTGGCGGCGTATCAGGAGGGGCACGGAGCGCTGACTCGCGCCGCAGCGGCTGCAACGGCCGAGTTTGCGAATGCACCGAATCAGACGGGAATTCTGCCGCAGCTCGGAACGCTGGGAGACCTGCTGGCGCACGTGCTGACCACGCACGAAGCGATGCATCTGGGGCAGCTTTCGGCATGGCGCCGGCAGATGGGGCTGACGGGCGTGCTGGCTTGAGGGAGGCTATCGCAGGGGCCGGGAGTCTTCGAGAAGACTCCCGGCCGTTCCTGGACCGTTCTCGTAACCGTGGAATCAGAAGTCGGACAGGACCTCGGCGCCCATCGTCGTGCCGAGACCGCGCCAGATGTTGAGGGCGATGTTTTCGGAGACGAACCGGACGCTGCCGTCGGCGAGCAGGGATTGCACGCCGCCGGTGTGACGGCTGCGTGAACCGTACATGGAGGGCTGCGTCGCCGTGGGCGTGCCGATGCATGGCGGATTCGCCGGCGTGTTGTTGCAGTAGCTGGTGGTGTAGACGACATCCGGCTGCGGGCTGTTGGGCGTGAGATAGGTCTCAAACCCGGAAGCATCGCCCCACCACGAGAAGCCCCGCAGATCCGAACCGACGCCCTGGCGGACTTCGCTGACCAGCAATGTGTTGCTGGTCCCGTCGACGATATCGCTCATGCGGTAGGCGACCGAAGGATTGCTGTTGCGGAATGGCGCGCCGCCAAAGACGACCCCGTTCAACGTGGCCTGCTGTGCGAGGCCGGTATTGCCGTAGTTCACGGCGTAGTTATGCGAAGTGATGCCGCCGATGGGGGCCTGCGGAATATCGCTTGGGCAGGTGTAGGCGGCGAATCGATGCTTCGTGACTGGCAGGTTGGTCGCGTTGCCATAACGGGCGTCGTCAACCGGGGTGCCGAATTTCCGGTTGTGATTGTAAAGATTGAAATACGCGGCCTGCTCGATGTAGGGCATGATGCCGACCTGCCAGGTCCCCCAGCAGCAACTGTAGGCGCCGACCGGCCACGTCAGAAAGACGTCGTGGTAGTTGTGCATCGCCAGGCCGATCTGCTTGAGATTGTTTTTGCATTGGGTCCGTCGGGCGGCCTCCCGGGCCTGCTGCACCGCGGGCAGCAGGAGTGCGATCAGGATTGCAATGATGGCGATCACAACCAGCAGTTCGATCAACGTGAAGCCTCGCTTCGATCTGAACATGACCTGACCTCCTTCAAAAATTTCGGAAACAACAACTGCTCCGCCGATTGGCGGCTTGACGACAGCGGATCGCATCCGTCACTGGGCCGGGATGTCGAAGACGAAGTGATTTTTCTTTGAGTCGGAGACGTCGATCGTCTCGCGGCTCTGCGTGTTGTATTTGGCCGGAACTCGCTCTTTGGCGAGCGGGGCGTTCATCGTGTCGCCCGGCATGGCATCTTGAATGGCTGCGCCCGCCTCCGGGGCGAAGATCATGATCCGGTATTGCCCGGCGGGAAGCCCCGCTTGCTTCGCGATCGCGAACTGTCCGCCTTTGATCAAACCGCCGCTTGCGATGCCCTTGTCGTCGAGGGGTTCGAACTGAATCGTTCCCTGGTCGAGGGGCTGACCGGCGAGCTTGACCTCGCCGGACAGGGCCTGTCGACGGAGCGGATCGCTCTTGCCGCAGCCAGAAGTCAGTAAAACTGCCATTAGAAGGAGGAAGATCCACGAATGCGCGCGAGGAATAACCAGCATCTCAGCTCTCTCAAATCGACAAATTGAGACATGAAAGACTGATGATGCCTCACATTCCCTTCACAATCAAGACTCAAATTCCGGGACAGAATTTTCCACGGACGGGAGGGAAGAATGTCTCACAGGATACAGCGAATTCGCGCCCCGTCGGGCTCGAATTCGGCCGGGGAACGAGTCGCACCGGCAGCGCGGGAGAATCGACCGGACGATGCTTCACAGGCGGCGCGGTTTCAGGCCGGCGACCGAACGGGGATGCTTAATAGTCCTCGTATTCGTCGCTCTTGGCCCGGCGTTTCCGACGTTTGGGACGATCGCTCCCCGAGCGATTGGCCGCCATGACGGCTCCGGCCAGGAGGGCAATTCCGCTGACGGCGGCAGCGACGAGTTTGCCGGCGCCGCGGGGAATTCGGACCCAGGAACTGCTGCCACTGCCAGACTCGGTCGTTCCGCTGGCAGAACCTGCCAGAGCTCCGGCCTGGGCCTGAGACGGGTGGCACTTCGGACAGGGAGTTCCCCCCAGGCTGGGGTCGGCGGTCCGAAAGGTATGGCTGCAATGCCGGCAGCGGTATTCGTACTCGAAGACCTGCCGGCCCCCTTCCCACCGCTCCTGCCGGGATCCGTCAAGCTGTTCGCGAATCTGCTCGAATGCGCGATTGGCACTTTGCCGGGCGGAGTTCATCGTTTCCTGCTGCCGCCGCTGCATGTCGGCCATCTGCTGGTGAGCTTGGCCTTGCGCATTCTGCATCCCCTGAGCGGCGTTGGATGGAGACTGGTGCGCGCCGGAAGGGCCTCCGGGTGAAAACGGGCTTCCGCCGAATGGCGATCCGCCCATTGGCCGGGAAAATCCGGGAGGCGGCCCGGGGAAGGCTCCGCGTCCCGGAGCCGTCGCCGCCGGGCTGGAAATGACTTCCGGCGCCTGACGAACGATCTTGGGAAACGCGAGTCGGGCGGCAGCGACGGCTTTTTCCAGTTCGTCTTTCCCGGGGCTGTAGGAGAGGCGTCCGTCCAGCGTTCGAATTGTCCGGACCGTTTTGTTTTCGTAGGTAAATAGAGCGCCCTGTTCGGTTTGAAAGCGAACGCCCTCGGGCTCGATTCCCAGCCACAAGCCGCGGAGGACCGTGCCGCTGGTTTTGCGGACGGTTGCGGGCATCGGCGGATCGAACGTGTGCCGATCGAGCGGCAGCAGTTCTTCGTCGGGTTTGACAGTCGTCGGTTCGGTGTGCGCGGCCGACGGCGGGATGGGCGTCGCCGGCGCCCCGAAGTCCTGCCCCTGCGCGGGGTGGCCCGTCAGCGTCATCAGGCCCAGAAGTCCGATCGAAGTGCAACGAATCATGGCCCGATCCCAGCTTGCAACGAATTTCCGGGCGCATGATGCGGCCTCGCGGTTTTGCGCGTCAATCGGGACTTCCCCGACCTGCGTGAAAAACCGCCAATTCGTCGAATGTCACTGGTGCAGTCTGCCAGACGCCTGCTGAGGAACGGCCAGGTTGTTGACTTCGTTCGCCAGAATTGCTAAACACTCGTTAGAAACTATGGCCCGCGTGGGCTTTTCAGGGAGCATCTCCGTGACCGGATCGGCCCTCCACACTGAAGTCGCTCCGAGCCTGCTGCGGAAGATCAACGATCGCCGCGTGCTGGAAGTGATCCGTCAGCTCGGGACGGCCTCGCGGGCGGACGTCGTGCGGGCTTCCGGACTTACGGCTCCTACGGTCTCCAAGGCGGTGGCGTCGCTGCTCAAAGGGGGGCTGCTGGAAGAACGCGACCAGGTCGCGCCGGGCGTCGGTCGCCCCGCCAGGGTTCTGCGACTCGCCTCCGAGCAGACCAGCGTCCTCGGCGTCGTGATCGACACCCCGACCTGCTGGGTCGGCGTCGCCGGTCTGAGCGGTGAGATCCTTCCCGCGAACGAATCGAGCTTTGCACTCCCGCCGACCTACGCGGGGTTGCTGTCTGCCATTGAGGCGCGGATTTCCCAGCTCGTGCAGCAGTATGGCAGCCCGCCCCGCGGGATTGGACTGAGCGTCCCCGGACAGGTGAATTCCTCGCTCCACGAGGTCGTCTTCTCGCCGAACCTGCACATGCTCGACGGCCATCGACCCGGCGTGGATCTGGCGGAGCGACTCGGGATCCCCTGTGCCATGCTGCAGGAATCGCATGCGCTGTGCCTGGGCGAGCGGATGTTCGGCGCTGCGCGGGGCCTCAAGAATTTTGCAATGCTCGACGTCAGCACCGGCCTGGGCCTGGGGGTTATGAGCGGCGGCCAGCTCCTGACCGGGCACAGCGGACTGGCCGGCGAACTGGGTCACATCACGGTCGATCCCGACGGTCTTCCCTGCGGCTGTGGAAACACCGGCTGCCTGGAAACCGTCGCCACCGACTCGGCTCTCTGCCGGCTCGTCTCGCAACGACTCGGACAGACGCTGAACATCGAGGACATCGTCCGGCGTGTGCAGGCCGGCGAACTTGACGTCCGCGAAGAGTTGCAGCGGACGGGAGAGTACCTGGCGATCGCGATCGCCGCGGCGATCAACATCTTCAATCCGTCGACCCTGCTGATCCACGGTCGGCTGTTCGAACTGGGGGACGACGTGTTCGCCCGGATCACTCAGCGGGCCCGGCAGCGCTCGCTGCAGCCGTCACAGGCTGACTGCCGCCTGCTGCGGGCGCGGGGCAGCAAACGCAAAGGGGCGATTGCCGGGATGCTCCAGCACTTGAATGACAGCCTGGCCCCCGCGTGGACATGACATTGCTTCGAGGTCCGACAATGCTCGCACTGACGCTCGCCCGACTGACTGCAATCTGCGGCACGATCGCCCTCGGCACCGCGGCCGCGGTCGCCGCCCCGCCCGATTTCGAACGGGAAGTGGCGTCCCTGCTCGTCCGTCGCTGTCTTGAATGCCACAACACACACGACGCCAACGGCGGACTTGTGCTGGCGAACGCCGATGGCCTCAAGCGGGGCGGCGACGGCGGCCCGGTCCTGACCCTCGACAAGCTGCACGCAAGCCCGCTGATCGAACGCGTCCTGGCCGGCGAGATGCCCCCGCCGCGACAGGGAAAGCCGGTCGTACTTCCCCCGGAGGAAGTGGCCGTGCTGAAGGGGTGGGTTGCGGCCGGCGCCCCCTGGCCGTCGGGGCGCACGCTTGATCTTTATGAGCGGACCACGGACGTCCGGGGCGGTCGCGACTGGTGGTCGCTGCAGCCGGTCCGTCGGCCGGCTGTCCCCGCGACGACGACGGCACAGAACCCGATCGACGCCTTCATCGCGCGGTCACTCATGCAGGCAGGCCTGGAAGCGGCCCCGCCCGCCGATCGCGCAACGCTTATTCGCCGGGCCTATGAAGATCTCTGGGGGCTGCCAGCGCCGGCTGAAGAGATCGAAGCCTTTGTCGCCGATCCACGACCGGAGGCGTGGGAGCTGCTCGTCGACCGTCTGCTGGCGTCGCCGCACTTCGGCGAACGCTGGGCGCGGTACTGGCTGGATCTGGTCCGCTATGCCGACACCAGCGGCTACGAGCGGGACCAGGAGAAGCCGGGCGCCTGGCGCTACCGCGACTGGGTGGTGCGGTCGTTCAATGACGATCTGCCCTATAACCGATTCGTCATCGAGCAGCTAGCGGGAGACGAGCTTCCGGACCGGACGGAAGATTCCGTCGTCGCGACCGGCTTTCTGCGGCTGGGAACCTGGAACGACGAGCCCAATGATCCGGAAGAATACAAGTACGATCGTCTCGAAGATCTGGTTCACGCCACGACGACGGCGTTTCAGGGGCTGACGGTCAAGTGCGCCCGCTGTCACGATCACAAGTTCGACCCCATTCCCCAGGTTGACTATTACCGGATCGGGGCCGCCTTCTGGGCCGGCCCGATTGAAGCCCGCGGAGGCGAGCTGCTGGGAGGGCCGTCGAAAGAGGAGCTGGGGAGCGATGCTCTGGGCTGGACGGATCTCTCGAAGACACCGCCGCCGTTGCGTCTGCTCGCAAAGGGCGATCCGCTCCGACCGAAGGACATCGTCGAAGCGGGCGTGCTGTCGTTTGCGCCGGAACTGGACCGGCCGCTCGATCCTCCGCCTGCCGGCAGCCGGACGACGACGCGCCGGCTGCAGCTTGCCGAATGGATCGCCGACCCGCGGAACCCGCTGACCGCGCGTCTGGCGGTCAATCGTCTCTGGCAGCACCACTTTGGGGCGGGACTGGTTCGTTCTCCGAACAACTTCGGCTACACGGGCGACAAGCCGACGCATCCCGAACTGCTCGACTGGCTTGCCGCGGAACTGGTTGACCACTCCTGGAGCCTGAAGCACATTCATCGGCTGCTGCTGACGAGCCGGGTCTATCAGCAGGCTTCGGTCCATCCGCGGGCGGCAGAGTTCCAGTTGAAAGACGCTGCCAATCGCCTGTGGTGGCATGCGGAGCGCCGCCGGCTGGATGCCGAAGCTCTCCGCGATCGCCTGCTTGTGGCCGGCAGCGGTCTCGACGACCGGCTGTACGGTCCCGGATTCCGGCCGACCGTCAGCAACGAAGGGCTCGAAGGGCTCTCGCGCAAAGCGGGCGCGTGGCAGGCGGCTCCCGAGGCCGAGCAGCATCGCCGGTCGTTGTATCTTTACTCGCAGCGGAGCCTCCTCTCGCCGTTTATGACGGTGTTTGACCTTGCCGATTCCACCCAGCCGTGCGAACAGCGGGATGTCTCGAACGTGGCTCCGCAGGCGCTGGCGCTGCTCAACAACGACTTCGTCCACGCACAGAGCGACGCCCTCGCCGAGCGGCTGCTGGCACACGGCGATTCGCCGGCCTCGCAGATCGAGTCGGCCTGGCGGATCGTACTCGGCCGCCAGCCTTCGGCGACGGAACTGCGGGCCGGTCTGGACCACCTGGAATCACAACGCCAGCGTTTCGTCGCTCAGCAGACCGTCAAACCGGCCGACGATCCGGTAGAGATGGCCTTGCCCGCCGCCGATGCGCTGACGCTGCATCTGACCGCCTCGACCGGCGTTGAACTGGATGACAATGGACGCGTGGCACGCTGGCTTGATCAGTCCGGCCGCGAGCACCACGCGGTGCAGTCCGATCGCAACAAGCGGCCCGTCGTCGCAAAACTTCCGGGCTCCGAACGACCCACCCTGCAGTTCGATGGAGAGGCCCGGTTTCTGAATTTCAGCGACGAGCTTCTGCCGCGGACCGAGTTCACGTTCGTCGCCGTCGCCAACGACCGCGCGAAACACACCAACCACCGCGAGATTCTCTCCAACTGGGCCTTCGGCCCCGATCTCGGCAAGACGATCTTCTTCGGGCTCACCGGCACGAATACCGTGCGACTGTCGGATGACTACATCGTCGGCGCCAACGGCGTGCAGACTTCGCAGACCGCCGTCTGGATGGCCCTTGCCGATGAACACGACGCCCAGGTCTTTCACAACGACCGGCTGATCGGCAACAAACGGGGTCCCCTCTCGCCGCGGAAGCTCGGCACGCCCTGGGTGATCGGCCAGCAGGGGAACATTCAGGGGGAATACTGGCACGGCGACATTGCCGAGATTTATGTCTTCGATCGCGCCCTGTCCGATGCCGAACGCCTCGGGCTCTGGCGGCAGCTCGCCCTCAGTTACGGCTTCACCGCCGCGGAGCCCGTCCGCAGCCCCGAATTTCTCGCCCTCGCGTCGCTCTGTCACGTTCTGCTCAACTGCAACGAGTTCCTCCATGTCGATTGAACCCACCCCCGGCAGGTCGCAGCAACCTCACACCCCGACGTTCCCCTGCGGACAGACCCGTCGGGAGTTCGTCTGGGAGATGGGCGCCGGGTTCGCCGGCGTCGCCCTTGCCAGTCTGCTCGACGGCCAGGGCTTTTTCACGCGGCAGGCGCGCGGCGCGACGGCCGAGAATCCACTGGCTGACCGGCCGAGCCAGCTCCCGGCCAAGGCGAAGCACGTCATTTTTCTGATGATGAACGGCGGTCCGAGCCAGGTCGATACGTTCGACTTCAAGCCGGAACTGCAGCGGTATGCGGGGCAGCCGTTGCCTGCCGGCCGCAAGTTCATCAACTCGGGGGGACGGAAGGTCGGTTTTCTGACGCCGGCGTTTCGGCCCTTTCGACCGGGGGGCGAGAGCGGGCTGCTGATCTCGGACTTCTTTCCCAACGTCCGCAAACACGCCGACAAGCTGGCGGTGATTAAGTCGTGCCACGCCGACAGCCACGCGCACGGTTCGGCCCTCGTGCAGATGAATACCGGAAAGACGCTCATCGGCCGGCCGTCGCTGGGGAGCTGGGCCGTCTACGGACTGGGGACCGAGAATCAGAATCTGCCCGGTTACGTGGTGATCCTCGACAAGCGGGGCGGGCCGATCGGCGGGCAGCCGAACTGGTCGAGCGGCTTCATGCCGTCGACCTACCAGGGAACGCTGTTCCGCCCGTCGGGCAATCCGATCCTCGACCTGCAGCGGCCGGGGCATATCACCCAGGAGATTCAGCGGGAACAGCTCGACCTGCTGGCGAAGATCAACCACGAACACCTCGCCAGTCGGCCGGGCGGAGCCGATCTCGCCGCGCGGATCAACACGTTCGAGCTGGCCTATCGGATGCAGGCCGCCGCTCCGGAGGCCGTCGATCTCGCCCAGGAAACGCAGGCCACGCTCGACTTGTACGGCGTGGGGAAACAGCCGACCGATGAATACGGCCGGAACTGCCTGGTGGCCCGCCGGCTGATCGAGCGGGGCGTCCGGTTCGTGCAGCTCTATTCGGGGGGCGGGCATCTCGAAGAGACGTGGGACGCTCACAAGAGCATCGAGACCAACCACGGGCAACACGCCGGCGAAGTCGATCAGCCGATCGCGGCGTTACTGACTGACCTCGAACAGCGCGGGCTGCTCGACGAGACGCTGATCATCTGGGGGGGCGAGTTCGGCCGAATGCCGTTCAGCGAAGGGCAGGGGGAGCCGGGGCGGAATCACAACCCCTACGGCTTCTCGATGTGGATGGCGGGGGGCGGGATCAAGGGGGGCATTTCTTACGGCGAAACGGACGACTTCGGTTTTGAGGCGGTCACGGACAAAGTCCACGTCCACGACCTGCATGCGACGATGCTGCACCAGTTGGGGCTGGATCACGAGCTGCTGACGTATTTTCATCAGGGGCGGGATGAGAGTTTGACGGATGTGGGGGGGCGGGTGCTGGGGGAGATTCTGGCGTGATTGGTCGGAAAGTAGTGCAAAGTGAAAAATGCAAAATGAAAAGTGCAAAGTTAGGCAGGGCGATTCGCTGAGTCTCCGCCTGACGATGCGCTGGCCGCCTGCGGCCTTGCATCGGTGACAATACCCCGCAATCAGGGCGAGTCCTTAAGTTTGAATGAGACTGAATAATATCGGACATCGATGTTGTTCGTCATTTCAATCGCGTATGCCAGTTTGGCATCCGAGTCGCGACAAATTACCAGTCCTCGAACGCTTTGCCCGTCTGAACAGAGATTTCTTTTAACCCATCCCATATACCGTAGAATTTGTCCCACGACTTGATCTGATGAACGCCCCTTCTTGAGTTCAATAACGACGAATCCGTTTGAATCTCTGGTGATCGCAAGAATGTCAATTGGACCGATGTCGGTTTGATATTGTTGTCCAAGCTCGCCATCCGGGTCTTGATAGATCTGAAGTTCGCCTTTGAAGATGCCCTGAAAATTGCTCACGATGAACTCCTCGAGATACTTCTCAAGGACAAACTCGCTGGGATCTTCAACTGCGCCATTCGATTTTGGCTGGAGCAGTTCGCGATCCAACTCCTCGCCGAGATCAGTACCTCCCAAGAACCCGCGGTACTGTTCTTCAGACACCTCAGACAGAGTTATCATTGGAAAAACGACTGTAGGGAAGCCTTTGTTCTGGGGTGAGTCATGCCATTCAACGCCAAGAGAATTGGGGTGTGAATAGCCCGGTGGTGATAAATGCGGATTCTTTCCCTGTGCAAAATAAGCCGTGCTGGTGACGGTTCCCAATCCGGCAAGTAACTTGCGACCGCGCCGGGCAAGGATGATGTCTCCCGGCTTGATCTCGTGATAGAAGTCCCAAAGCATGTTGGCAAAGAGTGATCGTGTTTGAGGCGGCCTCTCAGGATATGCAGAAGCAACCGCATCTTGTAACTCTTCGCGGGTCAATTTGGAGAAGTCTCCGAGCTCGCCCCAGCCGATGGAGATCACCTCATTAGTGCGATCGAATGACCAGACATTGTCGAACAAGTCGGCATGCTTTGATTCCACCGGAGCAATGACCCAATAACGTCGCATTGACGGACCCCAGGAGGATGAACTTAAATCAGATTCTGCGAATGATCGCGATGCCGCACGCCGAAACCCCGCGTGCTGATTCTAGCCGGCTTTGCCTCATCGATACAGACGTCTTGTCGTCGGTTGGTATCGTGTGAACAACCTCGCTGGAGGACTTGTCGATGACATTGACTGCTGAACAGTTCGTCGCCCTGCGGCGCGGCGAACCCGTGATGGTCTTTGACTCGGACGACGGCGCGGATTGAGTGCCGATGCCTTCTCAACGATGAAGGACGCGACGGAGAAAGTTCGGGCGAGGTCGAGCGCACTTTCAACGCCGCCGATACGGCCGAACTCATCCTGCGGTGAAGCGGGGCGATGTCGGTGTCGCGGATCAGAGCCTGGCACTTGTTGCGGGAGCAAATTGCCGCGCAAGCACTACGGGAAGCTGACGACTTCGCCGCCCTGCGTCGTCGACAGATTGCGGTAGATGGCTTGATCCATGTTTTCCGAGAGGAAGTGAACGGAGCCGTCTCCCATCAGGAAGTGACCGCCGCCGACGTGGTCGCTGCGAAAGTTGCTGGTGCGGTCGTTTCCGCCGGTGCAGTTGCTGAGAGCCGCCTCGTCGATGGATGTATCCACGACGGGCTTCAGGTTCATCGGCACGAAGGTCGTTCCATACAAACTCGCCGAAAACAGGCCGCTGGCGTTAAAGACCGTGCTGGCGGGCTGGGCGATCAGCCAGGCCTGTTCCGCGAGGAGCGGCTGGCCGGTGATCGGATGGTTGTGGCTCAGTTTCCAGTTGGAGCCCGAGGCGCCTTCGCCCATGGCGATAGTGTTGGTGGTCCCGTCGGTCAGGTCGCGCATGCGCGTCGTCAGATTCAGGTCGAACATCCCCTTGACGCTTGCCGGGATGTTCGCGGGAGCGTTGCACCAGTAGGGGGCCGCGCCGCGACAGAAGATGTAGTTGCTGATGGCGAACGTATCGCCCGACGGGTAGCCGAGCGAGCCGAGCAGGTCGTTGCGGACCGGATTGCCGCCGGTGTTCGACGGGCAGACGAACAGAGGGATGACCGTTCGCGCCACCGCGGCGCTCTGCTGCTCCCATTGGAGCGAATCGTTGTAGATCCCCTTCAGATTCGACTGTTCGAAGTAGGGCAACAGGGAGGTGATGGCGCTGCTGTAGACATCGACGCCGCCGAGCGTTCCCGGCGAGAATTTCGCGCACCCGCCGAGCGGAAACGTGTTGAACGCGTCGTGATAGTTGTGCATCGCCAGGCCGAACTGCTTCAGGTGATTCTTGCATTGCGTCCGCCGGGCGGCCTCGCGGGCCTGTTGAACGGCGGGGAGCAGCAATGCGATCAGAATGGCGATGATGGCGATCACCACCAGGAGTTCGATGAGCGTAAATCCCTGACGTCGACGGCCCGAGACGTGCAGCATGAGAAGCAATCCTTCGCAGGAGTCCACCAGTGGCAGCCGGTGCGGAACGCTCGCACGAAAGCACACTACCAGGCGCACAAAAGGGAATCCAAGCAAAAATCACGGGATTCCCGCCGGGGCAGCTTCACTGCTGCCGCGGGCGTCGATATGCCAGTCTTTTTCAGGCCGATCGCGAATCGCTGTTCGCCAGAGAAAGAGGCTTTCCGGCTCACTTTTTCTCTGGCTCTGAATCACTGGCAACAAATGCGAGGCGTGTTGTCTGTTCTCCGTGGACGACGCCCCGACATCTTCGAAGACCCTCACCCTGGCCGTCTCCCGCTGAAGACAGCGGGAGACGGGACAAGACGAAACGACGGACTGTTTCAGAATCGATGCCGCTGACTTGGAGCTTTGTCAGTGCTGAAATTGGGATTGCCATCTCCGTCACCCAAGAGCACTGGCGGACAAGCCGCCAGCGGCGCCCAGATTCCTGGCGTTGAAGCGACTCTCGACTTCCTCCGACAGCTCTTCCGCTGCGTCGTTGCGTCCTCGTCGCACCGTTGCGTGAAATCTTCTCTCTTCTGTCTTCTCTGCGAGTTCCTCTTCCCGCTACGACTCTGCGACTCTGCGAGAGGTCTTCCCTGCCATTACGCGTAGCAGCGCACCTCGTACACGCGAGCTTCTTCGCTTCCGTTGGTCGCTGTCACGTGCAGTCGCAGGCTGCGCACGGAGACCGGCTCGAACCTGTGTCGGCGGAGTCGCTGGTAGTTGCCGCGGACTTCGGTCAGCACTTTCTGGCTGCCGTCCGCCAGCGTGGCGATCAGTTCGTAGTCGCGAACCGTTTCCGGCTGCGGCGCGCGGACCATCCGCTTGGTCGCGCCGTCGCTCGCTGAGAGCGTCAGCTCGCGATGGAAGCCGGTGTCGAAGGTGAGCTGCACTTCGCCGAGCGTCTGCGGCTGATCCCAGGCTAGGTCGAGCCAGGGGCCGGTCCCATCCAGCGGGGCCGCCCAGCGGTGCTTCAGTTCGCCTTCCATGTCGCGGACTTCGCCGTCGATCACGTTCTCCGGTTTGGCGTCCTTGTAGACGGCCGACGCAGTGACTTTGGCTTTGCGGGCGAAGTCGTTCGAGTCTTCGTTCTTGCGGCCTTTGATCGTCTGGTCGTCGCGGAGGAGCGTCTGCGTCAGCTCGGTCAGGCGTTCGGGCTTGCGGGCGAACTCGTGCGGCAGCTCGCCGTGCTCCAGGCAGAGGGCCGCGGCGGTCCCCATCCCCTGTCCCATCACGGCGCAGGTCGCCATCACGCGGGTCGACGTGAACGCCACGTGCGAGCAGCTCGCGTTCCGGCCGGCCATCAGCAGGTTGCTGACATCCCGGCTGTAGAGGGAGCGGAAGGGGATGTTGTAGACCTCGCGCAGGCTGATCTGCACGCAGGGGCGGATCTCGAAGGCGTCGAAGCCCCCCGGCGGGTGATCGTCGAGCGACCAGCCGCCGATGGCGACCGCATCGTCGAAGTCGCCGTTGAAGCCCATCAGGTCCTGCTGGGTGAGGAGATGGTCGCCCTCGATCCGCCGGCTTTCGCGTTTGCCGGGGACCATGCCGACCCAGTCCATGCCCCAGTTCTCGGCCCCCTGGACTTCGCCACTGTTCTTGATGTAATCCCAGACGCCGGTGACGATCGCCAGGAGCTCGAAGCGAATTCGTTCGTTGTCGCGAATCGTGTCGAGCTTGCCGCCCCATTCGATCCACCAGTAGCCGTATTCCCAGCTCCCGACCGGCCGGAACCGCAGGTGCTTCTTTTCGATTTTCCGGGCCCACTTCGGCGGCGTGTAGGGGACCGGCTTGCCGTAGTCGCGGCCGGTAAAGAGCAGGCTGCTGCCGAGCGTCTCGCGGGTCGGCTTTTCGACGGCTAGCGATTCTCCCAGTTCCTGCCGGGACTCTGCGCCCCAGCGCATTTTCGCGCCCGCTTCCAGCGCCAGCCGGCTGTCGCCCGTACAGTCGGCATACAGCTTGGACGTAATGCGGTAAATGTGCTCGGTCTTATCGCAGCGGGCCAGGACCCGCTGGATCTGTCCGTCCTTCACATCCGCCGCGTAAACGACCGTATCGAGCAGCAGCGTCAGGTTGGACTCGCTGACGCACTTGTCGTAGAGGAGCAGGTCCCAGAGTTCCCACGAGCGGTGCGGGTTGTTGACGGCGTCTTCCAGCCGCAGCTCCTCAATGATCCCCCCTTCGCGCCAGCCCGGCCGGCTGCCGTGGTTGTTCGCCCCGACGATATGCATCTTCACTTCGCTGGAGGAATTCCCCCCCAGCCGCGACCGGTCCTGCACCAGGACGACCTTCGCCCCATGCCGGGCGGCTGCCAGGGCCGCACAGACTCCCGCCGGTCCGCCCCCGGCGACGAGCAGATCGCACTTCAGATCGACCAGCCGCATGTTCGGTTCGCCGGCAAAGCGCTCGGCGCCCGACGGGGCGATCGTTTCGAAGGCCGACCGGATCTCGTCCGGCGTCAGGTCGGCGGCGCCGGCGGACGGCATCAATTCTCGACCGTCGATCAACAGGCTGTATCCGGCCATGCCGGCCCCGAGGCCGGACAGAAAATTGCGACGTGAGACCGTCATGCTGTTCGCTCCTTGATGTGTCCCGCGCTGATTAGCGAATCTGGAGGATTTCAATCGCCTACAGCCTAGTCGCGAGAATCTTGCAGAGCAAATCCCAGTGCTGCGCGGCGAACGCTTCGCCCGACATGTCGAAGTCCCAATTTGACGCCCTTCGATCGCGATCCGGTACGGCGTTTGCGTTCGATGCTTGGCCAGCGACGACTTGGGCCAAGTCGAAGGCGGCGCCCGAATCGAGTCGTAACCCCTTCAGCCGTGATTCCATTCGAACGAGTTCTACCGTCCATGAATCCCGGAACGGCGTGCGAATGAACGTCGTCCGTATGTCGGAATCCCGGTAGCGAACGGACATCCCTTTCCCGGTTCACATTGCCTTAATCTTCAGCGTGTTTGCCTGCGGATATTGCATATCGGGAACGCGATCAGACCACGACCGTCCCCGAGGAAATTCTCCGATCTCGCCGGTGCTCACGCATGCGGATGCATCGATCTTTTGCCGTTTGTTCGATTCGTGATTTGTCCATTTTGTCAGGAGGAGAACGAGTATGAGAGTCCATCGTCGTGGTTTTACGCTGATCGAGCTGCTGGTCGTGATTGCGATCATCGCGATTCTGATCGCCCTGCTGCTGCCGGCCGTCCAGCAGGCTCGGGAAGCGGCCCGCCGGACGCAGTGCCGCAATAACCTGAAGCAGCTCGGGCTGGCCTGTTACAACTACGAAAGCACGTTCAGCCGCCTGCCGGCGTCGCGGATGAGCATCGGGTATTGCGTATACGGCTCTACCAACGGAAGCCGCCCCGATCCTCAGTCCAAGAATACCTCGGGACTGACGCTCCTCCTCCCGTTCATGGACCAGGCGCCGCTGTACAACAAGATCAACTTCTCGGGTGCGATGGGGACCTATGTCACGACAGGCAATCCGATGCCGGTGGGGTTGGATCCCGTCGCGACGGGTCACGCCGAACTGGCCAAGACCATCATCACCGCGTTCTTGTGCCCGTCCGATTCCGGTGCAACGATCCATTCTGACAGCAGCATCTATTACATGCCGGACGGCGGCGCCGATCCGTCGCGCTATTACGCCAAGTCCTGCTATGATTTCATCGTGCCGGACGAGCAGTTGTCCTACTGCAATCTGCACAATGCGACGACGATCGAAACGCGTTATCTGTTTGGCGACAACAGCTATGCAAGGCTCTCGTCCTGCACCGACGGGCTGAGCAATACCTTTGCGATGGGCGAACAAACGCTGGAGACTTACAACGGCAAGACTCCGGGCTGGCTGCATGCGGGATGGGTCTCTGTCGGGATTGACCCGGTCGGAAACTGGAATCTCACTTTTCCGGCGAAGGGAATCAACGTCTGGAAGTACAGCACAGCACCCGCGATTCCGGGACGGCGGGCTTCCTGGTACTCCTGCGCCAGCCTGCATACCGGCGGAGCGCATTTCCTGATGGGTGACGGCGGCGTGCGATTCGTTTCCGAGAATACCGATAATGGACTACTGGAGCGTCTCTCCAAGATGGCTGACGGCCAGGTCATTGGCGAATTCTAATTATCCGTTCGTCGTGTGGACGCGAGGGGTGGACCGGAGGATTTCCAAAAGATCCGCGGTCCGCTCCGGTCATCGCTCTGCGGCCGCAAAGAATCGCGGACAATCAGGCCCCGTTCTGATGGTGCTATCATGCCTTTGAGATTTTGCAGAATCACGTCCGTTGTCTTGTGCCTGAGTGGTTTCGTCTGCCTGGGCTGCGGGGGCGATGGACTCGACCGAGTGCCCATTACCGGCCTGGTGACGATGGAAGGGACGCCGCTGGCAGGCGCATCGCTCTATTTTGTCCCCGGCGAGGGTACGCCTGGAGAAGGCGCGATCGGGGCGTCTGACAAAGAAGGCTATTTCAAGGTCATCAGTTCCCGGCGAGATGACTCCGGAATTCCTCCGGGCGAGTACACCGTTCGGGTGAGCCGCCTGGTGATGCCCGACGGAACCGCGGTTCCCCCCGATGCGCCCGATGCGGATTTCCCTGAGAGCCGTGAATCGATCCCGAAACCGTACAGCGGAATGAATTCGCCGCTGAAGGTCACGATCTCCGCCGACGGCGGGGGGCTTGAGGTCAATGTGCCGGCCAAGCCGATCGATCCCAAGGCGAAGAAAAAGAAATGAAATCGAGTCCGGTCTCTCAACGATTTCCGGAGGCCGGCCCTCTGCGGCTCCCGAGCAAGGTTGCGGTCGTGATTGAACGAAGCAGGCGTCTCTTCAAGATCATCGGAGCGTTCGGCATCCTTGCGGCGGCAGGCTGCCAGGCGGAGCCTGCTTCCAGCTCAGCAGGGGCGACGACCGGCAGTGCGGCTGTGAAATCGTCCGTTGTCGCCGATTCGGGTCCGAGTGTCGTCGAACTGCAAAAGGCGGACGCGTTTGTCGATGCGGAGGGGATCGCCCGCTTCGAGATTCATTACAAGTTCACTTCGGGGGCTCCGACCAGGCATTACCTGTGCAATATCGTCTTTCCGAACATTGATCGGACCATTGCAAAGTTCATGTCCGCCAGCGAGCTCAGTCAGGAGGGGGCGTTCAAGACCGCGATCGAAGCGGGGGAAACGCCGCCCGATGCGTTCGAAGTCGTCCTGTCTGAGGCCGAATCTCCCGATGCCGGATTTCAGCCCATCTCAAATACGCTGGCCGGTCCCATTTTGAAGCTGGCCGCGGCCGATAAGCCGGCCCCCTGATTGCAGCGAGGCCGGGGGAATCGGTTTCGCAATGTGACGAAATCCGCCTTCACGGGACATTCAACACGCCGCTCGAAGCCCGCCAGATGGAGCCCCAGCTCTGCCAGGCGTTCGATGCCCTCGCGCCGGAGGGGAAGCTGCTGGTCCATATCCTCACTGCCGAGAAACCGGTCGCCGGCGAATTGAGCCTTCCCGGCCGGGCTGCGTATGTGAAGCACACTCCGGTCCGTACCGAGCTGCTGGCGGCCATCGAAGCCGCGGGATTCGCCGACGTTCAACTGACGACGCTCCGATCGGGCGCCTGCTTCGAACACGCCGGGCAGCCGCTCCGCGAAACGCAGATCGCCGCCCGCCGGCCTGCTGCCGAGAGCGATGAGCTCTGCACGGTGGTCTTCAAAGGCCCCTTCCACGAAGTGGCCGACGACGAAGGGCATGTCTGGCGTCGCGGCGAACCAACCGCGATTTCCCGTTCCCGCTGGCAGTCGCTGCAGGAGTCCGCCGTGGCGGATCTGTTTGTCGAGCTGCCGGAAGCGGCGCCGGTCAGTCATTGCGGGTTGTAAACGGGCATTGCAGCCCTACACGACGAGCGCCGGCTGCTGCACGTGCAGAAACCACCGGTCCAGCAGCACGTGCCGATGGAACCACCGCGACTGCATCAGCCGGGCGGCGGCCCATTGGCGCAGGCGCGGAGAAAACCGGTCGGTCCATCCGCCGCGCTTCGCTCCGGCTCCGAACCGGGCCATGCAACGTTCTTCGAGACGCTGCATCAGGGGGCCGGAATAGTCTCCGTTCGCCTGCACGATCAGTTCGCCGGCCAGCATCCCCGACTCGATCGAGGGACGGATGCCTTCGCCGCTCTGCGGATAGGCCAGCCCGATCGCGTCACCGATCAGCATCACGCCCCGCGGGACGTTGATCGGCGGCGCGAACCGCCGCAGCCGGTAGGCATGCCCCTTGAAGGCGTGCGGAATTTCCATCGTCAGCCGGCCGGTGTCGCGGAGGAACTTGACGAAGTCGTCGACATGGCTTGAAAGATTGCGCTCGTGTTCGCGTCCCAGGCCGATGTTGAGATAGTCTCCTTTGCGGACGATCCAGCCGTAGCCGGACAGATCCGGGCAGAAATACAGTTCCGGGAACTCGCCGGAAACCGGGAATGTCGCCCGCAACTCCTCGGGGATCAGAAACTCCGCTTCCTGCGCCAGCACGACCGGATCGTCGGTTGCGTCGTCGCGCTGCGCGACCAGCTTCGACACCGGGCAGAAATGTCCTCCGGCTCCGATCACCAGCCGGGCGGAAATCGCGTCGTTCGCAATCCACCGGTCCCCGTCCGCTCGCAAAGACTTGAGCGATTCCCCCAGCCGGAGCGGCGCTCCGGAGCGGTGCAGCAGGTAGTTGTCGAACTCGCAGCGGCGGATGCCGTAGCTGACCGGACGCTGGTAGTCGGTCCGGATCCCCCGGCGGCCGATCAGCCCGGTGATGAACCCCGTGAAGGGCTGCAGCACGTTCTCGCGAGCGAAATCCTCCGTGTCGATCTCCAGCGAGGCGATGATTGCCGGCGTAATCCAGCCGGTGCAGACCTTGTCGCGCGGAAACTGCGCCCGGTCGAGCACGACCACATCGATCCCATGTTTCCGCAAGTGCCGGGCGCAAGTCGAACCCGCCGGCCCGCCGCCAACAATCAGGACGTCGCACCGATCCATGGGAATCTCCAGCGCGTGCAGCGGCGGTCAGTAGCCGTTCCGCGGGGTTTCTTGGGCGGCCGTCAGCCGCGACCGCAAAAGTCCGTCGGATTTTGACGCGGCCCCCGACGGTCCTGCCAGATGTTCGTAAATGTCGGCGCGCGTCCAGGGAACGTCGTTGCACTCGGCCCGGTTAAAGTGGACTTGAAAGAGCTGCAGATAGCCGGATTCGAACGCGGCGATCGATGCCGCCAGGTAGAACCTCCACATCCGCACGAAGCGTTCGTCAAACATCCGCAACACCTCGCCGGCGCGCGCGTCGAAACGCTGCAGCCAGTGCCGTAGGGTCTGGGCATAGTGCATGCGGAGGTTTTCGACGTCGAGAACCGAGAATCCGTGCGGTTCGAAGATCTGCAGCATCTGCGAGAGGCTGGGAGGCTCCGCGCCGGGGAAGATATGCTTCGTCGTCCAGGCATCCAGCGGGCGGGCGACGTTCCGGCCGATCGTATGGATCAGGCCCCGTCCGCCGTCGCTGAGGACGCGATCAATCAGCCGCCCCAGCGTGTAATACTGGTCGACGCCGACGTGTTCGAGCATTCCCACCGAAACAAAGACGTCGAACTTGCCGGTCATGCTCCGGTAGTCGTCCTCGACGAACTCCACCCGGTCGGCGAGGCCCTCCCGCTGAGCCCGTTGACGGGCAAAGGCAATCTGCTCCTTCGACAGGTTGTAGGCGCGCACCCGGACGCCGTACTCGCGAGCCATGTGCAGTGCGAATCCCCCCCAGCCGCAACCCGCTTCGGCGACGACGTCCCCGGCTTTCAGTCGCAGTTTCCGGCAGATATGGTCGAACTTGGCGACCTGGGCCTGCTCCAGCGTGAATCGCGGATCCTCGTAGTACGCACAGGTGTAGGCCAGTTGTTCGTCGAGCCAGAGGCGGTAGAAGTCGTTCCCCAGATCGTAGTGGTGGTAGACGCTGGACTTGGATTCCGCGAGCGAATGGCCCTTGCGGCGCACCAGCCAATCCCGCAATGACCAGCTCGGACCACGCTCCCGTTCCAGCCGCCGCATGGCCTGCATCACCGAGGTCAGGACGCCCGGCAACTCTCCCTGAATCACGATCTCGCCCGACGAGAAGCCCTCGCCGAAGCCGAGTGAAGCGTCCCATAACAACCGGCGGAGGGCCGCCGGGGAGCGGAACTCGATCCGTCCGAGCGAGGACTCCTGCGGTCCCCCCACCTCGAACCCGTCCCACAGCGCCAGCCGGACGGGGGGGCCGCCCACGCCGATCCAGATCCGTTTCAGAAACTCCCGCTCCCAGCGATACGCCCCACGGTCAGCCATCAGAACGACTCCCGAAGACTGCAGGTTGGAAATCGAAGCGCAGACTCAACCCTGCCGGGAGACTGGCGCAGCCAAGTCCCGACATTCCACAGCACAGAGATCGTTTCCGATCCGGCCTCAAACAGTCGCGATCCATCGCTCGATGCAGTGTAACCCGTGCTGAACACGAGACTCCAGTGGTTGTTTTTCAAACTCCGATTTCATCGAGAAGACATCCGGCCATCAGCATACCAGTCCGCCCGCTCGGAGCAGTCGCTACGGCAGTCAAGGTCTGGCTGGCCTCTCCGGATTCACGCTCGCTCGATCATTCTGCCGAACCCGCAGCATGGCCCCGATCCGGATACAAGTCTATACTGGCACGGCAGATTGTGTCGCCGCCCCGCGTTCCCGAAAGCCCATCGGCATGGCCCGCTATTTCAAGTTCAAGTCTCCTGCGGAGCTGATTGCGGAGGCCCGTTCGCTGGGTGGCGATCTCGAACTTACGGAAGACATGACGCCGCTGTTTCGGCCGATCGCCGTCGGCGGGCGGACTGTAGCCAACCGGTTATGCGTCCAGCCGATGGAAGGGTGCGACGGAACGCTCGACGGACTTCCGGGCGAATTGACTGTCCGGCGCTACCAGCGGTTCGGGGCCGGCGGGGCCAAGCTGATCTGGGGCGAAGCCACCGCCATCGCCGACGAAGGCCGGATGAACCCCCGTCAGCTCTGGTTGCACGAAGGTTCCGCTTCCGCCATCGAGCAGATGCTCGCGGAATGTCGCAAAGCTCACCGCGACGCCTGCGGATCGGACGACGGGCTGCTCCTCGGATTGCAGCTCACGCACTCGGGCCGGTTCAGCTTTCGCAAACCCCTGATCGCCGTCCACGACCCGATCCTCGACCCGCTCACGCTCGACAAATCGACGGGCAAGCGACTGGACGCCTCCTGCCCGCTCCTCACGGACGACGACCTCAAGCGGATCGAAGACCAGTATGTTTTCGCCGCCAGGCTGGCGGCGAAGATCGGTTGCGATTTCGTCGACGTCAAACAGTGCCACCGGTATCTCCTTTCGGAGCTTCTCGCGGCGCGAACGCGACCTGGCGAGTATGGCGGCTCGCTGGAGAACCGCACCCGGCTCGTCCGGAACGTGGTAACCCGCATTCGGGAAGAGCTGCCGCACCTGACAATCGGCACGCGGATGAACGCCTACGACGGCATTCCCTATCGCGGCGACGGCGAGGAATTTGTCGGCACGCCCTGTCCGCACGAACTGCCGCTGACCTGCGCCTTCGGCGTCGATCCGCAGAACCATCTCGTTCCGGATACCACGGAGCCGATCCAGGTCGTCCGCTGGCTGCGCGACTGGGGCGTAGGCCTCATCAACATCAGCCTGGGAAATCCCTACGCCAACCCGCACGTCGTCCGACCGGCGGAGTTTCCCCCGATCGACGGCTATCATGCTCCTGAACACCCGCTGCTTGGCGTCCTGCGGCACTTTCAGATCGCCGGCATGATCCAGCAGGCCGTGCCGGACGTTCCGGTCGTGGGAAGCGCCTACACCTGGCTGCAGGATTACTCAATGCAGGCGGGTGCGGCGAACGTGGCCGCCGGCCGGTGCGCGTTCGTCGGTCTCGGACGGGGGACGCTCAGCCAGCCGGACTTCGCCCGGCAGCTCCAGGAACACGGCAAGCTGGAACGGAAGACGGTCTGCCGGACGTTTTCGTACTGCACGAACCTGATGCGGACCAAGGATCATCCGCTGGGCCAGTATCCGACCGGATGCCCGCCCTTCGATAAGGAGGTCTACGGCCCGCTGTGGAAAGAAATCGAAGCGAAGCGCAAAGCGGCTGCGCCGTCGGAATCGTGACCATCCGCGAGGCTGTGCAGCGTCTCTGAAATCCTCACCGGAAGTGAATTGCCCGCATGTCTGAACTGCTGACGACCGAGAATCTGATCGCGTTCCTCACGCTGACCAGCCTGGAAATCGTGCTGGGAATCGACAACATCATCTTCATCGCGATCCTTGCCGGTCGGATGGAAGAGAAGAAACGAAATCTGGCCCGGCAGCTCGGGCTGATGATCGCCGTGATCTCGCGAATCGGGCTGCTGCTGGCGATTGGCTGGGTGATGCAGCTCAAGGAGGAGCTGTTCGCGCTGTTCGGCCACGCGGTCACCGGCAAGGATCTGGTGCTGATGATCGGCGGCCTGTTTCTGATCGGCAAGTCGACGGTGGAGATCCATCACAAGGTCGAGGGGGAGCACGACAGCGACATGGCCACGGGGCCCAAGATGTCGATGGCGATGATGCTGGCGGAAGTGGCGGCGATCGACATGATCTTCTCGCTGGATTCCGTCATCACCGCGGTCGGCATGTCCAAGAGCGTCCCCGTCATGATCGCCGCCATCCTGACTTCGGTCGCCGTCATGCTCTGGTACTCGGGCTTCGTGGTGCGGTTCGTCGACCGGCACCCGGCGATCAAACTGCTGGCGCTGTCGTTTCTGCTGCTGATCGGCGTCCTGCTGGTCGGCGAGGGATTTCACTACGAAATCCCGAAAGGCTACATCTACTTCGCGATGGCCTTCTCGCTGACGATCGAGCTGCTGCAGATGCGCGCCGAGCACAACGCGCACCACAAGCCCAAGGTGTCGACGGGGGCCAGCGACGACGGCTCGGCCGTGTAGCGAGCCGTCGCACGCAGCGGTCCCGGGAACTACTCCGCGTCGTCAATCGCCAGAACTTTGTACCGCATTGTGCCGCGGGGGACGTCGACCTCGACCGTTTCGCCGACCTTCTTGTTCATCATGGCCTGCGCCAGCGGGCTGGAGGTCAGGATTTTCATGACGTCGGTCGTGTAGTCTTCTTCGCCCGGACCGACGAATTCGTACTGCTCTTCGTCGCCGCCATCAAGGTCTTTAACCGTCACGCGCGTGCCGAACGCCACGACCCCCTTGGGCATGTTCGCGCGGTCGACGATGTAGCAATCCGCGAGTTTCGTTTTCAGGGAGTTGATTTTGGCCAGGAGCATGCCCTGGGCTTCGCGCTGACCGTGGTACTCGGCATTTTCGCGGAGGTCCCCCTCGGCCCGCGCGTCGGCGATCGCCTGCGTGATGCGCGGCATCTCTTCCTGCTCCATACGACGCAACTCTTCCATGAGCCGGTCGTAGCCTTCCCGCGAAATCGGCTGTCGTTCCATCGGATGATTCTCCCCACACTCTGCGCATCGCAGACGCGGCGAATGCCGACGTGCCGCCCCCGAATTCAGGGGCGGGTCCGTCGGACGTTCGCAGTCAATCGGTCCAGACCAAAAACAAAGAGACGGGCGGCAAACAATGGCCGCCCGTGCTCGGAAGTGTTCAAAGTATACACGTGGGGGAGCGAAATCTCCACCCCCTGTTTGCCGGGAGATCAAGCGGAAGCCGGGACCGGAATCAAGTCGCCGATGTTCATCGACCAGCCGGGAATCAGCGAGGTCTCGAGCGTGTCGGCGGCCGTCAATTTCCGCACGGATTCGGGAGCCGTGTCGACTTCTACAAGGCGATCCTCCGGGCTGATCAGCCAGACCTCTTGCACGCCCTAGTGAAAGTATTCGCGGAGCTTGCGGGCGACGTTCTGATAGAGATCGTTCGGGCTGAGGACTTCGACGGCGAGATCGCGGACGACCGCCCAGTCGCCGGTCAGGGGCGGAGGGCCGTTCAATGGCCACGTTTCCGCCGAGAAAAACGCGACGTCGGGTCTCCTGTGAAGTCCATTTGCAGCGTCCAACACCAGGACGGTTTCGATCGCCAGCGTCCCGACCGGATGCGTGTCGATGTGACGCTGTAATGACAACAGCAGCCGGAGCGCGAGCCAGGATGCGAATCCTCCCACGTTTTTCTCCACGATCTGGCCATCGACGATCTCATACAACGAGTCGTCGGAAGGAAGGACCGGCGGATGCTCGGAAATGACGGATGCCACAGCAGTTTCCTGCTCAAAACGTGCGTACAGTCATTAGACCAATCGACGTCATCCCTATCAAGGCCGCTTCGCACCTCGCGAGGGCGCAGCAAAACAGCCAGGGGCCTGACGGTCCCCGGCTGCTGAACTCTCGAACCGGCAATGACCACTCAATCGATCGTCTGCCACGCGCCGTCGCGCGCGCTGTTGAGGACTGCGTCGCAGACTTTCTGAGTCTCCAGCGAATCGCGGAAGGTCGGGCCGATCGACTCGCCCTTCGCCACGCCCTGCAGGAAGTCGGCGACCTGATGCACGAACGTGTGTTCGTAGCCGATCTGCAGGCCGGGCACCCACCAGTGGCTCATGTAGGGGTGGTCGCTGTCGGTGACGTGGATCGACCGCCAGCCGCGGAGCGAGCCTTGGTCGCGGTGATCGAAGTACTGCAGCCGGTGCAGGTCGTGGAGATCCCACTTGATCGAGGCGTGCTCGCCGTTGATCTCGAACGTGTAGAGAGCCTTATGGCCGCGGGCGTAGCGGGTCGATTCGAACAGCCCGAGCGAGCCGTTGCCGAACCGGCAGAGGAAAGCGCAGGCATCGTCGATGCTGACCTTTTCGACCTTACCCGTGAGCGTGTGCGTCCGCTCTTTGATAAAGGTTTCCGTCATGGCGTTGACGGTGGTGATCCCGCCGTTGAGCCAGAGGGCGGTATCGATGCAGTGCGCCAGCAGGTCGCCCGTCACCCCCGAGCCGGCGGCCGCCGCGTCCAGCCGCCAGAGGGCATTCCCCCCTTGAGGCAGATCGGCGGAAATCGTCCAGTCTTGCAGAAAATTGGCGCGGTAGTGGAAGATTCGCCCGAGCTTGCCTTCATCAATCAACTGCTTGGCGAACGTCACGGCGGGCACCCGCCGGTAGTTGTACCAGACGGTATTGAGGACTTTGGCCTTCTCGACCGCCTGACACATTTCCTCGCCTTCGGCGACGTTCATCGCCAGCGGCTTTTCGCAGAGGATCATTTTGCCGTTGGCCGCCGCGGCGAGGGCGATTTCCTTGTGGAGATTGTTCGGCGTGCAGATGTCGACGGCGTCGATATCCTTCCGCTCGACCAGCTTCCGCCAGTCGGTCTCGACCGATTCGTAACCCCAGGTATTCGCAAACGTCTGCACCTTGGCGGCGTCGCGGGCGCAGACCGCCTGCAGAACAGGGGTGTATTCGAGGTCGAAGAAATTCGGCACCCGGCGATAGGCGTTCGAGTGCGTCCGCCCCATGAAACCGTAACCGACGAGACCGATACGAAGCGGCTTGGCCATCTGCTGAAACTCCTGAATTGCTCTAGAGAAAATCTTGATTAAGGCGCCAGGGCAAAGCAACGGATCAGGCCATCGCCCCGACAGGGAATCACTTTCAGGGGAGAATGAACGGTCGAGGCAGGAAAGGGGACAGCCCACCTTTATAGGATCTGAGCCTTATGGACTTTCTCCCTCATTTCTCCGTGTCCTCCGCGTCTCCGCGGTGGAGCCTCTTCACTCGTCTTACTGAAGCCTACGCTTCCCAGCCCGCAGCGTCGCGAACCTTCAGCATGACGTCCAGAATCGTGTTCCACGTCTGCGGATTCTCCAGCATCGCGTTGGGGAACATGCAGCCGTCCCAGCAGATGTGCTTGATTCCGCGCTCGGCGCCCCCCTTCAGCCAGTACCGCGAGCAGGCTACGATATTCAGCTTGCCGTTCGGATCGTCGGCGGGGCAGTGCCGGCCGGTCTTGTCGTGGCTGCCGGTGCCGTGGACCGACCCGTCGTTCTGAGCGACGTGGAAGTCGATGGTCCACGGCCGGAGCGCGTCGGTCATTTTCTCGTAGGCGGCCCAGAACTCGGCGTCCGTGTAGCCGGCCTTGAGCAGTGCATGCTCTTCGGCGTTGTAGCCCATCAGATACAGATAGGTATGGGCCAGATCGGCCTGGAAACCGACGGTCGATGGCATATCCACCGCTTCCAGCAGGTCGACCATGTCCTTCCAGGAATGCATGCCGGCCCAGCAGATCTCGCCTTCGGCAGCCAGCCGCTCGCCATAGCCCTGGGCGACCTTGGCCGCTTCACGGAAGGTCTCCGCGATCTTCGCGGTGTTCCCCTTGGGATCATCGCGCCAGTGAGCGGGACCGTCGGCGGCGTCGATACGGATGATGCCAGACTTCCGCACGCCGTGCTCGTTCAAAATCTTGGCGATGCGGCAGGCCTTATCGACCGCCAGCACGAACTTCTGACGGGCGTCCGGGCCACCCATCGCGGAATCGCCGACGGTGCCCGGCCAGACCGGCGCCACCAGCGAACCGACGGCCAGCCCGTAGCTGGCGATCTTGTCCGCCATCGCCCGCAGATCGGCTTCGCTGGCGTCGGGATCGGTATGCGGATGGAACAGGAACAGGTCGACGCCCTCAAACTTGCGGCCGTTGACGCTGGCGGCGGCTGTCAGCTTCAGCATGTGGTCGAGGCTGATTGGCGGATGGTCTGTGCCGGGCTCCTTGCCAACAAGTCCGGGCCACATAGCGTTGTGCAGACGGGGCAGCGCGTGTTGAGGCGTCGTCATGGAGCGGGTTCTCTCTGAGTCAGAGGGTCAGGCGGATTTGCGAGTGGTCTTTGATGGGAAAATGTCAGCGACGGCCAGGGTCAGACCCGGGAGGGCGGGGTCTTCGGGAATCGTCTGCCGGGAATTGTACATGACGGGCGGTGCGTCGGGACTATAGATCCGAACCGTTTCACAATCGGGATCAATGTACCAGACGACGGGCACTTTTGCGTCCAGAAGGTACTGAAGTTTCCTCGTCAAGTCGCCGTATTTATCCGAGGGCAGAAGGACTTCGACGGCGAGCCGCGGCGGAGAATCGTAAAGTGGAGGGTCATTCGGGGGGACGATGAACTTCTCGCCAATCCACACGCCACAATCGAGGTTCACAACTCTCTCTGGGGCGCGCGAGAGTCGGCAACGAGTTTCCGAAGCGTCAACGCCTCCCACCAGTTCAGGGCGATGTTCCAGCCAGGTCCACAGCAGGTAGCACAGGCGTGCGACCACCCGGCTCTGACGAGGGCCGCGTGCTTTCTTTCCGGAACGCAGATCAACGATCTCCCCGTCGATCAAAGCAAGCTCAGCATCCTCTGCCGCCTCCGCTTCGGCACGGAGAAAATCTTCCAACGTCGCGCGGGTCGAAGCCGTCACCATTGTGTATCTCAGATAGCAATGCTGAGCAATCTCAGCGCCGATCCAGACTGCAATTCAAGGAGATCTTACTTCTGTCCCGCATCGCTTTGGCAAGTCGGGAATGTCCGCCCAGAGATTTTTCAATCGGCAGTCGGTTGTCGCCCAGTCAAACGCCAGCCCTTACTTTGCGAGTTGAATTGTTGCGAGTTTCCAGTTAAGTCCCTCCAACTTGAGCAGCAATACGACGCTCCACCATTTCAGTCCATCCGAAAGCATCGTTGAAGCGCGGGGTTTTCGGGACGCGTTCCAAGACGAATTCCCACAACGGTGACTTCCCGGCCGATCTCATCGTCTTTCGGAATTCTCGGCGCGGTTGGTTCAAACTGACACGAAATCAAATCATCAGTTGTCGTCGCAAAGTCGATTTCCGTTAACCGGCTTGTACTTTCCCCATTGCCAACTTTTCGAACTGCCTTCACGATTCCAGTCACGACAACGTGAGGCGGATCCCAATAGTTCGGCGGGTGTTTGCGACTGAACTCTCCGGAACGTAGCTCCATTGAGAACTCGTCCGCGGTCATTTTGGGGCAAGGTTCTCCCGAAACAGACTCAATCGTACAGTCCGTCAGAGTAAACCACGATGATTCCAGTTCGCAGTAGTAGCCGAGAATCACGACTCTCTGATTTGGATAGACCGATTTCCACGGAGTCGTGTCGCCGAAAAGACAATTGACGACCGTAGTGTCTCGCTTGGGGCCGCACATCACAATATCCGCTTGCGGAGTCCTCGTTTCCAGATGCCTCTGAAACTGATAGACTTCGCCCGAAATCGCAACTCGCCTGCCCCTCAGTTTGTCGACCAGCCCCTTCTTGTCCCGTTCCCATTCGCTCAGGAACTGCTCGAAATCGTAATGCGGAACGTTCTCCTGCGCGGCATTGATGCGGAAAGAACGATGCGGCACTTCCTTTGATATTTCGTTAAGAAGAAAAGCTGTAATCGCCCCCGCAGCAATCACAACGATCCCGAATTGGACGAATCGCCGATTCGGCTTTGGGGGCGATGACGGAAGCTTAGATTCAGGCGAAGCCATTTGACGGCGACCTAACTCTTGTAAGTCCCTACTGCCGGAGCTCCCGGCTGCGCTTCCGGCCCGAAGTACCGCAGGCCGACCAGCGGTTCGCTGCCGGTGTTCTCGAAGACCACGCCGTCCGCCGCCGCCTTGGCGGTGACGAAGACTTCGTCTTCGGTCATCTGGCCGAAGCGGATCATCGCCGGCGTCTGCAGCTTCAGACCGTTGACGCGGCCTTCGCCCTGGACCGTGATCCAGCCGTAAGCGCCGCCGTCCTTGATCGTCACCTTCGCGCCCGGATTGACCGTCAGTTCCTTGGCGGTGAAGAGCTGCTCGCTCTTGATCCGGCCATAGACGATCCAGCGATCGACGTAACCGTCCTTGTCGCTCCCCGAAGCCACGATCGGCTCCAGGTAGTGGCTGTCCTTGAAGTTTGGATTGACGTTCCCTTCCCAGTCGAGCGCGTCGACCAGGTACTGATTGTCGTCGTGCTTCTCTTTGGGGAAGTCCTTGACCAGCAGCGAGCGGGGGACCGCCCGGCCTTCGACCATCGACTGGTACATGCCGAACACGTCGCTGCCCCACTGCGGTTCGTAGGTCAGCAGCGAACCGGGAGCGTGCAGAATGCACGGCGGAATCAGCCAGCCGGTGCCGACCTGCAGGCGGTAGGCTTTCGACAGATCGAGAATGCGGTTGTCGCCGTCGTTCCAGCGATTGAGACACTCGACAACCTGATCCTTCGTCGTCCCGGGCTCCAGTCCCATGAACGTGTAAGGAAAATTGTTTCCCACGTTGTTGAGCTGCGGCGGGAAGTAATAGCTCTCGGGCTTGCCTTCCTGCCCCACCAGCTTGGCCTGCTCGGCGTTCTGGTGCATGTGGTGCGGAATCGGCCCCATGTTGTCGAAGAACTTCGAGTAAACGGGCCACTTCTTGTACTTGCCCCAGATATGGTCGCCGACCATCTCCGCGCCCAGCTCGGCGACGGCGTCGCGCAGCAGGAACTTCTCGCCGCCGGCAACGCAGTAGCTCAGACCTTCGTCGTGGCTGCGGCCTTCGTTGGCGGCCTCGGTCGTCGAGGCGAACCAGCGTTCGTCAATGCCGCCGCGGTGCGTGCCGAGTGCGTAGTAATCGTGCGGGTGCAGTTTCAGCCGGCGGCCAGGCTGCAGGAACGAACGGGGCACCCAGGTCGGCGACAGGCGCAGCACGCCTTTGCCCTCGGACAATGCGGCAGACGCCAGGGACTTCACACTGGCCATGAAAACTCCTCAATCCGTCAGATGATGCGAAACTACGAAGCGTCCCGGCAATACGCCGGACGAAACCCTCGGCGGGACCGGACATTTTGACGAGCCCCGATGCGATTTGCAAAGCCTGTGCTCTCTGCAGCTTGCGGATCGAAATTTCGATCAGGATCCGTGCGGAGACTTCCCCGCGAATTCTCCGAACGGTCGCCCGCCTGGAACAGGCGCCCGTCCGTCAACGGAGCCCAGAGATTCGGCGGAACCGGGCCGTCCTGCCGGGTCAATCTGCCTCGCCACCGGACTGCGAACCCCGGCGAGCGACACCCAGCGGAGCAGCGGGGAGGGGTTCAGGCCCCCCGCGATCAGGACCGCCGCCAGCAGCCCGGCGGTGCTCGTGGCCAGCGTCAGCGGCGGCCGTTGCGGCCTGGCGAGAGGCGGCTCCAGCAGCAGCAGACGACACCAGCGGAAGATCACAGTGGCTGCGACTACCGTGGGAAGGACGAGCGCCAGCAGCAGCAGGCGGACGCCACCGTGCGGAGCGGGTTCCGAGGGCGACTGGACCGCAGACAGGCCCGATAGGAGAGTTCCCCAGCGCGACCAGCCGGCAAGGGACGGCCACAGTCCCATCAATGACACAGCGAAAACCAGCAGCAGCCCCGAACGGAGGGGCGTCAGCGAACCCCATCCGGTAAAGTCGGCCGCGTGTTCGATCGGACGATCCCACGGCCGCAACGACTGCCAGACTGCGGTGAACCCCAGCAAGGTGACCAGCGACGTGAGCTGAGTCAGCACTAGCCAGCCAAGTGCGCCGGGCTGCCCGGAATGACCGCCGACCGTATGGACCGGCAGAGCTTCGGCCGCGATCACAGCCGCCAGACCGGCGAGTTGCCAGGCCCAGAGAACTTGACCCAGCCCGAAGAGCTGCGATCGCAGACGGTCGTGGGCGGAGGCCAGCGCGCTGCCGCCGAATGAGGCCGCCAGGGCACAAACGATCAATATTGTGATGGCTGCCGGCTCAAGGCCGGCCAGCGTATCGACTTCCAGCCGCTGCAGCGTCGCGACCCCGGCGAGCTGCCAGAGAACGAGCCAGCAGGCCCCCCTCCAGAGCGGGACCGTCGTACCGCCGTCGAGGGTCCAGATCGACCAGGGAAGCACTCCCATCCGGAGACAGAGACCGGCGACAATCAGGACCGACGCGGCAGTTCCCAGGATCGAGGGACTGCCGACCGGGGGATGGTTTCCGTTGACGGCGTAGCTGTCGACGAACAGCGCCCGTGCCGACTCAAAATCCCAGGTTCCGGTCAAGTTCAGGAGCAATGCCGCTCCCCACCAGAAGAGCAGGCTGCCCAGCCACGCCGGCCACAGCCGTCGCGGCGCGGGAGTGGAGCGATCATCGATCAGTCGCAGACCGGCGACCGTCAGGCCGTCCAGGCAGACGCCAAGCGCCAGCCAGTCGCGAGCATGGCAGGCGACAACCACGAGACCCCCGGCGAGCGCCGCCACACCCGTGGCATGTCCGACCGATCCCCCTTGGCGGCGCCAGTCACGGGCCAGGAGCAGCGTGACTGCAACAACCGTAACAACAAGCAGATCCCACGCGGCGGTCAGACGACTGCTGTCGAATGCCGTCGAGACCGCGCTGGGTCGTAGCAGCGCGGCCGCTGCGGCAGTGACTGTCAGCAGTTCGAGAGGGGCAATCACACTCACGATGCGCCGCCTGACCGCGACGCACAGCAGGAGTCCACCGGCGAAGAGGTACAGAGCGGCCTCGGGGAAAGGCATCATTCCTCCTCCCCCCCGGCCTGGCCAGGAGCGACAACTCGTGGCGGCGGCACTTCATACGGCGAGACGGACAACGTCAGGCCGGATTTGAGGGTTTTCACAAAAACTTGCGGGGCCAGCGAGAGGCCCAGAGACACTGCCAGCAGCATGATCGCGGGGGCGATCTCGCGAAAGCCGAGATCCGGCAGCCGGCCGACGACCTGCGCATCCGAGGGCGAATCGGTTTCGGACGTGGACCAGGCGGCCTGCCGTCCGTCGGGAGCAATCGACATCCAAGACGCCGAGAACTGGAACCCCTGGAGCGGTTCGCGGAAGCGACCGAACAGCGTCCGCTGGAGGATCCAGATCGCTCCCCAGGAAAGACTAATCATCGCGGGCAGGAGGACAGTCAGCGGTCCGCCCGAGCTGGCGACGGCAGTCACGATCAACAGGAACGCGGCCCAGCCGCCAAGCCAGGGAAGTCCGGACAGGCTGAGCAGCGCGGCGCCGAGGCAGAGTCCGAGTCGTGGATAGTGGGCCGCCATACCGCCAAACGCGTCGATGTCGCGCGTGCGGTAGCGATCTTCGAGCGCGCCGATCAGCAGGAATGCCGCGGCCGGACTGCAACCGAGAGCCAGGTTGAGCAGGGCTCCGCCGGCAAAGCCGCTGCTGGACAGCGTCCAGAAACCTGCAACTTCGAGCTGCACGAGCGCCGCCGCCGCGCAGCCGACAAACCGGCGGAGATCGTTCTGTGCCAGGGCCACCAGTCCAAGCTGCAGAAATCCCAGCACGGCCAGTCCGCTGAGCCATGGCGCCCAGGCGACACACTCAGCGGGGAACAGCGGAGCCACGAAACGGAGCCATCCATAGAGTCCGACCTTCAGCAGAATCCCGGCGGCGAGTGCAGCGACCGGTGCGGCGGCCTCAGCGACCAGCGATGTCCACCAGGGATGCAGTGGAAACGCGGGCGTCAGGATCGCGAACCCGGCCAGCAGCGCCAGAAACAGGTACGGGGCGACGGCAAACCAGTGAATCGCCGTGGTTTCGCTCCACGTCGAAAGCCGCTGGCCATCCGCAATGAGCGTCGGCAGATCGAACAGCAGCGCCGTCCGGCGGGGATCGAGTTCGCCCCGAATCCAGGTCACGGAGATCACCAGTCCCGCCAGGCCCAGCAGAATCAGCGTGCCGCCAGCGGCATAGTACGTGGCGAACTTCATCGCAACGGCACGTCGATCCGCACCGCCCCACCAGCCGATCAGCAAAAAGAAAACGCCCGCCACGCACTGCAGTCCGATGGCGAACGGAACAACATCCTGGGCGGCAAACAACAGCATCGCGCCGGATGACAGGCAGAGGACGAGCACCTCGAACGCCGTCGATTCCTCCATCGCGGCAGGACGCCGGCTGGAGAGCACGGCACAGACGATCAGCGCGGTCGTCACCAACGGCCACAGGCTCAGACCGTCGACTCCCAGGCTGAAGCGAATATCCAGGCCGGTGATGCCGCCGGGCGCATCGATCGGGGCGTCCGCCAGCCAGAGGACCGTCGTCCGCATCTGCGGCGACGCAGCACGGCCGTCTTCGGACAACCGATCGTCGAAGCGGGCAGCCATCAGCAGGGCGAGCGCCAGCGTCAGAATCGCGTTCGAGCGGGCCAGTTGGCGAGCGATTGGCGCCGAACCAAAGTGCGCGAAGACCCCGGTCAGCACGGCTCCGATGAGGGGCAGCGCGACGAGGATCAGCGGCAGATGGTCGAGAACTGAGACCAATGAAGTTCCTCAGGGGCGAATCTGCAGCAATGTCATCAGCAGGGCTCCAGTGATCAGGACCGCGGCCAGGGCGTAGAACGACGGCTGCCCCGTCTGCAGTCGACGCAGTTCCCGACCGGCCCGCACCGGCATCCGGGCGAGCTCGCCGTAGAACAGGCCGTCCAGGACAAACCACTCGCAGAACCGCCCCAATTGAGCCAGAGCCCGGACCGGAACATTCACCAGCAGGAACACCGCTCCGTCCAGGTGGAGCCGCTGGCGACTGAGCCGGCTCAGAGAATCCCAGCCGGCGGCTCCCTTCGCCACGAATGGCCGCAGCAGGATCGCAGCAACCGCACCGAGCAGGACGGCTCCCGCGATCATCCCGCTGGAGACGAGCAACGGAGTCCATCCTCCGGCAGGTATTGCAGACAGCCGGAGCCAGGCCAGCGGGAACAGAGCCGCCATTCCAGGCAGCACCAGGATCCAGGCCGCCTGGTCGCCACGGGCACGAACGGCCGATCGCCGGGCGAGCAGGACTGCGGCGGCGCCCTGCAATGCAATCGCGATCCCCAGCGCGCCAGCGACGGCCATCCCGGGGAGTACCGGGCCCGCCTTCAGTGACTGAGACGTGGCACTTGGCGCGTACGGCAACCAGTTCACCTCCTGCCCGGCGACATTCAGCAGCAGTGGTCCTGCGACGAACATCACGGCCGGACAGAGCGCGAGAATTGACGTCGTCCAATTCGAGAATCCCTGCCCGGAGGTCGGCTGGCGGGCCAGGCGGAGCTCCGGAATTGTTCCGGCATCCACGCCTTCGACACGTCGCCAGAGCAGGACCCCGGCGCCCATCAGCCCCAGCCCGGCCAGCCCGCTGGCGCCTGCAAACTCCGGCGACAGCGCCAGCGCGGCCACCAGCAGACCTGAGTTTCCAGCAAGCAACCAGCCGACCATTCGTCGGGGAGAGGCCTGGCTGAGGGCGAAAAATGGAGCGGTCACCGCGGTCAACAGGCCCAGCCCGGCCGCGACCAGTTGCGCAGCGGGAGTTTCAGTGAGCCACGGCCCCGCCAGGACAAGCCAGCATAGTCCGGAGGGCCAGGCCGCAGTCGCGACAAGCAGCGTCGCCCGCGGATCAGGCCCTTCGGTGACTTCGTGCATCCAGTCGTTGAACGGCCAGAGTGCGGCTCTTGCCAGAGAACCCAGCACGAGGGCTGCCGCGATCACTCCGGGCAACGGCGGCAGTCGTTCGCCAACCTGCGCCAGCACCGTCGAGCTGTTCCAGTTCGACCCGACATCCACCGACGGCAACAACACAACAATCACAGCCAGGAGGAAGGCGTCGCCGACGAAACTGGTGACCAGCCACTTCCGCGCCGCCGGACCGGCCGTCGGGCGGACGGATCCGGCTCCCAATGCGCAAAATGTTGCGACGCCAACCACCGCATGGAGCAGCAGCATCAGCCAGAGCTCCGCCGCGAGCCACTGGGCGGCGCACGCGGCGTGTGCGGTTCCGAAGCACAAGAGATGCCATCGCGAACCCGATCCCTGGGAGTCCCGCATCGGCCCCGTCACCGTGAGCGCAGCCAGGCCCAGAATGCCTGCAACCCACCACAAACGAACCGGTTCGGCGCGCCACCACCAGTGGGCATTCCAGGCGACGCGACCCGGAACGCTGAGCCATGTCCCGGCGTTCCAGTCGACGGGAGCGGCGTCCGTTCTAACGACCATCCAGACCGCCAGACCGGCGGCCAGCCAATAACAAGAGGTCAAGCTGCGCGCCGCGAATCGCGAACTCTTCGGCGACGACAACCCGCTGGCGATCAGCGTACCAATCGCCGGCAACGTGACGAGAACCGCCAGAGAGACGACATCCGACGGGAACGTCATGACGGCCGCCCATCCTCGCCGGAACGATCGAGACCGGATATCGCGCTCTGCCGAAAACCGGTCATCAGTTCCGTCGACCAGTCTCGCAGGGGAACGCGATCGGCCAGGACGTCTTTCCCGGTGAAGTCGCTATCGACATCGCCGACTTCGGTCTCGTCGAGACCGTTGCCGCGGAGGCCGGCCCCCAGGACCAGGTAGACCGAAAGGACGGCCAGCAGGACGGGGATGGACGCGGTCGTCTCCACATCGGGATGCAGGAGTCGCGCCGCTCCGATCAGGATTGGCAGACCCAGCCAGGCGATGCTGAGGCTGACCAGTCCCGAACGACCGTCGCGGCGCAGCAGCAACCCCGCCACTCCCGTCGCGAGCAGGGTGGATCCCAGGAGCAGCGTATTGTTCCAGGCGCCCATGCGGTTCCGTGATGTTTCGAGGCGGAGTCAGGCCGGATTGATGTGCTGCCGATCCCCCGCCGCAAGATTCGAGTCGCTGCTCGTTACCCCCAGCATGCCCACGAAAAACAGGATTCCTAAAGTGCCGAGCAGCTCGGGGCGGGACCAGGCCGACACCCGTTGAGGGGCGGCCGCGAGAACCGGGAGTTCGGTTTCGGAAACGATATCACGCGGCAAAGCCGAATGCTGCCCTCCGGGCGAGACCCTGCCCGCCTCGTGAATTGCCGCCGAGTGAATCGCTCCCCAGATCCCCAGCGTGAGGCCGCTGAGCGCGGCAATCGTTGCGACAGGGGCGGGCGGAACGGGCTCGATCTGCTCCGCGCCCGCAACTTCCGCGACATCACGACTGTTTATGCTCGTCGCCCACCAGGGAAGGAAACCGCCGGCGCTGAGAATCATGGTCAGCGCCGCTCCCGCGGCCTCGCCCATCGCAAGCAGTGCGCCCGATACGGTCAGCACGACTGTCAGCCACGCCGCCAGGAGCAGCCGGGACGAATTTGCGCCGATTGCGAGAGCGGCCGTTCCGCAGCCGACGGCCAGCAGAATCGAAGTCGCCGACGAACCGGACGGCGCGGGAAGCTTCAATTGCAGGCCCAGCATCGCCAGATAGGCCAATAGCGAAAGGCCGGCCACAGACCGCCAACCCGCATGGCTTGCGGTCCAGCGCCACGCAACAACCGCTCCCCAGACCATCGCGGCGAGGACGATCAACCAGACCGGCAGGCGGGCTCCATCCATTGGCGGTCCTTCGGGGAAGTTCCGGGGCGGGTCGAAATGCGGAACTGCTGCTCGACCGATTCCCATTCAGACTACCGGACCGTGCGGCGACTGTCGCCAGCCGCATGCCCGGAATTCAGCCGGGCGAACCGTCTCGCGATCAGCACGCCGCACACGAGCACCAGCCATTGCGACAAGGCGACCAGCAATCGATCCTTCCCGAGTCCGTCGATCAGCGCGATCGTCAGCGGCCCGCCGGCCAGACCGATCAGCGTCGCAATCAGCCAGACTTCCGGGGAGGGAGTCCCCTTTCGCCAGCGCCAGACCGCCAGCGACAGCAGGAGCTCCAGGGCAAGGATTTTCCCCAGTAACACCAGACATTCCATCGTCGGACTGATCGACGAGACGCCGGGCAGCCGGCCGCCGCCCCAGAAGACGACGATTCCCAGACCGAACAGCAGCCAGCGCCGCAGGACTCCCGCGAGCCGGGACAGGCCGGGATCCGTTTCCACGGAATGCAGATCGGCGGTGCACGCCAGCAACCAGACGGCGGCGGCGGCGGGAAGCCAGAAAACAGACCACTCGGCGCGATCACCCCCGGTCCCCGTCAGTCCGCCCCACGCCGCGGGAGCGGACCAGGCAGCAGCGGCGCACCAGCCCTGCCAGGGCGCCGCCGTCCCGCGAGTCTCGCCACGCGCCTGCCGTGAGCACAAGTCGCTCAGGAGCAACAGCCCAAGACTCGGGATCCACGGCGCAACTCCGGAGATCGACAACCCCGGGATCGCGTCAGGTCGGAGCCAGCCATCCGGAAATGCGACCAAAGCCAGCCACGCGGCCGTCAGGCTGGCTCCTCCCCAGGCGACCGCGGACGGGTCGTGAATACCAGCCCCCCGGACGACCGACCAGCCGGAACGCCAGAGGAGACGACCGTCGAACCCGCGCGCCTGCTGCGGAGCCTCCGCCGTTCCGAGACGGAGCACTGCCGCGGCGCTCCAGGCCGCCAGCCACAGGATCACTGCCGTGGCCTGAAAAAGCTCCTCGTTCACGCGGCATCCCCCGGCGGCGATTCATCCGCCGTCGCTGGGAGACAGGCCAGCGCGAGCGGAACCGCCAGCCATGCCACGCCGGTCCAGGCCCCCTGCGTGGATGCGGTGTCATCGCTGGCGAAATTGGAGACCAGCAGAAGTCCTGCCGCAAGAATCGGCCACCCGGCGAGAAACAGCGGTTCGCCACCCGAACCGCGCACCGACACGACGGACGCAACAGTCCGGGTTTGCCAGTTCCGCCAGCGTCCGTCTGCCGCGACGCGGCGGACGGCGACGGCAGTGATCGCAGCGCCGGCGACGGCAGTCACCAGAAATGGCAGGAGTGACGACATGCGGAGCATGCTGTCACACCAGGTGGACTTTCGCCAGAGCGGACGGCTCCGCCATTTCGCGAAAACGCCCGGAGACTTCAGGACAATCTCCGGGCGTCCGATGGACCGTCGATAATCTGACCGGGCTATTTTTTCTGACCGGAAGTCACACCTGTCGACGTCTTCTGCGGCTGGGGGCGATTCCGGCTGCCGGTGCTCAGAGCGCCGGAGACCTGTCCCGTGCTGACCGTCGGCCGCTCCGGCCGACCGGCCTGCAGGTTAAACGGCTTTTCCTGGCCTGCCTGGAACAGACGGCGCTTCGGCTGGAATCCGACGTACGACAGGAACTCGTTCAACTTGATGATGTCAACGCCGTTGATGATGGCCTCCGCCTGCAGTCGCTTGGCTTCCTTGTTGATGGCGCGGGCGGCTGCCTTGTCGTCGTCGTTGACCAGCGTCGTTTCGTCCGGAATGTCGCCCAGAATCAGGAACTTCGTCTGTTCCGAAACGTGGCCGGCTTCCTCTTCCGTCAGAACATCGCCGTTCGCGTCGACCGGCTCTCCCTTGTCGTTGATCTCGTTGTCAAACTTGGCGTTGTTCACGGCCATAATCTGGTGCAGGGCTTCGCGATCGCTGCGTCCGTCGCCGTCGAGATCGATCAGACCGACGATGGAGAAGACTTCGACGCGACCCGGCTTCCAGAGCGGGGTGTAAATCAGGTCGCCCTGCGTGATCGGTCGCTTAAAATCTTCGTCAACGATCCGGGCTTCCGCCGTGGTCTGGTCGAGAATCCGCGTGACTTCGATCTTACCTTTCACATCCTGGGGACCGCGGGCGACGCCAGGCACGTCCTTGGCATAGACGCTGAAGCTGATCCGCGGACGGAGGAAATCCCGCTCGCCGAGGTTGATCCAGACCAGGTTGGTCGAGCTGTCCACGCGGACGATCTTGCCCTGCGCCTCGTCGAATGACTGACGCGTGGTATCGAGAAGCTGCCGCCGGAGACGTTCGATATTCGCAATCAGCTTCTGGACGTCTTCCGCCGCCTTCTTCCGCTCCGCTTCGCGACTGTCCTTCTCCTGCTGCAGTTCTGTCTGGGCCTGATTGTAATCGTTGCGGAGCTCCGTGACTTCCTGCTCTTTCTGATCGACCTGTTCTTTGAAGCGGGTCTGTTCGGTCGTCAGATCGGTCTTGGCTGTCTTGTACTTATCTTCGCTGGAATCGACCGTCTTCTGATACTGATCCCGCAGGGCGAGGAGCTCGGCGTTAGTCTTTTCGAGCGTCGCCTTGATATTGTCGCGATCGGCGATCGCCGTGTTCAGCGCTGTTCGCAACTTGTCGAGCGTGTCGAGACCGTTCGCTCCGCGGTGCTCGCCGCCAAGTTCGGCGAGCTTCTGATTGAAGAGTCCCACCACCGTGTTGGCGTTTGTCGGGTTCTGGGCATCGTAGGGTTGCTCGAGCAGCGCCCCCATCGCGGTCTTCATGGCCTGGACCGCCTCGTCAAGCTGACGACGGGCCGTCTCGCTGGTCTGCTTCTCGGCGCCCAGCGAGATCAGCGTCGCACCCTTCGTCGAGGCGTCCTTCACGGACAGATACGTCGTGATCCCGAGAATCACGGTCGTCAGGAAGAACGTGATTGCGGTGTAGTGGGGCCAACCGGGTTTGTTGGTAGCAGCCGCCATGTACTTGCTCCAGAGGGGTTCGCCATTCCGCCGTCGCGCCGGTGGAGAACCTCTGCATCAGATTGAAGATTCAGAATACGCTGCGATGTGACCGGAACTGGCAAAGCACACCGCTCCCCGCACGGCTCCTGATTCCGGGAGGATCTCCCCGGCTCAGGACTTCAGGGAGGCTTGAGTCAACTTCCCAGTCTGATCGTCTCGAATACGGTCGTCAAGAACTTTCGGGGCGCCCGAGGGGTCTGCGGGGCCGGACTTCGTCGATCGGCGGCGAATGTTCCGGTCGGAGCAGACACGCGGGCGCACGTCTCCAGACTCTGTTTCGACGAACCGGGCGGAGGACTCCGTTCGAAACCGGGAGCAAAGATCGACTCCGCCGCGAACTCGATCAGCGTACCGATTCTGACGGTGGCGCTGGTGGAAACGCGGCTGCGGCACCATAATTTCCTGCGAGACTTAAGTATTTACCGGGCTTCCGGTTCTGCCGTTGCTCCCCCATCGAGAACCGCCCCCATGGCCGAGACCGTCTATCTTGTCGACAGCTTCTCGCTGATCTTCCAGGTTTTCCATGCGATCCCCCCGATGACCAGCCCGGCGGGACAGCCCACAAACGCCGTGTTCGGGTTCAGCCGGGATCTGGTGACCCTGCTGAAAGATCATCGTCCCGGCTGGCTGATCTGCGCCTGGGATTCCTCCGGGCCAGGTGAACGCCTGGGGATCTTTCCGGATTACAAAGCCAACCGTGCGGAAATGCCCGAGGATCTGCGGCCACAGATCGGACTTGTCCGGGAAGTGATCGAAGCCTTTCGGATTCCGCTGATCGAGTTTCCGGGGTGGGAAGCGGACGACGTGATCGCCACGCTCACGCGGGAAGCGGTCGAGCACGGCCGGGATGTCCGCATCGTCACCAGTGATAAAGACGCACGACAGCTCCTCGGCCCGCAGGTCAAACTGTTCAATTTTCGCAAAAACAGCTACCTCGACGAAACGGGGCTGCTCGAGGACTGGGGAGTCCGCCCCGATCAGGTCGTCGATTTTCAGTCGCTCGTCGGTGACGCCGTCGACAATGTGCCGGGGATTCCGCTCATCGGCCCCAAAAAAGCGGCCCAGCTCCTGAAGGACTGGCAGACCCTGGAGGACGTGCTGGCCAATGCCGAGCATGCTCCCGGAGCCAAATTGCGGGAGAACCTGAAGAAATTCGCGGATCAGGCCCGCATGAGCCGGGAACTGGTCCGGCTGCGGACCGACTTGCCGCTGGTTTTCGACTGGGAAGCCTCTCGATGCACCCAGCCGGACGTGCATCACCTTCAGGATGTCTTCCGCCGCCTCGGCTTCCGCAAGCTCGTTGATGACGTGAAACAGTTTGCGCCGCCGGTGGCGAAGGTCGTCGCACGCGGATTATTTGACGACGAACCGGAATCGGAGCCGGCGCCCCAGCCCGAGCACCCGGGCCAGGTCGCTCAGGATCGATGCTGGGAGACCGTCGACACTCCGGAAAAACTGACAGCGTTCGTCACAGAGCTTTCGTCGCAAAGCCGCTTCTGCGTGGACCTTGAGACGACAGGACTCGATCCGCTGCAGTCGCGGATCGTCGGCTGGGCGTTCAGTTGGACGGCTGGAACCGGCCACTATCTGCCGGTGCTAGGCCCTGCCGGAAGCCAGCTTCTCAACCACGACGACGTGCTGAGATCGCTCCAGCCGATCCTGGAACGGGAAGACATTGAGGTGATCAATCAGAACATCAAGTTCGACTTGATCGTCTTGCGGGCTGCCGGGATCCGAATCCGGAATCTCGGGCTGGATCCGATGGTCGGAGACTATCTGCTCGACGCCGGAGCCAGGTCGCATAATCTGGAAACGCTGATCGATAAGTACCTGCATCGCCCGTCGATTTCGATCAAGGAGCTGATCGGCAGTGGTGCGAAACAGAAGCGAATGGACGAGATCGCCGTTGAAAAGGTCGCCGAGTACGCGACGGAAGACGCAGACTGCTCACTGCAGATCGCCGACCTGATCCGCCCGCAGCTTGAGGCCGATCACCTCTGGAAACTGTACTGGGATCTGGAACGACCGCTGATTCACGTCCTGGCGGATATGGAATATCGCGGCATCCGCGTCGACGCCGCAGAACTGCGGGCGCAGAGCGAAACGCTGACGCTCCAGCTCGAAACGCTGATGCACGAAATCCATGATCTGGCGGGCCATCCGTTCAACATCGACTCGCCGATTCAGTTACGGACGGTCCTGTTCGAAGAGCAGGGACTGCCAGTCCGCAAAAAGACGAAAACCGGCCCCAGCACCGATCAGGATGTGCTGGAAGAACTGGCAACGCTCCGCCCCGACAATCCCCTGCCGCTCAAAATCATCGAGCATCGGCAGATGTCGAAGCTCAAGGGAACCTACCTGGACGCGCTGCCGGCGCTGATCAACCCGCAGACCGGCCGGATTCACGCGTCGTTCAACCAGGTGGTCGCGGCGACCGGCCGGCTCAGTTCGAGCGACCCCAACCTCCAGAACATTCCCATCCGGACCCCGGCAGGACGCCAGGTCCGCAAAGCGTTCGTCCCGGAGAACCCCGACTGGCGGCTCGTGTGTGCGGACTATTCGCAGATCGAACTGCGGATGCTGGCCCACTTCAGCCGGGACCCGGTGCTGGTGGAAGCCTTCGCCAACGGCGTCGACATTCACACGGCGGTCGCGGCGGATGTGTTCGGAGTCGACCGGCAGGACGTCGACAGCGATATGCGCCGGGTCGCCAAGGCCGTCAACTTCGGCGTAATTTACGGACAAAGCCCCTATGGCCTGGCGGCGGCTCTGGGAATCACCCAGGACGACGCCGCCCGATTTATCGACGAATACTTCAGCCGGTATGCCGGAGTCGACGCCTTCCTGGATCAGACCCTGGTCGAGTGCGCGAAAACCGGCTATGCACGGACGATCCTCGGGCGACGGCGGGCGATCGAGGGATTGCGCTCCGAGCGGTCGCGCAATCGGACGATGCCGGAGCGGACTGCTATTAATACAGTCATTCAGGGCTCGGCGGCGGACCTGATTAAGCAGGCGATGATCCGAGTCCACAACCGGCTGGAGCGGGACCAACACCCGGCCCGCCTGCTGCTCCAGATCCATGACGAACTGGTGCTGGAATCGCCCGTGGACGCGGTTCCGTCACTGGTCGCGCTGGTGAAAGCAGAGATGGAACACGCGCTGACTCTCGACGTACCGCTGATCGTGGACGTTTCCGTCGGCCAGAACTGGCTGGACATCGAAGACGTTGAGAGTTGAGGGAAACGAACAGCGTCCGGCCACTGACGACGGACCACTGACGACGGACGAATCTCATGCGCATCGTGATCGTCACGGCCGGAGGCGCCGGCATGTTCTGCGGGTCGTGCATGCACGACAACACCTGGGCGCGGGCGCTCCAGCAGGCCGGACACGACGTGGTGCTGCTGCCGCTCTATACGCCCCTCACGCTCGACGAGGAGAGCCTGAGCGACCGCCACGTCTACGTCGGCGGCATTAACGTCTACCTGGATGCCCGGTTTCCCTTCTGGCGGCGGCTGCCGCGGATCTTCAAGCGCTGGCTCGACGCGGCGTGGATTCTGCGACTGGCGAGCCGCGGCAATGTGAGCAATAGCGCCCCCGAGCTCGGCGACCTGACGATGTCGCTGCTGCAGGGGAATCATGGTCCGCATCGGGCCGCCCTGGGGGACCTGAACCGGCACCTGCTGGAACTGGCGCCCGATGTCGTCTGCTTCAGCAATCTGATGCTCGGCGCGGGAGCATCCGCCCTGCGCAGTCACTTTCGGGGGCGGATCTGGTGCGTCCTGCAGGGGGACGACATCTTTCTGGACGCCTTGCCGGAACCCTGGCGGACGCAATCCTGGACCCGATTGCGGGAGATCACCGGCGACTTCGACGGCTTCATCACCCATAGCGAATACTACCGCCGGTTCATGGGAGAGCGGCTGAAATTGCCGCAGGAGCGGATTCATCGGCTTCCGCTAACGATCGATTGCGTCCGACACACCGGGACTCCGAAAACTCTGCTCGGATCGCCGCCGACCGTCGGCTACTTCGCCCGGATCGATCCGGCCAAGGGGCTGGATCTGCTGGTGGAGGCGATCGTCCTGCTGCAGCGCGAGTTCCCCGACGTCCGATTGCGAGCCGGAGGCTACCTCGGAGAGAGCCATCGGGACTTCTTTGATCGCGTCGGGAAACTTGCCGCCCCGCTCGGCGATCGGTTCCAATATGTTGGGAGCCCTGGCACGCTGGCCGCGAAGATTGGATTCCTCGAAGGACTCGACGTCTTTTCCGTGCCGACGCGCTACCACGAGCCCAAAGGGATTTTTCTGCTGGAAGCCTGGGCCAACGGGCTGCCCGTCGTTCAACCTGCGCACGGCGCGTTTCCCGAACTGGTCCGTTCCACGGGCGGGGGGCTGCTGGTGACGCCGGACGATCCCGCCGCACTGGCCGAGGGATTGGCGCAAGTCCTTCGCGATTCGGAGCTGCGCCGGACCATCTCGACTGCGGGAGCAGGCGGCGTCCGACGGCTGCACGACCTCTCGGCGCTGGCCGCCGCCACGACCTCACTCTGGTCGACCTGAAACGGAGCGTTCGCATCCCAACCGGCAGCCCCTGCCGGTGCGGCGCCCGCCTCCATCGATACGATCGATTCAGGCGACAATTTCGGAAACTTCCGAACAATCGATACAGCTTGCCGCGCCGCCCATCCGATACATGCGGCAGGCGCTGGATCATGCGCGCTGGCGGCGTCATCACTGACTCGCTCCTATCCCACATCGCGTGGTGTTCAAAGTCAGGGAACGACTGATGCGGACACGGAACTGGCTGTCACGTCTCCTCGGTGGAATGCTCGCACTGGCTGCGGGTGCAGAGCCGCTTTTGGCTCAACAAGGCCCCGAGGGCGCGTACTTTTACGATGGTCCGCCCGGTTACACCGGCGGCTATCCAGGAATGGAATCCCCCGGATTTCCACCCGGTGCTCAACCGTGGCCGGGGGTGTCGCCATACGCCGGGCCGGCGGTGGACCAGACCCGGTACGAAAACGGGAACTGGTTCCGCAAGCAGAGCTTCGGAGGGCGGAAATTCTTCTTCGACCTCGAAGCCCTCGTGACGCTGACCGGACAACCGCCCCACAGCCCCATCGGGGCCAGCGGCGTCAACCAGCTCATGGATCTTCCCGGGGTCCAGAGCCCGTTTCACAATCAACAGTTTTTTGAGAAGCCGTTCATCGATCTCGGGCCGAACCGGGAGAACAACACCGGTTCCACCGGCGGTGGCGGCGGCGGCGGGACGACAGGAACCCTCGACGTCCAGGTGTTTCCGAACCAGAACGTCGGAGTGATCGTCGAATCGCTCCTGACCGGCGGTCTGCGGGGCCGGTGGGGCTTCTGGAATCCGGACGACACCGGCTTCCTGATCTCGGGATTCTATACCGGCAATGCGCAGGCCGACCTGCTGCTCTCGGACCCGCTCCTGAATCTGGACCCGAACAGCTACGACAACATTGTGCCGGGAAGCTACAACTTCCACCTGCACGCCTGGATGGGGCTGCCGCTGGCCGGCTATGACTCGGACGGCGACGGCCAGCCGGGGACTGTGATCCCCTTCGACATCTCCGTTTATCTGCAGCTCAAGTCGCAGCTCTACGGAGGCAACGCGGACTACTACTTCAACAGCTTCGTGGACGGCGACTCCGTCAAACTCCGCGGGCTGGCCGGCGGTCGCTACATCAATCTGCAGGAAGACTTCCAGTTCGCCGGCGTCGACAGCGGCATGGGTTATACGATCCAGAACGCAACGGCCACGACGGGCAGCGGCGGCGGCACTGGCGGCGGTACGACGACGACTCAGCCCGTCGGCACCCCCACGACGTTCGAACCTCTCTTCAGCACGCCCGATGTGATGAAGTCCTATCTGCGATCCAATCTGCGGTCACAGCTCGGCGGCCCGGAGATCGGCGTGCGAATGGATCTCGGCGGCGAGGGCTTCTCCTTGTGGACCGAGACGAAATTCGGACTCCTGGCCAACAACGCCCGTCGCTATGTCGAGGGCTACAACATCGGCGACGCCTGGTCGTACATCCAGGATCCGGGCGTCATCGCCTATGACGCTCAGGGCAACGGGACTTTCGGCGGAGTTGGAACGGTCATGCCGCGGCACGATATCGCCGCGACCCGGTTCCGCCAGGAGAGTACGACGACTTATATTTCGCCCATGTTTGAACAGTCGATTAACGCTCGCTCAAAGATCTTCTCGTATCTCCCCGGCTTCCGGAAGTTGCGAGTCTTCAACGAAGCCAGCTTCCAGATCGGCTACACCTTCCTGTTGATCGGCGGAGTCTACCGGCCCAGCGACAACATCAACTGGGACGCGTATCCGGTGAATCCGAGCCTGGCGAACAATCGGTCGAAGTACTACACCAACAACCTGAGCCTCGGTTTTGAGTGGACGTACTAACGGACCTCGAACGCTTCCTGCGAATTTCCACGACGGGGTGCAGTTGCTGCGGCACTGCACCCCGTCGTTCGCATGGATGAGCCAGCCCGTTCAGAGCACTGGTGTCGCCGCCTTCTCGTGTTCTTGCGAGCATGTGCAACGGAGAATCACCTCCCAAGTTCCCGCAGATTCTCGCCCGACGCCGCGGGAAACCGCTCAAATCCTCCGCAACGCTTTTAGCCGTCACGCGTTGCAACGCAAAACCGCCTCAGGATCTTGGAATCCCCCAGGCTGGCCCGCAGGCTTTCTCCAGACTGCAAATCCTTTCCCAGTAAGCGGATTCGGCGAGATCCCCTTTCCTGCAGCTTGAGACGACCGGTCTTCCCGCCCGATGGTAGGGGGGAGTCGTGGTTGTGTGCGTTATGCGATTTCCCTAACATGGCTCGATTCTCCCGGCCGACGGCGCCGGGTTTTCTGCTCCGGGAATGGACTGGCATGCGGTTTCTGCTGATTGATCGCATTACCGAACTGACGCCTTACAAGTCGATCAGCGCGGTGAAGAATCTGTCGCTGGCGGAGGAATATCTGGCCGACCATTTCCCAGGATTCCCCGTGCTGCCGGGCGTTCTGATGCTGGAATCGCTGGTGCAGGCCGGCGCCTGGCTGGTGCGTTGCAGCGAGGATTTCGCGCACAGCACGGTGATGCTCAAGGAAACCCGGGCGGTCCGGTATAACAACTTTGTCGCGCCGGGCGATCAACTGCAGTTGCAGTTGACCGTCAAGAAAACAACCGGCAGTCTATGGGATCTGCAAGGATCGGGAACCGTCAACGGCGGATCGGCAGTCTCCGCGCGGATCACTCTGGAAGTGCTGAATTTGGCCGATCGGCATGCCGATCTCGCCCGAGCCGACGAATTGCAGATTCAGACCTGGCGGGAACTGTTGCCGCAGATCTGGCGTCAGCCGGTCGAACAGTCGGCCTGACCGGGTCGCGGGCAGGCCAGAGCCGCAAATATCACAAAGCCGGCGGAACAGCCGCAGCGCTGAAAATACTATTAAGGTCGAGCTTTCCATGAATCTGACAGGTCGTGTTGCGTTGGTGACTGGAGGCAGTCGCGGGATCGGTCGGGCCATTGTCGCCCGCCTGGCCGGCGCCGGCGCTAAAGTGGCGTTCGTCTACCAGTCGAACCAGGAGGCCGCGGAGGCGCTGGCCGCGGAGCTCAAGGCTCAGGGCTCCGAAGTTCTGGCCATCAAGGCCGATGTCAGCAGCAAAGAAGAAGCCGATCAGGCAGTCGAGCAGGTGACGACGGCCTTCGGACGCCTGGACATTCTCGTGAACAACGCCGGCATTACGCGCGACGGCCTGCTGGCCACGATGACTTCGGACCAGTGGCGGCAGGTCATCGACACCAATCTGACCGGCGTGTTCAACTTCTGCCAGGCGGCGACGCGGACGATGATGTCGCAGCGCTATGGCCGCGTCATCAACATGTCGAGCGTCGCAGCGGATTTTTCGAATCCCGGGCAGGTCAATTACGCCGCCAGCAAGGCCGGCATCGAAGGGTTTTCGCGGTGCATGGCGACAGAACTCGCCAAGCGGGGCGTAACCGTCAATTGCGTTGCTCCCGGCTTCATTGAAACCGATATGACCGTCGCCGTCGTGAATTCCTTCGGCGACAAGATCAAGCAGTCGATTCCTGTCCGCCGGCTCGGCAAGCCCGAGGACATTGCGAATGCAGTTCACTTCCTCGCCTCCGAAGAGTCGAGCTACATCACGGGGCAGACTTTGAAAGTCGACGGGGGACTGACGCTCGGCGGCATGGGATAAGCGCGGATCTTGAAGACGACTTGTTCGCGGCTCGGCTGGGGTGGTCGGACTGCGGGCGATCGAGTGCGAAAATTTTGTGGGTCAAACGGTCTGCTGCCTCGCCCCGGCAGGCTGCTGTTGACGAGTTAACTCGGCCGGGGCGGGAAAGATTGCACGAGCAGAAAGCGTCGACTGTCGACGCGACTGCCATGCAGGAGAATCTGGGATGACTCGCGACGAAATTCTGGACAAGGTGCGGAGCACGCTGGTCGATGCGCTGGGCGTTGACGACGACGAAGTCAGCCCCGAATCCACGCTGGTGGGCGACCTCGGAGCGGAATCGATCGACTTTCTCGATATCGTCTTCCGCCTGGAAAAGAACTTCAGCGTCAAGATTCCGCGCGGCGAGCTGTTTCCCGAAAACTTCGCGTCGGCCGATTCCACGTTCGTCAAGGACGGCGTCGTTACGCCGGAAGGCCTCGTCGAACTGAAGAAGCGCATGCCGCACGCGGACGTCGACTCGCTGGCGAAGGATCCGAAAGTGGAGAACATCCAGGATCTGTTCACCGTCACCATGATCGTGAACTTCCTGGAACGGAAGCTCGCGGCCTAAAGAGCTGCAACGCCGACGGCGGCAACGACGGCAACTCCTCGCGGCTCGTTGTGAGCACGCGAGGAGTTCCTCGAACTGCCGAAATGCATCAGCAATCGCAGGTGTTTCACCGCTTTGAACGGGCAGGCGCGTGAACATTGAGACCATTCTCGCCAACTGAAGACTGACCGCATGCGCTGGATGTGGATCGACCGATTCGTCGAATTCGAACGCGGGAAACGTGCGCGGTCGATCAAGAACGTCTCGTTGGCCGAGGAACACCTGCACGACCATTTCCCGGGCTTCCCGGTCATGCCGAACACCCTCATTCTGGAGGGGCTGGCTCAGACCGGGGGGATTCTGCTCGGGGAAGTCTACGACTTTGAACACGTGGTCGTCCTCGCCAAAGTGCCGAAGATGACCTTCCATAGCTGGGCGACGCCGGGCGATACCCTCACCTACGAAGCGGTACTGACCGACGTCCGTTCCGAGGGGGGCATGGTGGAGGTCAAGGCGACGGTCGGCGACCGGCTGGTGGCCGACGGGGAAATCGTGTTCGCCCACGCGAACGAATCCGCGGTCGGCGGGGTCAAGGTCGATCAGAGAAGTTTCGTCTTCTCCATGCGGCTTCTGGGAGTCCTCGACGTCGGGAAGGCCGGCGATGGAACGAATGCAGCGGGCTGACCGCGGTTGGTGAGCGACCGACCGCGGGTTAAACTGTACACGGCCAAAGCGACCGCCTGACTGGGGCGACGGTCGGCGATTGGTCGAACGAGAACACAGGTCAAACCATGAGACGGCGTGTGGTGGTGACGGGCATGGGCGTGATTACGCCCGTGGGAAACACCGTGGAGTCGATGTGGCAGTCGCTCCGCGAAGGGCGCAGCGGCATCGGTCCGATCACGTATTTCGACGCCAGCGGCTTCCCGACGCAGTTCGCGGCGCAGGTCAAGGGATTTGACCTCAGCGATTACGTCGACGATACCCGCCGCTTCGAATTCTCCGGCCGGAATATTCGCTTCGCCGTCGGGGCCGCCCGGCAGGCGTTCGACGATTCCGGTCTGGGGAGTCACGCCTACGATCCCGCCCGGTTTGGCGTCTATCTCGGAGCAGGCGAAGGCCAGCAGGACTTCATGCTCGTGATGAGTATGATCGCCGATTCTCAGAAGGACGGCCAGGTCGACCTGGAGGAGTTCACCCGGCGGGGGCTGGCCAGCCTCCACGCTCAGACGGAACTGGAGCAGGAACCGAACATGCCCGCCGGGCATCTCGCCAGCCTGTTCGACGCGCAGGGACCGAACCTGAACTGCCTGACCGCCTGCGCCGCCTCCAGCCAGGCCATCGGAGAAGCCACCGAGCTGATCCGCCGCGGAGACGCGGACATCATGCTGTCCGGCGGCGCGCACAGCATGATCCATCCGTTCGGCGTGACGGGCTTTAATCTGCTGACCGCTCTCTCCACGCACAACGAGAGCCCGCAGGAAGCGTCCCGCCCGTTCGATAAGGACCGCGACGGCTTCGTGCTGGGCGAAGGCGCCGGAATGGTGATTCTCGAAGAGCTCGAACACGCGAAGAAGCGCGGCGCCCGAATCCACGGGGAACTGATGGGTTATGGGTCCACTGCAGACGCATACCGCATCACCGATATTCATCCCGAAGGCCGCGGCGCCGTGGCCTGCATCCGGATGGCCATGAAGGACGCCGAGCTGAACCCGTCCGACATCCACTACGTCAACGCCCACGGCACCAGCACCGAGGTCAACGACCGGGTTGAGACCGCGGCGATCAAGCATGCGTTCGGCGAAATCGCCTACAAGACCCCGGTGTCGAGCATCAAGAGCATGCTCGGACACCTGATTGCCGCGGCCGGAAGCGTCGAAGCCATCACCTGCCTGCTGGCGATCCGCGACGGGGTCCTGCCGCCGACGATCAACTATCGGACCCCGGATCCCGATTGCGACCTGGACTACGTCCCCAACGCGGCCCGCGAGGCCCGCGTCAAGGCGGCGCTGTCGAACAGCTTCGGTTTCGGCGGTCAGAACATTTCGCTGATCTTTTCGGAGTTTCACGGCTAGTTTCCGGGCGTGATCGCACGAGGGTGTCGCGCGTGATCTGGTACGTGCTGTCCGCTGTTGCGGTGCTGGTCTTCGTCGACTTGCTGACCCGGATCTATTTCGGCCGGATCGTGCTGCGGCATTTCGAGACGAAGCCCGCTTTCAACATTGCCCCGTCCCCCGCCGACCCGCGCGGCGAACTGATCGAAATCCCTGCGTCTGGCGGGCTGACCCTTCGCGGCAGCCTGTATCGGCAGGCGTTTCGAACGCCCGTCGGACTGATCGTGTTCTTCCCCGAACTCGACGGCAATCACTGGTCGGCTCTCAACTATTGCGAAGCCCTGTTCGAAGCGGGATTCGACGTCCTCTCCGTCGACGTCCGCAATCAGGGAGACAGCGACTACGAACCCGGTTACGAGCCGCTGCAGTGGTTCACTTCCCGTGAAGCGGAGGACGTACGAAGCGTATTCCGCTGGATTGAGAACGAGTCCGAATTGAAGGCGCTGCCGCTCGGAGTCATGGGTGTCAGCCGCGGCTCAAACGCAGCCATGCTGGCCGCTGCGGAACATCCCTCTGTCAAAGCCGTCTGCTGCGAAGGGGGCTACCCGACCGCCGGCCTGCAATTGCGCTACTCGCAGCGCTGGGCGGTTCTATACATCCCCCTCTGGCTGGTCCGCATTCTGCCGGAGTGGCATTATCGATATACGCTGGCCCTCGTGCGCCTCATCAGCGAATGGCGTCGCGGGCATCGGTACGTGATGATCGAACGCATGCTCCCGCGGCTCCGCAATCGACCGGTGCTGCTGATCGGGGGCGAGCGCGACAACTATGTGCCGCCGGACGTCGTCGAACATCTGGCACAGCGGATCGGCGGAACCGCGACGCGCTGCTGGATCGTCCCCCGGTCGCGGCACAACGGCGGACGCGTGGCGGCTCGCGAAGTCTACGACCAGACGCTGCTCCGCTTTTTCCAGACGTCGTTCGGGCACGAGCCCTCCCGCGATATCGCAACGGCCCGGACGGCCTGACGCCGGCTTCACGTCCTGCCGAAGGTCGCCAGCCTCTTTCTTTCGCAGCCGTTCCCGGGGATGATGGGACCAGACCACTGGATTCCTCTTCTCGGAGTTTCGGCATGAGCCTGCGGATGTGGACGGTCTGGGCCGCTCTGGCGGCGGGAGCAATCGTGACACCTGCGAGCCAGGCCGAGGACCTGCCGCCACCGGATCAATTGCCGCCCCAGTCCGGGCTGCCCGATCCGCTCAAACTGCGGGACGGCACGCCGGTCGCCACGCAAGGAGCCTGGCTCGAACGGCGCAAACCCGAACTGCGGCGACTGTTTCAGCACTACATGTATGGCTATCTGCCCGCGCCCGCGCCGATCGAGGCGCGGGTGACGAAGACCGCCGACATTCTCGGCGGCAAAGGAACGCTGAAAGAAGTCGAGATCCGCTTCCCGACGCTGGGCGACAAGGCCCCGCGGATGCACCTGGCGATCTTCTTGCCGAAGGGAGTCGCGAAGGCGCCGCTGTTTCTGAGCCTCAACAGTTGCGGCAACATCGAGGCCCTCGACGATCCGGCCATCACCGACCACGCCGAAGTGTGGCGGCGCGAGAACTGCAAATCCGGCCAGCGCGGAACCGCGACGAACTTCTGGTGCGTCGAGTATCTGATCTCCCGCGGCTACGGTCTGGCCCTGTTCCACGAGAGCGAAATCGATCCCGACCGGCACGACTTCACCGACGGCATCCATCCGTTCGTTTCCGATCCGAAGGTCCCGGAAACGTCCCGCCCAGGCACCATCGCCGCCTGGGCCTGGGGCCTGCACCGGGCGATCGACTACCTTTCGACCGATGCCCACGTCGATCCGTTCCGAATCTGCCTGATCGGACACTCCCGACGCGGCAAGACGGCATTGTTCGCCGCTGCGATGGACGGGCGAGTGGCGCTGGTGGTTCCGCATCAGTCGGGAACCGGCGGCATGGCTCTCAGCCGCGACAGTCAGCAGGAAACCGTCGAGCGAATCAACCGCGTCTTCCCGCACTGGTTCGACGACGCCTTCGTGGCCTTCGGCGGCAACGAGAACAGACTGCCGTTCGACCAGCACTGCCTCGTGGCGCTGGTCGCCCCGCGCCCCCTGCTCGATACCGAAGGGGCTCAGGACGCCTGGGCCAATTTCCCCCGATCGCTGGAGTCCCTGCAGGCCGCCGACCCGGTCTACCGCCTGCTGGGAGTCACCGGCCTCCAGGGAACCGGCCTCGTCCAGAACGACGAGCCGATCGTCGGTCCGAATTTCGGCCGGCTGATGCAATACCGCCTCGACGAGAAGCACACGCTGAATCAGAAATTCTGGGAAAAGATCCTGGACTTCGCCGATGCGCAGTTGAAAGCATCCAACTAGCCGTCGCGCCGGGCCGGCGTCCGCCACTTCGACGAGCCCGGCGTCGAGCAGCCCTCGAAGTCTCTGCCAGAGAGCATCTGCAAACGACGGACTTGCGCGGCCCCGTGGCCTGAGTGCCGTCGCATCTGTCCGTCCGAGGGCGCGCGGCGCTGGAAGCGGCCGGTTAGAATCGCTTCCTGAATTCTCAGCAGCCGACGCAATCGTCGATCCACAGCAACACAGGATGGAACCGATGCCGGAATTGCAGTTGGCATTCCGTGAGCCACATCAATTCGCGAACGTCGCCCACGATCGCAGGCGGCTTTCGAAGCATCGCAACCTGCCATGGATTCTGGCCGGCCTGTTGTGCGCCGGATGCAATTCCGCCACAGGACCTGACACTCCGCCATCGGCCAAGGGCTCACGCTCAAATAGTGCAATGCCCGCGCTCAGCGAACGAGAGGTCTGGCAATTCTGCGGCGATTGCCATCAGTCTCCCGATCCGCAGAACTTTGCAAAGCGAGAGTGGCGCGAGGAGGTCGCCAAGGGCTACGGTTTCTATCGCGCTTCGGGTCGCGTCGATCTCAAACCTCCCCCTCAGGAAGCGGTCGTCGCATACTACATCGGCCTGGCGCCGGATGAAGTGGAATTGCCGTCAACGGGGCAGGTCGCCTTGAATGACGCGCCAAGTCCGATCGCATTTGAGGCGACGCCGCTCGACGTGGCGGAAGCCTCGCCCGCCGCCATCTCCCGGATCGAGCCCGACTCGTCCGTTCCTGGGCGATGGTGGTTCTCGGACATGCGCGGCGGGCAGGTCTGGGAGTTCGCAGGCTTGAACGAACCGCTCCGCAAGCGGTGGACCATTCCGAACCCCTGCGGCGTCTGCCGCATGAGACTCGGTCCCGACGGAACGCCGGGTTACGTGGCGGCCGACCTGGGAAGCTTTCGACCGGAAGATCATCAGCGCGGGGGCCTGTGGTGGATCCCAGATGGCCCGGACGCAATTCCGCGTCGCCTGGTGAGCGGACTGGGACGCGTCAGTCATGTCACTTCCGCCGATCTCGACGGAGATGGCGACGAAGACCTGGTCGTCTCACAGTTCGGCTGGCGCCGGACCGGCCGGCTGCAGGTCTTCTGGAACGACGCCCCCTCCGGCGAGTGGCCGCATCTGCGCGGGGCGGAGATCGATCCCCGTCACGGCGCCCTGCGGGCAGAAATCATCGATTTCGATGGCGACGGCCGCCTGGAGATCGTGGCGGCGTTTGCCCAGGAGTTCGAATCCGTCGAAGTCTATCGAATCCGCGAAGACGCCACTTTCGAACGCTTCACGCTCTACCGGGCGCCCGATCCTTCCTGGGGAACCAGTGATTTCGCCTTGGCGGACATCGACGCCGATGGAATGCTGGACGTCGTCGTCTGCCACGGCGACAGCTTCGATGGGGGACACCTGAGCCCGCACCAGGGAATCACCTGGCTCCGGCAGACCAGACCGATGCAGGTTGTCGAACGACAACTGGCGGCCATGCCCGGCGTCCACCGGGCGGTCCCCGCCGATCTGGACGGCGACGGCGATCTCGATCTGGCAGCCGTATCACTCCTGCCGGACCAGATCTTCAAAGGCGGCCGTCGACCGCGACTGGCGAGCGTCGTCTGGCTCGAGCAGCAACCCGATCTGAAGTTCGTTCCGCATGTCCTGGAATGGGACACCTGCCACCATGCAACATGCGCCGTCGGAGATGCGGACGGCGACGGCGCCCTCGACATTCTCGTGGGGCGGATTTCCTGGTCCGGGGCCGATCGCACAATCGGAACGATCTATCGAAATCGAGGCCCGTCGGCCGTCTCAGCCCCCTGACCGAAGTCAATCCAAGCTCGACAAACAAGACCGTCTTGCCCTACTCCGCCACCGCAAACCCCACGTCGATATACTGCCCGCCCCCCGTCTGATGGCAATGAACCGCCAGCGTGTTCTGTCCCTTCCGGAAGTGCTGCCGGGCTTGTTCCGGCAGACGGACGGTCTGGTATCCCGTCGTGTAGCCGACGACTCGCTTGATCAGCACGCCGTTGAGGTAGATCTCTGCATCCTCGTCGTGGTGGATCATCAGCCGTAACTGGCCGGCCGGGACTTCCTTCAGCTCGAACGAGCGCCGCGCCCAGATATCCGGCGTCAACCACTCCGTCCGGACCACCGTCCCGGGCGTCGTTTTCTCGCCGAAGCCACCCGGACCGGGTTTCCACGCGGAGTCGTCGAAGTCGGCCTTCGCCCAGTCGTCGCCCGCGGGCTTCTCCGTCGTGTATTTCCACGTCTGAGCGGATTCCTGTGACGTCGGCACAAGTGCGCGGACTTTCGGCGCCGGCCCCCACAGCTTGCGGTGGGCCTCGGCGACCGCTTTGACCGGGATCTTTTCCACGTCACGGTCGTAAGTCAGCAGCCCGTTGACTTCGATCTCCACGTCCGTAGTCTGCGTATAAATCGCGGCGGCAAGGCCGTTCTCGATCATCGGATGCAGCTTGTCGAGCAGGTCGAGATAGGCCTCGGCCAGGTCGGCCTGTGTCGTAAAACTGCGATAGCCCCAGTTCTTCTCGTCCTGCCAGGTATGCCCCTTCATCGGCAGCCCCAGGCCGCCGTATTCCCCCAGCACGGCCGCCCGCTCCGCGGTTGGCTTCGGCGCGAACGGGCCGGGGTAGCGATGGACGTCGATCACGTCGCCCACCGGAAAATCGTTCCCCCCCGACGCGCAGTTCACGAGCCGGCTGGGGTCGTACTCCTTCGTCCACTTCGTCACGGCGACCGTGTCGAACTGGCCCCACGCTTCGTTAAACGGAACCCACATCACGATCGACGGATGATTCCGCCGGGCGTCGATGATCGCCTTCCACTCCTTGCGATAGCACTCGGCCGATTCTACCGAACGAGTCAGCTCGGTCCCGTCGAACTTGCCGAACGGGTCCCACTTCGCGTTCGTGTCGCCGCTGGGCATGTCCTGCCAGACGAGCATCCCCAGTTTGTCGGCCCAGTAGTACCAGCGGGCCGGTTCGACCTTCACATGCTTGCGGATCATGTTGAAGCCGTACTGCTTCGTGATCTCGATATCAAACTTGAGCGCCTCGTCAGTCGGCGCGGTATAGAGCCCGTCCGGCCACCACCCCTGGTCGAGCGGGCCGTACTGGAACAGCGGTTTGTTGTTGAGGAGCAGGCGATTGACGCCGTGTTCGTCCTTGCCGAGAGAGATCTTGCGGAACGCCGAGTAGGTTTTCACCCAGTCGGCCATTGGGATCTGCGGCGCAGGCTTCGGTGCGAGCGGACCAGTCAGCTTGGGCATCCACTGCTGCGCAAAGCCTTCCAGGTCGGCATTTTTGTCGGATACCAGTGCAACATAGACATCGATCAGGTGCGGATGCTCGGGAGACCACCAGTGGCGCTCGATCTCGATTCCGCGCGTGTCGATGTCGATGACGTGTGGTTGATCGATTTCGAACTGCCAGCTCTTGCCGTGGAATCCGCCCGCTGGCGACTGACCAGCCCCGGACTTCGGCTGTGACGCCACATAGACTCCCAGCTTCCAGCCGGGTTGCGGATTGACGACGTCGGCGGCGATCGTCAGCGATGACTGATCGAGATTCGGCGTAATCGTCACGCCCCGGATGTACGTCTTTGGCACCGGCTCCAGCCACACCGTCTGCCAGATCCCCGTCACCGGCGTGTACCAGATCCCGTGCGGTTTCTGCACCTGCTTGCCGCGCGGCTGATAGCCGGCGTCGCTCGGGTCCCAGACGCGGACGACAATCTCGTGAGGCTTCGCACCGGACTTGGACAATGCCTCCGTAATGTCGAGCGAGATTGGATCGAAGCCCCCGCGGTGCTCGCCGACTTTCTCGCCGTCCACCCAGACGGTCGTCTCCCAGTCCACGGCCCCGAAGTGCAGCAGAATGTTTTTCCCCTGCCAGTGAGTGTCAGCAGGGAGGCTCACCGACCGGCGATACCACAACGCCTTGTCCGGGCCAACGAACTGCTTCACCCCCGACAGCGCCGACTCCACCGGGAACGGCACCAGAATCCTGCCGCTCCAGTCCGTCGGCTGCCCGGCGTCCTTCGCAACGATTGCGTATTCCCATAGCCCGTTGAGGTTCAACCAGTGCTCACGCACCATCTGCGGCCGGGGATACTCCGGATGGACCTTGTCCGGCGAGACATCCTTCGCCCACCGCGTCAGCACCGGATTGGGCGCGATCTTCCAGTCCTGGGCGAAGAGCGGTCCAGCAAACAAGCTCAGGGTTAGCGCAAGACCAACAGACGGGCGCATAAAAATCTCCTGCGGCGGATGCTCGGCGAAGTCGTTTCAGACTAGCGAGCAACCCGGCAGGAGTCGATGACGTTCCGGCCTGCAAAGAAACTCAATTTGTGACGGGGAACGTTCCATTGACGGCAGGGGGGGAATGTCGAATGTCGAAGGCGGAATGTCGAATGGAAGTCGTCGGGATGAGGACCTCCAAAGAAGCCCCGCCAGGGGCGGTTCATCGTGGCCCAGCGGCATTAGCCCTGGGCGGCCCCGCACAACCCCGCCGTTCCATGTCTGGCGATCAGCGATCAGCGATTCGCGATCAGCCCTCTTCTCCGGCTACTCGCTTCCCCTCAAAACTGCCTCTGCACCGCGAACTCCGCAATCTCCGCCAGAATCCGGCGGGCCTTCGACGGCGGGACGCAGTCGAGCTGCGATCGGGCGCCGGCTGCAAGCTGCAGCGCACGGTCGATGCTGTACTGCAGAGCGTCGCTCCGTTCGAGGAACGGAGCCAGCTTCTCCCGCGTCTGCTCGTCGGGGTGCGCCAGGAGCTGGCGGATTTCCGCGACGGCGGGCTCCCCCGCCGTCGCCAGCAGCCGGATGATCGGCAGCGTCAGCTTCTGCTTGGCAATGTCCGATCCCAGCGACTTGCCCGTGCTCCGCTCGTTGCCGGTCAGGTCGAGCACGTCGTCGGCAATCTGGAACGCCAGTCCCAGCGAACGACTGTACTGCTCCATCGCGGCGATGACGCCGGGCTCAGCGTCGGCGTACCGCGCGCCCAGCTCTCCGCAGACCGCGCACAGCTCGGCGGTCTTGCCGTCGATGATGCGGAAGTACGTCTCCTCGGTCAGGTCGAGGTTGCCCCGTTCCTTGATCTGCGACAGCTCCCCCTCGCAGACCAGATTGGTGGATCGACCGATGGCCCGGCAGGCATGCGTCGTCGACAGGCTGCTGGCCAGATGAAATGCGTGCGTGAACAAAAAGTCGCCAAACAGTACGCTGGTTTCATTGTTCCAGCGGGCATTGACAGTGGCGACATGCCGGCGGGTATCCGCTTCGTCGAGCACGTCGTCGTGAACCAGCGTGGCCAGATGGATCATCTCCACCACGGCCGCCAGCACCTTGTGCTCGTGGCGGATGCCGCCGCAGGCATCCGCCGTCAACAGCAGCAGCATCGGCCGCAGACGCTTGCCGCGGAAGCGGGTCACATGCTGTAAGATGTCGCTGACGTAAGGGTTTACGCTGCTCAGCTCTTCGACCAGAATCTGCTCGGCTTCGAGCAGATCGGGGCCAATCGCCTCTTCAACCAGCGTAAGAACGCCGGGAGACTTCGTCGGGGGATCACCTGCGGTCCGTTCCATCTTCGGCTGCACTCGGCGCGTGGAATGAGTCACCCGAGGGAGTCTAGCCGGAGCGGCTCATCGCCTCTCGGAATCTGAGAACCGCAACCCCCGTCGCGGGATTAACGCAGGTTAACCGCTGACCGGTAGAAACGCTACGGATCACGTTGTGCAAAGCCAGGCCGAGGGCGGTATCCTGCGAGAAACCGTCCCCGGCTGCGGGAAGCCCGGTTTCCCGTCCGCCGATCACCAGGAGTCACCCGCTCATGACGTCTCTCGTTCGCACCTGGTCGTGCCTGCTCCTGCTGGGAGCCGCCTGCTGTTCACCGCTGTCCGCCGCCGACGAGCCCGCCACCATCCTGCTCTGGCCGGACGGAGCCCCCGGCAAGGTCGGCGACGACGAGACTGACAAACCCCTCCTGTGGTACTACCCCGCCCCGCAGGACAAAGCCTGCGGCACGGCCGTCGTCGTCTGCCCGGGCGGCGGATACGGCGCCCTGGCCGTCGATCACGAAGGCGCTCAGGTCGCCCGCTGGTTCAACAGCTTCGGCGTCACCGCCTTTGTCCTCAAGTACCGGCTGGCCCCGCGCTACCGCCACCCGGCCCCGATGGACGACGTCCAGCGCGCCCTGCAGTACGTCCGGTCCAACGCCGGAAAGTACGAAATCGCCCCGCACCGGATCGGCGTGATGGGCTTCTCGGCCGGCGGCCATCTCGCCTCGACCGCGGCGACCAAGCACCTGGCGGCGCAGGCCGACAATCCCGATCCCGTCCGGCGGGTCAGCTCCCGGCCCGACTTCGCCGTCCTCTGCTACCCCGTCATTACCATGAGCGAACCGTGGGGACACGGCGGCTCAAAAAACAATCTCCTTGGCAAAGACGCCCCTCCGGCGCTGGCCGAACTGATGTCGAGCGACAAACAGGTCTCGGACCAGACGCCCCCGACATTTCTGTTCCACACGGCCGAGGACTCCGGCGTCCCCGTCGAAAACAGCCTGTCGTTCTACGCCGCCATGCGCAAGCACAAAGTCCCCGGCGAAATGCACATCTACCAGTTCGGTCCGCACGGCGTCGGCCTCGCCCCCGGCGACCCGGCCCTCTCGACGTGGAAAGAACGCCTGCACGACTGGCTGCGGAACTCGGGGTTCCTGGCGGACGTCAAACGTGCGGCCGTGAAAGGGCAGATTCGAGTCAACGGCCAGCCGCTCAAGTGGGGGCAGGTCCGCTTTACGCCGCGCGGAGCGCCAGAAAAGCCGGTCGCGTTCGCGATGATTCGAAACGGAAATTTCTCGCTGGGAGCCGGGCAGGGGCCGGTAACCGGGGAAAACACGGTAACGGTCCACACAATGGGAGACGTCGTCCCCCATCCGACGGTGGCGGACGCCACAGTCGTCGCCAGCACCGCCCGCGGACAGATTACGTTCGACGTGCGTGAGGCCAACAACGAAATGACCCTCGAACTGCCGGAATGATGCTGAAGTCTGCTGACAAAGGGAATCGTCGAAGATGTTGTTCGCCGTCTACGTAGTGTTCCTGGTGGCGCTGATCATCGGCAGCTTGTGCGCGTTGTTCTGGTTCGTGATGAACGAGGATCTGAATCTATCCGTCAAGATCTTCGCGATGCTGATCTTCGCCGCGCCGCTGGCCCTGCAGTTCTTCGATCCGCTGCCGGACAAAGTTCACTTCGCGATCCCCTGGGCCATCCAGGTCGCATTCATCGTCTGGTGGGCCATTCTGTACGACAAGGAGGCGGCGTGAGACGAAATTCGGGGCAATCCCTCATTCCCTGAATTCCGTGACGCTTTCGGCTGAATTCCGGGCTCAATCGGAGCCGATGGAAAAAAAGTCCCTCTCAATCCCCAGACTTGCGCTTCATCCGGGCCGCCGCCGCATCTGGGTTCTCAGTTGCCTGTTGCTTTGCGCGGCTACGGTCCGGTCCGCAAGGCACGTTCGTCGACGCTGCGCCAGGACCAACCTGGAGCAGGCTCATGGACGCGCCGGCGAAGACAATCCTGGTGACCGGATCGCACAGGTCGGGAACAACGTGGGTCGGCAAGGTCCTGGCCACCGCCCCGCAGACCGCGTATGTCCATGAGCCCTTCAATGTCATTCATCCCTGCGAATTGACATCGTTGCGGATGCAATACTGGTATCAGCGCTTGAACGGCGGTCCGGACCATCCCGACTGGCAGGAGTTTCACGACCTGCTCTCCTTCCGCTGGAATTCCCCGAAACTGGCCTGGAGCGATCTGCTGCATCCCCGGACTGCACTGCGCAAGCTCCGGACGAAACGGCGTCGGACGCGACTGTGCGATCGCTGCCGTCAGATCGTGCTGAAGGACCCGATCGCTCTCCTTTCCACCGAATGGCTGGCGGAGAATTTCGGCGTGCAGCCGGTAATCATGATCCGGCATCCCGCGGCCTTTGCCTCCAGCCTGCAGTTGAAAGGCTGGACCTTCGACTTTCAGAACCTGCTGGAACAGCCCGAGGCCATCGAAGAATTCTTTCCCGAAGAACGCGAAGCCATTGAGCAACAGTCCGAGCAGGGCCACGACGACCTGATCGGCGAAGGAGCATTCTTGTGGCGGCTGCTCCACAAAGTGATTCTGGAATTCCGCCGTCGGCATCCCGAGTGGATCTATCTCCGCCACGAAGATGTCTCACGGCATCCCGCTGAAGAATTCCCGCGGCTGTTCGACCGAGTCGGGCTGCCATACACCTCTCGGACCGACGACTTCCTGCGGCAGACTTCGACTTCGACGGATCCGCACATTCCGGGAGTCTCTACCTCCATCCACAACGTCGTTCGCAACAGCGCCGCAAATATTAACGTCTGGCAGCAGCGATTGACGGAGGAGGAGGTCGAGCGGATCCGGCGAATCACCGGCTCGACGGCCGACGCGTTCTATCGCAATGAAGACTGGCAGATCGCCCACGGCTCTTCTCCGTTTCAAAGTAGGGTGAGTCGAGTCCGCGAGGCTCACCTCTGCGATAACAACTGATGGTGAAAGACTCGACTCACCCTGCAGGTTGCCCAGACGGAACTTGGAAAGAGCCGTGGCTGATCGCCGCCAGCCCATTGCGTCGCAGTGAAGGTCGCGCGATGATTGCAGGAGTCTGACTTCCCGCAATCCCCACGGCGGCCCCGATGTCCGCGCCCGAGAGATCTCCGTTTCTCGACCACCTCGAAGCCGCGATCGCCCAGGCGGCGCGGCGCGAGCGTCTGTCCGCCCGTTGGCTGACCGTCTTTCTGATCCTGACGGTCCTCTCTATGGCGGCCTGGGTGCTTTGGATGGCATTTCTGGCAGGGCCGGTCGGCATCTTCGACCATCGCATCTTGATCATGGCGGGTTCCGGGCGATCGGTCGAATTCCATCTCGACTGGCTGCCCCAGGTCCTCCCCTGGGCGGTCGCCCTCTGTTACGGCGTCCTCGGCGCGGCAGTCCTGCTGCATTTCGCCCTCTTCCGCCGGCAGGCGCAGCAGCTCCGACGGCAGAAGTGCCTGGCGCTGCTCGTTGAACTCGAAGACACCGTCCGCCGCCGTGCGGCCGGCCCACCGTGACTGTTTCGCTCGTCCCGACAACCTTTGCGAGGTCTCCATGAAAATCGCCGTGCTCTGGAGTGTCTGCTGCCTGGCCCTCTGCGGTCCAGCCCTGAGCCACCTGTCGGCCCAGGACAAGCCCAAGGACGACGGCGTCCGCTGGATGGACGTCAAAGAACTCGGCCTCGAAGGGCAGGGCTGGACCGACACCAAAGCCCCCTACGACCGCCTCCCCGCGCGAGCCGAAGGCAAAGTCCGCGACGCCGTCTGGAATCTCAGCCGCCACTCGGCGGGCCTCTGCGTCCGGTTCGTCACCGATTCTCCGAAGATCCACGCGCGCTGGACTGTCACCAGTTCGAACCTCGCCATGCCCCACATGGCCGCCACTGGAGTCAGCGGCGTCGATCTCTACGCCCGCGACGACCGGGGCCGGTGGCGCTGGGTCGCCGTCGGCCAGCCGAAAGCCGTCACCAACGAAATCGTCCTGGCGCAGGGACTCCGACCCGGAAAACGCGAATACCTGGTCTACCTGCCCCTTTACAACGGCACCGCCTCCGCCGAAATCGGCGTGCCGACGGGGGCCTCGCTGGAGCAGGCCCCCGCCTATCCGCCCGAACGCGCGAAGCCGATCGTCTACTACGGCACCTCGATCACGCACGGCGCCTGCGCATCGCGGACCGGCATGGTCCACGCCGCCATTCTGCAGCGCCGCTACGATCGGCCCGCCATCAACCTCGGCTTCTCCGGCAACGGCCGGATGGAGCCCGAAGTCGGCGCATTCCTCGTCGAACTCGATCCCGCGATCTACGTCATCGACTGCTGCCCGAACATGAGCGGCGAAGAAACGGCCGCAAAGACGAAGCCGCTGGTCGAGCAGCTCCGCAAAGCCCGCCCCGAGACGCCGATCGTGCTGGTCGAAGACCGCCGCTACACCGACGCCTGGCTCAACGAGTCCAAAGGCCAGCGGAACGACGGCAACCACGCGGCCCTGAAAAAAGCCTACGAAGAACTGATCGCCGCCGGCGCGAAGAATCTCTACTACATCCCCGGCGACGATCTGCTGGGAGAAGACGGCGACGGCGCCGTCGACAGCTCCCACCCCAACGACCTCGGCTTCCTGCGCCAGGCCGACGCGTTCGACAAGGTCCTGGGCCCAGTGTTGAAGAGTGCAGGGCGGTAGCCGCATGCACGCCGTCAGCCAACAAAGAGAGCCGCACCCGACTTCCGGGTGCGGCTCTCTTTGACTCGATCGACAGGGGCTGAAAACAGCGTAATCGCCGTGGCTACTTCTTCGCGTCGCTCTTTTCGAGCTTGAAATCCGCCGTGTTCTGATTCGGCGCAACCGTGAATTTCAGTCCGCTGGTCGACGTCGAACCGTATCGAGACGGGAATGGGCCGCTTTCGCTGGCTTCCTTGCCGGATTTGCGATTGAGCTTAAGCTGCCCGGCCATCTGACTCGGGTCAACCGGCGCCGCATTCTCTGTATTGACGATCGGAGGCGCAATCTGCACCGAGTACTCTCCCACCGGTAATCCGCTCCCCCCGCCGTAGACGAGAGTGTACTTTCCGCCGTCTTGAATGACGCCCCCGGCGGTGTACCCTCCCGTGTCGGCAATGAACAGCACCTGGCAGCCAGTCGCGAGCGGCTGGATTTCGGGCAAGTCCCAGACCCGATGCCACCACGGCTGCGGGGCGTCGCCCGTCAGTGGTTCGTCGCAGCAGCGGTCGGTTTCGGGTTTGACGTTGACGACCGCTTGGCACCAGTCCGCGAGGATCAGAGCCCGCGCACGCTTCGAATGACCGAGCTGCCTGCCCCGCTTTCGAGCTTGGAACGCAGCACTTTGATCAGTCACCGGCTGGCTTCTATACGCACACACTTGCTGCGGGTGCTATCGTGTAATAAACAAGGAGAACACCAGCCCGGTCGTGCCAGGCTGGCGTTGGCTTTCAACTCGGATCGCTAGTCCTCTGTGTCGTAGACGACTTCTGTCTCACCATCCACGATCTTTTCCACGCGGAGACGTCCAGCACTGTAAGGTGGGGTTTCCCCGGTGCCATAGCCCGTAGGCATGAAGGACGCTTCAACGCCCATGGTTCCTACCTTCGTCCCAGGGGTTGTCAACCTCACATCTTGCCCGGCCGAGATATCGAATGGAACAATGTCATTCACTGCGGCAGCCTCTGTGAAGAAGACCACGATGTTGACTCCCTCCGTCCCAGTGTTAAACGTGGCAACAGTGGATCCGCCGCTCTGGACCTGGATACTCCACACTCCGGTAAACGCGCCACGAGTTCCTATCACTCGCGTCGATCCAACAGTGATGTCAAAACCCGCGGCCTGAAGAAGCCCCGGTGGTGAAGTCACAATGATCGACATCTGGCCGTCGATAAAGACGTTCGTATTTGATGGATTTGACGGCGCTTGAATCTCAAAATCGGCAGTCCCGGCTCCCGATCCCGTTATCGTATAAGTTCCGGTGCCAGTCATTGTCCCGGAAGCAGTATGAGTGCTGAATGCCTGCGCCCCAAGCATCGGTGAACCAGACCCGAGGTTGTATTGAATGTCTGCCGTGGCCGTTCCAAATATCGACCGCAGCATATCTGAATATGACGCTGATGCACTGACTGGGGGGCCGCCAACTGTAGAGTTTGAGTCAGTCCAGTAAGTCGGCGGATCCATCAAGAAATTCTTGGCCAGCCGAGATTCGGTTCCGCCGGTCTGTCTTACGCAATAAAGTGTTTCCGAACAATTCCCAATATTTGCAATCGAAATTGCAAACAGCAGAGCGGTCCAACGCAGTACTCTTATGTGCAGATCCTCCTGTTGAAGACATCGTAAGCCATAACGGAACTTTCTCGTTGCCAATCGTAGGTCCATGTATATATCAGCGGCTCAGGCGGCCGTAATTCGCTGCACACGCAAATGACCGACGGAGCGAAAGCGCAACACAACAACCGGGCTTCCAGCTAGGCACAACGCTGCCGGCCTAACCGGCAGGCGGCGCCCAGCAGCGACACAGAGACAAGCGATCAAAAGAACAAAAAAGCAGGGTCGCGTACGCTGCGCGAGGCATCCTTCGAACGAAGAGTCAAGACGAGAAGCACGATCAGATGCGATTAGATCTGGAAGCGACGGGAACGTTTTCAAAAACGAAGAATAATAGATGCCGCTGCCGGGCACGCTGGCAACGTAAACTGAACCGCAATCTGGATCGCGGTGTGATCAGAAAAAGCGAAGCCGAGTGGGAATATTTGGCAAAAATGCAAAATGCAGGATCCATCGGCCCTCCCCAGCTCCTTTCTGATGCAGGTTCACAAGATCCCTCCCTCGTTGAGACTGGGCACGACAATGGAGTCTTCGGGAACAAACCCCCACGGCCGGGTCGATGAGCGATCATACTTCCTGACGAAGGTTCCGACGGAGGAACCGGTCCGACAGGACTGGCCATCGGCGAATGTGATCGGCTATGCGCTGCGAGTGACGCAAGCAGGCAATGCACCGGAAACGGTCGAGGTGTGGTGCTACATCGCGAGTCGATATTTGAGCGGCAAGCGGTTCTCGGTGTCGCTGCTAAAGCGTCCCGGCCAACGACAGTCTCCGCGGCCTGATGAATCCTGACTTCCTGGCGGATGTCCTCACGCTGCAGAGGAATTGATATGCGCTGGCCGTTGGGTGGAGATGGTCTTTGTCTCAAGTGTTCAGGTGGGATCGCGTCGCGACTCTGTACAAAATGTCCGGCCCTCGGAAGCCCCCCCCCTCACACCAGCCGCCGCGATTCCCGTTCGAGACTCTCCCCCACGAACCGCACCACCCGGCCCGCCAGGTGATTCGCATACTCCCAGCCGAAGCCCCCGTGCGATTCCTCCAGCTCCCGCGCGCACGGGATCCCGCTCGATCCCAGCTTCCCGACCAGTCGCTCCGTCGCGTCGAAACAGTACGGGTCCGCCGGGTCCGCCGCCAGAAACTGCGACTTCGGCCAGTCCAGCGGATGGAGCTGCAGCATCGCCCCCGCCTGCCGCGCCCCTTCCCGGTCCGCAAAAATCTCGTCCAGCGTCAATCCGTGCCCGTACCACGTCTCCAGGTCCAGCTTCGGCGAGACCGCCGCGACCACCGGGTACTCCCGACCATATCGATACGCCAGTTGCAGCGCCCCCTGCCCCCCCATCTCGTATCCGCCCAGCGCCAGCATCCGCGGCGGCAGATTCCACCGCCCAGCCGTAAACTCCCGGACCGGACCGTGCAGAAACGCCAGCGGAGAAACAGCCACATCGAACGGGGGATAAACTCTGTCCAGCCACCAGCACCCCGGCCCGTGCGGGCAAAGGCACGGCAGCCGGTGTTCGGCCAGCGCCGCGGTCCACGCTTCGTTGCCCGCCAGCGTCAGCGAATCATACCCGTGCAGAAACAGCAGAGCCCGCCCCGCCGGGGCGACCAGGTCGTCCGGCTCCCACAGATCCGCGGTTTTCCCCGCAATTTCAACCAGCCGCCAGCCCATGCCACCCCAATCTCACGACCGAGTTTTTCCTGCCATCAACGATCGATGATCGACCATCGACGATTTTCCCACAGCCACGTTCGCAAAGCGAATCCCCGCTGGCTACAATTCTCGATTCAACATTCCACGGGGTTTGCCTGCCAATTCAATGAGAGACGCCGAGCGTCAGACGCGATCGCACCTGATAGCCTTGTTCCAGAGGCAGGGGTTGCACCCGCGCGGCGACCTGGGTCAGAATTTCCTCATTGATATCAATCTGATCGAGCTGGTCGTTCGCGAAGCCGAACTCAGCCCCGTCGATGTCGTCCTCGAAGTCGGCGCCGGAACTGGCAGCCTGACCAGCTATCTGGGCGCCGTCGCCGGGCATGTCGTCTCGGTTGAATACGACCCCAATATGTACGCCTTCGCCTCCGAAGCCACGTCGCACTACGAGAATATCACCCTCCTCAACTGCGACGCCCTGAAAAACAAGAATCACCTGGCCCCCGCCGTGCTGGAAGCGCTCGACGCCGCACTGGCGAAGGTGGGCGCGGTGACGGGTGCAGAACCGGTCGTCAAACTCGTCGCCAATCTCCCCTATCACGTCGGCACGCCGATCATCTCCAATCTGATCTCCACCGGCCTCCCCTGGGGCCGGATGGTCGTGACTGTCCAGTGGGAACTGGCCGTCCGCATGGCGGCGAAACCCGGCACGAGCGACTACAGCGCCCTGACCGTCTGGCTCCAGTCCCAGGCGAATCTCAAAACCATTCGCAAACTCCCCCCGTCGGTTTTCTGGCCCCGGCCCAACGTCGATTCGGCGATCGTCCGCATCGATCCGGCCCCGGAACGAACCGCGAATATCGCCGACAGGGAGTTTCTTCACACATTCCTGCGCGAAATCTTCACCCAGCGTCGCAAGCGTCTGGCGGGAGTTCTCGCATCAATGCATCGGGACCGCTGGTCGCGGGCGGAAATCGAGGCCCTGGTTCAGGCCGCCGGCATTCCGCTCGACGCCAGAGCCGAGCAACTGCAGGTCTCGCAACTGGTGGAACTGGCCAATCGTCTGGTCGTCAGCGCGGGAATGACGCCGCCCGCGGCCGGGCTTGACGGCGCTGACGCCGTGGAACAGTGACGGATCGATCGGGTTCGAGGAGCAGGGGACACTCCCGGCGGGCCATCGTCCGGGACGTGCCTAATTGGGGAGACTGACATGGAAGACCGCATCGTCTATCGCGGAGTGACTTTCGACGACGTCCTGCTGGAGCCCGGCTACAGCGAGCTGATGCCGTCGGACGTCGACGTCGCCACCCAGTTGACTCGCAACATCCGGCTCAACGTCCCCATCCTCAGCAGCCCGATGGACACCGTCTCTGAAAGCGATATGGCCATCGCCATGGCCCAGGAGGGGGGCATCGGCATCATTCATAAGAACATGCCCGCCGTCCAGCAGGCCCTCGAAGTCGAACGGGTCAAGCGCAGCGAGCACGGCGTCATCGTCGATCCCGTCACCCTCCCCCCGGAAGCGACCGCGTCGGACGCCTGGGAAATCATGGAGCAGCGGAACATCGGCGGCGTCCCGGTCACCCGGAACGGATTGCTGATGGGCATCCTGACCCGCCGCGACTTGAGGTTTTTACCCTCAAAAGACACGCCGATTTCCGAAGTCATGACAAAGGGAAAACTGGTTACGGCAAAAGAGGATACGACGCTTGAAGAAGCGCAGAGGATCCTGCTGGAAAATAAGGTCGAGAAACTTCTGCTGGTGGACGAAAATTATCAACTGAAGGGCCTCATCACGATCAAGGACATCGACAAAAACCTCCGTTATCCCCGGGCCAGCAAGGACGCCCGCGGACGACTCAGGGTCGGAGCCGCGATCGGAGTGTTCGATTACGACCGCGCAGCCTGCCTGATCGAGAACGACGTCGACGTCCTGTGCGTCGACAGCGCTCACGGTCACTCGCGGAATGTCATCGAGACCGTTAAAGAATTGAAAAAACGCTGGTCGATCGACGTGATCGCCGGAAATGTGGCGACAGAACAGGGGGCGCGAGATCTGGTGCGGGCCGGCGCCGACGCCGTGAAAGTCGGCATCGGTCCTGGATCGATCTGCACAACTCGCGTTATCGCAGGCGTCGGCGTCCCTCAGCTCTCCGCTGTAGCGAACGCCGCGAAAGCGGTCAAAGACTCTGACGTGCCAATCATCGCCGACGGAGGAATTCGATACAGCGGAGACATGGTCAAAGCTCTCGCGGCCGGCGCCCACGCCGTCATGCTCGGCGGCATGCTCGCCGGGCTCGACGAAAGCCCCGGCGAAGTCATCCTCTACCAGGGACGACGCTACAAACGCTACCGGGGCATGGGCTCTCTGGGAGCAATGGTCAAAGGAAGCAGCGAACGGTATCGCCAGGGACCCAGTGACGACGGGAAATCCTCACAAAAACTGGTCCCCGAAGGAGTCGAAGGTCGAGTGGCCTATAAGGGCTCGCTCCACTCCGTCCTGTATCAGATGATCGGCGGACTGCGGGCTGGCATGGGATATTGCGGCGTTCGCTCGATCGCCGACCTGCGCACGGAAGCCAGGTTCATTCAAGTCTCACCGGCCACGGTGAGGGAGAGTCATCCGCATGACATCACCATCACGGAAGAATCGCCGAATTACTCGGTGGAACATGTCCCTGTGGAGTCGGTCTAGCCTCCTGGCGACCGGCTCATGGCTCGTGCTGACCATGGGGCCGCTCGCCTCAGCCGCCCCCCCGCAGCCGCTCAACGTCGCCGCCGGACCTCTCGATGCGCTCCAGCAGCGCTCCGCCGAGGAACGCTGGCAGCGACTGAAGAACCAGTACCCGGCGACGGAAGCGGTCCGTCCGGATCAACGCGCGCTGCGCGACGGCGACTCCATCCGACGCATCCCGGACGACGACGAACCGCAGCTCACGCCTCCCGGCGCCGCCGAAATCGCGATCGAGAACCGGCAGTCCGCTCCCGCCACCCTGCCCGCGGAAGGTGACTCCGCCGATCTCCCCTTCCCCCTCCTTCCGTCCGAACCGGTCTGGATCGTCACAGTCGCTCCACCCGGCGAAAAAACCGCTCCGCCCGCCGAAGCGATCCCCGAAGCCCCCTCGGAACCCGCCGCGACTGCGCCGCAACCCGCCGAGGAAGCCGTCGGGCGAGTCGCAGTCCAGGAAGATCGCTCCCCCGTAACGACCCTCCAGGACGATCCGCTGGTGCGGAACGCGGCGCCCGCGGAGCTCCGCGTCAAGAAGATCGGCGAGATCCGCATCGGAGGCATCGCCATTCCCGACACCGAGTTGCGCGACTACTCGCGGCAGGAAGCCGAAAAGTACCATGTGTCGTTCGGCAACCAGACCTTCGTTCCGCGAAACTTCGTCCACGCCGCAGCAGTCTTCGACGCCCCCGACCTTTCGTACTACCCGCTCTACTTCCACGATCCCGCACTCGAACGCTACGGCCACACATACGGCGGCCCCATCCTGCAGCCTGCCGTCTCCGTCGCCAAGTTTGGCGTGCAGTTCATCGGACTGCCGTACCAGATGGCGATCGATCCCCCCTGGTGCCTCCAGTCCAGCCTCGGCTGGCTCGACCCGGGGGACTACAATCCGAAGCTGTGCTACCAGATCCCCTGGAACACCAAAGCCGCCCTCGTCGAGGCCGGAACCATCACGGGCCTGATCTTCCTCATCCCGTAACGCCGCCGCCACATTTCGACGCCACGACGCCCCGCTCCCCTGCCGACCCAGACAGGTGGGCGGGGCGTCGTCTTTGACCGGTCGGTCGGGTTGCAGCCGGCCCCGCGCGCGGGTATTCAGGGACAGAGACGCCGTACGTTTCCCCCTCCGCAGGATACGCCCGCCATGTCCGCCGACGACCCGGATCCCTCCTCACTCGCCAACCGGATTCTCCGGCGCGTCGACGAACTGATCCAGGAAGCGGACCGGCAAACCCGCCCGCTCGAAATCGACCCCTATCACTCCCAGCTCTTCGAGCTGTTCGTGACCGCGGACGGCGCCGGCTATACCCGCGAGGACGCCGAGGAAGATCTCACGCCCGACGGCCTCTGCCGAGCGCTGTCCGCTCGCTGGGGACTCACCGACGCCGCCCGCAACGCCGTCACCCGTCAAACCGGCCTGCCCCCCGAACACCTCGCCCGCATGCGACTCCTCTGGTCCGTCATGCGGATGTGGATGGAATGGACCTACGCCTGGCGACGCTGGGAAGAATTCCACCGACCGCAGCCGGATGCCAGCGAATAGGAAATGGGGAATTGCGAGTCGCCAGAGCAGAAGGCTGATCGCGATTCCTGTTTCGCGGACCGCCAGACACAGACCTCCTCCTTCCTAGGCGGAGCCTGGGCTGCGCGAAATCCGTCGTTTTCAGGGGCAATTGGCCTCGGCGAATCGTCGCGTTTTTGTTCCACTGGGCTTTTTGTTCAAGGAGGAACGTCATGACCTGCGAAACCAGCGAAACAGCCGTCGCCCGGTATTCGTCGCCGGCGGGCAAGTTGGTGCGGTTCTTCGAGCGGAGTCGCAATCGGTGGAAGGCGAAGTCCGGCCAGTGGAAGCGAACCTGCAAGCTCCTGCAGAACCAGACCCGCGCCGTCGAGAAGAGCCGCGCGATGTGGCGCACGCGGGCCGCCGCGGCCGAACGCCGCGCGGCGGACCTGGAACGTGAGATCGCCGCCTTAAAATCCGGGCGCTGACCGGGTCGCCGACGCAGCCCCTGGCCCCCTCCCGGACGCCGTCCGACCGGCCCATCATGCGTATTCGGCAGCGGCCATCGGCCTGACGTTGCAGTTCTGTCTGGCCGGAGCGGTCAGCTTTCGCGGCTGCCGGGCGGTGGTCGAACTGCTGCGGGACAGCCTGCCCCAGTTCCGGGGGGCTCCTGCGGCCAATACTGCGGAAGCGTGGCTGCTGCGGCTGGGACTGCACGAGTTGCGGCGGCCCAAGGAATTCGCCGCCGACTGGGTGTTCCTCGTCGACCACACGCTGCAACTGGGGTCGCGGAAGTGTCTGGTCATCGCGGGGCTGCGATTGTCGGCGTGGAAAGCGCTGACGGCGCCGCTGACGCACCAGGATCTGACGCTGCTGGCGCTGCAGCCGGTCGAAAAATCCAGCGGCGAGATCGTCCAGCGGCAGCTCGCGGCTGCGGCCGGGCTGGTCGGCGTGCCGGCCGCCATCCTCAGCGACGAGGGTTCGGATCTTCTCGGCGGCGCTCAGCGTTTCCGCGAACAGCACCCGACGACGCAGGTGCTGCACGACATCGCCCACAAGACGGCGATCGTGCTCAAGCACGAACTGCTCGCCGATCCGCGGTGGATCGCGTTCGTCAAACACTGCGGGCAGACGCAGCCACGGGTGAAGCAGACGGAACTCGGACACCTTGCTCCCCCCACGCAGAAAGTCAAAGGGCGTTACTTGAACTTGGGGCCGCTGATCGGCTGGGGCGCCCGCATGCTGCGGCTGATCGACACGCCCGCGGCCGAACGTCCCGCGGGTCTCGACCTGACGCGGCTCGAGGAGAAGTTCGGCTGGATCCGCGACTTCCGGGAGGCGCTCGTGGACTGGAACGACTTGCAGGCGGTCAAGGACCACATGCTGGAGTTCCTGCGCGTGGCGGGCTACCACGCCGCCGCCGGCGAGACGCTGCGCCGGCAACTGGAGACGGTGGCCCGAACGCCTGCCGGTGAGCGTGCGGCGGCGCGGCTGGTGGAGTTCGTGAGCGAGCAGTCGAGCGGCGTGCTCCCCGGACAGAGTCTGCCGGCCAGCAGCGAAGTGCTGGAATCGCTGATCGGCAAGGGCAAGCGTTTGCAGGGCCAGCACAGCCGCGGCGGCTTTACGAAACTGATTCTGGGGATGGCCGCGTCGGTCGTGCGGATCAGCGAGGAAAAGATCTGCGAAGCCCTGAACGCCGTGCGGCATCGCGACCTGCTCGCGTGGATCGACGACCACTTAGGCAAGTCGCTGACAGCCCAGCGCCGCCAGGCCCTCCCCGTCCTTCCAGGAACAAAAGCCGGATCAACCGGGACCGCCAACAATTGACGATTTCGCGCAGCCCAGGCGGAGCCTCGCTGCCGGAGAATCCCAGACGGAGCCTGGGAACCAGAGAGCGTTGGGAATTGTGCGTCACAATGGGGCGAGTCTGGACTTGCCCGGGAGAACGCAGTCGCCCGAAAAACGCCGCCGCGTTCGTCCGGTCGGGATTCTCCGTCGCCTGTCTCCGGGTAAACTTGCGGGCGACAAAGGAGACGCCCCGATGGCGATGCACAACTGGAAAACGGTGGACGCCGGGATCTTCCACGCGTTTCATCATGTCTGGATCAGTGCGCTGACCGATTTCCTGAACTCAGGGGCCTTGCCGGCGAATTATTATGCACTCCCCGAACAGATCGCGGCGGGTGTCGGTCCCGAGATACTCAGCCTGGAGTCTCGGCTGCCGACGAATCCTGAAGTGCAAAAGACGCTGACTCAACCCCGCCCGGTGACTCGCTTCACTGCGGAAACGGCGACCGAATTTTACCGGCGCAAGAAAAGCTCCGTTGTGGTGCGGCACGTCAGCGGCGATCGGATGGTCGCCGTGCTCGAAATCGTATCGCCGGGAAACAAGTCGACGCGCGACGCCTTTCGAGCGTTCGTCAACAAGGCCAGCGAACTGCTTGAACATCGCATTCATCGGCTTCTGATCGATCCGTTTCCGCCGACGAAGCGGGATCCCGAAGGCATTCATGCCGCGATCTGGGGCGAAGTCTCCGATAACCTGTTCCAGCCCCCTGCGGACAAGCCGCTGACGCTCGTGGCTTATGAAACCGGTTTGACGACGCGGGCCTGTATCGAACCGTTCGCCGTGGGCGATGCGCTGCGGGACATGCCGCTGTATCTCGAACCGGACCGCTATGTCATGACACCGCTCGAACAGACGTACGCGACGGCGTTCGCCGCCATGCCGCTCCGCTGGCGTCGCGTGCTCGAAGGAGAAGCGGCGTAGCGGATCAGGGCGCGACTCGAACCAGAACGTCTCCGGCGATTCGCGATTCCCCGCTCGCTGTTCGCTCCGTGACACGCAATCGCTTCAGTCGCAACGGCGACCAGTCATTGTCATCACGTGGTGCATCGTTCGAGGCTATGCAGACCGCCCGAAGAGCGACAGCATCACGTGCTGCTCCCAGGCGAGCACCAGCCCGGCGAACTCGGAACGCTTACCAAGCCAGAAGACCGGGCGATAGACGTCCTCCGCCATCAGATAAACCTGTGAATGTCCGGTTCGATTCGCAATCTCGATCGCCAGCGTCACGAACGGAACGGCCGAGAGAAAATAGACGGCCGGCAGCGAAACAACGAGCAGACACCACGCCCACCAGGGGCGTTTCCATCGCCAGACTGCGAACCGGGCGCTGCAGGAAACAGCCGTGGGCTTCGACTCGGACATATTCTTATGTCTCCAGGGCGCCTTCTACGAATTTGTCTCGTTCCCTATTCCCTACTCCCTATTCGCTCCGTTCCACCCGCTACTCAACTTCCCGCAACGCCTGCCGCCATTCTTTCAGCCGGATCAGTTCGCCGCCCCCTGCCACGAATTTCCCCACCTCCTGCGGCGTTGGAAAAGTGGTGTAGTCGCCGGCGCCGGGCTCGGACGGCTCGGGCGGTTGCGGCGTGACCTTGTCCTCCAGCCAGCGCGCCAGCAGATCGGCGCCGTCGCGGATCAGCAAGGAGTAGAGTCCAAAGGCCGACAGGCCCGCGGGAATCTCGCGCGATTCCTGATGCAGAATCCGCCCGCCGTCGATCTCGGGGGAGACTTCGTGGAGCGTCAGGCCGGTGGTCGTCAGACCGCGCTGAAGAGCGCGGAAGATCGGATCGGGGCCGCGCAGCTCCGGCAGCAGGCTGGGATGCATGTTGATGCACGCTCGGCCGGCGATGGCGCAGACTTCCGGGCCAATCTTCTGATTGAAAAAGAACGACGCAATGACATCCGGCTGCAGCTCCCGCAGCCAGTTCCGCGTGGCGGCGGCATTGATGTCCTCCAGACGGCGGACTTTCGCGCCGCTGCGACGCAATCCCCCGGGACGGCGAGTCAATTGCAGCAGTGACCAGGCGATGTCCGACTGCAGCGCATTGTACGCGAGGTACCGCCAGCCGGTGCGGACCCGGAACGTATGTATGGCCGCCAGCTTGCTCTTGTTGCGATAGATTCGATCGGTCAAGCCGACGCCGACCAGTTGGAGATCTGCGGCGGAGAGGCGGTTGATGATCTGCGCGCCAAACAGACCGGGAGACGTCAACAGCACGACGCGCAGGGCGGGGTTGCGGGCAGGAGTCGGTTCGGGAGGACTTGAAGACTGGGTGTGCAGCGTTGACACGGCGGGCTCACGGTCGACAGGGAAGTGACGCAGACCGTGCACGACTCCAGTCGTGGTGAATCACAGGTCCGCCGACCAGCAGCGTATTGCGTGCCGGGTCACTGAACCAGCGAGTCTCTCAAAAAGCACACGCCCGCGGGCTCGGTTCCCGCGGGCGTGCTGGTCTCGGGGCGAGCGCGTCCCGAGAATCGGAGGCAGATCAAATTGCACAGACAGGAATGTCTGTGTCACAGCGCCAGTCGTCAGTTCTTCGTTGCAGCCGGGAGAGCCTGCACGTTGAGCAGTTCCACCTTCTCAAACTTGCCAATTTTCATGTTGGCGCCGCCGACCATCACCAGATGCTGCTCGTCGACCGGCAGCATGCGGTGGAAGAAGCGGGCGGTGGGGGTCTCAGCGATCACTTCCCACGCAGCGCCGTCGGCCGACAGCCGCTGGAGGCTCCCCTTGATCGTGCTGACGTAGAGACGTCCTCCGGTGGCGAACGCCGAGGCGCCGAAGCCGGTCATGCCGTCTTCGCCCACCAGGCTCGGCCCCTGCGACCAGGCGTTCGTTTTCGGATCGAAGATGTCGACGCGGGTCGTCGGACCGCCCTCTTCCTGCATGCCGCCGATAACGTACAGCTTGCCGTTCTGTTCGGCGAGCGCGAGCGCCCGGCGGTGGAACGACGGGGCCGGCAACGGCTTCCATTCGGGCTTCGCGGCGGCCAGATCGAGCTGCCAGGCGGTGCTGTGCCACTGCTGGTCGGTTTCGCCGCCGAGCTGCCAGCCGCCGACGACGTAGACCACATCGCCGACCACGGCGGCATCGTGCGAGGAGCGGGCTTCGGGGAGCGGGGGCAGGTCGGCCCACTGCTTCGTCTTCGGATCGAAGCTGGCGACGCTCGCCTGGGACTGCAGGTCGCTCTCCTGGCCCTTTTCATTCATCGCGGTGAAACCGCCGATGCGGTAGAGCTTGCCGCCGTGGGCCACGAGGGCCAGTCCCTGCAGGCCGGGGCCTTCGGCGACTGTTTCCCACGCCCCCCCCTTGAGGGGCAGTCGGCGCAGAACCTTCGCCTGGCCGTCCCTGGAGTAGGAGTGCGCGCTGCCGGTGTTGCCGCCGTAGATGTAGACGGATCCGTCGAGGATGGCCCCGCCAAAGCTGGTGACCGCTTCGGGGAGATCGGGCAGCGACGCCGCCACTGGCTGACCGGCGACGTTCAGCGCCACAGTGGTGTAGTAGCGGGTGGACGGATACTTCTTGCCGTCGAGTTCTCCCGGAACTTCTTCCACGTGGCGGGCTCGCAGCGAGTAGGTGCCTGGCTGGCTGGCGGCGAAGGCCGCCCGGCCCTGAGCATCCGACGTCGCTTCGAAGTCGTCAAGCCCCGGTCCGCTGGCCTTCACTTCGGCGCCGCTGACCGGCTTGCCGTCAAACAGCACCTGCACGTTGACCTTGCCGTCCGCGAACTGCGGAATAACGTCGAGCCGGAGCTGCTTCGAGCTGTCGATCGAGGTCCAGGCCTTCGCCCCGGCGGCTGGGCCGGACTTGGCGAAGTACTTCAATCGGAAAACGTTGTTGCCCCGGTCAAGCACGCCCAGATCGTGAGCTGCGACAACCAGGCTGTCGCCGATGCCCGGAGCGGGGACGACGGCCGCGAGAGATTTTTCTGTCTTCGCCAGTTCGAGAACGCGGGGCTCGTTGCCGGCGGTTAGTTGCCAGACCTGAATCCCCTGCAGCCGCTTGAGCAGGTCGGCGTCGTCGGGCGACGCATCTTCGCTGAAGTAGATCTGGACCTGGGCGCCGTTGTCAGCCGCCTGCGGCACCAGCCAGATGAAGTGCGCCCACCCGGCGGCGGGGGACAGCAGGAGGGCCGCCGCACAGGCGAGGGCCAGTTTGGGAATTCGGAGCAGCATGAACTCTCTCACTTCTTCGAGGGGGCGGGAACGTCGAGGTTGAACTCGAGGATGTTGTTGTCGCCGGGGGCCACGCTGGCCGTCAGCGTACTGTTGCGATTGAACTTCGGAGGGACCGGATTCGGGGGCAGGGGCTTTCCACCCCGCTGGGCGAAGGCAACGTCGTCGTCGATCTCGAAACCGAGATCCGCCGCCGCTTCAATCTCCACCCGATAATTCCCGGGGGCAAGTCCATCCTGGCGAGTGACGGTGAATTCACCCTGCTGAATCCCGGCGCTGGTGGCTTTGCCTTCCGTGCCATCGAGCGGCCGGAACAGAATCCGGCCCGCCTCCAGCGGTTGCTGATTGACGGTGACCACCCCGCTGACGGGTTGCAGCTCGGGCCCGGAACGCCCGCAGCCGACGGCCAGGGCGAGCAGCGGAATCATGAGCGAAACACGAAGGAGCATGGTGAAACTCCAGAAGAAGTGGTTGGTGGATAGTGGTTGGTGGCTAGTGAGGAGGGAAGACGCCATGCAGGACACGGTCTTCTCAACTCTCAACTCTCAACTCTCAACGCACCTCAAAACTCCCCCACCACTTCGCCGCCGGCGCGGGTGGCGAGGCTGTCGAGAAGCTGGTGGCTGATGTTCTCGCTGAGGAACCGGACCGCGCCGTCGGCGAGAACGATGTGGACGCCGCCGACGTGATCGCTGCGGAACGTCGCCAGCCGCATGGAGTCGCCGTTCATGAGTTTGGGGTTGAACGGTCCCGCGGTGGTGAAGAGGGTCGCGAGCGGGTAGGGGGAGGACCAGTAGGTGAAACCCCAGCGGATCTGGCCGTTACATGGACCGCTGGTGAAGAGATAGTCGGGGAAATTCCAGGCCGACTCGCCGGCCATGATCGTGTTCGACGTGCCGTCGGTCACATCGCGAATCCGGGTGGTGCCGCTGCCGAAGTTGGTGAAGACGCCGTTGTTGGGGTTGCCGCCGGCCGAAGTCCCGTAGGGGTCGCCCGAGCCGCTGCAGACCGCGTAGGTTCCCGGGGCGCGATTATTGGTGTCGCAGCCGCTGATCGGCACCTGTCGACGGATGACGGCGGACGGACAGAGATAGACGGGGAGGAACTGCTTGACGACCTGCTCGTTGGAGGCGTGGGTCGCCGCCACGTTGAAGTTGTAGAGGTTGATCATGTTGGCCTGATCGAGATACGGCAGGATCGGCACAAATGCGCTGGTCTTGCTGTAGGTTCCATCAAGTTCCCCGCGCGGGAAGGCGAGGTGGGCGTCGTGGTAGTTGTGGATCGCCAGGCCGATCTGTTTGAGATTATTGCGGCACTGGGTCCGGCGGGCGGCCTCTCGGGCCTGCTGGACGGCGGGGAGCAGCAGGGCGATGAGGATCGCGATAATGGCGATCACGACCAGCAGTTCGATGAGGGTGAAGCCGCGCCGGGTAGCGGGGCAGGCGGGACCGGACATGAGAGGGCTCCTCGAGCATCCACGGGAAAATCGACGCCGAGTCACACGGTGTGACGGAGCGGAGTTTCCGAGCGTGGCTGGCTCACGGGGAGCGTGTGGCTGCTGGCTGCGGCCTCGGAGTGAGACTGAGTCTCAATGTCAGTATGGTACTCGGGGGTGGAAGAATTTCAAGGAGTCGATTTCAGAATTTCGACGGCGAGCGAGGAACATTCCCGTTGACGACCTGATTTCGCTGTGTAGCCTCGTGACACATGGTGCAAAAATCCACCAGTTCAACGTCGCACTCCAGGAGCCTGATCATGAAACGCGTCGCGATCCTCCTTGTGGCCCTGAGCGGAAGTCTGGTTCCCGGCGTCGCACCGGCCGAGGATGTCACGCTCGAATCTGTCCCGCCGGTCGTCGTGAAGACGGTTCCGGAAGCCGGCGCTGGCGACATCGATCCGCAATTGACGGAGATCAAAATCACGTTCAGCAAAGAGATGCAGGACGGCTCCTGGTCGTGGTCAACTCTTTCGAAGGAGAGTTTTCCCGAACTGAACGGGAAGCCGAAATATCTCGACGACAAGCGGACGTGCGTGCTGCCGGTCAAGCTGGAGCCGGGGAAGACTTACGCCATCTGGGCGAACAGCCAGAAGTTCCGGAACTTCAAAGACGCCGGGGGCCGGCCCGCCGTGCCGTATCTGCTGGTGTTCAAGACGGGGAAGTCCGAGGGGGCATCGGCTGGCGGCGGTCCGGGCAAGTAACCTGGCTCGGGTGACCGAGTCGCCGGACGACTTTGCTGGCAATCGCCGGGTGTGGTCCGTGATCTTCGTGCGATCCGGTGGCGTTGCACTTTCGTGGCGTCACCCGGATTCCGGATCTGTCCAATGAATACTGCGGCCTCTCGTCGATCTCCAAGCTCGTGGATTCGTTCCAGCCGGTGCTGGACGATCGCCGCCGGGGCATTGGCCGGGCTGTGCATGGCGGTGATCTTCGTCTGGTCGGCGAATGATGCGAGCTTCCGGTCGGCTCTGTTGCAATGGGAGGTTTCGCTGGGGCTGCAAAAGCTGCTGCTGACGGCCCCCGTTCCGGACGGCGACTGGGGACTCAATGATCCCCTGCGGTCAATTCGCTGGGATGGGCTGGGCAAACGGGTGATCGCCCTCCATCTGCTCGTCTGGACGGGCGTCGCCGCGACCGCTCTGCTGGCGGTTCTGGCGTTCTGGCCGAAGAAATCGTCGCGGCGGATGCTGGCGGCGGTCGGACTGGTCGTCGGCTGGGGGCTGCTGTGCGGGACGCAGACGCTGGTGGATGACTGGCGGGCGAGGCGGCAGGTGGCGGCGATCTTTCCGCGGATCGAAGAGGCGGGGCTGGCGCTGAGCCAGAAGTGGCCGACGGAGTCGGGGCGGATTTCACCGGATGTTGAAGTTTGGGTTGGTTCCGGGCTGGTTTCCATACGCGGTCAGCGAGAACGATATCCGTTCCGAGAAGCGATGGGGACATTTGTCAGGCGTTGGAAGAACGGCGCCATCAACTTCGAACTGGCGGCCACTTACGAAATGAGCGTGGAGTACCATCCCCACGGCACGCTGCCCGCGATGCAATTGGACGGAGGGTTCGGATTTCCAACGCCGCCGGTCGCCCGGTATTACCGGATCAAGGAAAACTGGTATCTGGTGCGGTATGGGGGGATGTGACCGAGGAAGATGGTGGGCACAGCCCACCCTACTACGAGATGCCTCACTTCTTTTCGACATTCCGCCTTCGGCATTCGTCATTCCCGCAGATAAACCTCCAGCCACTCCGCCATCCGTTCCTGCGCCACCTGCGGAATGCTGTGGCCCTCGTGGTGATTGAAGATCCCCAGTCGAACCGGTTCGCCATACAGTCTCGCGATGTCCTGCGCGGGTTCGAGGACCGGCCAGCTTCGGTCGCCGTCGGCAGAGCCCGACCCCGCTTCCCCCGCGAGGACCAGGAACGGTCGCGGTGCAATCAGCGCGAGCAGTTCGTGATGGTTGCGGGGGAAGTCGAGCTGTCTCACCGCGGGGCCGAGATACCAGGGGGCTTCCCAGTTCGTCGACCAGAGCCCCAGGCCACCTTCGCTGGAGACCGTCGCTTGGATCCGCTCGTCGAACGCGGCGAGGTACAGGACTTCCTTCGCGCCGAGCGAGTGGCCGACAGAGCCGAGCCGCTGCGGATCGACATCGGGCTGCCCGGCGAGAATGTCAGTGGCACGCTGGGCGTCGTAGAGCATCTTGTGCATGCCGAGCGTCTGGGGATGGCGGGCTTTGAACTTCTCCACGGCTTCCGGAAGCGACTTTGCGTCCTGCCAGAGGAAGTTCCGCGGGCAGATGACCACGAAGCCCTTGCGGGCGAGCTGCAGGCCGGTCTGCTTGGCTTCGGGACCGCTGAGGCCGGCAATCGGCTCGATGGTCTCGGCCGTGGTCGGATGGAGCGCGACGATGCCGGCCCGTGTCTGGCCGGCCGGTAAGGCTTGCCGCGGACGCAGCAGATACGCCTGCAGCGTCTGGCCCGGTTCGTTCTCGTACTCGATGAGCTGGCGGACGACGTCGGGGAGCTCATCGGTGCGCAGGACTTTGATCGTGGTGTTGGCCGGTCGCTCGGGCATGGGGCCAAGGAAATCGAGCCAGGCTTTGCGAAGCTCGGCCCGCTTTACGTTCCAGCCGGCGAGGTCGGTGATCGGTTGGCCGGTCGAAGTTTTGGACAACAGAGCGAGGGGCGGGCCGTCGAGCTTGGGGAGCGATTTGGGCGGCGTGGTGATTTCGGTGAGCCAGGGGACGTCTTCGGCGTGGGCCGTGGACGTGATGAGCAGGAGAGCGAGTGCGACGTGGCGAAGCATGGAGCGGGCCTTTCATTTTCTGGGAGCGCGGTCTGCGATGTCAGATTGCCGGGTGGGGCGCTGCGTGAGAATGCCGGGGGGGTCGTCGCTCCGCTCCTCAACCCCCGGCTACACTCTGCGACCCCTGCCGAGGTCAAATGCTTTTTCAGCCCGGAGGGCTGACAGAGTGTAGCCGGGGGTTGAGCGTAAGCGACACCCCCGGCATTCTTACGCGACAACACCACCGGATGCGATGCAACGACGAACCGACCCCGGCGGGGTCGTAGAGTTCGTCAATCAAGAAACTTCGGATTGTATTCGATGCCTGAGCTGGTCAGGAGACGGATCAGCTCGTCGCGAAAGGTCGAGCGTTTGTGATGCTCGACTTGATTCGCGATGTATTTCCGCACGGAGGGCCGTGCCGTGGGGCTGACCGAAAAGGCCGCATAGCCTTCCTGCCAGGCGAACGACTTCTCGCCGATCTGTTGATGGACCCAGAGAGAGGACGCTTTCTTGAGTTCCTGCAGAACATCACACGGGCGATGGGTGGCATTTAGGCCGACGAGCAGGTGGACGTGGTCGGCGACGCCGCCGATCTCCTGCGGCGAGCCTCCGAGGGCGACGATCGTGCCGCCGAGATACTCATGAAGTCGCGTTTGCCATTCGGGAGTGATCCAGGGGATACGCCCCTTGGTACTGAAGACGAGATGCAGATGCAGGCTGGTGTAAGTTGAGGACATGGTGAGACTCGCAGGGACGGACGTTCTCTGCGAGGGTAGATTAGGCAATTGCAGGGTGCAAGAGAAATCCTGGTCTGCGACCCCTGCCGGGGTCGGCCTGGCGTCGTGTGGTGACCGGGGGTGTCGTCGCTGCGCTCCTCAACCCCCGGCTACATTCTGTCAGCCCTCCGGGCTGAAGCTTGCATTTCGACCCAGGCGGGGTCGCAGAGTGTAGCCGGTGGTTGAGCGTAGCGACACCACCGGTATTCGAGCGCAGCGACGACACTCTCCCGGAATGCGGCGATTACTACTGCTACTTCCCCCGCCGCGCCGCCCGCAATTCCGACAGCTTCCGGATCCAGTTCGCCGCGGATCGGCGGGTGAGTCTGGGTTTCTCGGCGGCGCTGCGGGCGGTATCCAGCACGCCGAGGACTTCGTCGACGGTCAGGTTCAGCCGGCGGGCGATCGGTTCGAGCCGGCGGCGTTCCTGGGCGGCGGTCGCGTGGCCGCGGAGCTCCGCGAGAGTCTGTTTGAGATAGGTCTGCAGGACGCCGCCGCCGTCGCGGGACTTCCAGTACCAGCTTCCCAATGCATCGGTGTGGTCGACGATGTTCTGTCGCGGCGTGAGCAGCTTCGGCAGCAGCGGCCCGAACCGACGGCTGTTCCACCAGCCGTAGAGGAAACAGAGCAGAATGAGCTGAATTGTGATCGGGCGGATCGTGGGATCGAACAGAATGCCGACCGACTTCGGCGTGCCTGAAGCGTTGAGGGATTCGTCGAATTCGATGTAATAGACTTCGTCGAACTGCTCCAGCAACCGGATCGCGAGGATGCTGTTGTCGCCGTAGGTGAGGAGCTGGTTCGAGAAGATCAGCGGCGAGGCGACGAAGACAATCTGGCCGGCGCCCCAGGTCATTTTGACCGCCTGCGGGGCGCCGCGGTGTTCGACAAGCAACTCGGAGCCGGGGGCGAGCAGATGCCCGTCGGTCCACCAGGCGAGGTCGGGAGAGTCGAGGAGCTTGGACTGCGGGGCGGCCGCGTCGTCGGCGTCTTCGTCCAGGATGTAGCGGACGCCAAGCTGCGGGACCGCCTGGTCTTCACCGCGGAAGGCATAGAGCAGTTTTCCGCCGGAGGCGACCCAGTTGAGCATGGCGTCCCATTCCCCGGCGGTCGGCTCGCGGGCGGGCCCGAGGACGCAGAAGGCGTATTCGGTGTCCCAGCTCTGCAGCGCGCGCGGGAGGGGCTGGGTGTTGCGGGTTGCGAAACTCCAAGTTTCTCCGGCCAGCCGGTAAAACGCTTTCTGGCCTTCGGCCGTGGTGCTGTAGGTATCGCGACCGGTCCCCGAATCGAGAGGCGGAAACCAGAAGTGGAGTGATAGCGTCCCGAGAATCAGGGCCGGCCAGAGGAACGCGGGGAGGGACCGCAGGAGGGCCTTCATAGCGTGGCCTCCTGGGGGAAACCGGTGCGGTAGCCGTCGAGGGCGATATCGAACGAGTCTCGAGTAGCTTCCCGCCGGCCGAAGTTGACCGGTTCGTACTGGTCGACCATCGCCCGGAAGCCTCCGTAGGCAGACTGATTGCCGCGGAGGACGCGGAGATAGTCGCGGAAGGTGAGACCACGGCGATAGCGGATCAGCCGCTCGCGCTCGATCCGGCTCATGCCCCCCAGCAGCAGTTGCGCGATGGCCTCGCGGAACTGGCCCGCCGCCGCGAGTTCGAGCGCCTGGCGGATGAATTGGTCAGCCGGGGTCTCGCCGGGCGAGCGGTCGTCGGCGAAGAGGGAAACATCCCCCGTCGCCAGGTCGGAGCCGCCGGGCTTGCGGCGTTCCCAGGAGGCGACGGCCCGTACGACCAGATACACGATCAGCACGACGGCCAGGGCAATGCCGACGTAGGCCAGTCCCTGCAGCAGGTGGCCCAGGGCCGAGGCGAATCCGCCCAGGCCAATGTCGGGGATGTTGAACTTCGGCCCGCCCGAATCTTCGTCGGCTTTGGGACGCGAACGGGTCCGGTCGCGGGTTGGACGGGGAGTCTTCGGAGCGGGGCCGGTCTCGGCGGGCCGGGCTTCATCGGGGGCGGGCTGGCCGGCTGCGGGCTGCGGTCCCGGTTGATCACCGGGACGTGCGGGGCCGTTGCCGGGTTTGTCGTCCTGGCCGGACGCTCCTTGCCGGCCCGATGCCCCCTTGCCCTTTCCACTTCCGCGAGCGTCGCCGGCCGGGGAGCGTGCCGGTGCTTCCGAGCCGGACCCTGACTTCCGCCCGCGGAGCTGGCCATCTTCGGAAAAGTGCTCGAAGTAGCGGAACTCGGGTTCGGAGAGGATGCGGTCGGCGCTGGCGCGCACGTCGGCAGCCGGGAGGAGCTCGTCCTGCGCGACCGCGGTCGGGAGACTCGTCGACGCCGCGAGAATCAGCAGTCCGAGCGTTCGTGAAGTCAGGCCGCTCATGGGCTGGACTCCAGTTGCCGGGTGGCGTGCTGCAGGGCCAGCTCCATGTCCCAGCAGTCCCGGCGGACGCGGAGATCGATGTAGCAGAAGTACCAGGCGATGCGGATTACCGGATAGACGAGGAAGAAGGCGACCACCTGCAGGATCAGGGCGGCCCGGTCCTGGAACATCAGCGTGCCGAGATCGGTGAAGAAGACTTCGCCGTCGAAGCCGATGCCGATGTCCTGCCCCAACTCCGAAAGCCGGCCGACGAGGGGCGAGCCGCCCCAGACGACAGTCACGGCGGCGTCGAGCGTCAGCAGCATCAGCAGCCAGAGGAAGCCGCCAAAGGCGATCAGCAGGGCCAGTCGGAGAGTCAGATCGGAGTAATCGGCTTTGATCAGCTCGCCGGTGCGGCGGTCGTGTCCCTTGCGATGGAGCTTCGCCAGGACGCGGCTTTCGGCCAGGAAGCCCCACCACGACGCGGCCAGCAGTCCCGGCAGAACGCAGAAAACCAGTCCGATGGCGATCAGGACGCGGGCGCCCAGGACATTCGCCATGACGTCGGTTAATGCGGCGGGCGTGCGGAGCAGGCTGGACCAGGTGAGCCGGTCGCCGAAAGTCGCTTCCGCCACGCCGCGGGTCAGGATGACGCCGAGCGGTCCGGTGACGAGCAGGCAGGCCCCGGCGGCAATGAGCCAGGCGTAGGGCCGGTCATGGCACCAGAACTGGACGAACAGAACGACGGGCAGGGCGGCGAGGAGATTGAGCGCCGCGAGGATCGGGGCATGGGCCGCGAAGAACGACGTCGCCAGATCGATGCAGTGTCCGACCGAGCGGGGTTCGAGCGGGATGGTGGCGCGATCAAGCCGCATGGTTCCTCCCGGCGAGGAACAGGTAGGCGTAGACCACCAGCCAGAGGAGCGTGCCGACCACGTACTTGTAGATCGCGGGAATGGGGGCGGGCGACCAGAATGCTTCGATCAGGGCGGCGATCATCAGCATCACCGCCGCGCCGGCGGCGATCTGCACGGCCTGCGAGGAGCGTTCCAGGAGGGCTTCGCCGCGCGTGCGATTGCCGGGATGGAGCAGGGCGTCGCCGAGCATCAGTCCCGCTCCGCCGGCGATGGCGATGGCGGTGAGTTCGAACGAACCGTGCGAGATGATGAAGCTGACGAATTTTTCCGTGTGTCCCAGCGAGAGAACATAGCCGCCGACGGCGCCGATCACGATTCCGTTGTAGAGGAGGGTGTAGATCGTGCCGATGCCGAGCAGGACGCCGCGGGCGAAGCACTGCAGGGCAATGCCGACGTTGTGCTGCACGTAGAAGCCGGCCATTGCTGCCCGTTCTTCGCCGAACTGATTGGAGTCGTCGTCTTCGTCGTCGCTCCATTCAGACGTGGAAGTTTCCTCAGTGTCATCGCCATCGCTGTCCGGGTCCGTCTTGTCTGTCGGACCATACATCTGGTCGAACTGCTCCATCGCCTGCGGCGGCAGGATGCGGGTTGCCAGCGAGGGATCGTTCTGGATGACGGTCCAGGCGATGGCCCCCGGCAGGAAGAACAGGGCCGCGGCGACCAGGAAGTAGCCGACATTGGCCCGCAGCAGTCGGGGAAACCCGGCGGCGAGGAACTGCGTGACCTGATTCAGGCGGCCGGGCGGCGCGCTGTAAAAGGCGTTGTGCCCGCGGGCGAGGAGGCCGTTGAGATAGTCGACGAGGCTCTGGCCCCAGTCGCGGGAGCGGATGGTGGCCAGGTCGTTGGCGAGTTCGCGCATCAGGCGGGAGAACTCGGAAATCTCTTTGGCGGTCATCCTCTTGAGCGAGATGCCGCGCAGGTGATCGACCCGTTTCTCGAATGCTTTCCAGACCGGTCGGCGACGGCGGATAAACTGCTGCTTGTTCATGACGCGGCAGCTCCTGCCTTGCGGGGCCGGCGTCGCGCCGGGGAATCGTCGTCGCCGTCCGCGTCGCGCTGGCGGGCGAACGTCACGTGGACTCGCGCGAGAAAGGCCATCGGATATTGTTCGACGAGCTGCGGATCGCCGCGGTATCCGAGCGAACGGGCCAGGGCTTCAGCGAACGGACCGGCGAGGGCGTGGCCCCGCTCGTAGGAGAGAACTTCGCGCCGCGCCAGGAATTCGTCGATCAGCGCCAGCGTGGCGGGACGCGGCAGGCGGCTCCCCAGCTCGTCGCGGGGGATGGCGTCGATCTTGTCGAGGATCATCGGCGGCCGAGGCAGCTCGGGGCGTTTTTCGTGAACGACGACGGTCCGGGCTGCGAGATCTCCCAGCCGCTGCAGTCGCGGCGCGAGGAGCATGGCGATGAGGGCCGGGCCGTAACAGGGAATGAGAATCAGCAGCCCCGCGTGCTCGCCGTAGATCAACAGGAAGGGGATGGTGTCGCCGGCCCGGAGCAGGTTGCGGAGCGTGGCGGACCACCACGAGAGGGGCTGGCCGTTGTCCTGAATAACGCGGAGGCCGCAGAGTCGCTTGCCGGGGGTCTGGCCCTGCCAGAAGTATTCGAAGCCGATGGTGTAGCCCCACTCCAGCAGGAACATCAGCAGGAGGAGCGAGCCGATGGCCGTCCCCGGCAGGACCAGCGCCACGACGGTCATCGCGATGCAGCCGGCGACGAGGAACGATGCGCGGATGGCGAAGTCGACGGCATACGCGGCCAGCCGCCAGGCTGGCCCGGCGAGCTGCCAGGTGAGCAGGACGTTTTCGGGCGTCTCGATCACCAGATCGAGCGAGCCGCTGGATACAGAGGGTGAAACGGCCGCCGACGCCACGCCGCGAGGTCTCCGCAAGAATCGGGTGCTTGTGGAGACAGCGTACCGGGTTGGTGGGTGGGGGGCGAGGGTGGGGATTTTGGCGGGTGGTTGTGGAGGGGAGATGTGACGGAGCGACTTATACCTTCAGTCCGTCCAACCGGTCACTCGCCGAAACGGAGGATGAATTCGGTGGGAGTGCTGGTCGCGTCCGAGGATTTCAGTTCAATCACAACCTCGTCGGCGGAGACGCCGGTGATGGCGGCGGTTCCGCGGCCGGTGATGGGCTGGATGGTGGCGGTGAAGAGGAAGAGGTTGCGCGCGGTGACGCGGGTGACGCCGCAGTTGGGGAGTATGGGGATTTCCTGCGGCTTCCAAGTGACGTCATTCAGTTGAATCGACGCCGGGACCGCGGCCTCGCCTTCCGGTTCAAACTTCAGTTCTCGCGAGCTGAGACGCAGGCGGGCCGTGCCCGAGAACTGAGGAGCTTTGATGCGGAGCGTGTGGCGGGGCGACGAGATGTCGTCGAGTTTCTTGCGGATGGCCGCCTGTTCGAGCCCCTGCGATTTGGCGGCGGACCGGGAGTACCAGTAGGCGGCGCGGCGATTGAGAGCGACGGCGCGACGTTCGTCGTCCTTGGCGATCTGGCTCCAGAGATCGCCGACGGCAGTCATGTCAGTCGCCAAGTCAGTTTTCCCCAGATCCAGTTCGCGCGAGGCGGCGTTCTGCAGCTTCGGGTCCTGGCATTCGGCGAGGACTGTCAGTCCGTCGGACCAGCGGCCCAGGAGACAGCAGAGAAACAGGCCGAGCTCCGTGCGGGCGACCGGGTCCGCGGGATCTTTCTCCAGTTGCGGCAGGAATGGAGCAAGGCGGCTCCATTCCTGCCGGACAGACTCGATATAGGCACGTTCTTCGTCGACATCAGCAATCAGGCGGCGACTGCGAGTGGCCTCGGCCAGTTCACGGGCGACGTTGATCAGTTCAATCGCGGTGTCGAATTTGCGGCGATCGCAGTCACGGAGACTCAGTTCAATGGACTCTCCGACGAGAGCCTGCGTCGCAGAAAATGAAGGCCGCATTGATTTCTGGAGTCGGCGGAAGATCGTTACGGCGGAATCGTGGTCTGGTTCGCCGAAGTCGGTGCGAAACTTGCGGAGTGTCTCGACGGTCCTGGCTGCATCGCCGTCCGCGGCTGACTGCCTCGCAGCGCGGAGCAGCAGCAGATAGCGGGCGGCCGAGTCCGTTTCCGTCTCGGCCGTGTCCCGGTATCGTTGCGCCAGTTCGCGTGCCGAATCCGTCATTGGATTCGCGGGCTGATCACTGCCAAAGACCTGGCTGATCAGTGCTTCCGCGGCCTTGCGGGCAGACTCGTCGGGGATTGGCAGTCGACTCCGGGACGGTATGTCGGCGATCGGAATCACAATCGGCTTCCCCGATTCGGCATCTTCTGCGGTGACCGGAGCACCGCGGGCCGCCCAGTTGACGAGGACCTGCAGGAGCCAGTAGCCGGTCTGCTTGCCATGCCTCGGTTCGGCAGTGGTGAAGGTGACGCGTCCGTTGTGCCAAGGGATCGTGGCGAGGCTGGGATGGCCGGCGTGGTAGCCTTCCCCACGACGCAGGATCAAGACATGGGGCGACGAGACCTCGAAGCTGCCCGAGTGTCCCAGATAGTTTCCCGGAGGAATGAGGGACTCGGAACCCGCAAAGACGACGTCTGCGACAGGTTCGACAGCCTCATACTTGTCCGCGTGGAAATAGCTGGTCTTGACGCCAAATTGTCGCATGTGCTCCATGTGGCTGCCATTAAAGACGCCAAACACCATCAGGTGGCCGCCATCGCGAATGAACTTTTCCAGATGCTGAAAGGCGGGCGGTTCACTCAGCGGGGGATCCCGCCAGTAGACCATCATGTGGGACCCGGAGATGATGAGAAAGTAGCGGCGATAGTCGTCGCGTTGAGCGTCGAACGTGCGGACGACATCAAGGCCGACATTGTGTTCTTTACAGGCCGCTTCCACGACGGCCCGTTCTTCGGGGAGCATGGTTACCAGGAGGACTCGCTGTCCGATGGAACGCTGCAGTCGCGGACAGTCGATCTTCTCGGATGCAGTCTGTCCGGAAACGGAAGAGACGAACAGCAGAAATCCCAGGAGAGATGTCGACTGAAAGAGGCGTTTGCGTTTCTGACTGAGGCGCGGGGAGTGGGGCATGCATCAACCTCGATGATCACGAGTCACGACGTGCGGGTGACTCCGCTCCGGCAAGAACGAAGGTCACGAGTATACCCCGCAACAGGTTGCGACTCTACTTTGTGCATGCGAAACCGGCGCAGTCGAACTGTTTTCCAAGGTCATTCCAACTCTCAAACCGTGACGAAAGTCCGCCAACCCCGCTGGAATCGCACGCCTCCATTTCCTTCACGGAAATCCCCGCTGCAGAAAAAAGTAGATCCAGTTCTCGAACGCGGCGCTCGCGACCGACTTTTCGGCCCAGACTTCTGCGTCGTCCAACCGGAAGCGGATGGAGGCCGATGTCATCCGTGCGTGGGCGTATTCCCAGCGCAGCTTGCTGTCGCTGGCCTTGCGGGCTTCGATCAGCAGCAGCAGGTCCGGGTTTGTGCCGGTGGAGGTCATCCCGAAAATCGCGCCCACCGGGAGCTTCGTCTGCGGATCGGAGTACTCGAAGATCGGCTTGGGAATGGTGCGCGTTTCCGCTCCGCTCGTGCCGTCGTCTTTGACGTTGAGCCGGGCCGTAAACCGGTCCTTGAGCGATTTGATCTGGGCGATCCGGAGCCGGGGATTGTCGGCCGGAGCATCGGCTCCGGGGATCGGGGTGAACGTCACTCCCGGCTTGCGGGCCGCGTACTCCCGATTGCCCGGCCAGCGGACCTTCACGAGCTCTTCGGAGAGAGAAGCGAAGCAGATGGTCCACATCTGGCCGCCGCCGTGGTTGTTTCCTTCGACCTTCTGAAAAGCGACGGGCCGGGCGTCCCGCGTCCAGACCCACAGCGTCGCGTCGGGAATCAGCCGTTCTTCGTCCGAATAACGAAAAACCGGATTGGGAACCAGTTCCACTGTCTGCTCGTCGCTTCGGTCGCCAGGGGGGAGCGAGATGCTTGTTCCTTCCGCGTAGGTCCGCATCCAGTTTGTGTAGCGATCCTTTCGCGCCTGAGCGGCCTGCTTCTCGGCGTCGTCCTCAGCGTGCGCCGTTCGCACGGGGAGGCCAGACAGCAGGACCCCGGCGGCGATGGCTGCGAAGACGCCAGAACAGACCCAGGTTACCAGTCGAGGTGAACGCATCATTGAGTGCTCCGGATTGCAGAAACGAAAGACACCCGTCAGGGTAGGGACAAGCGATCATAAGATGAAGGGGGCCGGATCAGCAACCGCGGAGCGGGACGGGGCCGGCGTTGTGGGTGTGTGAACTGCCGCTTTCTGGTCCGCGAGACAAGTTGCTTCGACTCCGACAGCCGTCTTCGCGTCATTCGGACGAGTAGAATCTGCCGGCCGTCGTTCCGCGAATAATCTTTTGCACCCGTTCTTGCACTCCCCGCGGAATCTCGCGTCGCCATGTGTCGACGCTCTCCGGTTTGCGATGGAGACCGTAGAATCTGGGCGAAGTGGTTGTCGTACTGCGACGGATAAATCGTTCGACCTGCCGATCCCAGGGCAGGTCAATCGCCGCCAGGATGCGACGCATTTCCCGTTCGGGATGGGCGCAGAGATCTTCATACCGGACGATCAGGCGGCCTGGCCGATCAGCGATCTCATTGATGGCCTTGCTGTAGAGCAGCGCCCATCGGAACGTCTCCACGTCGAACTGGTCAGCGCGGTCAATTCTGGCAAGCAGTTGTGTTGCCGTCTGCGACCGATCGGCAAGCAACTCGTTGATCTCTTCGCCGGAAACAGGCGACATCTTGCGTTGTTCGATGCCTCGATGACGCGAGGCAAAGACTCCGCACGGGTGTCGCAGCAGCAGGATGATGTTGTCCGGCCGAGTCGCCTCCGCAATCACCCCGAGTCTGCCGACGGACCAGACCGATTTCCAGACCAGGCAGAATCGGTCCGACGGTCGGTACTGAAGAACCTCAGGCAACCGAATATTTCCCAGCATCCGTTCCGTAAGGCGGAGGGTTGCGGTGAGCGTGCGGCGCGTGTGAAACTTCAAGCTCGATTCGTTGGCCTTGCGAAACACCGGCAAAGTTCCTGATGTCCTGATGCGATGGAGATCCGGGAGAGCCTGCGTAAACTGCCGAAGCTGGTCGCCATAGCGACCGACCTGCTCGAGAGCGACCAGCACGGGCATTTTCGGAAACTGTGGGGGGCGATCCGGTTCGTGGCGATACAAAGTTGCCGGATGACTGTCCAACAGCTTGGCCAGCCAAGTGGTTCCAGAACGCGCGAGACCGGCGACCAGAGTCTGCGAATCGACGAGGTTCGTTGGCGACATGAATTCTCGATTACGCAGGAGATTCTGCAGTCCGCGATGAGTTCGGTGTGGTGACGAGAGACGCCGAAGACCCGGTACCGGGAAGAACGAGAAATCAAAGTCAACGTATCGACTCAGATGCCGTCTGAGCGGCGCCCCACAGATTGCAGGTTGCGATGGGCGGAGCTGTGAATTTCGAGCATATCGCCGGGCGGCGGGCGCTGGAATTCGGTCGATCGGGAATTCGATCCCGCCCGGTCACGGGTTGCCAACCCGCCCCGCACCCGGCGATAATCGCATCGACAACCGTTTAAGCGAGGTGCCGGATGCGCGACAGGGCTCTGAGTCTCGGGCTGGCCGTTTGTTTTGTCCTGGCGGGGGCGTCTGCCCAGGCCGCGGAACGAGGGCCGCTCAATTTCTCGCGGGACATCCGGCCGATTCTCTCCGAGCATTGCCTCGGCTGCCACGGGGCGGACAAGCCGCAGGCCGATTTCCGGCTGACGTCGCGCGAGGCGGCCCTCGGCCAAGGCGAAAGCGGGCACGTCGGCATTGTGCCGGGGAAGCCGGCGGAGAGTGAGCTGGTTCGCCGGATCACCGCGGCCGATCTGTCGGAGCGGATGCCTCCCGAAGAGAAAAAAGCCCTCAAACTCGCGGAGATCGAGCTGCTGAAACGCTGGGTCGCTGAGGGGGCGCACTGGGGCGGACACTGGGCCTTCGAGCCGATTGCGTCGCCGGTTCCGCCGGAGGTGCAGCACGTCGCGAACGTGCGGAATGAGATTGACCGGTTCGTGCTGGCCCGGCTCGATCAGGAAGGGGTGACGCCGTCGCCTGAGGCGGATCGTTATACGCTGATCAAGCGGCTGTCGTATGACTTGCTGGGGCTGCCGCCGACCGTCGCCGAGGTCGATGCCTTCGTGAATGATGCCTCGCCGGGAGCGTACGAGGCGCTGGTCGACCGGCTGCTCAAGTCGCCGCATTTTGGGGAGCGCTGGGGCCGGCACTGGCTCGACCTGGCTCGCTATGCCGATTCGGACGGTTACGAAAAAGACCGGGCGCGGGGGGATGCGTACCTGTTCCGCGACTGGGTGATCGAGGCCATCAACCGGGATCTGCCCTACGACCGGTTCACGGTGGAGCAGATTGCCGGTGATCTGCTTCCCGGAGCGACGGCCCGGGAGCGGCTGGCGACGGCGTTCAACCGGCAGACGCTGACCAACGAAGAAGGGGGCGTCGATCAGGAGGAGTACCGCATCAATGCCGTTTTCGACCGGACGGAAACGCTGGGGACGGTCTGGCTGGGAATGACGGTCGGCTGCGCGCGGTGTCACAGCCATAAGTACGATCCCCTGCCGCACGACGAGTACTACCGGCTGTTCGCATTCTTCAACAACGCCGACGAAACGTCGACCGACTGGCCGACGTCGGCGAAGGATCTGGAAGAATACGATCAGCTCGCCAGCGACCTGCAGGCAGCGCTGGACCGCCGGCATCGGGCGCTGGCAAAGGACGAACTCGCCTGGGAGACAGCCGAGCGTGAGAAGATCATGTCGCAGTCGGTCGATCCGCTGGCCGAGCACGAGGTGACTATCGTCGAAGCGACGGCCGAAGCGAGCAAGCTGGAATTCGAGAAGGGGAGCGCCTGGGCGGTTGCCGAGGGGCCGGAGAAGGAGCGGGTTCCGCCTCCGGACAAGGACGTCTATTCGGTGGTGTTCGAATCGGGGCAGACGAGCATCACCGGCCTCAAGCTGTGGACGCTGGCGAACGACCTGCTGCCGGGCAAGGGGCCGGGGCGGGCGCCGAACGGGAATTTCGTGCTCACCGGTTTCAAGGCCACAGTCATCCGCCCGGATGGAACGGAGTCGCCGCTGGAGCTCCATCGGGCGTCGGCCGATTTTACGCAGGCGAAGTTCTCGCCCGAGCATGTGCTGTCGCCGAAAGGCGATGGACCGAGCGGCTGGGCGATTGCTCCCAAAATGGGAGAGAAACACTGGCTGCTGGTACGGACGGCGGGGCGGGTCGATCTGGAAGCCGGCTCCAAGATCCGGCTGGTGCTGGAGCAGAACTATGGTGGAGCGCACACGCTGGGAAGGTTCCGCGTGATGACGCTGACGGGCGACGAACGAGGCATCCATTTCGCGAGAAAGGACATCGCTGACGCGCTGGAGATGTATCCCGAAAAACGGGTGGCGTCGGTGCAGCGGAAGCTCTTCGACTACTACGTCAGCGACGTCCTGAAGGACGCCGAGTCGCAACGGATGGACGGTGAACTGCGAAAGCTCAAAGAGCAGTACGCGGCGAAGGTCATGTCAGCCCGGACGCTGACGGCGCCCCTGCTGGAGCGGACGACGTATGTGTTCGATCGGGGTGACTTCCAGCAACGGACTCAGAAGGTGGAGCCGGGAACCCCGGTCGTGCTGGGGTCGTTCCAGCCGCGGAGCACGCAGCCGGATCGGCTCGATCTGGCGCAGTGGCTGATCTCGCCGGAGCAGCCGCTGACGGCCCGCGTCGCCGTCAATCACGTCTGGCGGCATCTGTTCGGAGAAGGGCTGGTCCGCACGCCGGGCGATTTCGGACTGCGGGGGGAACCGCCCTCGCATCCGGAGCTGCTCGACTGGCTTGCGACGAAATTCCGGGGCGACCTCGGCTGGAGTCGGAAGCAGCTCATCCGGTTGATCGTGACCTCTGCGACGTACCGGCAGTCATCGGCGCACCGGCCGGAACTGGTGGACCGCGATCCGCTGAATGTCTGGCTGGCCCGGCAGAGCCGGTTTCGGGTGGAGGCGGAGATTGTGCGGGATCTGAACTTGGCGGTCAGCGGGCTGCTGACGCCGAAAATCGGCGGCCCGAGCGTTTTCCCGCCGATGCCCGCCGACCTGGCGGCGCTCAGTTATGCCAACAGCTTCTCGTGGAAGAACAGCGAGGGGGCGGATCGCTACCGGCGGGGGATGTATACGTTTTTCAAACGGACGGTCCCCCACCCGAGCCTGATGACGTTCGATTCGCCCGACGCGAACCTGACGTGCGTTGCCCGGACGGTCTCGAACACGCCCCTGCAGGCGCTGCAACTCCTCAACAGCGAGGCCCACGTGGAGGCGACGCAGGCGATGGCTAAGTGGTTGCTGGAAGAATCGGCAGCCTCGGATGCCGAGCGACTGACGCGGGCTTGGCGGCAGTGCGTTGCGCGCCCACCGACCGAGGGAGAACTCGCGGCCCTGGCCGAGTTGCTGGCGAAATCGCGGGCGGTCTATGAAGCGGACCTGCCCGCGGCGAAGGAGGCGGTCGGGACATACGCCGCGAAGGACGTGGAACCGACCGAGAACGCCGCCTGGGTGGCGACGCTGCGGGTGGTGCTGAACCTGGATGAGTTTGTGACCCGGGAATAGGAGAAGAAGGTTTTGTCCTCGTTCCCAGGCTCTGCCTGGGAACGCCGTCTTCGGACGCTCCGCGTCCTCCGGAAGGCTCGTTCTGGCCGGATAGCAGACGAGGCAGAGCCTCGAAAGAGTTCATTCCCAGGCGGAGCCTGGGAACGAGAGTCGGATTTCGGATCTTTCCCCGAAGGGGGTGTTTGATGTGGTCTGAGCAATTGGCAAATCTGACGCGGCGGCATTTTCTGGAGAGTTCCGGCTATGGGCTGGGGCTCGCGGCGCTGACGTCCCTTCTGGAGCGGGAAGGGCGGGCCGGCGATGCGTCGACCAATCTGCTGGCGCCGAAGCCTTCGCACGCGACGCCGAAGGCGAAGAACTGCATTTTCATCTTTCTGGAAGGGGCGCCGAGTCAGCTCGATCTGTTCGACCCCAAGCCGAAGCTCAACGAGCTGCACGGGCAGCCGCTGCCGGAGTCGCTGACGAAGAACGTGCGATTCGCCTTCATCAAGAAGGAGACGGCAGTCCTGTACGGAAGTCCACGGAAATTTACGCCGCACGGCGAGAGCGGGATGGTCTTCAGCGACTTCATGCCGCACCTGGCGACGTGTGCCGACGACATGCTGATGATCCGTTCGATGCACACCGATCAGTTCAATCATCACCCGGCCCAGTTGTCGCTGCTGTGCGGCCGACCGTTCTTCGGCCTGCCGACGGCGGGGGCATGGTTGAACTACGGTCTGGGGAGCGAGTGCGAAGACCTGCCGGGGTTTGTGGTGCTGAGCGCCGGTCGGGGGACGAGCGGCGGGGCGACGCTGTGGCAGAGCGGTTTTCTACCATCGGTCTACGCCGGGGTGCTGTTCCGCAACCAGGGGGATCCGGTCCTGAACCTGGCGAATCCGCCGGGGATTTCCGCGGGACTTCAGCGGGCGGGGCTCGATACGCTGCAGTCTCTCAATCGCCAGCGATACGACGTCGTTCGCGATCCGGAGATCGCGAGCCGGATCGCCAGTTATGAACTCGGATTCCGGATGCAGTCGGCGGCGCCGGAGCTGATCGACCTGTCGGGTGAAACGAAGGCGACGATCGACGCCTACGGACTGGAGCGCACGGAACCGAGCACGGCCGGGCAGGCGCGGGGCGGCGGACCGGGGCAGTACCGGCAATTTGCGCAGGACTGCCTGCTGGCCCGCCGGCTGGTCGAGCGGGGGGTGCGGTTCGTGCAGATTAACCATGCGTCGTGGGATCATCACTCGAATCTCGATGCGGAACTGGGGCACAACTGCGGCATGGCCGATCAGCCGGTCGCGGCCCTCATCAAAGACCTCAAACAGCGCGGTCTGCTGGAGGACACGCTGGTTGTGTGGGCGGGCGAGTTCGGTCGGACGCCGCTCGGTGAGAATCGCCAGGGGCGCGGCGGCGTGACGGGGCGCGACCATCATCCCTCCGCGTTCAGCGTCTGGATGGCGGGGGGCGGAGTGAAAGGGGGCATGACCTACGGCGCGACCGACGAAATCGGCTGGTCCATCACCGAGCATCCAGTCCACATCAACGACTTCCACGCCACGATGCTGCACCTGTTCGGTCTGAATCACCTGAAGCTGACGCATCGCTTCCAGGGCCTCGATGCCCGGCTGACGGGGGTCGCGGGGAATGTCATTCATGACTGGGTGGCGTAGCGGAGGTTGTCATTGGTCAGTTGTCAGTGGTTGGTGGCAATTTTGATGGAGCGTCTCGTCGCCCACAGCTCCCGCTCTGGGCTACTGTAAATCGCCCCTGCCGGGCAACGCAGGCTTAGGCTGAGATTCGGATCCGCGGCAGGGGTGGATTACGGTAGCCCAGGGTGTCAACTCTGGGCGGCACTCGGTTGAACCGGACGCCCGCGAGAGCGACGCGAGCGGTTCGACTGCGGGATTTGGGAGGCTCTGTGTGAGTCTGCTTCACTCATGACCAATTGTCTTGGCCGGGCCGTTCAGGTTGTTCAGTGGATTCGCAGTGGCCCTGACGCAAACTCGTGGCTTGGAATGCAGGTTTCTGCGGCTAAAATCAGGAATTGACGAGACCGATCAGCGGTCGTTGATTGAAGTTCCGCGAGGACTGCGGTTACTCTATGGCTCCTCAGTGCCGGTCGCCCTCCCGCCAGAGATTCCTGCCAATATGGCCTGTCTTTCCGCCGTCTATCGCGTGCAGTGTCCACCTGCCGAAGTTGATGCGGTCAGCCGCGCAATTGCTCTGGAACAGACGGTCGAGGTCCCCGAGGAACTGGTGACGGATCCCGGCATCCGGGAACGGATCGTCGGTCGCGTGGAGGGAATTGCTCCCGTCGCGAACGTTCCCGACACCTTCGATGTGCAGATTCACTACGCCGAGGAACTTGCGCACGGGGGATTGGGGCAGTTCCTCAATCTGATCTACGGCAACATCTCGTTCAAGCCGCGCATCTGCCTGCGGGAGCTGGGGCTGACGCCGGAGTTTCTGGCGAGGTTTCCCGGACCGAAAGCGGGGATCGACGGCATCCGCCGGGCGCTGGGTGTTTATGGCCGGCCGCTGCTGGCGACGGCTCTGAAGCCGCGCGGTTCCACTCCCGACCAGCTCGCAAAGCTGGCCTGCGATTTTGCGGCGGGGGGCGGAGACGTCGTCAAGGACGATCACAACCTGGTCGAGGCGGACTTTGCGGCGTTTCGCGAGCGGGTCGAACGCTGCCAGGCGGGTGTGCTGGAAGGTTCCGCGAAGTCGGGCCGGCCGTGTTACTACCTGCCGAATCTTTCAGCCCCGGTGGGGGAGCTGGAAGAGCGGATCGAGTTTCTCGTGCGGATCGGCGTGCGGGGCGTGCTGTCCGCTCCGCTGCTGCTGGGACTCGATCTGCAGCGACATCTCGCCGCGAAATTCCCGCTGTGGTTCCTGGCGCATCCGACGTTCTCCGGCGTTTATTTTCAGGATCGCGGGCACGGCATCGAGCCGGGGCTGCTGCTGGGGACGATCTTCCGTCTGGCTGGCTGCGACGGGACGATTTTTCCCAACGTGGGGGGCCGGTTCTCGTTTACTCGGGAAGAGTGCCGGCAGATCGTCGATCACGCCCGCGCGCCGCTGGGGAATCTGGCGCCGGCGATTCCGGCGCCGGCTGGGGGCATGTCGTTCGACACGATTTCCGCCATGGCCGAGGCCTATGGCGCCGATTCCATGTTCCTGATTGGCGGCAAGCTCCTGTCGCATTCGACGGACCTGGCGCTCAGCACGGCGAAGTTTCGCGAGGCGATCGAGCAGGTCTTTCCGCAGCAGCGGCTGGGGACGCCCGAGGACGTGGCGATCGTCTCGGCCTGCGAGCTGCCGTCGATGAACGGTGCGCTTAAGTTGCTGCAGCATCTGCAGCACATGGCCGAGTTCCGCTGGACGGGACGACCGGAGACTCCCTACAAAGAAAACGGCGCGCTGCCGTTTCGCGATGTCCGGCGGACTGAGCTGATCGGCCGGGCCGGCGAGCGGACGGCGTTCGATCTGCGGTACTTTGAGATCGGCCCAGGGGGGCACTCCAGTCTGGAGAAGCACGCTCATACGCACGTGGTGATTACCGTGCGTGGGCGGGGCGTGCTGCAGAGCGGCGAGAACGAACTGGTGCTGGGTGAATTCGACGTGGCCTACGTCCCGCCGCTGCAGGTCCACCAGTTGCGGAATCCGCACGCGGAGCCGTTCGGCTTCTTCTGCATCGTGGATCGCGAGCGGGACAAGCCGCAGGCCCCGTAGGGGACGTTGACGGTTGAGTGTTCCGCGTTGAGAGAGACTGGGGTGGCACGCCCAGAGTCTGCGATGGGCGCGGTTTTCCTCTGGCCTCAGTACATGGAAGACACGCCCTTCGAAGACTCAGGGACGTGCCACCCGAATTCCATTCCGCATTGTGACGATCAGAGAACGGCGAATTCCGCGATCAGTTCCCGATAGGCGTCGAGTCCCGGCGTCTTCATGCCGGGGACTTTGCCCATATCGTCGTAACGGCGCACTCGGACGGCCGCCTCGAAGTGCGGATGCGATTCGAATTCGCGAAGCTCGTCCGCGGTCATCGGCCCCCCCTGGAGCTGCAGGCTAAGCTGCGATGAGGGAGACAGCCCTTCCAGGTACTTGGGATCCTTGCCGCACAGGTAGCGCTTGGCGGCGACGTGCAGCCGGACCGGCTCGACGATCTCCGGCGGAAAATTCTCCTGCAGCAGCTCCGCACCCAGTTCTTCGTGCTGAGCGTCAATTCCGTCGTTCGCGACGGTCTCGCCCAGGTTGTGGAGCAGGTGGCCGTAGTCGTGGAGCAGGCAGGCCAGGACGACGGCGTCGGACTCGCCGAACTGCCGGGCAAAGGCTGCGGTCTGGAGGGCGTGTTCCAGTTCCGAGACGTTCTCGCCGTAGTGGCGGTGTCCCTTTTCGGCGAAAACGGTGCTGATCTGGTCGACGATCTCGGACATCGGAAGAGCCTTGCAGCGAACAGAGAGACGCAACGGAATTATCGACGTCTGGCGACTCGAATGTCTATCTTCGGCCAATCTCCTCGCCAGGTCTTCGCGGAGAATTCATCGTTTCTGCTGCGCTGCGGCTCAGCGAGCAGTGGCTGAAGAATTGCGCTTGGTTCACGCGTCGGGCCGCAGCTCGGCCAACGCTTCGCGGACAGTCTGACAGAGCTCGCGGACCAGGCCGACCGGCATCGCCGGAGCCGGATAGAGCACGACCGTGTCGCCGATGTTGCGCAGAATCACGCCCCGCTCGCGACAGGCGAGCATGACTGCATGGCCGGCCCGGCGCTGGGGAGGGAAGGGCGTCAGTTGGGCAGGATCGAGGGCGAGGTCGATGCCGGCCATTGTACCGCGACGCCGGATGGCCCCGACATGCCGCATCCACGCTGCCGAGCCGTCTGCCGTCAGTTCTTCGGCCAGAACTCGTTCGATCTTGCGGGCGTTGAGCAGCACCTCATTCTCTTCCAGGAGCTTCAGCGAGGCCAGGGCCGCGGCGCAGGCGAGCGGGTTCCCCGTGTAGGTATGCCCGTGATAGAACGTGCGGCCCGCCCACGGATCGCCCAGGAAGGCTTCGTAGATTTCCTCGGTGGTCAGCGTGGCGGCGAGCGGGAGGTAGCCGCCGGTCAGCCCCTTGGACAGGATCAGGATGTCGGGGTGAACGTCTTCCTGCTCGCAGGCGAAGAGCGTTCCCAGCCGGCCGAAGCCGACGGCGATTTCGTCGGCGATCAACAGCAGGCCGAGCCGCTCTGTCAGTTGCCGGAGTCCGCGTAGATAACCCGGCGGGTGAACGAGAATTCCCGCCGCCGCCTGGACCAGGGGTTCCACGATGACGCCCGCGATGCGGTCGGCGTTAGCGGTGAGGATTTCTTCGGTGTGGCGCAGGCAGTCATCGAGCGACAGGCCCGGCGTGGCAGGGGTCGGAATCCGCAACGTGGGAAACAGCAGTCCGCCGAAGAGGCTGTGGAACTCGTCGATCCCCCCCACGCTCACGGTTCCGACGGTATCTCCGTGATAGGCGTGGCTCAGGCAGACGAACAGGTCGCGGGATTCGGGAGAGGCTTTCTGGCGGTGGTACTGCCAGGCCATTTTCAGCGCGACCTCGACGCCCGCCGCCCCGCAATCGGCGAAGAAAACCTTCGTCAGACCCGCGGGCGCTCGCTGGACGAGCTGCCCGGCGAGTTCGATGGAGGGGAGGTTCGCCAGTCCCAGCAGCGTGCTGTGGGCGACGCGATCGAGCTGGTCGCGGATCGCGGCGTCAATCGCCGGCACGCGATGACCGTGGACGTTACACCAGAGGGAAGAGTGCCCGTCGAGATACCGGCGACCGTCGGTATCGATGAGGTGAAACCCCTCCGCAGCGGCGATGACGGGAAAGTCTTCGTCCTCCCAGGCCGACATGGCGGTGAAGGGATGCCAGACGAGCTGGCGATCGAGCTGGCGGAGGTGTTCGGTTTGCATGGGACTTTGCAGGGCCACTCCTGTTCGGGGTGGATTGGTCATTTCAGCTCGCCGTACATCCCCAGCCAACAAAATCAGCCCGTCGGTTCCCGACGGGCTGTGAAAACTGGAAGCGACGATGCGGGCGGGGCCGCTACAGTGGGCCGCCCAGAGGGTCTTTCTTTTCGGTGATGTTCGGGCACTGCGGCGACATCTCCGCGTTCAGCGCGATGTAATCTTTCCACTTCTCGGGGAGATTATCCTCGTGGAAAATGGCCTGGGGCGGGCATTCCGGGACGCATGCCTCGCAGTCGATGCACTCCTCCGGATGGATGAAGAGCATCGACTCTCCCTCGTAGAAACATTCGACCGGGCAGACCACCACGCAGTCGGTGTATTTGCAGTTAAAGCATGGCTCCGCAACGATATGCGTCATTCTGATTCCTCGACAATCCGGCGCCCGCGGCCCCCCGCCAGCGCCGCAAGAATTTGGGTGTTCCGGTCAACCGGATTCTAGGCCCGCAGACCCGCGAATCCTAGTCGGGGGCAGAAGATGCGTCAAGAAACGGATCTGCCGGCTGCGCAGCCATTATCGTCGGTTCCACCGCGGAAATGCAGTTTCGGGAACCTCCAGCCGGGAAAACGCGTCTTGTCGCTCGGGAAGACGTCCCCTAAACTTGGACAGGTGCTTCGGGATCGGCATTTTCTGCCCATGCAGGTGCAGAGTCCCCGGCGGAGAACGAGGTTCGGCATTCGTGTCGGATTGTGAACCGGCCCGGGAGGTCGCCCGTTGTCCGTGGAGGGATCCGCCTGACGCTGGAGAATCACCGTGCCGCTGACCGATGTCGATCGAGTTCTCCTCAAACGCTGCCTGACTTCCGAATCCGGCGCGTGGAGAGACTTCGTCGAGCGGTACGCCGGGCTCTTCGTGCATGTCATTCAGCACACCGCCCAGGCCCGTAGCGTGCGGGTGACGGCCGACGACATCGACGATCTCAGTTCCGAAGTGATGCTGGCGCTCGTCGCGAATGATTGTGCCGTGCTGCGAAACTTTCGCGGAGAGTCGGCGCTGGCGACTTATCTGACGGTTGTGACCCGGCGTGTCGTCGTGCGGGAAATGTCCCGTCGACGGATGGCCGAGGCCCTCGGGCACGTCAAATCGCATGGATCTGCGATCGATCAGGCTGCCGCCCCGGTCGAGAACGGCAGGATCGAGAATCAGGAACTGGTGGAGCGGATGCTGAGCGGACTGCCGCCGCTGGACGCGGAAGTCGTGCGGCGCTATCACCTGGAAGGCCAGAGTTATCGCGAGATCAGCAGCCGCCTCGGGGTGCCGGAGAATTCGATCGGCCCCACGCTGACGCGCGCTCGGGAAAAACTGCGGCATACCACCGCATCCGGCCTGGCCTGAATTCGCCGCCGCGGGCGTGCAGAGCCGGCTCCTGTCGGCCTCCGCCGCTCCGAACCTCTGCCGAACTGCGCTGGTCGCCTCACCGTCTGTTGACCAGTCGTAGTGACCTCCATTTCGGTGCAGGCTGCCGCTGTTCAGACCCAGGTTCGCGCGGCCTCGGCCCATCCGCTCGGGTGTGGGATTCCTGCCCAGACCGGGCAACGGGACTGCCCGTTTCACGCCCCGGTCTCATTCCTCGCGGCAGCAGCCGGCCCGCAGGACTGACGCACCTGGAAAAGTCGCAACTGCAGGCGCAAACGGCATTTCTGACAAAATCGGAAAAACCGGAGCTTTTCTGATGGATTCCCGCCACAGCCGCCAGTATGCTTTGCCTCCGTTGTGGGTTTCACGCCCAAACGCTCTTTGAAAACTTGATTGACTGTGGGTTTTCTGCCCATTAGCTTGGATGCGTCGGCCGGCTCTCTCGAACCCCCGCGGACGCCATGGCACCTGTGGAATCTTTCATCACCGGCGAACTGAGGCGAACGGTCGACGACCGTTTTCGCATCAGCCTCCCGCCGGAGATGGCGCAGGCCGTGACCGACGAGACGGGTGATACGATTGTCGCGAAGGAACGCTTCGGCTGCCTGAGCCTGTGGCGGGCGGCCGAGTGGCAGAAACGGATCGACGAGGGGGTTTCTCTGATTCGTCAGAAAATCGCCGCCGGCCGGATGGATCAGCGGTGGGGCGAAGTTCAGCAGTTGGGTCGGTTGCTGTCGACGCGGTCTCAGACCGTGCGGCTGGCGAACCGCTCCCGGTTGCTGCTCCCGGAAGGCTTCCGGGAGTTTCTGGATATTCAGGTGAATCAGGACGTGGTGGTGGTCGGAGCGGTGATCTGCGTGGAGATCTGGAATCCCCGCGCCTGGATGGAAACGCTCCGCGAAGAGATGCCGGGCTTCGGGACGCTGTTCAAGGATCTCAGCGCCTGACGTCCGGAAGAACTCCTGAAGGATCGGGAGTGGCCTGTCGCTCGAAAGACTCGACGGAACGCGGGCAAAAATCCCACAGTCAGCGACGAAATCCCGCGATTAAGAAGCGTTGTTACGGTGCAGGTCGGGGAAGTCCCCCCTCCCCGCCTGCCGGCGTACTGCCGGAGAGAAGCGCAGACTCACTCGGAACCTTCCAGCCGATTCCCCATCAGCTCTCTCAATTGGTCTCAGGGATGGTCTGTGGGCATGGACGCCACTTCTCTCCAGCAGTCGCTGTTTGAATAACGAGTATCGGGCATCGGGTATCGCAGAGAAGAGGGGCGTTGGCGGAGTTTCCCCTTCCGGCTCTCGACTCTAGTCTCTCGACACTCGACTCATCAGCAGATTTCGTCGCATTTGCAGGTGCTTGCACTCACTGCCGAGGGATTGGAATGCAGTGACGCCGACGCGGAGGCTGTCCTGATGGACCGGGGCAGGCCTCCTTGAGTCGGGTATCGGGCGCCGGGTTTCGGGGATCGCAGAGACGGAACTTTGCATGATGCTCGATTCCGCGGGATGTTCCACCACTTGGCACTTGTCTCTGAACACTCGGCCTTCCCCCGACATTCTGACCTCTGACGGCGGACCGCGATCGGAGGATGCGTTACACTCTTCAAGCCGACGGTTGGAGAGGCTGCGAGCCTCCCCTTGGCCTGTGCCCCTCCTTCGTCTTCCAGAGCGTCATGTCTTCGACTTCTCCGACCTGGCCCGACTACTCGTTTGCGTCGCACTTCGCCGAGATCGGCGGACATCGGCTGCATTATCTGGACGAAGGTCGCGGCGCGCCGGTCGTGATGGTCCACGGCAATCCGAACTGGACCTACTACTGGCGGAACCTGATTCCCGCCCTTTCCGACCATTATCGGTGTCTGGCGCTCGATCACATCGGCTGCGGCCTGTCAGATAAGCCGTCCGATCGCGACTACGAATACACGCTGGCCCGGCGGGTCGCGGACTTCGACGCCTGGATCGCCGGCCTCAACCTGACCGAACCGATCAACCTGGTCGTGCACGACTGGGGCGGCATGATCGGCTGCGCGTGGGCCGTGCAGCATCCCGAGCGGATTGCCCGGCTGGTGGTGCTCAATACAGGCGCATTTCCGCTGCCGAAGACCAAGCCCGTGCCGTGGCAGTTGCAGTTGGCGCGCACGCCGCTGCTGGGCGCCCTGCTGGTTCGCGGCCTCAGCGCCTTCAGCTTGGGAGCGGTGCGATCGTGCGTGACGCGGGCGCCGATGCCGCAGGACGTCGGACGGGCCTATTGCGCGCCGTACGATTCTTGGGCGCATCGGATCGCCGTGCATCGCTTCGTGCAGGATATCCCCCTGGAGCCGGGCGATCGCAGCATGCCGGTGGTGGCGGAGACCGCCGCTGGACTGCACAAGCTCGACCACCACCCGATGCTGATCGGCTGGGGAGAGAAGGATTTCGTCTTTGACGACCACTTCCTGCAGGAGTGGCTGGTTCGGTTTCCCCGAGCCGAACTGCACCGGTTCCCGGACTGCGGTCACTACGTCCTGGAAGACGCCGGGCCGCAGCTCATTCCGCGGATCCGCCAGTTCCTGGACACCACGCCTGCCGGACGACGCGAGAGCTGAATCGGGATTGCCGAGGCGCGGAGTTCCGACGACTGAGCGAAAATCTTCTTGCAATTCTGTGGACTGCTTGCGGATACTTTTGAGCAGGTCGGCCGCTCTGGATTGAGGGCCCTCTGCAGAGTTGCGACTGACCTGTCTGGCGGACTCTCTTGGTCGCATTCGCGCGCCGCCGGACCGTCATCAAGGTGCGCACACTTCTGACGGAGAGGCATCATGACATTCTCTGTGGCGGCGCGAGGGCTCCTGGCGGGCTGGTTCTGCAGCCTGCTGCCGATGGTCTCGCCGAGTACGGCGGCGGAGCCGTCGGCGGAATCAGCGTATGAACTGGTCCGACAGGCGCTCAGGGCCGAACTGGCGGGGGACAACCAGCTTCGGCGGCAAAGGCTGGAAGGCGCCGCTGCGCTGGACCCGGAGTACGGACCCGCCCAGTGGCAACTGGGGAAAGTGCGTCTGCCCGGTCAGGCGACGTGGCAGTCCGCGCGGGAGATGACTGCGATTCCAGGCCAGGTCTGGCAGGCTTACAGTCAGATTCGTGATGAATATGTCAGCACGCCAGAGGTTATCTGGTCTTCCGGAAACGGCCCCGGACCGAGAACCTTTCGCCTGCGGATTGCGCTGACCGGCAAGCCTCATGCCGCCGAAATCCGCGTGGTCGCGCTTCGCCCGCTGTCGCTCGCCGTCAACGGGAACCGTCTGAAGACCAGCCCGGCGCCCGGACAAGTTGGAGTTCACTCGGTTGCCGGCCTGCTGAAATCGGGTGACAACACGCTGGCCATTCACGTCGAAGATGCCGATGGGCCGACCGGGCTGATCGCCTGGGGCGGAGTCACGTTTGGCGATGATCGTGTCCTGGTGATTCGCTCCGGCGCCGCATGGCAGGTGCATGCTGGAGAACTTGCCGACTGGTCAGAACCGTTTTCTACGGACGTGGGCTGGCTGGATGCTGCGATCGCCTCCACTCTCGCTGAGGTCTGGGAGACGTTTCGCGAGCCGATCCTGTCCCCGAAAGTCGACGCAGCGCTCGCGCGCTGGTGCCGGCGGAATCACCTGGATGCCCAGTCTCGATTTCACTGGAGTCGCGTCCTGGAAGCCAATGCGTCGAACAAAGAGGCGATCAAGTCTCTCGATCTGGTGCGGGAGGACGGACTGCTGTGGACTCGCGATGAGGTCCTTCAGCGCCGCCAGGAAGAAAAAGAGGCGAGTCTGACGACGACTCGCTGGAAGTCTCACCTCGCTCGCCTTCAGAAGCTTGTGCAGAGCAACAATTCCGCGGAACTTTCGACATTTGTTGACGAATCCGGACCCGATGCGACTGCCGCTGCGGGGCCGATTCTCGCCCAGGCCGCCGTGCAGTCCGGAGAACCCCGATTTGCCGCGACCGTGATCGAACTGATCGAGCGCGTTCCGGAGCCAGCCGCGAGCCGTGCTCTGGCAGACGTGTCGATCTTTGCCATGTCGGCAGACGTCCGCAACAGGGCTCTGGCGTCGCTGAAAGAACGAGACTCTGTCGGCGCCGCGGGGATGCTGCTCCCGCTGCTACATCTGCCTCTGCAGATTCAGATCCAGCGCACCGAACGTGACGCCGGATCAGTTTACCAGGCAGCCGACCAGATCGCCTTCCGAGATCGCCGGGTTGATCACGACATCATTCATCAGGATGTGCAATCCATCCAGATTCGGCCGGTGCGCGGGCATGTCTATCGCATTCGAGCCCACAAGATCGACCTCAATCATGACGGCAAGAACAACGAACAGGATCTGCAGATCCTGCAGCGGATGCTGCCGTCCATCAACGCGAATCTCCGCCTCGAAGCGGAGTCGCACGCGGCCGAAAGTCTGGCGGCCCGGGAAACGGCGGCACGAGCCCTCGTCGACAGCGTGAATCTGCTGCGCGAGCAGGTGAATCTGCGCTCGTTCGAAGCGCTCGAAGCGGTGACCGGTCAGAATCCGGGACGCAAAGTGGCTTCATGGTGGGACTGGTGGCGAGAATGTAATTCGCTGATGCAGTCTTCGCGCCGTGGAGTGCGCCTGACGCGCCGCAGCGTCTGGGGAGTCCGGGCTTGCGAAGTCCGTTCGGCCATCCCCAGTTGCTTCATCGCCGGAACGCCGGTCTGGACCCGCCAGGGCCTTGTTCCCGTGGAGCAGATTCATGCCGGCGACGAGGTCCTGTCGCAGGATCCCGACACGGGCGAACTGGCGTACAAAATCGTCACATTCACGACGATCCGACCGCCGAGTCCGGTGCTGACGCTGACGGCGGGGGGCGATTCGGTGACGACGACGCTGGGCCATCGATTCTGGCGGACGGGCGCCGGCTGGATCATGGCGAAGCAGGTTTCGCCGGGCATTCCGCTGCACCAGATGGGTGGGTCGTTTCCGCTGGATCTGGTTGCTCCCGCGGGAGACGCTCCAGCCTATAACCTGGTGGTCGATGACTTCCATACGTACTTTGTCGGCCAGGCCGGCTGGCTCGTCCACGACAACCGCCTGCCGGCGCCGGGAAACGTGCTCCTGCCCGGCCTGCTTGCAGAACCCGGGGAAGTCGTCGAAGCTGTTCCCGGCTGCGGACTGCACAAGGCTCTGATTAACGCGACCGAGGCGCAGGTTGCGAACTGAGTTGCAGCCCATCGCCCCGGAAGCTATCACGAAGCCTGGAATTCGTCGTTCTTCCGGGAGGTGTCTGCAATGTTGCGACTATGGCTGGCTGGTCTGGTGCTGGGCCTGGGGGGATTCTCTGCGGCCGACGCCCAGGAACCGACGTACGATGTCGTCGTCTACGGCGGCACGTCGGGCGGAATTGCCGCCGCCGTCCAGGCGAAAAAGATGGGCAAGTCGACGGTGATCGTCGAGCCGTCTCAGCATCTGGGCGGATTGACCTCCGGCGGCCTCGGTGCGACCGACATCGGCAACAAGGCCGTCATCGGCGGACTGTCGCGCGAGTTCTATCAGCGGCTTGGTCGCTACTACGCCGCCGACTCGGCCTGGAAACACGAACAACGCGACGCATACCAGGGAAAGCGAAAGGCGCCCGGCGAGAAGGAAATGTGGACCTTCGAGCCGCACGTGGCGGACCAGGTCTATCACGACTGGATTCGGGAACACGGTGTTGTCGTGGTGACCGGCGAACGTCTCAATCGACGCAGCGGCGTGAGGAAAGTCGCGGGGCGGATCGGCTCAATTACGATGGAGTCCGGCAGGACGTTCCGCGGGCGGATGTTTGTCGACGCCACCTACGAAGGGGATCTGATGGCCGCCGCAGGCGTGAAGTATCACGTCGGTCGCGAGGCGAACAGCGTCTACGGCGAAACCATCAACGGCATTCAGGTCGCCCATGCGACTAAGCACCAGTTCACGAAGAACGTCGATCCTTACGTAACGCCCGGCGATCCTGCGAGCGGGCTGCTGCCGCTGGTGCAGTCTGAGCCGCCGGGGAACGACGGCGACGGCGATCACCGGTTGCAGGCGTATAACTATCGGATGTGTACGACCGACGTTGCCGCGAACCGCGTCGCCTGGCCGAAGCCGGAAGGCTACGACGTCAAGACTTACGAGCTGCTGTTGCGGAACTTCGAGGCGGGGGACCATCGCAGCCCGTGGAATCCGGTCTGGATGCCCAACCGCAAGACCGACACCAACAACAATTTCGCGATCAGCACCGACTATATCGGCGCGAACTACGACTACCCCGAGGCCGACTATGCCAAGCGCGAGACGATCGTCGAGGATCACAAACGCTATCAGATGGGGCTGATGTATACGCTGGCGAACAATCCCCGAGTGCCGGAGAAAATCCGCGAGGAGTTTCAGCGGCTGGGGCTGGCGAAAGACGAATTCGTCGATAACGGGAACTGGCCGCATCAGCTTTACGTGCGGGAAGCCCGCCGGATGATCTCCGAATACGTCATGACGCAGTCTCACTGCCAGGGAAAAGTGACTGCGGAAGACCCGGTCGGCATGGGGGCCTACAACATGGACTCCCACAACTGCCAGCGCTACGTCACGAAAGACGGATTCGTCCGGAACGAAGGAGACGTGCAGGTCGGCGTGTCTCCCTATCCGGTCAGCTATCGCAGCATCCGCCCGCGCAAGGAAGAGTGCGAAAACTTGCTGGTCCCGGTCTGCCTGGCGGCGTCACACATCGCCTACGGCAGCATTCGCATGGAGCCGGTTTTCATGGTCTTGGGACAGTCGGCGGCGACCGCCGCCGTGCATGCGATCGATAGCAACGCCGCCGTGCAGGATGTCGACTTCGGCAAGCTGAAGGAACGCCTGCTGGCGGACGGGCAAGTGTTGGAATACACGGGGCCGAAGCGGAACGCCGCGGCGAGCCTCGATCCGAAGTCGCTGCCGGGCGTGGTGGTCGATACGCACGACGCGAAGCTGACGGGGGACTGGTCGTCGAGCGCCAGCGTCGGAGGCTTCGTCGGGGCCGACTATCTTCACGACGGCGAGGCGGCCAAGGGACAGATGCAGGCCGTTTTTACGCCCGAGCTGCCGAAAGCGGGGACGTACGAGATCCGCTTCTATTACACGGCCAATTCGAACCGCGCGACAAAAGTGCCGGTCACGATTCAGGCCGCCGACAAGAAAACGTCAGTGTTCGTCAATCAGCGCGAGACATCCAAAACGCCCGGCTACGCGGTGCTGGGAACGTTTGCATGCCCGGCGGGGAAGCAGACCAGCGTCACGGTTTCGAATGACGCACCGGGCTACGTTGTGCTCGACGCCGTCGTGTTCGTGCCGGTCGAAGGTAAGTAGTCGACAGGCCGTGTGGCCCTGGTGGTCTTCGGCCACCAAGGCTCATTCCAGCGTCACGTGATCGTCAAACTCCAGATTTCGCTGACGGCGGAAGTCGCTCAACGGTTTCCATTGCCAGCGACGTCAGCACTTTCAATGCCTCGCACTCATTCGCGTTCATTCGTGCGATCTGTGGTTGAACTCTTCTCCCGCCTTTCTCCGCGTCCTCCGCGCCTCCGCGGTAAAACTCTTTCTTTCCGTTTTCGGAGCGTGCCGGTCAATACCGCGGCACCGTCGAATCGATCTGCTGGGACCATTCGTCGATGCCGCCGGTGAGGTTGAGCACGTCCGTGAAGCCCTGACTGCGGAGCCACAGGGTGACCCGCAGGCTGCGGCCGCCGTGGTGGCAGTGGACGACGATCGGCTTGCTGCGCCAGGCTTCGATCTCCTGAACGCGATCCGTGATTTCGCTCATGGGGATCAGCACCGAGCCCTCGATACGAGCCGTCGCGTACTCGGTGGATTCCCGGCAGTCGAGGAGCAGAAAGTCCGCTTTGTCATCGAGCCGTTGCTTGACCGTCCGGCAGTCGATTTCGAGCGCGCTCATACGAGGGCCTCCTCGGCCGAAACGAAAGGAATCCACCCCGTCCCGCGGTGGCCGTAGCTGGCGGCGTCGCCGTAAAGGAGCTCGCAGAGAATCTCTGCGGATTCGACGACACGCGGACCGGGGCGGTTGAAGTACTGATTGCCGTCGGTCAGGGAGACTCGTCCCGTGCGCACAGCCCGCAGCTCCGTCCACTCCGGACGGCTCGTGAGCCAGTGCATCTCGTCGTGGGCGCGAGGAATATCGAAGCCGCAGGGCATGATCGCAATCACGTCGGGATCGGCGGCGACGAGCTCGTCCCAGGTCATCCAGGGGGAGTGCTTGCCGGCTGCGCCGAACAGATTTTCTCCGCCGACCAGTTCGACCAGCTCCGGCACCCAGTTCCCGGCGGCCATGAGGGGCTCCTGCCACTCGATGCAGGCCACTCGGGCCGGCGGAAAACTGCCCCGCCGCGTCAGGGCCTGCTGACGAATCGCCTGCAGCCGCACCTGTGATCGAGCAATCAATTCGCGACCGCGATCCGGAATCTCCAACGCGTCAGCAACATGCTGGATATCGGCCCAGATGTCCGCCAGGGAATTCGGCTCCAGGGCCACCACTTCAGGGCGCGACGAAACTAACTCGCAGACGGCCGCTTCGACATCTTTGAGGCTGACGGCGCAAACCTCGCACTGGGACTGCGTGACGATGACCGTCGGCTGCAGCGACTCCAGCATGGCCGTATCGACGTTATAGACTGAGACCGCGCTGGTCAGCGTTGCCTTCACCCGCTCGTCAATCTGCCGGCTGTCGCCGTGAATGTCGAACTTCGGCGACGAGCACGGCGGCAGCGTCAGGATTTCCGGCGGATAGTCGCATTCGTGAGAGCGGCCGACCAGGCGATCGGCGCAGCCCAGAGCGGCCACGATTTCCGTCGCGCTGGCGATCAGCGAAACGACGCGTTGAGTCATCGGCAAGGCTCCGGAGCCAGAGTTGCATCGGCTCAGGAGGCGGCGACAGTCCGACGTTCCGCAACGGGCACCACTCCCGCCTGGCGAAGCCCCAGCGGGCTGAACAGCAGTCCGGTGAAGATCGCCGAACTCGCCAGCGAGCGACCGAAGAACGGCAGCGCCGCAACGTAGCACGCCGCAAGGCCGGCCGCCGTCTGCGGGTAGCGGACGTGCTCGGCGCCGGCCCAGACGGCAAAGTTGGTGACCAGGAAGAAGAAGACCTCTCCCAGGAACACGGTCGGATAGGCCCGCGTCCAGCCCGGGCGCTGGCTCACCCACAGGAAACTGGCCGTGCCGATAGCGAACAGGCACAGATAGACGGGTGCCCGTTGCATTCCGAACGCCCAGTCGGCGCGTCCCGTCAGCGCCCAGATGCCCAGGTCCGTCGCCAGCAGCACGCCCGGCGCCCAGAGGGTTGAGAGACTCTGCGGGCGCGAGCAGGCCCCGCAGAATACAGTCACCGCCATCAGCGGCATGAAGTTCCACGGATACCAGGTACTCTCCGGGTTGATATCCACGCCCGCGGCGTACAACCCGTACGGAATCAACCGGACCACAACCGTAAACAGCGTCAGGGCCAACAGGAAACGGACATTTGCCCGCTGCATTCGAGTCACCTTTCGATGGGGAACTGCCGGCTTTCGAGACCGGCGTGTGTCACGTGGTACCATATCGGTTCAGGAAAAGAAACTTTGGCCGCCGCCGCGACCGCTTATCCGTTCTCCGGAGGCGGGCCGTGGGGCGTCATCAATTCCCCAGTTTTCGGGCACCGCAGAGACTTCGGTTCGCGCTGACGGACCTCGAGCGGCGGGGACGGATACCAGGCCTGGCACTTCGCGCAATAGAGCCCGGGCATCAGCGTCCGCTTGCCAGACTCGGGATGAACGGCCGGTAGTTCGTCCGTCGGCTGACGCAAAAACGTCTTGCGGGTCAGCGTGTCGACAAAGACCATTTGGCCGTCGAGAGGGTCCGGGGGTGGAGGGGGAGCGCCGCTGCAACCGACGGCGGCGCTGACGACGAGGACAATCCAGTAACAAGCACGCATGGACGAAGCTCCGTCAGGGAAGAGAACGGCGGCGAACGGAGTCTCGCGGCTATTCCCGGTCGTACCATTCGTCCTGCTTGGCAGGGTCGGTGAGATTGTCGCCGACGTAGCCCAGCCGCTTCTTTTCCATGAGATCGACGTCGCCGAAGGCGGGCGGCTTCCAGCCACGTCCGCGGGACTCGACGTGCCCGTCGAGAAAGGCGACGTTCGCCGAGTCGAGATGGCGGAAGTGGACCGTCGGAAAATCGTTCGACGGCGGTTCGAGCAGCCAGTTTTCGCGAAGCTCGCTGGACGAGCACGCGAAGTCGACGCAATAGGCGCCGGCGCTGTCGGCGAACGCGATGGTTTGCGTGGTCTGTGTGATGTCGCGCAGCTTGCGGGCCAGCGGCGCCGTGGACGGACCCGGCGCCCAGGACGGCGGGGCATAGTCGATGCCCGAAGCGCGGGCCAGATAGTGACCGTTGTAGGCGAAGCCAGTCGCCGGGCGGTCGAAGCGGACCACGTCCATCTGGGACGGGCCGAAATTGGGGCACTGGAACGAGGACCAGTTGGTTTCCATGTAGGGCGAGAGGGGGCCGCGCTCGAAAATAAGCTGTTTGGTCTTATCCGGTTCCGCGTGATTGACCAGCCCGAACCAGTATTGGGCCTGTCCTTCGCTGCCCGAGTAGTTCGTCAGATAGTTCAGACGGGCGACGTCCTCGACAATGTACGGGACAAGGCTCTCTGCGTACGTATCTGCGTAGTTGTGGAGAGCCAGCACGAGTTGCTTCAGATTGTTGCGACACTGCGTCCGACGGGCGGCTTCGCGCGATTGCTGCACCGCCGGGAGCAGCAGGGCGATCAGGATGGCGATGATCGCAATCACCACCAGCAGCTCAATCAGCGTAAAAGCAGAGCGAGGGGCGCGCAATGGCGCCGAAGCGGGACGGCGGAACATGACAGGACCTCGTGTCACGAAACCTGCCGACGCAACGATCGCGGGGACGCATTCTGGAATCAGCGGCGCTGCGAGAGTCCCGACGGGATCTCGTCAGACGAAACTGCCGCAGGGACGCACCCACGGACGGATGCCCGAACGGCAGGCCGCATGAGCCACGTTGCTTCCCACGAAAGACACGTCGGCGTACAGGGACGACAACTGGGCAGGTCTTCTGACTCCCGGATCGGTCTACTGGCCGCGCCTTCCCATCTCAGTCGAGACAGTGGCAGTTGCGGCGTTCGTCCCCGGATACAGCGGCGGGACCGTGACGGATTCGCACCGTCTTCCCTATTCTCCCCGTCGGACCACAAGTCCGGCGAAGCACCCATGTCGAGCGGCCATGCTACCGACTGCAGAGACGCATGCAAGCCTGCAATTGGCAGGATTTTCACGGATTGAAACGGCAAGGCCCGACTGGCGATGAGCAACGTGCTGCTGCGGCGCGAGTTAGCGTCGCCAGTGAATTCTGAAGGTCGCCGAGTGTCGGCATCGGACGCTGGCTCATTGCGGCAGTCCGCGGCCCCGCCCGCGGACGTCAAACAGAAATTGCAATTCCCGGTCCGCAGTGATAGGGTTTAACGGTGATCCCTTGCATCGTGCGGTGGAAGAAGAGCCTTCCCGATGCGGCGAGGGCTCGGGCTCTCTCTCAACACTGTCAACGCCTGCCTCGGAGATCCTGCGGATGACTGCAATGTCACGGACCCGCCCTGTCGGCCAGCAATGCCACGGCGACCAGCGCCGACCCGGTTCTGCTGCGGGCTTTACGCTGATCGAACTGCTGGTGGTGATGGCGATTATTGCCCTGCTGGTCGCCCTGCTGCTCCCCGCAGTCCAGCAGGCCCGCGAAGCCGGACGCCGGACGCAGTGCCTGAACAACCTGCACAACCTCGTCCTGGCGATGCACAACTACGAAAGCGCACATCGCGTCTTTCCGCCAGGGCTGGTTTCACCCGGGCTTCTCTGTGAAACCAACCTGCCGGCGGTCCTGCCCGAGCCCTTTCTAACGCCGATCAAGGCGGCCGGAAATCCGCCCCAGCAGGTGACCCCGATCACCCAGTGGCAGGTCAGCAATCTGTGGGGGTGGCATGCCTTTCTCCTGCCGCAGCTCGATCAGGGAACGGTCCAGTTGCAGTTCCCCCCGGTCGGCAAGTTTTCGGTCGACTGCAACAACGCCGCCGCCTCCCCGAACGTGCAGTATCTCCGGAATGAGATTCCGACATATATCTGCCCGAGCGCTTCGTTGCCCCCGACCCGCCCCTACGTGAATCTCCCCTCCGGCCAGGTGTCGCTGGGCTACGCCACCTACCGAGGAAATTTCGGCACGCTGGTCTGGGACTCGACCAATTCCCAATGGCTCGGCGGAACCAACGGCATGCTGTATGCCAACAGCGCCGTCGGGTTCCGCGACGTGACCGACGGCACTACGACGACAGTGATGATGGGAGACTCGTACTTCGGCTTCTGGGCCGACGCCGAAAGCTGCTGCGTCGGCATCGCCACCGCGGCCGACCGGCAGACGGCAGGCGAGCCCGTCCAGGGAGACCCGATGACCGGCGGCCACTGGCTGTCAAACGCCAACGGCAACCATCGGTTCTCCTACGGCAGCATGCATGGCGACGTGATTGCGTTCGCGATGGTCGACGCGAGCACGAAGACGATTTCCAAAGGGATTGATAAGAACGTTTTCATGTCCCTGATGACCCGCAACAATCGCGAGAACATCTCGAACCAGGACTTCTGATCGCCCCGATCGGTCGAACCGAATGCCAGTTGTCTCAGAACCCCGGGCCAGATCGCCCGGGGTTCTTCGTTTCAACAGCATTTCGGCCGCGATGCTGTGAATTCTCTGCGAATGGAGAAGGTGGATTTGTATTCTGGTGGTGGTTGTTGATCATCAGGTGACATTTGCGTTTCTGGCGGCGGACGGCCGCCGCGATCGATACGCATGTCGGAAGCTGTTGCCGGTTTCCCATTCCCCTGCTGGAGCGACTCCCATGAGAGCCCGACCAACCATCGCACCCCCTCGGCGAGCCTTTACGCTGATCGAACTGCTGGTGGTCATGGCCATCATCGCCCTCCTGGTCTCGCTGCTGCTCCCGGCCGTCCAGCAGGCCCGCGAAGCGGCACGCCGGACGCAGTGTCTCAATAACCTGCACCAGATTGTGCTGGCCATGCACAACTTCGAAGCCGCCCACAAGCACTTTCCGCAGGGGCTGGACACCAAACCCGCCGTTCCCTGCGACCCGATCTCGCTGACGGCGACGTTCCCGGAACCCTTTACGCCGCCCTTCAATTCCGCGGCCGGACAGGCGCCCCCCCAGACGATTTCCTGGTGGATCTTCACCCGCAATCGCCCCTGGCCAACCTATATCCTCCCCGAAATGGATCTGCTGACCGCCCAGTGGTACAGCGATCAGGGAACGTTCTATGCCAGTTGTCCCTCCGGGGCGCCGCCGTTCCCGCCGTCGCAGAACATTCCCTGGCAGGAAACCCATATCGCGGCTTACCTGTGCCCCAGCGCCGCCCTGCCGCGGTCCCGGCCGATCATCAATGTCCCCGACACCGCCCCTCCGACGTCTTACCGTCCCGGCTACTCGTCCTATCGCGGCGTCGCCGGCACGCTGGTCTACGACTCCGCCACCGGCGGACTGGTCGGGGGCGTCAACGGAATGCTCTATCCCGACAGCAAAGTCCGATTCAGCGACGTGACCGACGGCACCACCATGACCATCATGCTCGGCGAGACCTACCTCGGGGGCTGGGCCGACGGCGACAGTTGCTGCATCGCGCTGGCCAGCCCGCAGGATCGAAACTCCGCGGGCGAGCCGATCTCGGGCGACGCCTATACCGGCGGACAATGGGTTTCCGCCGGCAACGGCAACCACCGTTTTTCGTTCGGCAGCTACCACGGCGACTCCCTGAATTTCGCAATGGTCGACGGCAGCACCCGGACGATAAGCCGCGGCATCGATCGAAGCTTGCTCAGCAAGCTGGCGACACGGAACGGCCGGGAGAACATTTCCAACCAGGACTTCTGAGTCCCTGCTGGTGCGTGACTTGCCGACTGCCGGGCGGCCTGCGACAGTGAGACGGGCGATGTGCCCCCGGTTCTTGCGTCTGTCAGGGAATTGGCCCCCGTGCACGTTTCAATCAACGGCGAACCGCAGCAGTTACCCGACGGCCTGACCGTCCGGGAGCTGCTGGCCACCCGCAGTCTTGATCCCCGTTATCTCGCCGTCGAACTCAACCGCCAGGTCGTCTCCCGCACCAACCACGCCACAATCGTCCTCAAAGACGGTGACGTCGTCGAAATCGTCACCCTCGTCGGCGGCGGCTGACAACGTACGACGGGCGTCCACGTCCGTCGTTTGCTCGGCCGAAGTTGCCATGAGGAGCCGACGGACAAGGATGTCCGTCGTACGTGACACGCGTTTCCACTCCCGCCGGTTCGGCAGCATTTCCACGTCATCGCGGTTAAAATCTCCTTTTGGCCCGCCCGCAGGCGCGTGGGGAAATCCCCTGCGCCGACCGACTGGAGACCGTCCGTGACTGCCGCTGCATCGTCCGCCGAAGCCCCCCTCGTCGTGGGGACGCACACGTTTCAATCCCGCCTGATCGTCGGGACCGGCAAGTACGCCACGTTCGAGCTGATGCAGGAGTGCCTGGAGGTCAGCGGGGCCGAGGTGATCACGGTCGCCGTCCGCCGGGAACGCCTCGTCGACGCCGCGGGCCGGAACATTCTCGACTTCATCGACCTCTCCCGCTACACGATCCTCCCCAACACCGCCGGCTGCTTCACCGCCGAAGACGCAGTCCGCGTCGCCCGGCTGGGGCGGGAGATTCTCCTCGGCCTCGAAAACCCCGGCGCCGACTGGGTGAAGCTGGAAGTCCTCGCCGATAAGAAGACGCTGCTCCCCGACCCGGTCGCGACGCTGGAGGCGACGCGGGATCTGGTGGCGGACGGCTTCCAGGTCCTCTGCTACACCTCCGACGACCCGATCATGGCCCGGCGGCTGAAGGAAGCGGGGGCCACCTCGGTGATGCCGGCCGGCAGTCCCATCGGCAGCGGGCAGGGGGTCCTCAACCCGAACAACATCCGCATCTGCCTGGAATACCTCAAGGACAACGACCCCGACTACCCGGTGATCATCGACGCCGGCGTGGGGACGGCCAGCGACGTCGCCTTCGCCATGGAGCTCGGCTGCGACGCGGTCCTGCTCAACACGGCAATCGCCAGCGCCCAGGACCCCCGCCGGATGGCCCACGCCATGAAACTCGCCTGCCAGGCCGGCCGCGAAGCGTCAAAAGCCGGCCGGATTCCGCGAAAGCTCTACGCGACGGCCTCCAGCCCGGAGACGGGCGTGATCGGCACGGGCCGTTGAGCGTTGAGAAGAGTGGGCGACCCCGTGTGCCACGGCCGTCCCGGCCGTGCTCCTGGGGCTTATTTCATCGAGTCCAGCACATGCTGCCACTGTACCGTCAGATCCAGACGCGCCACCCACGTTTCAATGTACCTGCGGTCAATCTCGCTTCCTCGCAACGACAGGACCCCGATGATGTCGCGGACGTGCTTGGGTGAGCCGCCTTCGCGAAAGTAGGCGAGCTTCTTCAGGATCACGTCTTCTGGAGACGCAAAACAGACCGATCGATCGCTCAGCAGGGGGAGCCAACGTCCGCGTGAAAGTCGCGAGGCGTCAAACTCGGACTCGCTGGCGATGATCACGTCGATTTTCAAGCCCGACTTCGGATGGATGATGTTGAACTGATGTCGCCGACTGATGGCGTCTTCGATGGCCGGGAGGCTGACGTAGTAGTCGGATTCGGGAAAGGCGTCGTGCAGAGGGCGGGCCAACTCAGGCGGCAGGTTCACGACAATATCGATGTCATTCGTAAAGCGAGGCTCGCCATAAGCGATCGTGGCCATCGAGCCGGTGACGAGATAGTCGATTCCCAGGCGTTCGAAAACCTCGGTCGCAAAACGCAGCAGGTCAATCGGTTCCATCCGCCAGCCTCCGCGCGACCGCCGCATCCACCTCGTCGTCGCTCCACTCCGGATGCTCCGCCCGCAGCAGGTTCCGCAGCATGTCCCGCGCGGAGCGCCACATTCCGTTCGCGATCGCCAGCCGCTCCGCCGGCGTCTTCTCGCGCAGGATCCGGACCATCTCCGGCTCGATGTGATCGACTTGCAGCGGGTTCATGCGGTCCTCGCGATCGGGCGGACTGATGCCATTGCCTCAGGATACGCGAGAACCGCCTGGAAGTCTCGTTTCCGGGGCCAGCCGCGACAGATCTCGTTCAGGGTGCCCCTCGTGCCCGATAGTCCCGCGTGTCGAGACAGGCGTCGTAGGCTGCGCGATCGAGGCGCACCCATTCGGTCTTGTGAATGCCCCGGGTATTCGGGTAGGTCGGACTCGTGGGGAACGCGCAGGCCAGCTTGATCCAGCGGGCTTGCTGCACCGAAATGGCTCGGACTTCGTCAGCCACTTCCGAGAGGTCCTGATCCTGGCTGAAAATCAGGGCGACGTCGCAGGTGCCGTCGCGTGCAACGGCGACGATATCGAGTGCGAGGCGAACGTCGATCCCCTTCTCGCTCCCGACAAGCACCGTCGTACTGCCTCCGCCGGGAAGCATCACTGTCTGGTTGCGATACTTCAGGTGGCGGGAGTAGGTGCGAATGCCCTCCCGACCCATCTGAGCGAGCTTCGCTGTCCAGAAGTGATTCCAGAAGGCATCGTCTTGCGGGTTTGGAAACCCGGTGTAGAACCGGGTTTCCTGAAGTTGCCAGCCCTTTGCTGTGCAGACGGACTGCGCCAGCAACCGCGGGTTGTAGTTCGGCCACGTGTAGCCGAAGGCGTATTTCGCCGCGTAGAAGAGGTTCTGGCCGTCAAAGAAGGCGATGGCGCGCTTGACCGGGGGCTCAGCAGGCATGGGGAACCTCCCCAGCCGAACCCACCAAAACAGAACCCCGCCGGAGGCCTTGCAGCGTGTCCGACGGGGAGTAGATAGAAGAAGTATCGGCTGACGTCATGGGAAAGTCAATTCAAAAGCGATTGCCTCTGAAACGGGAGGGCGATCACGGCAGCGGTGGAGGCAGACCTCGACGCGGTGGTTACGTTGATGCCGGTGGCCACGGTTCGTCCGCGGGTTCTTCCAGATCGAGCCCGGCACACGAACCGTAAACCCGGTTCACAATCTCGGCCCATTCGGCCTGGCCGACATCGCCCGCCGATACCGCGGGAGTGACCGTCACATTCACCGGCCGGTTGGCATCTTCCGGAGCGAACGGCAACTGCAGCGTCAGCACGCCATCCGGCCCAATCCGGGACTGCACCTGTTTCGTTTCCATGCCGCCGCTCCGGTCTGGCCGCGAGCCAAAGGTTCTGACTCCCACCAATTGTAGGACGGGAACCTGACACGCGTCCAGTCTTCTCTTCCGCGACCTCAAATCGCCCGGACTCGGTGCAAGTACGATGGACGTCCACGTCCGTCGGTCCGTTCGAAGTGAAGAGTGTCGACGGACGAGGACGTCCATCGTACGGGCGAGGCGGAGCCAGCATCGCGCAGCGATGGGAAGCTGGCAACCCGCCGCTCCGTCGAGAAACCAACCCTCCCGCGTCTCCGCCACCCCGGCCGGACGCAGACGTCCAACCGAGGCCGCTGGCGGGAAAATGCCCCGGACCAGATTCGGGCCGGAGCGAAATCGCCGGCAGCGCTGCGGAAACAGGTCCTGTTTGCGTCTTGTCCCCTCTCCCGCTGTCTGCAGTGGGAGAGGGCCAGGGTGAGGGTCTGCGAAGCGGTCGGGGCGTCGTCCACGGAGCAAAGTCAGCCCGCCTCACCCTCGCGGCCGGCGATCGAGCCCGAGTCAGCGGAGCCCCACGCTCCCGCCACCCGGCGTCGCAACCTGGGTCCTGGCAGGGCCAGACTCGGAGCGTCCGCCGCTGAGGTGGCCGGGGATCAAATCGTGCCGGGATTCGGTGCGCGGTCTACGCGAGCGGGCGATGGGAGAGGAGTCGTCGCCGGGGTGGGAAGCCTCTTGTGCCTTTGGAACCTCGGTAGGGTGACGACGTCTAACTCGCCGGACACCTTACTGCGGATGCTCGCGACGCCTTCTGCTAGGGCTGAAGCCATTCACTGGGCACCAATTTCGTTCCGCCACGCCATTCCTCCACGAGATGTACACCGCTAGAATGCCCCCATACCTCCGGACCAGCGTGATCCAGCACGATCACCTGCAACTCGCCCCTCAAAGCCGCTACGGTCCTTGCAAACGTCGTAAAGACCTTCTGGACCGCTAGAACATCCTCGTCCAGAAGTCTTGGATCGCTCTCTGCATTATCGTCTTTGCTTCGGGCAAGTCGACGTGGAAAATACACTTGGCTCGGCTGATCATACACAACAAAGCTCGGTACCGGATTTGGTTCGTTTCCGATGAAGAACTGTTGCAGTGCGAGCGATACCGCAACGTGGTACGACAACCAATTCGCGCCACTTCCGATTTCCCACAGGTAGTCGTCGCGCTGCTCTCCGCGAACCTTTATCGTTAAATCGGTAATCGACAGTTCTACAGGGTCGTCGGGACGCTCCGCTTCTAATCCCGGCAGCAGACGCCCGGCGTAATTCCCAATTCGCTCTAGAGCTCGCCGCATACGCAAGTCGATGCCAGCTTGTCCTACAAGATTCTGCAATTCGCCTTGCCGAAGCTTGAGGGTCTCTACTTCATCTGAAAGCGATCCGCCGTCTGCGAGGGCGCCTTGCATCTCAAGTGCGCGATCAAGGCGACCCAAGTAGCGTGACACCGCAGTTGCACGATACTGAGACTCACTCGCCGCAGTAGACCTGCGCTGAACTTCTTCCTGCCGAATTGTGATCCCCTTAAGCCGTTCGATGCTTTGATCAAACTCCTGCTTGACCCGCAACAGTTCGCGATCGAACGATGCTGGTGTTGATACCGTCCGCTCCAATGTCGCTTCTACCTCTTCCAAGGCCCCGACAAGCTCTTTTATCCCTGCCGATTCGTCGTCGACCGTGCTGGCGCATATCGGGCAGACATGCGCGGCGTGCATCCCTTCAATCCAGCGAACAATACCTAGTCGTTCTCGCTGGACAGTTAGTGCCGCTCGAAAGTTCGCTGAATTCTCTTTGAGCTTGCTCATCTCTGCCAATCTTCGACGAAGCCGTTGAAGAGTTGCATCAACCTCTGACTCTTCACGCTGCAATGAGACGAGTTCGTCCATTGCTTCTGAAACCCCAACTGAATCGGATATCGCTACGGCCTTCTTCTGAACTACTACCCTGAGAAGATCAAGCAGGTCATCGCGGGAGGCATCAGGGGGAAGTGGCTTATCAATCAGACCAAACTCTCTAGCCTGTACAGCCGAAGCCCGCAGCTCTGCCTGCCATCGCTCAGATACTCGTGTGATACTCTCCAGCTCTCTCTCCTTTCGCGCGAGCTGCCGGCTTACGACCTCCAACTCATGCTTTGCCGCAAGCACTTCCGGAGTTACGGCCCTCAAGACGTACGGAAACACAGTCTTGAGCTTTTCACGATGCTCATAGGTATCGGCTTTAAAAAAAAGTACGTCAGGGTTTGCGACGATATTCTGCGACTGAAAAGTGAACGCCATAAGATCGCGAAAGCTGGGACGTCCTCGGAATCCGCTCCCAGTCTTCTCAAAATCGAAATCCAGCCGACTCAGCCCGGCCAAATCATCAAGCTTTGCCTTGACTGCATCTGAAGTGGTGTTCTTCGCGGCTATTTCACTTGGAATCGCTATTGAGTGTCCTTCAAGCACAAACATATCGGACGTCGACTTCTGCTGGCCGGGTTCTCGACGGGCAAAGAGCTTTTGCCCTTCATCTGAATGGATAACGACCCCGAACCACGAGCAGGCGTTGCGAATGGTTTCAACGGGAATTGCGCATTTGTCCGCGCCCAAGCAGTAGTCAATGATCGGAATGATCGCTGATTTGCCAGTCTTCGACGCCCCGCTAATGACGTTCACCGCTCCTAAATCACCGGCCACGAATGTGAGGCGCGCGGCAGAGCGGAGGGATTGCAGTGGAAACGAGATGGGGAACCCTTACCTTGGAGGTATCACAACTCCAAACCAAGGAAGGAGTTCCCCATGGAAGGCATTCTTTCACCCCGGGCGGAGCGCGCCAAGCAGCGGTTGTCCGAGCAGTTGAAGTTTCTGAAGGACGCCGGGCTGAGAACGCGGTATCTGATCGTGATCCATCGACTGGAAGGACGTTCTCCCACCTGGATTGCCCGCTCGCTCAAGGTCGGTCGCAGCACCGTGTATCGGACCGAGCAGCGTTACGGGAAGGACGGCGAGATCGGTTTGTTCGACCGGCGGGGCGGCAACGGGCCACGGAAACTGACCGAGGAGTACCTGACGCAGTTGCGGGAGGTCGTGGCCGGCGATCCGCTGCAGGACGGCTGGAAGCGGCCGACCTGGACGCGGGAGATGCTGATCACAACGCTCCGTCGACGGACGAGTGTGAAGATCAGCCTGTCGACGATGAGCCGGGCCTTGCGGCTGATCGGGGCGCGGCGCGGACGACCGAAGCCAACGGTCGAGTGTCCGTGGCCGGAGGCCGAAAAACAGCAGTGTCTGGAGCAGATCGAGGAACTGGTGGCGCATCTGCCGACGGGCGAAGTGGCGGTCTGGGAGGACGAGATCGACATCCATCTCAATCCGAAGATCGGCGAGGACTGGATGCTCCGCGGGCAGCAGAAACAGGTTCTCACGCCGGGGAAGAACGAGAAGCGTTACCTGGCGGGGGCTCAGGATGCGCGGACGAAGGAGTTGATCGCGATCGAAGGCGACCGGAAGGACACGGCGTTGTTCGTACTGCTGCTGTGGGAGCTGACGCAGCGCTATCCGCAGGCGAAGAAGATCCATGTCGTCCTGGACAACTACGCGATCCATACGACCCGACTGGTGCGGGAGAGTCTGGCGACGCCGCTGGGGCGCAGGCTGCGCCTGCACTTCCTGCCGCCGTACTGTCCGGATCACAACCGGATCGAACGAACGTGGGAGGACTTACACGCCAACGTGACACGGAACCACAAATGCTCGACGATGCCGCAACTGATGCGAAACGTCCGCTCCTACATCCGCCGACACAACCACCGGCGACCGGCGGCGCTGTAGGAACGACCATCGAAGTGTTTCAGAATCGTGGCCGGTGATTTAGCTTGAATGGAATGATGCGCGGCGCGATGTTCGCTGACCGGGACCACAGAACGATGCTCTCAACTTGGAACTTCATTCTACAGGCCCACCTTAAGTGCGGTTGCAATCTCAAACGGCGTAAGCTGCGCACACCACATCCCGAACTTTTCGGCACCATCAAGCAACGGCCTGACGGAACTGGCCAACCCGGAAGGGCGCGTCGTAGAAAGAGCGACCAATGTCGCATCTGTAGTAGAGATGGATAAGAGGCTGTGGCGGACTCCTTCTTGCAGAGATTCGATTGTCAAGTATCTCATTGATTCGGCCCTCGAATGAATCGCAAGGAGAAGGTCGGATCGCTCTACACCGCTCCGACTGAACTTGTCAACGAATCCGTGTAGCCCTGTTAGTCGCTGTGTCGCCTTCAAGATTGCAAAGGTCTCGTGGTGCAGCAGAATCGGAAGGACTACAAAGGCAAGCGGTAGAATCGGTGCATCACTAGTTTTGTGTGCCGCGGAGTAGGCGGTGACAAAACGCCAGAGCAGTATCGCTCCAAGCGCAGGATTCTGGACATATCGCATCTCTCGGGTCAATGGCGTAGTCACGAGTTGGGCCCTTGCGACTGGTGCGTATCAACAGAGGTGCCAGCAGAGACTCCAGTGGCTACAGTCAGTATCTCTGAATATCGCGGATGCCATCCGACGGCGAGATCATCTGACAAAACCTGCCAGCTGCCACGAATAAAGTGCGGAGGCGTGCTGAGTCCATCTAGGCTTGCAGAATGCTCAATGCAGTCGGTGTATAGTAGCTGGCCGCGATGCTCCTCAGGCAGCGTGGCGTGCGTCAATGCAACTCGCCTGGTCTTGTTGCGCCAGGTAGCGACAAGTTCGTCAGCGAGAGCATCGAGCGCGTTTGACGAGATATGCCCTTCTTCCGACCATCGGGTGCGGTCAACTACTGCGCGGAGATAATCGTTAACGGCCGAGAGTATCGAATCTTCATCCAGTGCAATACATTGCAACTGTCGGACGTATTTGCGAAATGCGAGTTCGAGCTGTACCTCCGTATGATCTGGAGTGCCCGCGATACTTTTGAGGATCGAAATGCGATCGTGGTGCCGGACATAAGTGATTAATGCGTCGTGAAACTCGCGTTTAGTGATGTAGCAGGGCTGATTCTGTGAGATCTGCTTGTCGATTCGTTCCTTGATCCATCCTTGTGACCATTGTATCGTTTCATCGACGCTTTCGGGTCCGATAATCTGCGAGGTGAAGAGCGATTTGAGTTCGTCAACGCCTGCAAGCGAACCACAGATGATCGAAATGCGCGGGGTCACCGCAACAAATACGCCAGGAGGTGCGTTGAGAACGGTAAGCATATCATCGCGAACGGAGGTCGAGTCACTCAGGCCATCGGGGTACCGTAGATGAGCGCGAATGCTACTGAGGGCGGCAAGTGCGCTTGCGTCGTCGATCGCGTCGTTCAAGAGTCGGGCGACCTGGCCCGGTGCAGTCGTATGAGCGTAGAGCACATACTTGCTGTTGGCTGGCGGGAGTGTTCCATCCGAAGCCAATCGAAACCAGTTGGCAAGCGTTTTCCAGAGCTGAGCGGACCGATCTGCCAATGGGTTGCTGGTAAGGAAGCTCTTGTTCTGCTCAGCAGTACGGCTTCCGGACGAATTCTGCACACCGACGTCCTCGAATGCCTCAAGCGAGACTGTTGAATCGAGGTCTGCCTGCATAAGATGAAAGAGGAAGCGATTCGCCTGTAGCGAGAAGCCTCGATACGTGCCCGGGACGCTCGATGATCGGCGGACGCGCCGGGGTGCACCGGGTGACGCGGATGAGCGGTTCTTCGCCATTGGCGCTAGTCCGTTGAAGCGTGGGGAGGGCTGCGTACCGTGATTCGCGGCAGATTCAATGCACCGTTGGTAAGTGCCGCATCTATGGATGCAGCGATTGTCGTCACTGCTGCATTCTGGTCGATTCGGCAATTCCCCTTGAACGAGGCAGTGAACACATCATCTGGGAGCTGAGGGGAAATCGCCATATCGTTCTCGTCCACGATCGCGAATATGCGAATTACCCGTCAGCAAAGCATATCAGTAGCCGGCACAGGGTCGGCGGTCCCTGATTCACGTAAGTCGCAAATAGGAAGGTAGTAGTCGTCCGTTCTATCGAGTCTACAAACCTCCCGCGTCTCCGCAAACCCCGATCGCAGATCTCTTCACCCCTCAACGCTCAACTCTCACCCCCCCCTCACACCACAATCCCCGACCGTTTCTGGGCCGCCTCTTCCATGAACCGCAGAATCCGCCGCGTCGTCTCTTCCGGCTGCGCCACCAGGCCGTCCAGGAACAGCGCGTTCGCAAAAAGCTGCCGGCCGCAGTCCCGGATGAACTCGTCGTTGTCGCTGTTCGTCGACAGCTCGCTCAGCCGGCCGATCAGCGCCGACTGCGGGTTCACCTCCAGAATCCGCTTCGCCGGCTGATAATCCGGCGAATTCTGGCTCAGAATCTTCTGCAACTGGCTGCTCAGCCCCCCCTGCGCATTGATCAGGCAGACCGGGCTGTCCGTCAGCCGGCTCGACTCCTTCACGTCCTCCGTCTGCTCGCTCAGCGCCCCCCGGAACAGCTCGATCACCCGCGGCAGTCCCTTCGGCGACGGCTTGACTTCCTCGTCCGGCGGGTTCGTCGACTCGGGGAACTTCACGTCGACCGAATCGATCGAAATGAGCTGCTTCTCCTCGTACATGCCGACGTGCGTGATCGCGAACTCGTCGACCGGATCGGTCAGCAGCAGCACTTCCAGGTTCCGCTTCCGGAACGGCTCCAGCAGCGGATGCTTCGCCAGCGAAGAGAGCTCCGGGCCGCTCAGGTAGTAGATCTGCGTCTGCCCCTCGGCGGCCCGCTTCACGTAATCGTCCAGCGAAACCAGAACTTCGCGGTCGTCGCCGAACGTCGAGTGGAACCGCATCAGCTTGGCGATCCGCTCCCGGTTCTCGAAATCCTGCGCCAGCCCGGTCCGCAGAATGCTCCCGAACTGCTGGTGGAACGTCTTGAAGTCCTCCGGCCGCTCCTCGGCCAGCTCCGCCAGGAAGTCGAGGACCTTCTTCGTGAGGACTTTTTTCAGCTTGGGGAGGAGCTTGTGATCCTGCAGCGTCTCGCGGGAGACGTTGAGGGGCAGGTCGGCGGAGTCGACGACGCCGTACAGGAAGTGCAGATAGTCGGGGAGCAGATCCTGGCAGTTGTCCTGGACGAGAATCCGCTTGGCGCACAGGTTCAGGCCGTGATCGACCCGGCCGAACCCGAGCTGCTCCAGGTTCTTCGGCGGCGAATAGAGAATGGCGTGGAACTGCAGCGGGGAATCGCTCTGCAGGTGCATCCGCCAGAGCGGTTTTTCCTCGGCGTGGTGCGTCAGCCACTGGTAAAAGCCGTCGTACTGCTCGTCGGTGAGCTGGTTCTTGGGCTCGACCCAGATCGGTTTCTGCTCGTTGAGCGTTTCGCCGTCCAGCCGGACGGGGTGCGGCACGAACGTCGAATACTTGCGGATGATGAACTTCAGCCGGAAGGCGTCGGTGAATTCCTCGTAGCCTTCCTTCAGGTGCAGGCGGATCTGCGCCCCGCGGGGGACGTCGCCGGCGGGCTCGATGGTGAAGCGGCCGGTGCCGTCCGATTCCCACTTCCAGCCGGTCGTTTCCTTGTAGCTGCGGGTGATGACTTCGACCCGGTCGGCGAGCATGAAGGCGGAGTAAAAGCCGACGCCGAACTGGCCGATCAACGACAGATCCCCCTTGGCGTCGCCGGACAGCTTGTTGAGAAACTCTTTCGAGCCGCTATGGGCGATGGTGCCGAGGTTTTGAATCAGCTCGTCATGCGTCAGGCCGATGCCGGTGTCCCGGATGATTAGAACGCGATCGTCCTTGTTCGGTTCGAGGACGATTTCCAGCGGGACGTCGTCGCGGAACTGGTCCTCGGCGAGCTGGATATGCCGGAGCTTGTTGAGAGAGTCGGAGGCGTTGGAAACCAGTTCGCGGATGGCGATCTCGCGGTTCTGGTAGAGCGAGTGCGACAGGATGTGCAGCAGTTGCTTGATTTCGGTCTGAAACGTGAATTCCTGAGGGGCGGCTTCGGTGGTCATGCTGCAAGAACTCCGGGAAAAAACGAGGAATTTGTAGGGTGAGTCGAGTCTTCGAGGCTCACCATCACTCCCGACGGAAGAGACGATCTTCGCGGACTCGACTCGCTCGACTTTGAAGCTGGGGACCGCTCGGGTGGCCGGGGTTGGAGCGTCTTCGCGAAACCCCGGTGAGTTCAGACCGCGGCTTCCCTGCGGTCCAGCCCCGGCCACCCGCTGCTCTTTCGCCGGACCCGAAGTGCAACTCGCGCACCGAAACGCGCTGCAGTTCGTAAAGCGATGTCCAGTCATCAATTACGCTGAATGGCAGTCTCCGCGAATGTCATGGCCTGCTGCCAATCTGGCAGTCTCTCTTCCGGGAATCTGATATTTGGGATCGTCGATCTGTTCCCAGCCGCGACTGGTTCCCGGAGAATGGGAGGCGAACCATCTCGCGATGCGGGAGGGTTCTGCCTCACGCGCTGCTGCTCTGAGACTTCACCGCCGGGATGCGATTCATGGTTCGCGGATGTTTTCACTGCGCCGGTCTGCTGGTTGGGCTTACCCTCGCGGCGCCGTTGCTGGCCGCCGGGCCGGACTTCACCCGCGACGTCCGCCCGATCCTCGCCCGGCACTGCTTCAAGTGTCACGGCCCCGACGACCTGACCCGCGAAGGGGGACTGCGGCTCGACGACCGGGCCAGTGCGGTCAAGGCGGCCGATTCCGGGGAAGTCGCCATCGTGCCGGGGCAGCCGGGCCGGAGCGAACTGGTGCAGCGGATCACCTCCGCCGACGAAGCGGAGGTCATGCCCCCCCCGACCGCAAAACAGCGGCTGACCGACGCCGAGAAGGAGACGCTCCGGCAGTGGATTGCCGCAGGCGCCGAGTACCAGGCCCACTGGGCCTTCGAACGCCCCGTTCGACCGGCCGCGCCCGCCGTCAGCCGGCCGGAGTGGGTCCGCAACCCGATCGATGCGTCCATCCTCGCAAAACTTGATCGCGAAAAGCTGTCACCATCCGCCGAAGCCGATCGCGAAACCCTGATCCGCCGGGTCTCGCTGGACCTGATCGGCCTGCCGCCGACGCCGGAAGAGGTGGATCAGTTCGTCGCCGACCCCGCCCCCGACGCCTACGACCGCCTGGTCGATCGGCTCATGGCCTCGCCCCGGTACGGCGAACGCTGGGCCCGGCGCTGGCTGGATCTGGCGCGGTATGCGGACACCAACGGGTACGAAAAAGACCGGCAGCGGTCGGTGTGGCCGTGGCGGGACTGGGTGATCAACGCGATCAACGCCGGAATGCCATTCGATCAGTTCACGATCGAGCAGCTCGCCGGGGATCTCCTCCCCGACGCGACGCTGGAGCAGCGAATTGCGACCGGGTTTCACCGCAACACGATGACCAACGAAGAAGGGGGCATCGACCCCCAGGAATTTCAGTTCTACGCCCTGTGCGACCGCGTCAACACCACCGGGGCCACCTGGCTGGGGCTGACCCTTGCCTGCACTCAGTGCCACACCCACAAATACGACCCCCTGCCGCACCAGGACTACTACGGCCTGATGGCCTTCCTGAACAACGCCGACGAAATCAAGCTCGAAGTCCCGACCCCGGAGCTGCTGCAGCGACGGGCATCGCTCGAACGGACGATCGCCGAGCGAACCGCGAAGCTGGGGGAAAATTTCCCCGGCACCGACAGCGGTTCCGACCCCGCCACCCGTCAGCAGTATCTCAAAAACCGCTTCAGCGCCTGGCTCGCCGAACAGCGAAACGCAGCGGTCGACTGGACCGTCCTGCAACCGGTCTCGGCGAAGGCCGATCTCTCCCGCTTTGAAATTCTCCCTGACGGCTCGCTGCTGGCCTCAGGCGATCAGACCAAGCGGGACGAGTACGACCTCGTCCTCCGCGGCGACCTGCGGGGCGTCACCGGTCTCCGGCTCGAAGCCCTCCCCGATCCCTCCTTGCCCAAGGGCGGCCCCGGTCGAACCTACTACGAAGGCCCCGAAGGGGACTTCTTCCTCAGCGAATGGACCGTCGACATCGACGGCCAGCCCCTCAAGTTCGCCAGTGCGACCGAAACCTACGGCAAGCTCGGCATCGGCGGCGGCAAGGCGGCTGCCAGCCTGACGTATGACGGCGAATTCCAGACCGGCTGGTCCACCAGCGGGCGGGAAGGGGAGCCCCACGCAGCGTTCTACACCCTCGCGGCCCCGCTGCAGACCGCGAGTGATGCCTCAGAGGTCAACATCCGGATGGTCTTCGAACGGCACTACTCAGCCGACCTGGGGCGGTTTCGGATCTCCGTCACCCGCGATGTCCGACCGCTGACCGCACGCGAGACGCCCGCGGAGATCGAGTCCCTCCTCGTTCAGCCCCCCCAGCAACTCATGCCCTCCGACATCGACCGTCTGCAGCGGTACTTCCTGCAGACCGCGCCCGAACTGACGATCACACGGGCCGAGATCGAGCAGTTGCGAAAACAACTTCCGGCTCCACCGACCACGCTCGCGTTCGTCGAACGCCCGGCCGATTTCCCGCGCGAAACTCACCGCCGCCACCGCGGCGAATTCCTCCAGCCCAAGGAATCGGTCCCGGCCCATACCCCGGGTGTCCTGCCGCCCCTGTCAGCGGACGTTCCCCGAAACCGCCTGACGCTGGCACGGTGGCTCGTCAGCCCGGAAAATCCGCTGACGGCGCGGGTCGTGGCCAATCGCGACTGGTCGGCGTTCTTCGGGCGGGGAATCGTCAAGACACAGGAAGACTTTGGTCTGCAAGGGGCCGCCCCGACCCACCCGGAACTGCTCGACTGGCTGGCGACCGAGCTCGTCCGCCGGCAGTGGTCGCTGAAAGAGTTTCACCGGCGGATCGTGACCAGCGCAACCTATCGCCAGGACTCGCGCGTCTCGCCCGAGCTGGCTGAACGCGATCCGGAGAACCTGCTCCTTGCCCGCGGGCCGCGCGTCCGGCTGGAAGCGGAACTGGTCCGCGACACGCTGCTGGCGACCGCGGGGATGCTGTCAGACAAGCTGCTCGGCCCGAGCGTCTTCCCGCCGCAACCCGCCAACGTCACGACCGAGGGAACCTACGGCGGCCTGGCCTGGACGGTCAGTCCGGGCGAAGACCGGCACCGCCGGGGGCTCTACACCTTCACCAAGCGGACGTCCCCCTACGCGATGTTCTCGACATTCGACGGCCCGAGCGGCGAAGCCTGCATCCCTCGACGGGATGTGACCAATACGCCTCTGCAGGCGCTGACGTTGCTCAACGATCCGGTCGCCCTGGAAATCGCCCAGCACCTGGGGAATGAGTTCGCCGGCCGGACCGACGCCGAGCCCGAGAGATTGCGGACCCTCTTCCGCCGCTGCCTCACCCGCAGCCCGACCCCGGAAGAATTGACGCTGCTGCAGAAATATCTCGATCACGAACGCAATCGGCTGCAGACCAATGCCGAAGCCGCCGGCCAGATCGCCGGATCAGGAGCCGGGCCGGCCGCGGAGCGGGCAGCCTGGACGCTGACGGCCCGGGCACTGATGAACTTGGACGAGTTTGTGGTGAAGGATTGACGGCGGTGGTGAATTCGAACAATGACAAGCCGGGTGGCCGGGGCTGGACCGAAGGGAAGCCCCGGCTTTCGATCACCGGGGCTTCGCGAAGACGCTCCAGCCCCGGCCACCCCGAGCGAAACGACAAACTGCTGCCGAGGAGACGCCTCCATGATCCCCGCTGAAATCTCTTCGTTGATCACCCGTCGCCATTTCTTCGAAAACTGCGGCGTCGGTGTCGGCAAGGTCGCCCTCGCCTCCCTGCTGGCTGGTGGAGCCGCGCGTCCGAGCGTCGCAGCCCCCACCGCTGACTTCGCTCCGCGCGACCCGCATTTCCCCGGCAAGGCGAAGGCGGTGATCCACCTCTTTATGGCCGGCGCGCCGAGCCATCTGGATCTGTTCGACTACAAGCCGCAGCTTGCCAAGTTCGAAGGCAAGCCGATTCCGCCGGAGATCATCGGCGGGCAGCGGTATGCCTTCATCCGCTCCGACGCCGCCGCTCTGGGGCCGCGGTTTCCCTTCCACAAGCACGGCGAATCGGGGATGGAAATCGCCGACGTCATGCCGGGGCTGGCAACAGTCGTCGACGACATTTGTCTCGTCAGGTCGATTCATACCGACCAGTTCAACCACGCTCCTGCCCAGATCTTCCTGAATACGGGCTTCTCGCAGCCGGGACGGCCCAGCCTCGGTTCGTGGGTCGTCTATGGACTCGGAGCCGAGGCCGAGGATCTGCCGGCGTTCGTGGTCATGTCGACAGGTGCAGGGATCAGCGGCGGGGCGGCCAACTGGTCGAGCGGGTTTCTGCCCTCGGTTTACACGGGCGTCCGTTTTCGGAACCAGGGCGATCCGATTCTGAACCTGTCCAGCCCGGCGGGAATCGATTCCCAGACTCAACGGGAGTCGCTCGACCTGATCGGACAGCTCAACCAGCGCCGTCTGGAGGCGGCCGGCGATCCCGAAATCGCGACCCGTATCTCCGCCTACGAAATGGCCTTCCGGCTCCAGACTTCGGCGCCGGAACTCATGGACCTGAAAGGAGAAACGCCCGAGACGCTGAAGCTCTACGGCTGCGATCCCGACAAACCGTCTTTCGCCCGGGCCTGCCTGCTGGCGCGGCGGATGGTGGAGCGCGGCGTGCGGTTCATCAATATCTACCACGAAGGCTGGGATGCTCACTCGGACCTGCTGGGAAATCATACGAGAAACTGCCAGGCGACTGATCAGGCCTCCTCAGCGCTGGTGCGGGATCTGAAACAGCGGGGGATGCTTGATGAGACACTCGTCGTGTGGGGGGGCGAGTTCGGGCGGACGCCGATGGTGGAGTCCAACCCGGCCCTGGGCCGGAGCCTGGGCCGGGATCACCACCCGCAGGCGTATTCCATGTGGTTCGCCGGCGGCGGTTTCAAAAGAGGACTTTCGTACGGACGGACCGACGAACTTGGTTTTCATGTCGCGGAAAACCCGGTCCACATTCACGACGTGCAGGCGACAATTCTGCACGCGCTGGGGCTGGATCACGAGCGGTTGACTTATACGTATCAGGGACGACAATTCCGTCTGACCGACATTCACGGCAACGTTGTCAAAGACCTGCTGGCGTGAAACGGCGGCGCAGTTGCCGTGAAACGCCAGTTCAAGGATCCGGAAAGTCGACGTAAGCCGATCCACCGAGACGACTTTGGACCGTGATTGACATTTTGGTCAGTGCCCATTAACTTCGCGCGTGACAGAGCCGATTTTCGCAACGGCTTGCGCCCCAATACGTTTTGAGTTTGGGCCACGATGGCGCACTGCGCCGGTTGCGATGTGGTATTTACAGCGAGACTCGCCAATGTCGTTGCAGACCAGTTGGCTGGCGCGGTGTCTGGTGGTGGCATGGATGGCCGCCCCCGCTTGTGTAATGGCACAGCAGGATCCGCGATGGGCCGAGAAGATGTTCGAAGTCGACAAGCTCGATTTCGGCGTCGTCGCCACAGGAGCTGAGTGCAAGACGCAGCTCAAGATCACCAACAGGTACGTGGAAACCATCCAGATCACGGGGGTTGCCACGGGCTGTCGTTGCGCGCAGGCCAGCACGACCGTGAAAGATCTGGCGAGCGGGCAGACCGGTATCATCGATGTTTCGATGGACACGCGGAATTTCAGCCGGAAACGCGATTCGGTCGTTACGATCAGCGTCTACGAGCCGAGCAAGGGGGCGCTGGCGACGGTCCGGATTCCGGTGTCGGTCTATATCCGGACGGACGTCGTGGTTGAGCCGGGCTCGGTCAATTTCGGGACCGTGGACCTGGGGCAATCCCGCGAGCTGAAGCTGTCGGTGGCGTACGCCGGGCGGCCGGACTGGAAGATTCTGCAGGTGCAGAACCGGAATCCGAACATCGAGGCCGTGGCGAAGGAAATCGGTCGCGGCGGGCAGCGGGTGGATTATGAGCTGCTGGTGACGTTAAAGCCGACCGCTTCGGCGGGCGTAATTCGCGAGACGCTGACTCTGGTCACCGACGACGCCAACAATCCTCATGTGCCGATTCCGGTCTTTGCCCAGGTGGAATCCGACCTGACGGTGACGCCGTCTGCGATCAATTTCGGCACGGTGACTGCTGGTCAGGTCAAAACCCAGACAGTCGTGATTCGGGCGAAGAAGCCGATTTCCATTGAAGGATTTAATCAGGGGAAAGGGGACAAGGCTCTGACCGTGCAGATGCCCTCTGATGCCCGACCGGTGCATCTGCTGCCGTTGAAGTTTACGGCCCCCGCAGACGCTGGCGATTATCAGAACGACATCCAAGTGATCATTGAAGGTCGTAAAGAACCGATCACCCTTCGCATTCAGGCGAAGATCGTCGTCCCGGCCACTCCGGCCGAGGCTCCCGCGGCTGAGGCCAGCGACGCAAAGTAGGCGTGTCTCTGCCGAGAGATCACAACGACAGAAGCCTCCGAGGGATCTCGGAGGCTTCTGTCGTTTCATGCGTGCAATTGAAGGTTCCCTACGGGAGCAGGGACCGGGTTTTCTGTGGAGCCGGTGCGGGAGCCGTGTGTTTGGGTTTGTGGTCCGGGCGGCGTACCGGGTTCGGAGCCAGAACCTGCGCCGACGCCGGGATGACACCGGAGCTTTCCTCCTGGCTGGCCGGGCGCCGAGTGCTCGGTTCCGGGGCCGGGGGGAGCGGCTGGCGCGGCAAGTCGAGCTGCGGCGAATCCGGCAGCATTTCCCGCTCGACTTCTTCGCTTTCGTTTCGCAGTGGGTCGGCCAGCGGAGCGGGCTGCGGATAGGGCGTGCCGGTCGCGGGATTGACGACCGTACCAAAGAAGCTGCCCGGATACTGGTACGGGTAGGCCGGCGGATAGAGATTGCACTCGTCGTACCGGTCCCAGGTGCCGTTGACGCAGCGGCAGGGGCAGAGCCGGCTGTTCACCGGGCCGCACCAGTCGGGTCTGCCGGCCCGGCTGATATCCAGCCGGGGGCAGTAGACGTTGTCCAGCGGATGCCACCAGTCGGCGTCGGAGACGTCGTCGATGACATTGCCATAGGCATTCAGCCCCGGCAGACACCGGCAACCGACCGAGCTGGTCACAGCCCCGGCCAGACACAATCCCAGACCCCAGCGCTTCAACATGTCTTCCCCCCCCCAGCGGGCACGAAATCGCCCGGCGACTTCGCGCCCCTGTCGTTTCGAATCGTCGTAGCGATCCCGCCGACTTGACCGATTCTGCGGGGAGGCGGGTGGGTTGGTGCCACCCGCCCGGCTTGCCTATCATGGCGGGTTCCCCCGGCCGAGACATTGGCCGGTTTGCGCAAAGTTTGCACCCGGCGGATGCATGACGAGTCAGGAACGGATCGCGATCGTTGGATGGGGTGGAGTTTTTCCCGGCGCGGCAGATCCCGATGCCTTCTGGAGGCTGGTGGCCGCCGGGCGAGATGCCGGCCAGACCGTTCCACGCGGGCGCTGGGCGCTCCCCGCCGAGATGGCGCACGCCCCCGGCGACCTGCAGGCCGATCGCGTCTATTCGAACTGGGGCTGCTTCGTCGAAGGCTTCGAATTCGATCCGACCGGACTGCGACTCGATCGCGACTTCCTGGCCCGGCTCGATCCTCTCTGCCACCTGGCCCTGCATGCGGCCCGCGCGGCCTTTCGGGCCGGCGGCTGCGAGGCGGTCGATCCGTCCCGGATCGGAGTCATCCTCGGAGCGATCGCCCTGCCGACAGAGTCGACGTCGGCCTGGGCCCGGGACGTCCTGGGGCGGCAGATTGCCAAACGAGTCTTCTCGCCTGGACCAGCGCCGTGGTCGCCGGCAAACTGGCACCCGCGGAATCGGTTTGCCGCGGGGCTCCCCGCAGCGCTCGTGGCCCGGGCGCTGGGACTCGGCGGCACGGCGTGGACGTTGGATGCCGCGTGCGCGTCCTCGCTCTATGCCCTCAAGTTCGCCGTCGATGAACTCCAGTCCGGGCGGCTGGATGCCGTGCTCGCCGGCGGCCTTTCCCGTCCCGACTGCCAGTACACGCAGATGGGCTTCGGCCAGTTGCAGGCATTGTCGCGACGCGGACGCTGTGCACCGTTGAGCGCTGCGGCAGACGGTCTGGTTGTCGGCGAAGGGGCTGGCGTCTTTGTCCTCAAACGCCTGAGTGATGCCATTGCGGCCGGCGATACGATTGCGGCGACACTTGCCGGGATCGGCATATCGAATGACCGCGGCGGGAGCCTGCTCGCTCCCCGGACCGAGGGGCAGTTGCGGGCGATGCAGGCGGCCTATGCTGCGGCCGGCTGGCAGCCGGAGTCGGTCGAACTGATTGAGTGCCACGCGACGGGAACGCCTGTCGGCGACGCGGTAGAAATTGAGAGCGCACATCAGCTCTGGCACGGGCGTACCGGACGGGCGGTGCTGGGGTCGGTGAAGTCCAACGTCGGGCACCTGCTGACCGGCGCGGGTGCGGCCGGGATGCTCAAAGTTCTGCAGGCTCTGCGGCACGAGACGCTGCCGCCAACCGCGAATTTCGCCGGACCCGCAACGGGCCTGCAGCGCGCCGGCAGTCCGTTCCGTGTGCTGGCCAAGGCGGAAGACTGGGAGCGGCATCGGGATGGTTCGCCTCGACGGGCGGCGGTGAATGCGTTCGGCTTTGGCGGAATCAACGCCCATGTGCTGGTCGAGGAGTGGAATCTCGCGACGGAGGCTGCGCTCGCACCGCGACGCACGCAGTCCCCCGGCTTTCGCGTCGATCCGCCGGCCGTTGCGATTGTCGGCCTGGCCGCTCGTGTCGGGACGGCGGAGTCGGCGGATGAATTTCTGGCGGAGCGGCTTGGACGTGTCTCATTCGTTGATACCCAGCCGCGGTGGTGGGGCGTCGAGTCGTCGGAGCGCGTCGACGGGGCAACGCTGCCGCGGTTCAGCGGGATCGCTGAGACGGAGATTCCGCTGGGAGAGTTCCGGATTCCGCCGCTCGAAATCGCCGACATGCTGCCGCAGCAGCAATGGATGCTGCAGGTGGCGGCGGAAGCCCTGGCGGATGCCGGGCAGCCGCGAACGCTGGAAAACCGGACGGGAGTGTTCGTCGGGATCGAGCTCGATCCGAACACCACCAACTTTCACGTGCGGTGGATGCTGGAACCTCTGGCCCGGCAGTGGGCGGACCAGCTCGGGCTGGAGCTGAGCGAAGAGCAGTTTGTGCAATGGGTCGCCGAGCTGCGCGAGCGATTCAGTCCGCCCCTGACGCCGAACCGGGTGATGGGGAACCTGGGGGGGATCGTCGCCAGCCGGCTGGCACGCGAGTTCGATGTCGGCGGACCCTGCTTCACGATCTCGGGGGAAGAAACTTCGGGCCTGCATGCGCTGGCGGCGGCGGTATCGCAATTGCAGACCGGGCAACTCGATCGGGCGCTGGTCGGCAGCGTCGAATTAGCGACGGACGTCCGCATCGTGCTGGCGGCGCTCGCCGACGGCGTGTCGCCCGAGAAGCGTTTCGTCGATGCATCGGTCGCGCTGATACTCAAACGAGTCGACGACGCGGTCCGCGACGGAGACCGGATTCATGCGGTGATCCGTGAGATCGACCGGGGCGAACCAGAGCCGGTGGCTCAGACCGCAGCGCGAGACCCTGCTCCCATTTACGCCGGTGCGGCGACCGGAATGCTCGAACTTCTGAGCGGCGTGCTCTACTTGTCTCGCGGGCTTCTCCCCGCCGGCAGCGGAACCGCGCAGCCCTGGCTCAGCGACCGGCGGAACGGGCCGCGGCAACTGGCCGTGACGACCACGCCAACCGACGGACCGTCCATACGCGTGCTGCTTGAGGAGGGGCCGATCAGCAGTACGCTCGCTGATTCTCTGGTTCGCGGGGTGGCTGGGGTCGAGTCTTCGAGCCCCCAGCCTCTCACCCACGGACTGGGAGCCGCCCAGACCGGCCGACCCCAGCCACCCCACCATTCTGCCATCAGCGCCAACTGCATCGTGAGAACCGTCCTCGGGCAGGGGCTCTTCGCCTTCGGCGCGACCGATCGAGACACGTTGCGTCAGTCGCTGGGGAACTGTGAATCCCTCCTGGAGACCAACCATTCAATCGATCGGTTGGCGCGCCGCTGGTGGTGCGAGCATCGATTCAATCCGGAGTCGCCGGTTGCAGCCGCGATTGTCGCTCGCGATGTCCAGGAGCTGCGATCCGCTTTGAGCGGCTTGCAGCGTCGACTGGCGGGCGAGTCCTTGCCGAATGATTCACGGTTGCGAGTCTGGCTGCGCAAAACCCCCGCGGCCCCAGGCGAGCTGGCGTTCGTCTTTCCCGGTTCGGGCAATCACTTTCTCGGGATGGGGCGCGAACTCCTCGCAGCGTTTCCTGAGATCCTGCAACGGCAGCACGCCGAGAACGCAGAACTCCGGGGACAGTATCAGCCCGATCTGATCTGGAATGGCCCTTCGACCGAAGCTCTGGGCCGCGATCATAAGGCGATGATCTTCGGGCAGGTGGCGCTGGGGACTGCGCTCTGCGATCTGCTGGCGGAGTTCGGAATCCGGCCTCAGGCCTCCATCGGCTATAGCCTGGGGGAATCCGCGGCGTTGTTCGGCCTGAGGGCCTGGCGGGATCGCGATGAAATGCTGCAGCGGATGCGGCGCTCGCCCCTCTTCGGCAGCGATCTCGTCGCTCCATTTGACGCCGCACGTGCAGCGTGGAAACTTCTCGCCGGGCAACCGGTGCCGTGGTTGTCGGGCGTCGTAGATCGCTCTGCAGACGCCGTGCGATCCGCGCTGTCAGGTCTGGAGCGGGCTTATCTGCTGATCGTCAATACGCCGGGACAGTGCGTCGTCGGGGGCGAGCGAACGCATGTCGACGAACTGATCCGCCGGCTCGGGGCGACGTTCGTGCCGCTGGCGACGCCCAGCACGGTCCACTGTCCGGTTCTCCGCCAGGTTGAGCCCGCCTACCGCGAACTGCATCGGATGCGGACGACTCCCCCCGCGGGCGTGCGGTTCTACAGCACGGCGTGGGGACGTGCGTACGAACTGAACCACGAGTCCGCGGCCGAGGCGATTGTCGCTCAAGCCGTCGACACGATCGATTTTCCTGCAGTCATCCGCCAGGCGCACGCGGACGGCGTGCAACGGTTCCTGGAGATCGGTCCCGGCGCGAGTTGTACGCGGATGATCGAGGCGATCCTCCCGGAGACGCCCGTCTGGTCCGGAGCGGTCTGCCCGGCGACCTCCGATCCGCTCGGCGTGTTTCTGAATGCGTTTGGACAGTTGATGGTTGAGGGCGTCCCCGTCGACCTGTCGCCGCTCTATGGGCCGCGAACGCTGAAGCCGTCGGTAACGCGGACGATTCGTACGCCGGTGGGTGGTGCGCCGTACGAGGCTCCGCCGCTGCCAGCGATTCCAACTCGTCGGCCAGTCGTCGAACGGGACTTGTGTGCCACTGGCGGCTTGCCGCCAGTGCGACCGGCTGTTGACGAGGTCCGGGCGGACGAGCCGCCCGTGGCACACGGAGCGCCCATGGAATCAAAAGACTCTGGCAACGGCGCTGGCGTCGCTTCGGATATCGCTGATCTGTTGGGGGACGACTTCGTTCATCCAGCCGCTCCGATCGGCGATTTTCAATTGTCCCAGCCTGTTTCATCGATGCCCGCGGGCGTCGTCGAGGATCTCTCCGTGACTGCACCTGTGCCTCAGCCGCTACCGTCTGGACTTTCCGCCGTCGCCGCCCCGGATCGCGCCGCGGCACTGCAGATGCTGAGCGATCTGGTCTCGGCCCAGGCCGCCGCGCATGCCGCCTATCTGCAGGTCGCCCGCCAGACGTTCGACCTCGCCGCAGCCGAACTTGCACGCCAGTCGACGATCGTCGCCGCGCCGCCGACAACTTCATCGCAAAACGTAGGGTGGGTCGAGTCTTCGAGGCCCACCATTCAGACGATCAAGGATGGCGAACCTCGCGGACTCGACTCACCCGACATGGGAGCTGCAGCGAACGACGACTTGCCTCGACCGGCACCCATCGACGATCCAGCGGCCGGCCGGCACAGCCGGCCCAACGTCTCTGCGATACCCGATACCCGATACCCGATACCCGCACCGCCCGCCTGGGACTCCCCCCAAACCTCGCCCCGGTCCCTCAACCGCGAGCAATGCCTCGAGTTCGCCATCGGCAAGATCGGTCGCGTTCTTGGGGAGCAGTTCGCGGCGATCGACGAATTCCCCACGCGCGTCCGGCTGCCGGACGAACCGCTGATGCTCGTCGACCGGATTCTGGAAATCGACGGCGAACCCCTCTCGATGACCTCGGGACGCGTGGTGACCGAACACGACATTCACCCGGACGCGTGGTATCTCGACTGCGGCCGCATTCCCACGTGCATCGCCGTCGAATCGGGACAGGCCGACCTGTTCCTCTCCGGCTGGCTGGGGATCGATCTGCATGCGCGCGGCAAGGCGGTCTACCGACTGCTGGACGCCGTCGTCACCTTCCATCGCGAACTCCCCGGCGCCGGCGAGACCATCCACTACGACATCAAAATCAATCACTTCTTCCGCCAGGGGGAGACGTATCTCTTCCGGTTCGAGTTCGACGCCACCGTCAATGGCGAACCGCTGCTGACAATGCGCGAAGGCTGCGCCGGATTCTTCTCCGAGGCCGAACTCGCCGGCGGCAAAGGCGTCATCCACAGCACCCTCGACAAACGCCCGCAACCAGGCAAGCTCCCCCCCGACTGGTCGGAACCCTGCCCGCTCGCCCCCGAAAGTTTCTCCGACGTCCAGCTCGCGGCGCTGCGTCGCGGCGATCTCGCCGCTTGCTTCGGCCCCCGCTTCAGGAACCTGCCGCTGCACCATCCCGTCACGCTGCCGGACGGGCGCATGCGGCTCGTCGATCGCGTGCTCTCGATCGAGCCCGGCGCCGGCAAATACGGTCTCGGCGTGATCCGGGCCGAGATGGATATCCACCCCGACGACTGGTTCCTGACCTGCCACTTCTGCGACGACCAGGTCATGCCCGGCACCCTCATGTACGAGTGCTGCCTCCACACCCTGCGCATCTACCTCCTCCGCCTCGGCTGGATCGGCGAAGCCGGACAGATCGCCTACGAACCAATCCCCGGCATCCGCAGCCGCCTCAAGTGCCGCGGCCAGGTCGTCGCCTCAACGCAAAAGGTCTGGTACGAGGTGACAATCAAGGAGCTGGGGTATGGGGGAGTTGAGAGTGGAGAGATGAGAGTTGAGAGTCAGAAATGCATTTCAGAGCAGACTCCCTTCTGCCTCGCCGACGCCCTCATGTACGCTGACGGCAAGCCGATCGTCGAAATCACCGACATGTCGGTCCGACTGACCGGATTGACCCGCGAGGCAATTGAGGCGCTGTGGCGCGGAGTTGAGAGACGAGAGTTGAGAGTTGAGTGTCAGACGGAGACTCCATCTGATTCCGGCTCTTCCTCTCAACTCTCAACTCTCAACTCTCAACCGCCGGCAAAGCCCGCCCTCTTCCCCACCGACCGCATCACCGCCTTCGCCATCGGCAAACCCTCCGACGCCTTCGGCGACCGCTACAAAGTCTTCGACAGCGAACGAAAAATCGCCCGGCTGCCCGGCCCGCCGTTCCAGTTTCTGGACCGGATCGTTTCCATCGAAAACTGCGAAGCCTGGAAACTCGAAGCGGGCGGCGTCATCGTCGCCGAGTACGACGTCCCCCCCGACGCCTGGTTCTTCGCCGCCAATCAACAGCCCCGAATGCCGTTCGCCGTCCTGCTCGAAACCGCCCTGCAACCCTGCGGCTGGCTCGCCGGCTATCTGGGCTCCGCGCTCACCAGCGACGTCGATCTCTCCTTCCGAAATCTCGGCGGCACGGCGACGCAGCATCGCGCAGTCACGGCGGACTCGGGAACGCTGGCCACGACGGTCAAGATCACCCGCGTCTCGCAGTCCGCGGGAATGATTATCCAGCACTTCGACTTCGACCTCCGCTGCAACGGCGAATCGGTCTATGCGGGGAACACCTACTTCGGGTTCTTCTCGAAGGCGGCCCTCGCCAATCAAGTCGGCATCCGCGACGCGAAACGCTTCGAGCCGAGCCGACTCGACCTGCAGCAGGCCGAGAGTTTCCCCGTGCCGACGACCGCCCCGTTCGCCAGCGAACGGTTCCGGATGATCACCCAGGTCGACCAGTTCGCAGCCGACGGCGGTCCGCATCGGCTCGGCTTCGTGCGCGGTTCCGTCCATGTCGATCCGGACTTCTGGTTCTTCAAAGCCCACTTCTACCAGGACCCGGTCTGGCCCGGTTCGTTGGGGCTGGAATCGTTCCTGCAGCTCATGAAAATCTACGCTCAGCGCCGCTGGAACCTCGGGCCGGACGCCGTGTTTCAGACCGTCGCTCTGAATCAGCCGCACGAGTGGATCTACCGCGGTCAGGTGATTCCCCGCGACCAGGCCGTTACCGTAGACGTGGTCGTCACCGACGTCGACGACGCCGCCCGCCTCGTCACCGCCGCCGGCTTCCTGGTCGTCGACGGCCGGGTCATCTACGAAATGAAAAAATTCACGCTGCAGACGGTGAAAGAGTTGAGAGTTGAGAGTTGAGAGCCGGAAACGGGAAGAATTGCGATTTCAACGCAACTGACAACTGACCAATCACCAATCACCAATCACAAAGAACCAATTACCAACTCCATGAAATACCAGCGCGTCTTCATCGAAGCGATCGGTTACGAGCTGGCGCCCGTCGTGGTCACCTCGGCGGAGCTGGAGCAGCGCCTCGCGCCCCTCTACGAGAAGCTCAAGATCCCCGTCGGGCAGCTCGAAGCCTGGACCGGAATCACCGAACGCCGGTGGTGGGAGACCGATCAGACGCTGACCGACGGCGCCACCGAAGCTGCCCGGCGGGTGCTGGAACAGACACGCGTCGCCGCTCGCGACGTGGAAGTCCTGATCTACGCCGGCGTCTGCCGCGAACGCTTCGAACCGGCCACAGCCTGCGGCGTCGCGGCCAATCTCGGCATCAGCCCCGACGCGGCGGTTTACGATGTCAGCAACGCCTGCCTCGGCGTGCTGAACGGCATGCTGGAGATCGCCAACCGGATCGAGCTGGGGCAGATCCGCGCCGGCATGGTGGTCTCGTGCGAGTCGTCTCGGGAAATCGTCGAATACACGATCCAACGGTTGCTCGAAGACATGAGCATGGAGTCGTTGACCCAGTCGCTGGCCACGCTGACGGGGGGCTCCGGGGCCGTGGCGGTCCTGATGACCGACGGCTCGTTCGGCCGGGAGAACGCCCACCGCCTGCTCGGAGGGGCCATCAAGTCCGCTCCGGAGCATCACGGGCTCTGCACGTGGGGCTTCGAGTCGACGCTCCCGGCGGCGGTCGATCGCGTCGGCAACCTGCTGCCGTCCGCCGTCACGCAGACCCGGCTCGGCAATCTCGTGCCGCAGCTCATTCAGCAGAAGGTCAGCGGCCTGCTGCCGGCCCGGCTGTCGCACGCGTTTACACAGGTGATGCAGACCGATTCGATTTCGGTCCTCAAGTTCGGCGTGGAGCTGGGGCACAAAACGTGGCAGTCGTTTCTGTCCCGCGTGGGGCTGGCGCCCGAACAGATCGACAAGGTGATCTGCCACCAGGTCGGCAAGGGGCACCGCGATCAAGTGCTCAAGTCGCTGGGAATCCCCGTCGACCGCGACTTCTGCACGTATCCATACCTGGGAAACATCGGCACCGTCTCGCTGCCGATCACCGCGGCCATCGCCGACGAACGGGGTTTCCTGCAGAAGGGTGACCGCGTCGCCCTGCTGGGGATCGGCAGCGGGCTCAACTGTATGATGCTGGCAGTCGACTGGTAGGCTTTGCGTTCTGACGTGCGGAAAGAGACAACCACGAATTGCACGAATGAACGCGAATGAATGGGAAGAGTGTGAACCACGGAATGCACTGAGGGCACGGAGAGAGCAGGAAACGAGTGGCTGAGTGGCTGGCGTCGGAGTCTTCGACGACCCAGTCTCCTGAATCACCGGCATCGATTCTCGAACAGTGCGTCTTTTCGTCGTGTCCCCTCTCCCGCTGTCTTCAGTGGGAGAGGGCCAGGGTGAGGGTCTTCGAAGATGTCGGGCTGTCGTCCACGGAGAACAGACGACGCGTCACATTCGTGGCCGGTGATTGAGGTGGTCTCACTGGCGCCGATTCGTCGAAGACTCCGCCCCAGCACCCCAATGTTCGACCCGAGGATCAACGAGGAGTAACGCCATGTGGTCCCGCCTGCTGTGCTGCCTGCCCATCTTCCTCGCGTGCATCATGCCCCTTTCCGCCGCCGACCGGCCGAACGTGATCGTCATCCTGTCCGACGACATGGGTTACTCGGACCTCGGCTGTTACGGCGGCGAGATCAACACTCCGAATCTGAATGGCCTCGCCGCAAATGGCCTGCGGTTCTCGCAGTTCTACAACACCGGCCGCTGCTGCCCGACGCGGGCCTGCCTGCTGACGGGACTCTATCCCCATCAGGCCGGCGTCGGCCACATGACGGAGGACCGGGGCCATCCCGGCTACAGCGGCGGGCTCAACGAACACTGCGTCACCATCGCGGAAGCCCTCCGCCCGGCCGGCTACGCGACCTACGCCACCGGTAAGTGGCACGTCGTCCGCAACGATCAGGTCAAACCGGAAGGCCCGAAACACAACTGGCCGCTGCAGCGCGGGTTCGACCGGTTCTACGGCACGATCACCGGCGCGGGCAGCTTCTACGATCCCGGCACGCTGACCCGCGACAACACGATGATCTCCCCCTTCGCCGATCCCGAGTACAAGCCGGAAACGTACTACTACACGCACGCCATCAGCGACCATGCCATCCGGTTCGTAATGGAGCATCGCCAGCAACAGGCCGACAAACCCTTCTTCCTGTACGTGGCCTACACCGCCGCCCACTGGCCGATGCACGCGCTGGAGGCCGACGTCGCCCGCTACCGCGGCAAATACGATGCGGGCTACGAACCAATTCGCAAACGGCGGTTTGAACGACTGCGAGAACTGGGCCTGATTCCTCCCACGGTCGAACTCAGTCCGCAGACAGGAGACTGGTCTCGCCAGGAGTACCCGGAATGGGAAGCCCGCTGCATGGAAGTCTATGCCGCCATGATCGACGCGATGGACCAGGGGATCGGCCGCATCGTCCAGACCCTCCGTGAGCAGGGGCAGCTTGATAATACGCTGATCTTCTTCCTGCAGGACAACGGCGGCTGCCAGGAGACCGTCGGCCGGAAAGCCCGCGAGGAAACGATGCATCCCGTCATCGCCGCCGACGCCGTCCGGCTGGACGTGATTCCGGCCCAGACTCGCGACGGCCGGCCCGTGGTGATGGGGCCGGGACATCTGCCCGGCGGTCCCGATACCTACATCGCCTACGGCCCCGACTGGGCCAACACGAGCAACACCCCGTTCCGTGAATACAAACACTTCGTGCATGAAGGGGGCATTTCCACTCCGTTGATCGCTCACTGGCCGCAGGGGCTGAAACGAACGAACGAGATCGAACATCAGCCCGGACACCTGATCGACCTGATGGCCACTTGCATCGACGTCGCCGGGGCGAAGTATCCGACCGAGCGAAACGGGCAGCCCGTGACGCCGCGCGAAGGAGTCAGCCTGCGCCCTGCCTTTGCGGGAAAGTCGCTGGACCGCCCGCAGCCGCTGTTCTGGGAGCACGAAGGGAACCAGGCGATCCGCGACGGCCAGTGGAAGCTGGTCGCCAAAGAGAACCGCCCCTGGGAACTGTATGACCTGGCGACCGATCGATCCGAGTTGCACGACCTCGCGGACGCCCATCCCGGCCGCGTTCAGCAGATGTCGGCCCGCTGGAATGAATTGGCGGCGCGGGCCAGCGTCCTGCCTCTCGGCGGCTGGCGGACAGGCTCAAAGACCAGGGCCGCTCGCAGTCCTCGCAAGTCGTTCGAGCTGAAGGCCGGCGACGCGTTGAAAGGAGCCGACGCCCCCGACATCGAAAACAGACGCCTGGAGATCGTCGCCCGCTACTCCGCCGAACGACCCGCCGGCGTACTCCTCGCCCAGGGCGGCAGCGCCCACGGTTATGCCCTCTGGTTCGACGACGGCAAGCTGCACGTCGGTCTCCGCCGAGGCAACAGGCTGAGCGAACAGGTCATCGCCGCCGAATTCGGCGGCGAACACACGCTGTCTGTCGTCCTGGAGACCTCTGGCAAGCTGTCCGTTACCCTCGATGGTCAGCCCTGCAAAACGGGCAAACTGCCGGGCGGCGTCCTCTCGCAGCCCGCGGATGGTCTGCAGGTCGGCCGCGACAGCGGCGGTCGCGTCGGCGAATACACGGGCCCGTCGCCGTTCGCGGGAAAAATCGAGTCGATCCAGTTGAAGCTCGGCGAATAGATCCCGAAGTCGCGTCTCGTGCAGATGAGATCTGACATCGGGTGGCTGGGGTCGGCCGCCTTGGGCCGCCCCCAGCGAGGTCGCAGGAAGCGGCGGCTCGAACGCTCGATCCAGCCACCCCGTTACTGGCCCCCCCTCAGTCTTTCTCGGCAGCACTGATTCGCCGGCCGGGCTTGCCGTCGTCCTTGTAGAGGACGATCGCCGGTTTCCCCGCAGACGTCAGCGTCATCCGCGGCCATCCCCGTTCGTGCAAGGCAATCATTTCCGCAGAAAACTGACTCCGCGGGATGCCGTCGGGATCGAGCATCATCAGATGCGGATGATCGTTGAGCAGGAACATCTTAAGGCGCACATTCCCCTTCGAATCCCGCAATGTCAGTTCTTCCAGGTCGAGTTTGCGAGGGAGATCGACCGCGCCCATCAGAAATGCCAGCAGCCCGGCGGCCCCCAGAGATAAGGCAGCCGTCCGCCAGCGGCGCTGAACACGCTCCAGCTTCCCGATCCGAGTTTGCAAATCTTCCAACGGTGACAGCGAAAGATCAGGCACTGGATGTCTCCCTCGGAACTGCAGCGGAACCGCCCCGGCGAACTGGAAACCAGTCTCTGTTGAACCTCCCCACGATCCGTGTTCATTCGTGCGATTCGTGGTTGTCTCTTCCGAATTTACACAGTCTCAACCAACAACCCCGGTGCGCGGTGCACCCATTCGCCTCCCAGCATCGTGCCGACGATTCGGTTCCCCGGCGCAAAGAGGTCCCGTTCCGGATGCGTGAACGCCGGATCGTCCAGCGCCACGATCGCCAGGTCCGCCCGCTTGCCGGGCGCCAGCGAGCCGCAGCTCTTGCCGCGTCCCAGCGCCCGCGCGCCCGACTGAGTTGCCAGGTACAAGATTTCGAGCGCCGAGACGTCGGAGAACTGGGCCTGCAGAAACTGCAGCTCCGCCCAGAAGTCCAGATCCGGATTCGACGCCCGGCTGTCGGTCCCCAGTGCCACCGAACCGCCAAGGTTCAGCAGCCGGAGCCACGGGTGCGGCGGATGCCCGAACGCCGCGTGCGTCCGCGGACAATAGACCAGTGTCACGTGCGGATTCTGAGCCAGAAACACCAGGTCCTCTTCGGTCAGGTAGTTCCCGTGAATGGCCAGCCCGTGGTCCGCTTCGGACAGCAGCTCCAGAAACTCCCGCGGCGAACGCCCTCCGAAAAGCCCTTCCTCCCAGACGCCGAACTGCTGCAGCAGGTCGCGGAACTCGCCGTCGCCCGATTTGAGCAACTGCAATTCTGCGGCCGTCTCGGCCACATGGATGGCGACCGGGATGGTTCTGTGCTGCGCGGCCCGCTGAACGATGCGGCGGCAGAGTTCGGGATGGACGCTGTAAGGAGCGTGGGGACTCCAGCCCGGGGTAATTCTTCCGTCGAATTCTGCCCAACGGCCCAGATGGGCTTCCGCAATCGTTACCAGTTCGACAATCCGGTCCGGATCGAGCCCGAGCAACTCCTGAAACACGACCGCCTGCGGGCCCTTCGCATAGTCGTCGGGTTTCCAGCCGGCCGTGGCGATCTCCCCCGCCAGCGTCACCCCGGATTGCAGGCAGGCATTCAGCCCCTGACGGATGGCGGAAGCGACGCCGTCCGGATGGGAACGCCGATAGCCGACGACGGCCCGAATCCAGTCGGTGAAAGGGAGGAACGGCTGCAGCGGCTGCGTCAGGTCGGAGAATTCCAGGTGGGTATGCGCGTTGACCAGACCCGGCACGATCGCCACGTTGCCGAGATTAACCGCGTCATCCGGCGCGTGCCGCCAGATCCGGAGCAGCTTTCCGCCGGCAATCTGGACGGCCCCGTTCTCGACGGGCTCGCCCACTGCGGGGAGGATCCAGCGGGCCTGGTACGTGATCGGGGCAAAAATCATGCGGGGGGCATTCTCCAGATCAGGGCAAGAGTGCGGGACGATTCTACACCCGTCACCACAAGTCGTCGCATCCAACGAAAACGCCCTCCGGTCGTATCGGGGAACCAGAGGGCGTTCGGAATCTCCTGCCGCAGACTCCAACCAACGTCACCGGGAAGTAACGGTCTGCGGGCGGGGTTCGCGCACCAATTCTTCCGGGAGCGACGCCAGATGGCGTTCGACGAAGCGGATCGCTTCCTCGACCTGATCGGCCTGAATCAGCACGAGATCGCCCGGCTGCATCTTGCGCAACACGATTTCGATGGCGATCATCTCGCCGCGAGTTTCGTCGACGTGCCGCAGACGCGTCCCCTTCTGCAGACCTTCCCGCATCAGACGAATGACCTCGCCGTCCGCCCGGCCCCGCGTGCACTGATCTTCGTAAAGAACCAGCTCGTCGAAGCCCTGGGCGATCAGCTCCGCCTGGCGGATGATGTCTTCATCCCGGCGGTCGCCCGCCGCGGTGTAAACGATCAGCCGGCGTTCGTGCGGCAGAAACTGAAAGGCATCGAGCAGCGCCAGCAGGGCCGATGAGTTGTGGCCGTAGTCGATGATGATCGTCGTGCCACGGAACTGCACGCAGTTAAAACGGGCCGGGACGCGCTGGGCGTTGTTGATGAACGATTCCAGTCCCAGCCGGATGACTTCGATCGGAATGCCCAGATTCCACGCGGCCGCAGTTGCCGCCAGCGTGTTCTCGACCTGAAAACCGATCAGTCCGCCGAACGTGAGCGAAACCGACTGCAGCGCGACGATCTTCGCTTCCCAGCGACCTTCCGCCGCGAAGATGGCGTTCTGTTGCACGAAGACCACTTTGCCGCCGCGCTCGCGATGGGCCAGCAGGGCGGGGTGGTCGGCCTTGCGGGCAAACAGCACCACCTGACCCGGACAATACGCGGCCATCGCGGCCGTCAGCGGGTCCTCGGCATTCAGCACGGCGCAGCCGTGCGGGGCGACGCTTTCGACAATCACCCGTTTGACGCGGGCAAGTTGTTCAAGAGTGTCGATCCCGTTCAGCCCCAGGTGATCGCCTTCGCCGATGTTGGTGACGACCGCGACGTCGCACTGATCGAAGCCGAGCCCTTCCCGCAGGACGCCGCCGCGGGCGGTTTCCAGCACGGCCGCTTCGACCGCCGGATTGGCGAGGACGGTGCGGGCGCTCTTCGGGCCGCTGCAGTCGCCGGTGTCGATTCGGCGATCGTTCAAGTAAACGCCGTCGGTGCACGTCATGCCGACCCGCTTGCCGAACGTCCGCAGGATGTGGGCGACCAGGCGGGTCGTGGTCGTCTTTCCGTTGACGCCCGTCACGGCGACGACCGGAATCCGTCCGTTCGAATCGGGTGCGAACATCGAATCCACGATCGCTTCGCCGACCGGACGTCCCTTGCCGGACGATGGTTCCAGATGCATCCGCAGTCCGGGAGCGGCGTTGATCTCGATAATCATCCCCCCCTGGTCCTCCAGCGGGCGGCTGATGTCCGAAGCGACAACGTCAATGCCGGCGATGTCGAGCCCAACCATCCGCGCCGCTTCAACGCACCGCGCGGCAACTTCCGGGTGGACGAGATCGGTGGCGTCCGCGGCGCTCCCGCCGGTGCTGAGGTTGGCGTTGCGACGCAGCAGAACAACCTGGCCGGCGGCCGGAACCGCCGAAACCGACAGCCCCTGGCTGGCCAGCACCGCGTCGGCAATCTCGTCCAGCGGAATCTTGCTCAGCGGAGTCGCGTGATCCTCCCCCCGGCGGGGATCGAGGTTCGTTTCCGCGACCAGCTCGGCGATCGTCCGACGTCCGTCACCCATCACCTGCGGCGGTTCGCGGCGGGCGGCGGCGACCAGCTTGCCGTCGATGATGAGCACGCGGTAGTCGGCTCCGGCGGCGAACTTCTCCACCAGAACTTCGTCCTCTTCCTCGCGGGCGGCGGCGTAAGCGCGCTGCACCTGCTCGCGGGTCGTCAGGTTCACGGCGACGCCGCGCCCCTGATTGCCATCTTTCGGCTTGACCACGACCGGCAGGCCGATTTCCTGGGCAACCTGCCAGGCGTCCTCGGCATCCGACACGGGACGGCCGGCAGGAACGGGAACGCCGATGGCCCGGAGCAACTGTTTCGTCAACTCCTTATCCTGCACGATCGCTTCAGCGACGGCGCTGGTCCGATCAGTTTCGGCGGCCAGAATGCGATGCTGCTGGCAGCCCTGTCCGAGCTGGACGAGGCTCCGCTCGTTCAGCCGCCGAGCCGGAATGCCCCGGGCCTGCGCGGCCCGGACAATCGAGCCGGTGCTCGGTCCGAGCCGGATGTTCTGGTCGAGCGAGCGCAGTTCATAGACCGGGCCTTCGACGTCGAACTCGCGGCCCTCAACGGCCGCAGCAAGCAACTGCAAAGCGGTCTGCAGCGCCATCCGTCCGACAGGCTCTTCCCGATACTGCACCGCAAGTTTGCAGACCCCGTGCTCCTGCATTTCGGAGACTCTTGCAAATTCGACCAGGGACCCTGCCGCATTTTGCAACGCGAGCGCTGCCGAGGCCAGCAGGTCGGCCAGTGCGAGCCCTGTCGACGCGGGAGACGTCCGAATCGCCTCGTGCTCGTGAGTCTGCGCCGTGCGCAGCACCGCCGGGAACAGCCGCCGCAGTCGGTCCCGCAGTGTCTTCCATTGAGTTGTCGAAAAGTCGCCTTCAGCGCGGAAGTCTACGACGACTTCCAGGACGGTCGCCCGCGTCCAGATGTTTGGACCGCGCAGCGTACGCGTCGTCTTCAATTCCATGATCGTTCCTTGGTCGGACGCGATTCGAACTTCGTGACCGGACTGCGGGAGTGCCGTCTGGCATCCGCCGCTCAATGGGCTGAGAGTTGCTCAACCGTCTGTCCCTGCGAGCCCCCGGACTGGCGGGGAATCCATCGCGAAGCTGGAGTTGCGTCGATAATCCTCTATGGTGTCTCTGCGGTTGTGTGACCCGGGCCTGAGCGGTGCAGAATCTGCCAGGCCGTTCTTTCAGTTCGCACTGAACGCAATCGTCGTGCCGTTGGCTCCGCCCACGGTCGCCGCATCGGGAACCAATCGTTCCATCCCCGCCAGCAACCGGATCTTGCGCACCGTCTGCGAAATGCTGGAGGACTGCACGACGAGCAGCTCTCCCCGTTCCAGACTGTTCCACGCCACGTCCACTGCAGCATTCCACTCCAGGAGTTCTTCGATACGTTCGGCCCGCGGTTCCGGCCCGATACCCTGTCGAAGCAGTTCGATCACTTCTCCAGCCCGCCTCAGACTCCCCCGCTCAAACTCGCACAGATACACGCGGTCGAATGCCGCTCCCAGCAACTGACCCTGCGTTTCGATATCGGCGTCCCGCCGATCCTCTTCAACCGAGTAGACAATGCTCCGCCGGGCATTGGGAAATCGGTTCAGCGTGGCGATCAGCGCCTGCAGCGCCGACGCGTTCCGGAGGTCCGTGACCACCAGCGTCTTCCCCGCCACTTCCAGAACATTGAAACGGGCGGGATCGTCCATCAGATTTCCGCTGAACGCCCGCAGGCCGGCCCGGATGAACTCCAGATCGATTCCCAGCCCCCACGCGGCGGCGGCTGCCGCCAGGACATTCTCGACCTGGAATTCTGCCCGACCGCCATGCGTACACGGAAGTTCGGCCACGGCGACCAGCGGCCGTCGATCCGGTCCGTCGAAAAATGTCACCACGCCATCCAGCAGCGCGACAGCCTTGCGACCGGCGGACCGGTGCCGGGCCAGAACGGGCTGTTCCGGATCCATCGCGAAGAAAATCACGCCGCCGGCGCACAGCGATTCCATTTCCGCCACGACCGGATCGGCGGCGTTCAGAACCGCCGCCCCCGTCGGTCGAACGACATCGACCGGCGTCCGTTTGACTTTGAACATGTCTTCGGCGGTGTGGATGTCGTACGCGCCGAGATGGTCGCCGCCGCCGATGTTGGTGACGACGGCGACGTCGCATTTGTCGAAGCCAAGCCCCTCCCGCAAAATCCCGCCCCGCCCCGCCTCCAGCACGGCGGCGTCGACCAGGGGGTTGAGGAGGATGTTGCGGGCGCTGCGCGGACCGGCGCAGTCCCCGGTTTCGATGATGCGGCCGTCGACGGAGATGCCGTCGCTGCAGGCCAGCCCCACCGTTCGCCCCGCCAGCTTCAAAATGCCGGTCAGCAGGCGGGAGACTGTGGTCTTGCCGTTGGTTCCGGTGACGCAGGCAATGGGGATGCGTCCGGTTTCTCCTTCGGGGAACATGGTGGCGACGATGGCTTCGCCGACCGGCCGGGGCTTGCCTTCGCTGGGGCGGAGGTGCATGAGCAGGCCGGGGCCGGCGTTGACTTCGACGACAACGCCCCCCTGTTCTTCGAGGGGCTGGGAGATATTGGTGGCGACGACATCGAGCCCGGCGATGTCGAGCCCGACGACGTGCGCGGCGAGGACCGCGTGTTCGGCGACGGAGGGGTGGACGTCGTCGGTGACGTCGTGGGAGAGGTTGTCGTTCCGCCGGACCAGAACTCGCGCTCCGCGTCGCGGAACGCTCTCCGGACGCATGTCCTGGCGGTCCAGCTCCGTCAGCGTCATGAGGTCCAGCAGCACCGGGTTCAGGGGGCACATTTCGTCATCGCCGCGGCGCGGATCGGAATTGATCTGCGATTCGATCAGTTCGGCGATGGTCTGCTGGCCGTCGCCGATCACGACGGCGGCGTCGCCGCGCGCCGCCGCAACGAGCTTGCCGCCGATGACCAGCAGGCGGTGCTCAGCGCCGGGGGCAAACTGCTCCACCAGCACGCCGGAACCTTCTTTCAGGGCCTCGTGGTAGGCGCTGGTGACCTGGTCCCGGCCGGTCAGATTCATGAAGACGCCGCGGCCGTGATTGGCGTCGAGCGGTTTGACGACGACCGGTCCTTCGATTTCCTCGGCGGCGGCCCAGGCGTCTTCCGGACTGTCGACCTGCCGGCCTTCGGGGACCGGAATGCCCGCGGAACGGAGCATGACCTTGGTCAAGTCCTTGTCCTGGGCGATCGATTCGGCGATCGCGCTGGTCCGGTCCGTTTCGGCCGTCCAGATTCTGCGCTGGTTGACGCCGTGGCCGAGCTGCACGAGGCTGCCGGCGTTGAGGCGGCGGACCGGAATTTCGCGCGCCCGAGCCGCTTCGACAATGGCCTGGGTGCTCGGACCGAGGCAGACCTTGTCGGCGAGCTCCCGCAGGGGCTTCAGTTCTTCGGCAATGTTGAACGGGAGGTCGTAGACTGCGGCCAGGCAGAGTCGACGGGCGGTCTCCAGGCAGGCTCGCGCCAGGGACTCTTCCTGGAATCGGATCGCAACCTTGTAGACGCCTTCGACTTGCGTCTCGCGGGCTCGGCCGAAGCCGACTGGCGTGCCGGCCAGCGTCTGCAGCTCCAGCGTGACGTGCTCCAGGATATGGGCAAGGTAGGTTCCCCGGCGCAGTCGCTGAAAGAATCCACCCCGTTCGCCGATGCTGCAGCGATGTTCGATCATTGTCGGGAGCCAGGCCATGAGCCGGTCGTTGAATCCGGCGATCTGTTCCGACGAGGTGTCCTTCAGCGGGCCGAGATCGACCCAGACTTCCAAGGCCGGCTGGCGGGACCAGATATTCGGGCCGCGGAGGGTGAGGACGCGAAGAATTTCCATAGCGGGCGGTTCGGCAATCGGGAGAGGCGGGCAGACGGAGGTTGCGCGCCGGTGCGGGATCTCTTACAGTTGACAGGAAGGGCCGGGAGGTTTCACTGGGGATCACGGAATCTCTCGGCGATGTCAGCCGGTTCCGGATTCAGCGGGCTCAGATCGGGAGAGCTTGATCCCAGCCGGGGGGGGCGGCCGCGTCAGGCGTACCCTTGCGGCAGATGGGGCGGACGGAGCGTCAGCGGGTGTTGCAGCATGATGGCCTGTGGTAAACCCCTGGGGACGAATCGGCCGCAGCCGATCGATCGGGCACAACATCCATGCGACCCACGGCACCTATTATTACGGCCCGATGCAGCCGACTCCATGATAATTTCCCCTGCGAATCGGTTTCCGCGTGAGTCAATGGCGGCGACCCCGCTTAATCGCTGCGGAAGGTGCCGATGGATTGCATCGCCGAGACGATTTTCGCACTCTTCCAGTCTGAGCCGACTGCTCTTGCTGCAAGTCTTGGCGAACCGGAATTTCGAGTTGTGAACTCGATGCGAAAGGCTGTCTTAAGTCTCGACACCGAATTCGGTTGCGAATTTCTCTCACTCTGGCCGAAGGTCGCCGGGCCTGGTTCGGCCGGTTGAAGTCGCGGCCGGCGCGGGAATTCCGAAGACGGTTGTCCGCTGGTCGCCGGAAAATCCTGGAGGGCTGCCCGTATGAGAATTCCGAATGAGAAAATCACCGCCGCCCGGGAGCACTTTCTGGCGTCCGACCCGGCGATGCACGGTCTGATGCTCCGGGTGGGACCCTGCACGCTCAAACTGCATCGCGACCGATTTGATCTGCTGGTTCGCAGCATTATCTCGCAGCAGATTTCGACGAAAGCCGCCCGGTCGATCCGGCTGAAGCTGCTGGCGGATCTGCAGGTGCAGCAACTCGATCCGCAGGTACTGATCCGGGCCTCCGATGCGGCGCTGCGCGGCGCCGGGCTTTCCGGGCAGAAAGTGGCCTACATTCGCGACCTGGCGGATCATGTGTTATCGGGTCGGTTGCCGCTGAATCGGCTCGGGCGTTATTCCGACGCGGAGGCGATCGACCGCCTGACGGAAGTGCACGGGATCGGCAAGTGGACCGCCCAGATGTTCCTGATCTTTGCGCTTGGGCGGCTGGACGTCTTTCCGGAAGCGGATCTGGGGTTGCGGTCGGCGATGCGCGAGCTCTACGAGTTGGCGGAGACTCCCGGCTTGAAGGAGAGCCGGGAGCTCGCCGCCCACTGGTCGCCTTATGCGACGCTGGGGACCTGGTATGCCTGGCGGCTTTCCGATCTGAAGAATGATCCCGGCCAAGCCGCTACGGTTTATCCCGTTTGATGGACGGCCAGAATCCGGGAGAGCGTTTCCGTTTTCAACGCCGAGATCAATGGGCGCCGCACACCGCGAGGCCGCTGACGGGGGCGCCATTGACGGTCGGGTCGACGCGGCGTTCCCGCGGCCCGGATTCGGCTTCGGGGGGCGTGATGCCAGCTTCGCGCCACACGCGGTGAACCATGGCGCGGGAGACCCCGAGCGTCTGCGCGAGGAGCCGCGTCGTCCAGCGGCGGCCGTGCGTGGGTGGCTCGTGAAGCGTCGTCTCGATGATTTTCGACTCGACGCTGCGGCGGATGGTCGGCTTGCGACCGCTGCGTCGCGGAATTCGGGTCACTTCTTCCATGCCCCCCCGGTCAAAGCGGGTTCGCCAGCGCCAGACCGTTTTTCGAGAGACTCCCAACGTCGACGCAATTTCTGCCGTGGCAAAACCCTTTTGCGAGAGCAGAACGATTTTTGCCCTCAGGGCTGTCGTCGGATTGTCGGAGTCGGCCAATTGTTCGAGCTGCGCACAATCAGTCGTCTTCGCAGGTTCCATGAACACCTCCTTCGTTCTGTTTGAAACACCCCGAATCACCAAAGGTGTCGGAAAAAGTTTTTGCCGGGCACGTAAGGTGTTGCGAGGTCTCGATCTTCGGCTTGACCTGTCTCAGAATCCGGGGCATTGGCCGGCTCCCTGATCCCGGGCGTGCGGGCAACCGAGCGTGAAGGACGCTGGCGATTGACGGAATTGGGTCGTCGACGCGTCACTGCCCAGATTTCTGGCACGCCTGCCGACGCGATCGGAAACCGGACGGTCCGCCGCCGGTCCGCCCTGCGTTTTCTGCTGGGAGTACCGCGTGGAATGCCGCGTCGCCGTCGTGGATCGCCGCAAGTCCGGTTTCGGCTATCCGAATCTTCCGCCCTGCGGAGTCGACGGTCTGCCCGATCGGGCGTGGTCCTTGCAGTTCAAGGTCCAGCGAGACCCGTCGCAATGCGTCTTTGAAGCGTGTGCGCCCGTCCGATCCACGGAACTGCGTTCCCCGCCAGAAAGGTCTGCAGGATGCCTGATTCGCCGTTTTTGCTGACAGCCTGGAGCCGGGTGGTGCTGTGCTGTGGCGTGCTGGCGGCTGCGGTCGGGTGCGGGGGGTCGACTGCAGCGACTCCGGCGCCGTCGGCATCAAGAACGGCGGCGGTTGGGGATGCGGCTGCACTGCTGGCCAAAGAACAACTCGATCTGGAGAAAGACGAGCTGAAGCTGGGCTTCATCAAGCTGACCGACTGCGCTCCGATTGTGATCGCGAAGGAGCTTGGCTACTTCGACGACGAAGGGTTGTCGGTCACGGTCGAAGCGCAGGCCAACTGGAAAATTCTGCTCGATCGCGTCATCAGCGGCGAGCTCGACGGGGCGCACATGCTGGCGGGCCAGCCGATCGCCGCGACGGTCGGGTTCGGCACGAAGGCGCACATCGTCACGGCCTTCAGCATGGATCTGAATGGCAACGGCATTACCGTTTCCAAGTCAGTCTGGCAGCAGATGCAGGAAGCGGATCCCAAACTGGATTCCCCGACGCCGCCGCATCCGATCACCGCCGCCGCGTTGAAGGTCGTCGCCGACCGGCAGAAGGCGGCCGGAGATCCTCTCAAGCTGGGAATGGTGTTTCCGGTCTCGACGCACAATTACGAACTGCGGTACTGGCTGGCGGCGGCGGGCATCCATCCGGGCTTCTATACCGCGGACGACACGCGCGGCGTGATCGACGGCGACGTGCTGATTTCGGTGACGCCTCCCCCGCAGATGCCGGCCACGCTCGAAGCCGGCACGATTCAGGGTTACTGCGTCGGGGAGCCCTGGAATCAGCAGGCGGTGATGCGAGACATCGGCGTGTGCGTGGTGACCGATTCCGAGATCTGGAAGAACAACCCGGAGAAAGTGTTCGGCGTGACGAAGGAGTGGGCCGGGAAGCATCCACAGACCCATCTGGCGGTGGTCAAGGCGCTGATCCGGGCGGGAAAGTGGCTGGATGCGGTGGACGAGAAGGGGGAGTTCCTGAATCGGAAGCGGGCCTGCGAGATCCTGGCCCGCAAGGACTACGTCGGGGCGGACTACGATGTGATCGCCAACAGCATGACGGGAACATTTCTATTCCAGTCGACCGACCGGCAGGAGCAGAAGGACTTCAACGTCTTCTTCGAGGGTTTTGCGACTTATCCGTACTACAGCGACTGCATCTGGTACCTCACGCAGATGCGGCGCTGGGGGCAGATCGACGAGCCGCGGGACGACGCCTGGTATCACGAGACGGCGAAGTCGATCTACCTGCCCGAAATCTATCGGCAGGCGGCGCAGTTGCTCGTCGACGAGGGGCAGTTGACGACGGACGACGTTCCCTGGGATACCGACGGCTACAAGTCCGCGACCAGCGAATTCATCGACGGCATGGAATTCAACGGGCGCCGGCCGCGGGAGTATCTCGCAAAGTTTCCGATCGGCCGCAAGGACTGAGCGGGGCGGGCAGGGCTTCAAATGATTCCCAGTCACTCAGAGGGAACCGCGAGACCATTATGAAACAGTTTCTCATCAACGGTCTGCAGTTGACGGGCTTTTCGGCGTTCGAACCGGTCGTCCGGTTGTGTGCGGGGGAGAATCGTCCCGAGCAGGTCCGCAAGATCACGCAACTCCTGGTGATGCCGGCGGTGGCGTTTCTGATGTTTCTGGGGCTCTGGACGATCGGGGCCGCCAGCGTCGAAACTCGCTTCGGGAAGATCCCGAATCCGCGGCAGGTGTGGGTGGCTGGTCAGAGTCTGTTCGCCGCGCATCGCGAGACGGTGCAGCAGCGAGCGGCGTTCTACGTCGAGCGGGATGCCAAGGTTCGCGTGCATACCGCCAAGGCGGCGGAAATGCGGGCGGCTGCTGCGGTTCCTGCCAATGCAGCGCTGAAGGAGCGACTGGAAAAGAATGCGGTCAAGCAGGACGAACTGGCGTCCAGAACCGCCCGTCGCAAGTTTTCGGGGAGTCCCTCCTATCTCGATCAGATTCTCACCAGCCTGAAGACGGTCTTCACGGGGTTTGTGCTGGCTTCGCTGGTGGCGATTCCGGTGGGCATTCTGTGCGGACTCAGCCCGACGTTCATGGCCTGCGTGAATCCCTTCATTCAGATCTTCAAACCGGTTTCGCCGCTGGCGTGGCTGCCGATCGTGATGATCGTGGTCGGCGCCGTCTACACGACCGATCCCTCGGAAGCGTGGTTCGAGAAGTCGTTCATCAGCTCGGCGTTGACTGTGGCGCTGTGTTCGCTCTGGCCGACGCTGGTCAACACGGCGCTGGCGGTGGCTTCGATCGACAAGGATTACATCAATGTCGCCCGCGTGCTGCGGCTGGGACCGGTGACGCGCGTCTTCAAGATCATTCTGCCGGCGTCGCTGCCGCTGATGTTCACCGGACTGCGGATTTCTCTGGGGGTCGGCTGGATGGTGCTGATCGCCGCCGAGATGCTGGCGCAGAATCCGGGGCTGGGGAAGTTCGTGTGGGACATGTTTCAGAACGGTTCCAGCGAGACGCTGGCCCAGATCATGGTGGCGGTCTTCACGATCGGCATCATCGGATTCCTGCTCGACCGCGTGATGATTGTCTGTCAGAAGCTCGTCAGCTTTGACTCCGCTGTGTCGGCGTAGTGGATTGCCATAGGGTGAGGGAATAGCGAGTAGCGAATAGGGAGTAGCCAGACAAAAGAGGCCGTATCGACGCGACTTCCTCTGGCCATTCCCTACTCCCTGTACCCTCTCTTGAAGCACCCCGTCAATGTCGCGGTGACAAAGCAGTCACGGACAGGATTCCTCTCTTCCGGGCGGCGAGAAAATTACCATGTCCTATCTGGAAATGAACGGCGTCTCGAAGTCGTTTCAGGCGAACGGCCGGACGACCGAGGTGCTGAAGAACGTCAATCTGCAGGTCGGCCGCGGCGAGTTCGTGGCGATCGTGGGGTTTTCCGGCAGCGGCAAGACGACGCTGATCTCGCTGATTGCCGGGCTGCTGACTCCCGACCGGGGCCAGATTCTGCTCGACGGCAAACCGATCGCCGGTCCCGGTCCGGAGCGGGGGGTCGTCTTCCAGAACTACTCGCTCCTCCCCTGGCTGACCGTTTTTGACAACGTGCGGCTGGCGGTCGATCAGGTCTGCAGCGGCTGGTCGCGCGAACGCAAACGGGAACGAGTGGAAGAATACCTCAAGCTGGTGAATCTGGCGCCGGCGGCCCAGAAGCGGCCGGCCCAGCTTTCCGGCGGCATGCGTCAACGGGTTTCGGTCGCTCGGGCGCTGGCGATGGATCCGGACGTGCTGCTGCTGGATGAACCGCTCGGGGCACTCGATGCACTGACGCGGGCAACGCTGCAGGACGAAATCGAGCGGATCTGGGAGCAGACCCGCAAAACCGTGGTGCTGATCACCAACGATCTCGACGAGGCGTTGCTGCTGGCGGACCGGATTATTCCGCTGACAGCGGGGCCGGGGGGGACGCTGGGGCCGGAGTTTCCGGTCCATGCCGACCGGCCGAGAGATCGCAAGGCGATTGCCAAAGATCCCGTCTTTCGACACCTCCGCCGGGATCTGACGGACTGGCTGCTGACGGTCGCGCGCGGCAAGCCGTCTCGAGCAGCCGAAGCGATTCCTTCCTACACCCTGAGTGCAGCAGGTGCCCGATGAATCCCGCCGTTGATCGTTACCTGGAATTGTGGCGCGTGACGAAGTCGTATCCGGGGCCGAAAGGGCCGGTGGCGGTCGTCCGGGACTTCAACCTCGTCGTGAAGCAGGGGGAGTTCGTCTCGCTGATCGGACACTCGGGTTGCGGCAAATCGACGGTTCTTTCAATGGTGGCGGGGTTGAACGAGATCTCAGAAGGGGGCCTGGTTCTGGCGGGCCGCGAAATCGACGGTCCCGGTCCGGACCGGGGCGTCGTGTTCCAGTCTCCCTCGCTGCTCCCGTGGCTGACCGCCCTGCAGAATGTCACGCTGGGAATCCGGCAGGTCCGTCCTCGGAACAGTCGCCAAGAGATCGACGAGACGGCGATCCATTATCTGGAACTGGTCGGTCTTGGCGACTCGATCCATCGGCGGCCGGGGGAGTTGTCGCAGGGAATGCGGCAGCGCGTGGGCCTGGCCCGGGCGTTTGCCCTGAATCCGAAGCTGTTGCTGCTCGACGAGCCGTTCGGGATGCTCGATTCGCTGACCCGGCTGGAGTTGCAACAGATTCTGATCGATCTCTGGCAGAGCGATCAGAAGACGGCGCTGATGGTGACGCACGACGTCGACGAAGCGCTGCTGCTGTCCGACCGAGTGGTCATGATGACCAATGGGCCGGAGGCCCGCGTCGGGGGCATCCTGGAGATCCCGTTTCCCCGACCGCGCAATCGCGTTGCGCTGCTGGAAGATCCCGAGTTCGAGGCTCTGCGGGAACAGCTCGTGGGCTTCCTGGAAGACCACGCCGTCGGACACATGGCGGACCGGGTCGCCGACCAGCGGGCGGAGGCGGAGGCGGGGCTGGCGGCGGATCCTTCGGAAGGGGCCGGGGAGGCTCCCGAAGTTCGCTGCGACCGGCAGGTCGAGGCGGTCGTTTCCTGAGAGCGGGGCGGTCGACATCTGGCGGTCGAACGACGAACGCTGCGGATGTTTCGACGGTCGGTCGGCGCTTCTTTGCGCCCGAAGCGGCAGAGGACTCAATCATCGGCCACGGATGTGAGTCGCGCCGACTTTTCTCCGTGGACAACGCTCCGGCACATTCGAAGACCCTCACCCTGGCCATCTCCCACTGAAGACAGCGGGAGAGAGGACAAGATGGAAGACGCTCTGTTTCTGAATCGATGCCGGTGATTTCCGCTGCAGGTTGAGCTGCGGACGGACTTGCGGTTGCGCTGCTCCTTCGGAAATCTCCGCTCTTGTGCATTCATCGGTGCGTAGCGCGTCCCGGGCGATTGCGCCGGTCGACTTGAATGCCGGCTTCCCCGGACGTTTTGGCGTTCCGGTCCCTCTCTACCGCTGCGGCGGCGGTTTCGTCTATTCTTGAAGGACACCTGGAATCTGCAGCATGCTCGTCCTTCATTCTGCATTCTGTTGGCCCGTCGTCTGTCGGAAACTGGCATGCTTACCGCTGAAGAAGTTCGTCTGGAGGCCTCTTACAATCGCACCGCCAACTGGCATCGCTGGGGGCCGTACCTTTCCGAGCGACAATGGGGGACGGTGCGCGAGGACTATTCCGCCGGGGGGAACAGTTGGACTTATTTTCCGCACGACCATGCGCGCAGCCGGGCCTATCGCTGGGGCGAAGACGGCCTGTTGGGAATTACGGACCGGGAATGCCGGCTCTGCTTCGCGCTGGCCCTCTGGAACGGCAAAGACCCGATTCTCAAGGAACGCCTGTTTGGGCTGTCGGGACCGGAAGGGAATCACGGCGAGGACGTCAAAGAGGCGTATTTCTATCTCGACTCCACTCCGACGCATTCGTACTTGAAAGCTCTTTACAAGTATCCGCAGGCTGAGTTTCCGTACGATCTGTTGCGAACGGAGAACGCCCGGCGGGGGAAGCTGGAGCCGGAGTTCGAACTGGTCGATACCGGCGTGTTCGACGACAGCCGGTACTTCGACGTCTTTGCGGAGTACGCGAAGGCGTCGCCGGATGACATTCTAATCCGGGTGACGATTGCCAATCGCGCCGCGGAGGCTGCGACGATGCACCTGTTGCCGACGCTGTGGTTCCGCAATACGTGGGCGTGGGGCTGCACGCACGAGGGTTGCGAGCGGAAGCCGCGGTTGACGCTGCAGCGGGACGGTTCTCTGCTGGCCGACCACGCCACGTTGAACCGATTCCGGCTGTATTTCGAACGGCCCGCGAGCGCCGGCGAAGTTCCTGTGTTGTTTACGGAGAACGAATCGAACCAGATGCACCTGTACGATTCGCCGGGAACGATGCAGCCGGCGAAGGATGCCTTTCACGACTATGTCATCGACGGCAAGGCGGCGGCGATCAGCCTGACGCCTCGCGGCACCAAAGCAGCGCCGCATTATGTGCTTGAGATTCCCGCGGGGGGCGAAATCGTTATTCGGTTGCGGCTGGCGTCCGAGGCCGCGCTCCCGGAGACGCCGTTCGGTTCCGAATTCGACGAGGTTTTCGCCGCCCGGGTTGCGGAGGCCGATCAGTTTTATGCGTCGAAGATTCCGGCGGGGACGCCGGCCCAGGAGCGACTGATTGCGCGGCAGGCGTATGCGGGGCTGCTGTGGTCGAAGCAGTTTTATCACTACGCGGTCGACGACTGGCTGAAGGGGGATCCCGATCAGCCGAAGCCGCCTGCGAGTCGTCTGGAGGGGCGGAACGCCGACTGGAAGCACCTGTTCAATCGCGACGTGATTTCGATGCCTGACAAGTGGGAGTATCCGTGGTACGCCGCGTGGGACCTGGCGTTCCATATGATCCCGATGGCGACGGTCGATCCGGAGTTCGCCAAGTCTCAGCTTCTGCTGATGCTGCGGGAGTGGTACATGCATCCGAACGGGCAGATCCCGGCGTATGAATGGGCGTTTTCCGACGTGAATCCGCCGGTGCATGCGTGGGCCTGCTGGCGCGTCTACAAGATGACCGGGCCGAAGGGCGGGCGCGACCGGAGTTTTCTGGAGCGGGCGTTTCACAAGCTGCTGATCAACTTCACGTGGTGGGTGAACCGCAAGGACGTCCACGGCAAGCATCTGTTCGCCGGGGGCTTTCTGGGGCTGGACAACATCGGGGTCTTCGACCGGTCGAAGCCCTTGCCGAAGGGGGGGCATCTCGAGCAGGCGGACGGCACGGCTTGGATGGCGTTCTACTCGACGACGATGCTGGCGATGGCGCTGGAGCTGGCGGTCGAGGATCCGGCCTACGAAGATGTGGCGTCCAAGTTCTTCGAGCACTTCATTTCGATTGCGGACGCAATGAATCGCCTGGGGGGCTCCGGGCTGTGGGACGACAAGGACGGATTCTACTACGACCAATTGCATACCAACGGGGATTCGATTCGTCTGCAGATCCGGTCGATCGTGGGGATTATCCCGCTGTTTGCGGTGGAAGTGCTTGACGACGAACTGCTGCACAAGCTGCCGGGGTTCGCCCGGCGGTTGGAGTGGTTTCTCAATCATCGGCAGGATCTCGCGAGGCAGGTGTCGTGCCTGGAGCTGGAGCACAACGGTTCGACGCACATCCACCGGCTGCTGGCGATTCCGTCGCACGATCGGCTGGAGCGGGTTCTCAGCTATGTGCTGGATGAGGCGGAGTTCCTGGCTCCGTATGGCGTGCGGGCGATGAGCCGGTTTCATAAGGAGCATCCGTACGTGTTTCGTGCGGACGGGGAGGAACAGTGCGTGGAGTACAATCCGGCGGAGTCGACGTCGTGGATGTTCGGCGGCAATTCGAACTGGCGCGGGCCGTTGTGGTTTCCGGTGAACTATCTGCTCATCGAGGCGCTGGAACGGTATCACCACTTCTATGGCGATTCGTTTCAGGTCGAATATCCGACGGGGTCGGGAAAGCGGCTCAATCTGCAGCAGGTCGCGGCCGAACTGGCGCATCGGCTCGTGGGGCTGTTTCTGCCGGACGAGAAGGGGCGGCGGCCCTGTCACGGCGACGATGTTCGATTTGCGTCAGATCCGCACTGGCGGGATCTGGTGCTGTTCCACGAGTATTTTCATGGAGACGACGGACGCGGACTCGGCGCCAGCCATCAGACCGGCTGGACGGCGCTGGTGGCGCGGCTGTTGTCGTCGACGGCAGTCAAGGTCCCGACCAGCGGTGCTCATATTCCGGGCGGTCAGGGGGCGAGCGTTCCGGGGGATTCCAGGTAGGAAAACAAGTCCCGCAGTTCCTGCGGCGCGAGGGGTTTCAGCAGGTTTTCGGGCATCAGCGAGACGGTGGATGTTTCGAGCGCTTCGATGTCGGCGCGCGGAATGGTGATCAGCTCCTGCTTCGCGGTTCGCAGCGCAACCGCGGCGGCGTTCTGTTCGACGAGGAGGCCGGTGTAGACGCGGCCGTCGGTCGTCTGCAGGACGTGCTGGACGTACTCGCCGCGGATCTGGGCGCTGGGATCGACCAGGCTGGTCAGCAGAAACTGGCGGTCCTGCCGGTTGGCGTGGGCCAGGTCGGGGCCGACGCGCGTCCCTTCGCCGGCGCGGGGGTGGCAGGTGGCGCAGAGCTTCTTGTAGATCAGGGAACCATTCGCCGGGACGCCCGCCGAAGCCCGCAGGTCGTTGTTGAACCGGCGGACTTCCGCGAGGCGCTCCTCCGGCGTGCCGCTGGTCACGATGCCCCAGTGTTTGCGGACGAGCTGATCGAGTTGCTTGTCGCGGTGCAGGGCCACGCGGGTCAGGTCGGCGACGGGGATTTCCGTGGCCGGCAGCCGACCGGCATCGACTTCGTTGAGCAGCAGAGCGGCCCAACTGGCGCGGCTGAGGAGTAATTCTCGGGCTTGCGCCTTTGCGGATGATGACCACACGGGATATTGGCGCAGGATTTCCCGGGGGATGGATTCGTCCGAGATGCGGGAGAGCGCCTGGATTGCCGCCAGTCGCACGGGATCGGGCGACGCCGGTTCCAGCAGGGCCAGCAGCGTCCGGGCATCGCGATCTCCGCCCGATGCCGGGGCCAGTGCGAGCAAGTCTGTCTTGGACTTCGCCGGGATGGCGGGATCGGCCAGCAAGCTGCTCCAGCGTTCTCGCGCCCCCGGCAATTGCGCCTGCAGGGCCAGGGCGATCAGTCGGGGGCTGCTGGTCTCTGATCGCCACAGCGGCTCGATCACCGGGCGGAGGCTTTCCGCAGTCGCCGGCTGGCTCGCCAGTTGCAGACCCTGCTGCAGTTCGGACAGGGCCGATTCCTCGCCGAGAACCGGGATCAGTTTTTGAACGGCGGCCAGAGCGTCAGGCGTGGCTTGCGCGGCGTAGCGTCGCAGCAGCCGCGGAGCCAGAAACGTCTTTGCCGTCGCGGATTCCCGACCGGCGGGTGACGTGAAGAAGTCCACGAGAGGCTGCGGGGCCGTCAACGCATGCTGCTCGATGGCCCACCAGAGCAGGAGCGGGATGTGCTGATCGTTGCGTTCGAGATCGCGCCCGACCAGTACCAGAGCAATCGGCAGACCCTCCGCCGCGGGGAGACGCCGGGCGGTCGCCGCCAGTTCCGCCCGGACTGCGGGGACGGATTCTTCGCCGGCCAGTTCGCGAAGTCGTTGAGCGAGCGGGGCGGAAACGCGACCGCGGTCGCCGAGGAGTCGGACGGCCCAGGCCCGGACCGCGGGGGCCGCATGCGACAGGCAGGTCAGAGCCGTGGCGTCGTCGAAACCGCCACTCACGGCCAGCGCCCAGAGGACTTCCGCCTGCGGATTTTTTTCGATGGTGACGGCCTGCGCGGGTTGCGTCAGGCGTTCTCGTAGTGTTCCCCAGACCGCGGGATCCTGGCGCTCGCTGAGAATTCGCCGGGCACGGCGGACCAGCCAGTCGTTCGAACTGTCGAGAAGCTGGACCAGATCGGCCGATGACAGCGTGTTGGGATCGAGGACGGGCTTGCGGACCGATTGCGTGCCGGAGATCCGCAGGATGCGTCCGTTGGTCCGATCCCATTCGGCATCGGGATCGGGGTGCGCGGTCCGCTGGTCGTGCCAGTCTGCGACGTAGATCGCGCCGTCCGGTCCCAGCGCGAGGTCCGACGTTGCAAACCAGGTGTCGTTGGCGGCTAGCAGCGTTCCGCCATAGGACGAACGGAAGGTCGAGCCGTCCGGCGTAACGTCGTGCCACAAAACCTGATGCCCCAACAGATCTCCGCCGAGATATTTGCCGCGGTACTCTGCGGGGAGATTGTCGCCGCGATAGAGCAGGCCGCCGACGGTGACGTGGCCTCCGTGGAAGTTTGTGTGCGGGACGTGTTCGAAGTAACCGAAGGCGTAGGGATGGTGCAGGGCGCCGTGCTTGCCGAACTGTTTCCAGAGCGAGGCGCCCGGTCGGGCGTGCAGCATGACCGAGCCGCCGACGTTGGTGCTGTAGAGGAGCTGCCCGTCGCGGTCGAAGTCGAGTCCCCAGGAGTTCCCGCCTCCTTCGGAGAACAGCTCGAACTGTCGCGTGCGCGGATGATACCGCCAGACTCCCTGCTGGAATTCACTGCCGCGGATGTTCGCCGTGACCGTGCTTCCCTGGCAGCCGTAGAGCCAGCCGTCCGGTCCCCAGGTGAGCGAGTTGGCCACCGAATGGGCATCCTCCATCCCGAAGCCGGTCAGCAACACTTCCGGATCGCTGTCCGGCACGTCATTGCGGTCGCGATCGGGATAGAAGAGGAGGTAAGGGACGTTGAGGACGAAGACGCCGCCGTGGCCGAAGGCGAATCCGCTCGCCAGATTGAGCCCGCTGACGAAGTCGTGCGAGGCGTCCATCCGCCCGTCGCCGTCGCGGTCTTCGAGGATCGTCAGGCGATCCGCGCCGACCGGTCCGTAGGGAGGCGGATCGGGGACGCGGTCGTACTTCGTTCGTGAGAAGCGGTCGACCTGCACCCGCTCCAACCCCGCAGGGTTGGGGTACTGCAGGTACTGGATGACCCATAGGCGGCCGCGATCGTCGAAATCGATGGCGACCGGCTGCCGCACCAGCGGCTCGCTCGCGACGAGCTCGACCTTCAGTCCCGCCGCCGGCGTCATTCGCCCGGGAGCCTCAGCGGGCGAATGGCCTTGAGCGCGGGCCACACCGTCTGCCGTCATCAGGCTGACTGCAACAATCAGCGTCCGCCATTGCGCCATGCTCGTTTCCACCTGGAGCTCTAGTTTCAAGGATGGTCGGTTACTCCGTACGACGGACGAGGACGTCCATCGTACGAGGAATCTTCGACTTCACTTCACGGTTTCGGCACGACCAGTGCCCGCTCCGCGATTTCATCGAGCGAGGCCAGCTTGGCTTTCGCACCGGCCTGATTGGCCAGCTTGCAGATCAGATCGATCGACTCGAAGTCAGGGTCTTCCACGCACAGGCACGAAGGATGCGCCAGGAAATCGAAAACCTGGCCGGAATCGATGGCGCATGTCACGGACCGGCGAATCGCCTCCAGGAACCACTCGCGTTTCCAGCGATTGCTGCGGAAGGCGGTCACATCGCTGATCGGGCTCATCGGAATTTCAACGAGCCCGCTCCGATAGACGAAGGGTTGCGCTGCGTAGACCGAACCGGTGATGGAGTCGTAGACGGCTTCGGTCGGGGCTTCGCCGGGTTTGCCGGTTTCGTGAACGGGATACTTTGAGCTGACCCAGCGGAAGCCTTCGTCGAGCAGCCACTGCTGCACGTCGGGGCGGTCTCCTAGGCTGTCGTGGAAGCCTCCGGGGGTCCGGAAGCCGCGGGCGGCGATACCGCAACGTTCCTTGAGGGCGAGGGTTGTCAGCCGGATGTTTTCGCGGATGACGTCTTCCGCGCTGCGTCCTTCGACGAGCCAGGGCGAGCGCTGGAAACGGAACTGCGATTCGACGGCGGTCCGGGCCTTCACGTTGACGTGGTCGTAGGTGTGATTGCCGATCGGGTGGCCTTCGGCGTGCAGTTCCTTGAGCCACTCGACGTCGGGCTGTTCGAGAACGCGGCCTACGCAGAAGAAGTGGATGACGCCGCCGGCTGCTTTGACTCGCCGGGCCGCTTCGACGGCGTACTGCTTGGTGGCGTCGTCGAGGTTTCCCTTCTGGAAGTTCCATTCCTTCAGACCGCGTTGCGGGTAGTCCTGGCTCATTTCCAGATCGAGCGTGATGGCGATCAGGGCCGGCGGTTTGGGCTCGTCGGCGGAAAGTTGACTGGAAAAGAACGGGAACGTCGCCGCGACCGCTGCGACACGGGCCAGCCAGTCGCGCCGCGAGAGTTTCGGGAGGTCCTGTTCGTTCATTTGGCTGCTCCGGCGGGTGCTGAAACCTGAATCCAGGATGCCTGCGTAATCAGCACCTTCAGGGAGGCGAACGCGACGGCGGCAGAGGTCGGCACGGCGGGCGTCGGCTGGGCCGGAAAGGTTGCGAGCGTGGCGTCGCCGACCAGGAAGACATTGAAGTCCTGCCGCAGGTTATCGAATCCCGCCGTCGTCGCGCAGACGCACATGTCGGTGTTGTAGCCGGTCAACAGGATGTGGCGGACGCCGTTCTGCCGAAGGAACTCCCGCAGAGCCGGGTAGCCCTCGCCGTCGTAGATCACGACGTCGTTCCGGGCCACGTCAATCGCCTGGTGGACCGGCACGGGCAGCGACCAGAAACCAGGATTGTTGTACTTCGGTCCCGGATCGAGGGCGGGAATCTGTGCATAGTAATCGATGACCGCGCTATCGGCGGACAGCGTCAGAGACGTGGGGAGTTCACTGGCCAGGTACTTGAACGCGGTGAGCTGCTGCTGGAGTTCTCGTTTGCCTTCGGGAATGTCGGCCAAGGCCGGCGTTCCTCGAAAGGAACGATACATTTTCTGCCGGGCGGGATCTTCCTTGCCCGGCAGGCTGTACATGACGAGTTTCGCGTTGTTCCGCAGCGACTTCAGCAGCGGATTGACGACTTGCGTCAGATGTTTCGTCACGACGCGATTGCGTTCGGGAGTGCATTGAAAGGCCGCCCCGGCGGGTTCGGGAGTCTGCCAGCCCTGGCCGTCGTCGATCCCCCAGGGATGGACGACGATCACCGCGGTCCGGTCTCCTCGCAATCGATTGGGCATCTCGATCACGCCGCGGGCGTTGTACGAGAACCGCCAGGCCCGTACCTGCAAGTCGGCCCCCTCTTCGTCGATCAGCGGCGGGGCTTCGTAGCGATGGGTTTCGCGAACCGGATCGACGAACTCGGGAAAGTCCGCCAGCAGCGGCGGGGGATTGACCAGCTTCTTCAGTTCGTGGCGGTAGGTTCGCTTTTCGACCGTGGCAGACGCGTTCGGTTCCGCAGCCAGGAGGTAGAGATTTGCTGATACAACGATCGCGGCAAAGGCGAGCGCTCGCGGGCTGGCACGATGGGGAATTGTGGGCATGGGCCGTGGCTCCCTAGGAAGTGCAGGGCGGGACTGTCCGGCAGTCTAACCGAGCACACTGCGTGCCGCAGCAGGCGATTGGCGTTCGGACGGATTTTCGTTCGCAGGTTGCAGACCCCCGCCGCCGCGGGCGACAATCAACCGCGTAAACCATTGCTGACCTGCCCGCCCTGAACTTCAGCCTCGGGAATTTCGCCATGCCCGCGCAGCCGCACCGTCGTCAGTTCCTGCAGAGCACTGCTTTCGCCTCGGCGGCCATCGCCCTCGGTCCCTTCGTGCATGTTGCGTCGGCCCAGGAACCGACCGAGCCGACCTCGCCCAACGAACGCTGGCGGATCGGCTGCATCGGCATGCGATATCAGGGCTCGGTGATTACTCGCGAAGCGCTCCCGTACGGCGATGTCGTGGCGATTTCCGACGTCGACAAGAACGTCCGCGAGCAGGCCCGCGCCAGCTTCGGCAGCACGGCGGCGATCTACGAAAACTATCGCGACATGCTGGAGAAGCAGAAGCTCGACGTCATCCTGATCGGCGCGCCGGATCACTGGCACACGAAGATGGTCCTCGACGCAGTCCGGGCGGGCAAAGACGTCTACTGCGAGAAGCCCCTCACGCTGACCATCGACGAAGGGAAACTGCTCTGCAAGGTGGTCGAAGAGACCGGCCGAGTCGTGCAGGTCGGTTCGTGGCAGCGGAGCGACGCCCGGTTCCGGCAGGCGGTGGAGATGGTTCATGCCGGCCGAATCGGCAAGCTGGAAAAGGTCACTGTGCTGATGGGGAAGAACACGCAGGGGGGCCCGTTCGAGACCGCTCCGATTCCCAAGCAACTCAACTGGAATCTGTGGCAGGGGCAGACGCCCGACGTCCCCTATATCCCGGAGCGGTCGCACTACACGTTCCGCTGGTGGTACGCCTATTCAGGGGGGGAGATGACCGACACCGGAGCGCATCACCTCGATATCGCCCAGTGGGGAATCGGCGCCCAGCATTCCGGCCCCGTGGAGATCGAAGCGACCGCCAAGTACCCCGATGTTCCCAACGGCTACGACGTGGCGGTCGATTACCACGCGAAATACCGCTACGCGAACGGCGTCGAGCTGGAAGTCCTCGACTCGCCCCGCGGCGATCACAATCGCAACGGGGTGATGTTCGAAGGGACCGGCGGCCGGCTGTTCGTCAACCGGGGCGTGATTGCGGGCAAGCCGGTCGAAGAGCTGGCGACGAAGCCGCTGCCGCGCGAGGCGTTTCAGCTCTACGGCTACGACAACACGGCCCGGCCGGAGCGGATGGGGAAGATCGATGCGATCAAGAACCACATGGGGAACTTCTACGACTGCACGAAGTCGCGGAAGACGCCGATCTCGGACGTCGTCAGCCAGCACCGCTCGGCGAGTCTCTGCCACCTGGGGAACATTGCGATGCGGGTGGGCGCCAAGCTGACGTGGGACCCCGCCGCGGAGCAGTTCACCGGCGAGCACGCCGCCCGGGCGAACCCGCATCAGAGCCGGGAACAGCGCTCGGGATTCGAGACGGTGTAGGGGGGCTGGGGATGGAGTGCGGGCTGGAGGACAGCGTGGTCGACTGGGTGCTGGAGCACCCGGCCGCGCTGATGGTCTTCGAGCAGTTCGGCATCGACGCGACGTGCGCGGGGAAGTCGCTGGAGTACGTCTGCCGGCAGGCGGGGATTGATCCGGCGGTGGTGCTGGCGGAGCTGCGGCGGGTGGTTGGGGCCGTGTAGCGCTGGCTCTTTGGCTCCGAGTTGCCCCGTCGAACGTCGTGAAAACCTTGTACACCTGCCACCGGCCGCGATTACGATGGACTCAGAGTTCTCCAACCGTTGCGGAGTGTGTTCCATGTCGGCGACCGTCGAAGCCCCTGTCGAACTGGTGGAGGCGATCGCGCATCTGCGATTGCCGTCGCATGTCGACGCCGAGCTGCAGAAGCTCATGGACGCCAATACGCGCGGCGAGCTGACCAATCCGCAACGGGAGCGGCTGGACTCGCTCGTGGAATGGAGCGAGTCGGTGTCGCTGCTGCGGGCCAGTGCGCTGCACCTGCTTGGGGAGCCGCCGGCATGAACCGGGCGGGTTTCTCGTCTTCCTGGAACGCGACGATGCGATGGGACTCACCGATCTTCTGCGGGCAGCATGGCACTTGGTACTGGGCTTTGTGTCGCGAAAATGTCCGTGGACTGCCCCGGTTTGTTAATGAAGTGTTTGCCGGCCAACGGCTCGGAATCGCAACGTTCGACAGCGGCAACATTCAGCCGACTCCCGAGGAACTGGCGCTCGGCTGGCATGTCGTCGATCGAGTCATGCTCAGTCCGCCTCTGAGTGCCGGCCTGGAGATACCGTGCGACTGCTACGACGAATGGTATGTGTTTGAACGACTTCCATCGTCGCTCCCGGCTCTTGAACGATTCGTGGGGATTGGAGGCTTCAATCTGGCAGATCCCCGGCAGTTGGCAGAATCCTTCGAGCCGACTTGGGAGCGGTCAGGCTTAGACTGGCTTTATCCAGTGCAGAAGTGCTTCTGGAAGCAAATGGATGACATTCAGCCGATGGCCTACATTGGCTCCGGCGACGATGATGTTATCGTCTGCCGCGAGCAGCGAATCATTGACGAGTTCTTGAGAATTGCAGCAATTGAAGCAAGCGGCAGGCTGTAGAGAGTACTGATCCAACAAGTCTCAGCGATTCGTCGCATCCGCACCAATCTCTAGATCCCGCAACCGGATCGTCTTCGCCAGCTCTCCATCGCCGCCAGGTCGATAGGCGACCTTCAGCGCCCGGCCCGGCCGGACTCGACCTCCCTGGTCTTCGGTGAGGTAGTCGATCTGAAGGTCGCTGCCCCGGCCGTCGCCGTTGTCGTCGAGCAGCGGGTGCTCGGTCGCCAGGAACTGGCGGTCGAGGTACGACTGGGCCAGCCGGCGGTTGAGGGTGATGTAGAGGTCGAACAGCGTCAGCATGCCGTCGGAATCGGCGTCGAACTCTTTGAGCGGGATCTCCTCCGTCAGCGCGGCGGCCAGTTGCAGGGGAAACTCGGTCTCGTTCGTCTCCCAGTCGGCTTCCGTGGCGGAGATGATCACTCGCCCCTTGGCGGACAGCGGCTTGATGAAGAAGCCGCTCGCCGGGGTGGCGATCACATAGACCTGCTCGGCCGCCTCGACGCCCTGAAACAGTTTCGCGAAGTCTCCTTCGTGCAGATCCGGACCGGGCAGATTCAGCCAGGTGTGGGTTCCGTCGTAGTGACTGTGTCCCAGGACGAACACCCAGAGCGAATCGTGCGGGCTCAACGTCTGTCGCATTTCTGCGACGGCTTTTTCGAGGTCCTCCCGCGTGGACAGGCCGGCGTCCTGAATCTCGCGGGGATCGGCGTCGTTCGGTTCGTCGCCGAACAGCAGGCGGATGTTGTCCGAGGCGATGCCCATCCGGGCGGACAGGCCGGCCTGCAGCTTGACCAGTGTTTCGGCGAACAACGTGTGATGCGGTTCGTCGCCGCTCAGGCCGCAGACGATCAGCACGCGTCGCGTGCCGGGCTCAGCGGTCTTCGCCGTCGCGTCGCGCGGTGCGGAGGCCTCCTGCGCGTCGGTGGGGCGGGACCACGACAGGCAGGCGACGCACGACAGGGCCATGAAAAGCAGGCATTGGCGGCGGATCATTTCTTCTCCAGATCGATGTTTACGCTGGAATCGAACGCGCGGCCGATTCCAAAGTGCGTCCCCAGGGGATCTTTGCCTTCGGGAAATCCGGGAACGTGCCAGACGACGGCGTCTTTGTGTCGCCCTTCCAGCTCGCCGGAGGTCCGCCGGGCAAACGCAAACTGCCATTCGAAGCCGTTCCCCTTCTGAAACGCTTCCAGGAGCAGCAGCGATTCCGGATCGGTCCCCTGGACGAAGGCAAAGACTGCGCCGTCGAGAACGTCGCTCCGCTGGCTCTCGTAGCGATAGAGGGGTTGCGGCAGCATCCGCAGTTCTTCCCGGTCGCTCTTATTCGCGCGCCAGCCGAGCATGGTCGACGAGAACTGGCCGGCGAGGGTTTTCATCTGCCGCAGACGGGCGGCGGGGGAATCGGCGGGGGCGTCGGCGCCGGGGACCGGCTTGAACACTGGCCCGGGCTTGGCCGGTCGCCAGAAGACGCCCCCGTCACGTCGCGCGACGAACGTCCCACGCGACAGCGAATCGAATTCGTGGATCAGCTTGTTGTCCCACGGGTAGACGCAGCAGACCGCTTCGGGCCGGCCCTGCGAGAGATACAGCATCGTCAGCCCGTCTTCCGACCCGCGCGCATTGTTCGCCCAGCGCATGACCACCCGGACGGTCATCGGCTCGGCGGAGTCTTCGCTCGTCAGCAATTCGTTCCACGCCAGCGATTCGTCCATCAGCTTCCGCAGGGGCGAGACGGCCCTGGTTTCGGCGGCATCCTGTGCGACCACGGCGGACGCCGTCAGGAACGCGATAGACAGGAAAGACCGGGTTGCCAGTCGCATGGTGATTTCCTGTCAGAACTCGCGCGGGACGGTCAGGGCCGACGGAAGAGGAAACTGGTGTAAGTCGACTCGTGGGCCCCGACTTCCGGAAAGGGCATGACCTCGCATTGCCAGACCTGCCGCCCCTTGTGCGTGGCGGAGAAGGCGATGCTGTTCATGCGTGCGAGTGCGTACTCCCAGCGGATCGCCGACCCGGAGTCGGTGCGTCGGGCTTCCAGCAGCAGCCAGGTTTCCGGATCGGTGCCACGGACGAAGGCGAACAGCGCGCCGTCGACCAGATCGGTCGTCGTCTGTTCGACCTCGTAGCGATAGACCGGCTGCGCCAGACGGCGCAATTCGAACTTCTGGCCTTCGCGGTCGGTCGACTGGACGGCGAACTGTCGCGCCAGTTCCCGCATCTGAAGCAGCCGCCGGGCCGCCTCTTCCGCCACGTCCCCCGCCTCCGGGACGGGAGCAAAGACGACGCCGGGATCGCTGGTCTTCCAGGGCGACGCGCCGTCGGAACTGCCAGTCACCGGGGTCGTCGACAGCGACTGAAATTCGTGCGACGTGTGGGTGTGCGGGGAAAACCATCGGAAGAGCGATCCGATGATTCGCGGCCGGCCTCCTTGGGTCCACAGAAAGACGTTGCCGTAGATCTGTCCGACTTCGGGATTGGACCAGCGGAGAATCGGCTGCTGGCGCAGGACCAGGGGTCGGTCGTCGTCGAGGGTCTGAAAGTCGTACCGGGCCGCCGCGGCAGAGGTCTCCTGGAGGGCTGCTTCAACGTTCTGCTGCTCGCTGGCCGCGCTGTTCGGGGGGGCGTTCTGCGCCGCGAGAAATCGGGGCGAAACGACGGCGGCGGCAACCAGCAGGATTGCGATTCGCAGGGCGAGCGGGCGGAGGTTCATGGTCAAACCCGACTTTTACTGCGCAACAGATCGGAATCCGGGACGTTGGCGGTCGGTCACTGGAACAGATCGAATAGCGCAGTCGGCAAGTTTCCGGCGTCGCGTCGGAGCGGATCCTGGAGGGCGTGCTCGCCGACGAATACGACTTCTCTCAGGGACGGGTTGTCGGGAGAAAAGGCGGCGGTGGCGACGACGCTCTTGTCGGCGTCGGCGGTCCCGACCAGCGTCCGGCGGGCCAGATTCCAGAGCTGGGTTTCGCCGTTCCAGAGTCCGATGATCAGCTCGTCATTGCTGGCGAAGGCGACTGCGCCTGGTGCGGAACTGCAGCGCAGCGTCGTTCGCGTCCTTCCCGTATCGACGTCGAGCAGAACCACTTCGCGAGGGCCGCTCGACATCCAGTCGCCGACCGAGACCGCGAGCTGTCGACCATCCGGCGAGAATCGGACGCAATTGACGGACGCCGGAAAACGAGGAACATCGATCATCGGCTCGCCGGACACTGCGTCGATCAGCAGGACGGAACCGTCGCGTCCGCCGGCGGCGATGATCGTCCCCTGGGGCGAGACCGCCACGGTTTGCAGGCTGTCGCCGTGGGTCAGCACGGTTTGTACGGGAACCCCGCGTGCGGAGTCCCAGGCGACGAGGGCCCCGTCCTGGCCGGTTGTTGCGAACCAGTCGCCCGCGGGGCTGAAGGCGAGCCCGGTGATCTGGCGATTGGACAGATCACTTTCGAGTTCGGTTTTCAGGTCAGTCAGCGTCATGCGACGGGCGGTCGACGTCCGGACGACGTACCGCCCGTCGGGAGAAACCGCGGTGGCCCAGACCTTTTCGCCGCGCGCCGCCCGCGAGCGCGTCTTTGCCGAACGTGTTGCAGGGGCGTCCGGCTGCGCCGCCGGGGGTTCAGATCCCTGACGCGGAGGCGCGGCTTCGCCGGCATCGCCCGGCGAATCTGGAGTCGTTCCGCTGAATTCGCGAAGTCCATTCTCTGAATCTCGCGGCGTCGCGAGGAGCGTGATCGGCGTGCGCTGCAGGTCGGGGGTCGCAAACACGAATGGCTGCATGGGCAGCAACACGATGGCTGCCGCGGCGACGGCTCCCCGCACGCGTCGAGAGGCCACGGGGGATGTCCGACCTTCCAGAATTTTCGCCAGCCGGCGTCGCAGGAAGGGGGCCTGTCCGAGTCCGCTGGCGACTGGCGGGAGCAGTTCGCGCGATTCGCACAGGAAGTCGATGGTGTCGAGCAGCGCTTCCGCATAGCGGCGCGGGGTCTCGCGGAATTTCTGCACTACCCAGGCATCGCAGCATTCTTCTTCGGACTCTTCGATCCGACGGCGCGCCCACCAGACGACCGGGTGCCACCAGAACAGGGCCGTCGTCACCAGCTCCAGGAGACGTACCCAGTGATCGCCCCGGTTGAAGTGGGCCAGTTCGTGCGCCAGCAATGTGCCGCGGGCCTCGTCGTCCAGCCGCTCCGCCAGCTCGGCCGGAAACAACAGCCTGGCCCGGCTGCCGCAGCCCCACAGCATCGGCGAAATCGCCGCGTCGACGACCAGGACCGTCGGAAAGCGGCGCAGCCCCAGGCGCGACGCCAGTTCGGCAGTCTGTTCCTGAAGTTCGGCGGGTGCGATGGTCTCGCGGAGGACGCGCCGGCGGAACTGGATCGTCCGGACGACTTGCCGGAGCAACCAGGCGACAGTCCCTGTCAGCCAGATTCCCAGCAGCAGGAATTGCAGGTCGGGGCGGGATCGCCAGAGCGCGGCGGCGGAGCCGGCAAGGTTCCGGGATCGAGCCAGAAACTGCTGGAGCATCCCAGGCTCAGCCGCGGCCGCGTGGCGAGTCGGGTTGAACTCGGCGGCAACCGCCCGGGATGTGCCGAGTTCCGGCGGCTGATTGACCTGCAGTTCGGGGTCGATCGATTCCGTCCGAACGTCGATCAGCGGATCGAGAATGATCGCAGGCGTCGGCGCGGCGGCGGGGACTGCGGATGGGAAGTCGGGGGACTGTTCCGGGGACGTTGCAATCGCGGAGGGGAAGGACAACTCCAGCGGGAGGTGGAACAGCGGGGGGGTGACGAGTTTGACCAGGACCAGCACCCACAGCAGGTGAGTGAGAGCCGGTCGTTGCGCGCGACGGCCGACGATCGCGGCCGCTACCGCGAGCGGCAGGACGGTCAGCGCGTTGATTGCGGCGATGCAGACGAGCGACATCATGCATGGGGCCTCTGGCTGCGGGGAAAAGTCGGACTATTGTGGAGGAGCCTTTTTCTTCTTCTTCGGACTTCGGTCCAGCTCATCCAGCAATCCTCGCAGCGACTGCCGATCGGCGGCGGACAAGCCATGCACCTTGACCAGGCAGGTGAGCAGCGGTTCGAGTTCGCCTTCGCAGAGCTTGTCCGCCGTCGTCTGAAGCTGGCGGGCGATCAATTCCTCGCGTTTGAGCGTGGCCGTAAACTCGTGCGGCCAGACTTTGCGGTTTCTGGCGACGCACTGCTTGGCTTCGAGGCGCTGGAGCAGTTTCTGCACGGTGGCGTACAGCGACAATGACGGCGACGGGTCGCCGTACAGTTCGGGCGTCAGCGTGCGGACGGTTGCGGTTCCGTGCTCCCACAGCAGTTGCAGGATGGAGAGTTCGGCGTCGGTGATGTCTTTCGAAGTTCGGGCCATATTCGGGTTCACCGGTTCCGGAATGGAGAAGAGTGACAACGGAAGATTATCGCCAATGTACAGACACTGCGTCTACACCTCAAGCGGATTTGTTCCTCGAATTCTTCAATCTCAGACTGCAGACTCCTTCGTCGTCGGATTCGCGTCGAAACGTCCGGCAAGCCGAGTTCATTCGCCGATCTCCGCCCCGTCCGGCCCGACGCCCGGGATGTTCGCCGGCGAGTTGGACGCCGTGTACGGCTGATTCGAGCCGTACTTGACCGGGTCTCCCACCCATGCCGGTTCTCCGGCGAACGTCAACTGGACTTCAGATGCTCCCGTCAGCCGGCCTGCGGCGTAACTCCAGGTTTTGCCGTCAGATTCGATCAGCAAGGCGACCTCGGGGTTCGTGCCGAACGCCAGCAGAAAAATGGCGCCGTCGGCACGGTCGGTCGACAAAGGGGTGTAACGATCGATCGGCTGAGGCAGGAGACGGAGTTCGGCTTTCTCCTTGCCCACCTTTTCCGTCCCGGCAAATTGTCGGGCGAGCGCCCTGATCTGCAGCAGGCGGCGTTGCGGCGTCTCCTCCGGAGCCGGCGCGTCCGGGATCGGCTTGAACCTCAGGCCGGTTTCCTGGGGAGACCACCGAATGTCCGGTGACGTCGCCGAGAAGGCGGTCGGCGACAGCGACAGAAATTCGTAGACGATGCGAGGCTGGCCGTAGTACTGCCGATGGAGTTCGGTCGTAATCAGCGCTTTCGGCCGTCCTTGTTCCCCAAGTTTCCAGACTGCCGCCGCGACGTAGTGGCGGACGGGATCGCTGTATCGGAAGACCGGCTGCAGGCTCAGCCGTTCCGGGAAATCCGCTTCGTCGGAGCTGATGACGACCGGCTTGATTCTGTCCTGCATGAGTGCGAACCGCTTTGCTGCGAGCGTGTCGACTTCCGGCGGCGGGGCTTCTTGGCCGGACAGGCCGCCGACTGGCAGAACCGCCAGCCCCACGGCAAAAAGATGCGCCAGCCGAGTGGAAAGTCTGCGGGTCATCATCAAAGATCTCCTGGCAACTGGTTCGCGGTGGACCGTGGTGTGACGAATTCTTCGTTCAGTCGGCGGGAGCCAATCTCCCTGTGGTGCTTCCGCCGGATCCGGGTCGCAAGAACTACCGGTTGGCGCCCTTAGCATCGATCGAACCGGCTCCCCCAAACGGATTGCCGAACCGGTAGCCGGTCATCGGGAGGGCAACATGGAAGTACGTTTCCGTCGAGGGCCAGGCGTCCAGGCGTGGAAAGGCCGTCAGTTGTGCGTCTCGACGGGAAAATGTGACCTGAAAGCGAGTGCAGCGCGCCGCCGCATAGCGCCATGCCAGGCCCGCATCGGTCTGGTGCGCTTCCAGCAGCAGCAAGGCTTCGGGGCCAGACAGCGCGTAGCCGAAAATCGTCCCGTCGATGACGCCTTCGTCGGGCGCTTCATAGCGGTACAGCGGCGCGGGCAACAGCCGCAATTGCCAGTCGGTCGGATTCTTGACGCCCCAGTTGTCCACGACCTGGAACTCTCGCGCGATCGTCCGCATCTGGACCAGTCGGGCGCCTGGCTTTTCGGCCGGGGAGGAGACATCGGGCAGGACCTTGAACTCGACGCTCCCTGTCTTCGGCGTCCAGGCAGGCTGGTCGTCCACCCGAAGTTCGAGCGGCTGAGTCGCCAATGACACGAACGTCCGGCCCCAGGTGCCGTTCGGCAGATTGTAGTAGCTCTTCAACGCCGCCACTGGACGACCGTTGTCCGTCCAGAGAAACAGCATCCCGTCTCCGATCCGACTGACGGGGTTGTCGAAGCGCATGAGCGGAGTTTCAACCAGTTGGCAGGGGCGATCCGGACGATCGGCCGTGAAGAGACGGTGGTCCTGCAGTCGCTGCCGATAGAAATTGATCTTCTCGGCGGAGTCCGCTTCGGTCTCTGTTGTGTCGACGGCGCGCGCAGCATCAGGGGCATTGTCCTGAGCCGGCACGGCGTTGCCGTCAGTTCCTGCCAGCAGCAGAAGTGTGAGAGCGATCGTCCGGTGCATTGCCGTTCCTCAATGGACTGAGCCGCTGTCAGGCGAGCCCCACCATTCGTCGCCAGAGCCATTCGACGGTCAGGAGCCCGAGCAGCCACGTCCAGAGCCACCACGTGCTCCAGATGGGCGACTGATGGATGACTGGCGCTCCGACGGTCAGGGTTACATCCTTCAGAACGTCGGCCAGTTGATTGCTGTCGCGAATAATCCGGCCTCCCGAACCGCTCGCCAGCCGTTCCAGCAGTTCGTGATTGGGGAACGGATTCTGCTGTTCGAACGGATCGTGAAGGATCTGCAGATCCAGCGACGTGCTGTCGACTTGCGTGAAGTCCTCCATCGCCGTCATTTCGATCCGCAACGACTGGCTGGCGGACCCGACGAGCAGCGCGTCGGCGACCGGCAGCGTCAGCGCGAACGCCGGACGTCCGTCCGACAGATCGGCACGCGGCAGCTCGAACTCTTCGCCCCAGGCGATCAAGGGACCCGTTTCGCCGCTTTCGCGCGGCTTCCCTTCCGGCCAGCGTATCGGCGAGTCGTTCGACTCAAGTTCGCTCAGTGAAGACTGCGGCTCGATCATCCCCGTGATCCGGTAGTTCCCCGTCGGGGTCGCGGCCTCGTCGAAGGCCGAAGCCGTCAGCCGGATCGGTTCGCCCGGCCGGTAGAATTTCTTGTCGGCGCTGACGACCAGCCGGCGACGGCCGATGGAAGAACTCTCCGTCAGCCAGTAGATCGTGTTGCGCCAGAACTTCCCGTAGTAGCGTCGGTCGCCGTCGCCCCATTTCGTCAGCAGGTCGTTCGCCCACGGAGGAGTAATGGGCATTGCCATCGCCATCGTCCGCCCGCGGCCATAGCGCCCCGCCACGATCGCCGGCTGGCCCGCGGGGGCGACGTCCGGACTTGATCCCGGAACGAGCGATCGACTCGGCTCGTTCTGTGCGCCCGTGTCCAGCGTCAGCGTCGCCAGGACCGTTGTCAGGTGGGGTTTGACGCCGAGCCAGCGATTGGCGGCAAAGAACGACGGAAATGCCGCGAGGATCTCAGCGTTCTGCCTGGCGTCGGTCACAATCGACCAGACGGGATGGGCGGCGGCCGCAGGGGCGGGGCGAACTTCCACCTGCGTCCCCGGCATCCAGTCGGCGTCCGGTCGCAGATCGACGGGGAGCATCTGCGCAAGCGGAGTCCCATCCCAGTTGCCGGATGCAAAGCTCCGCTGGCCGCCGACCATCAGCAGGCCGCCGCCGCGCTGGCCGATCCAGTTCTCAATCCATACCAGTTGCTGATCCGTCAATGCGTCCGCGGCGACGTCGCTCAGGATCATGGCGTCAAACGCCGCCAGCTCAGCCACGGTCTCCGGGAACCCGCGTGCGGTTGTGATGCCGCCGGCGTCTGTGACCCGAGTCAGCCGGCCCTGTCCGCCAGCCGACGCCAGCACGACGCATTCGATATCCTCGTCTTCAATCAGGGCCTGCTGCAGATCGGAGTAGGGGCCGCGGACTTCGTATTTCGCGCCGCGCTGGACGGGCTGCAGCGGCTGCGAGCTTCCTTCGACGTACAGCACGCGGATCTTGGTCCGGTCGATGCCGACTTCCGTCTGAAACCGGTTATTCGCCGTCGAGACTTCTTCCGGCTGCGTCGACACGTCGATCTGCAGCTTCCGGGTCCGGGCATCCGACCGAAAGCTCAGTCCGACCGACTGAAATCCGTCGTGGAGCGTGATCGGGACCGGGGGAGCCAGTTTGCGGTCCACTTCCGGATGTTCCGGATCGCCGGGAGCGGTCAACGAGACTTCGCAGCGCCGGCCCTCGTACCCGTAGCTGCGCAGGAAGACCTGGACTTCCACCTCGGTGAATCGCCGGACTCTCGGCGGCGCCACGACCGCCACGATCGCGACGTCGCCCCCTCGCCCCAGATCCCCCACAGGGACGACATGCACGGGGGCCTTCAGCCTGGCGAATTGTTCGGCCAGCGGCTCGACGCCGCTTTCATCGCGGGCTCGACCGTCGGAGAAGACTACAATCCCGGCGGGAGGGCGGCGGCCGAAGCGGCTGGAAACCTGACGCAACGCAGTCAGGAGCTGCGTGTCGGAATCGGTCGGCAGCAACGGTTTCCGGGACGTCCCGTCGCGCGGACTCTGTGCGCGAATTTTGGTCGAATGGCCCGCGGCGAGTTTGGCCTCATCGGCCAGTCCCAGTTGCGAGACGTCGTCGATCGCTGTCAGGCGATGCCCGAAACGGAACAGCTTTCGCGCGGCGTGCGGGGTGTCTCCGGCGATCTGCTCCGCTTCGCGCATCAGGCGGACGGCGTGATCGAAGCGGGTTTCGCTGTCTCCGACCGACATGCTCTGCGACGTGTCCAGCAGGTAGAAGATGTCGGGGCGCTCGATCGGTCCGGGCGTCTGCGTGACGTTCGACGGATTGAGCAGGATCAGGATCAGCGTGGCGATGGAAGCCGTCCGCAGTCCCCGCAGTCCCCACCGGCGAGCCGCCCCGGCGGGCGGCCCGGTCCACCAGCGCAGCAGGCCAAAGCCGGCCAGGATCGCGCCCGCCAGCAGCAGGACCGCGGTCAGCGTCAGCGGAGTCAGCAGTGTCAGAGTGGCGATCATGAAATCCACGGAGTGAGAGCGTTCGAAGTGATCAATGAGTCGGGGAGGTTGGCAGCCCTTACGGCGTTAACGACTTTTCTGCAGGCGGATAGGGACCGAGATTGGCTTCCAGATACGAATCCTCTGGGCTGCGAGGGTTCCTCCAGTAGCGAATGACCGACCAGATTTCCCGGTCATCGAACTTCACCCTCATCGGCCAGGACGTCATCCGGCCCAGCAGGTAGTGCCAATGGTTCTCGCCGGTCCCGGCATCGCTACGAACCTCCAGCGTCATCAACAGGACCGGATCGGTCCCCTCAGAGAATCCAAACAGCGCACCGTCGACAACTCCATGTTCCGCGTCGCTCCACCGCAACAGCGGCTGCGACAGCAACCGGTCGGTCTGCCACTGGTTTTCCCGGGCGGACTCCACTTGAAACCGCCGGGCCAGCGCCCGGAATTGCGTCAGTCTCGCGGTCGGACTTTCAGCGGGCGCCGGGGCATCGGGGAGACGATCGAACTTCCGATTGGCAGTCCTCGGAGCCCAGACCCGAGCGCCGTCGCGCGTCGCCTGCAGAGGCTGGTCAGACAGCGAAGTCAGTTCCCACCACTGGTCCCCCGAATCGCGAAATGACAGACTGACGGCCGCCGCCGGATGAGGGCCGTCAAGCCACAGAAACGTCGCCCCGTCGCCGTGCGCTGAAGCTACGGGATTCGTGTAGCGCAACACTGGATGCTCTGTCGCGATCATCCGGCGCGGCGGGTCGTCGGTCGTCTCCAGAACGACGCGATCCAGCGTTGCTTTCATGAACTCGAGGCGTTCACGCCGCGCTTTCACGATTTGCGGATCCGGTTCCTCGGCGGAAACGCCCGCCGCCGACAACGTCCACCCCGCGATGAAGATCATCGCGTTGCGAGCTGCCGTCTGAAGTCGTCCGTCTGACTTCATCTTCGGTCGATCTGTCATTGGGAAACCCGCAACCACAGGACTCTCAGCACGAAACAGACTGCAGTCCGCGAGATGTCTAACGACCCGATTTCGGTCCGCCGCGTTCCTGCGACAGGACCTTGAGGTATCGCTCTACGAGATCCTGATACATGGGGGGCGTCGCCTCGTCGGCGATCGACGTCAGATCCGACAGCACCAGCGACTGGATGCGCGCCTGAAGCTCGTCCTGCACCTGAGCCAGCAGGCGGTCATAGTTCTGCGGCAGGACGAAGTGTCCTCCGTCCAGGTTCCACCTCCGGACCTCCTGCTGAAACGCCGGAGTCCCCCAGCCCGCCTTCTGAAACGCTTCGAGCAGCAGTTCGCGCTTCTCGCTGTCAGGATGCAATTCTTCGAGCTGCTGCAGCAGTTGACTGACGTCTCGATGCCAGGCCGCCACTTGCGCCGGCGTCTTCAACTCCTGCTGCCGGTCGCGCAGCTCCGCCAGTTGCCGCTCGATCTGCATCAGCGTTTCGGCCTGAGGCGCCACAATCGCCTGGTAAGCCGCGTCCAGCCGCTGCCCGGCAATCTCCAGTCGATCGGCGGCGTCCAGCGCCGCCAGACGGACTTCTTCCAGGGCTCCGCCCCGAATGCGGGTCTCCGCCTGCTTCAAGCCCGCAATCGTCTGGTCCAGTTGCGTCTCTTTGATGATCTCCGCGACCTTGCGGGCGATCTCCTGATCTCCCGGCTCCGTCGACTCCGCAATCGACCGCAGCACGTCCTGCAATGTTCGAGCCGTCTCCGCCAGTTTTGCGGCCTTCGCGGCGAGGGCCTGCCGCTGCTCGTCCTCTGTCATCCCAACGTCTGCTGTCCCGCCGCCGGAAGGCTCCTTCCGCTGCTCCTTGTTTTCACCCCCACCCCCACCGCCGGCGCCGTCTTTCCGTTCCTTGTCGCCGCTGTCACCGGCTGCGGGCTGGCCTTCGCCCCGGTCGCCCTTCTCCGCCGATTTCCCCCCTCCCGCTTCGGTCTTCTCCGTCAACTTCTCCCCGGCCTTTGGCGGCGATCCTTCACCCTGTCCACGAGTCTGGTTGACGGATTTTGGATCCACCTTCCCTTTGCCGCCGCTCGATTCGGAATTCAGGGCCCCCGGAAACTCCTTGGCAAATTGCCGCTCCAGCGCCGAGAGCTGTTCGGCCAGATTCCGCGCCGCCGCGACTTTCGGCGGCGTTTCCTCCTGCAACAACGCCTCCAGTTGCCGTGCAATTTCGCGGAACATCTCGGCCGCCTGCCGCGCTTCATCTTCGGCGGATTTCGAGTCTCCCCGCTCGATCGCCGCGGAGGCTGACTCGGCGACCTTCGCGGCCTCGGCGATGCGCTCCTTCGACAGATCAGAGGCTCGTTTCAACCGCGTCAGAATCCGCTCGATGTCGCGGGCCTCAAGCGTCGCGTCGAGCTGCTGATCCCGCAGCTCGTCCCGTGATGGCACCGCCGGTCCGTTCGATGCCGGCGACTCCGGTTGCGCCAGCGACGCAGAGATCGACCCCAGGACGATCAAGAAGGGGAGGGGAGTGATGCGCATGGCGGTCTCAAACTCTGGGGGGCGTTGATCGGGTTGACGACTGCGTCAATTCTGCGGGACGGCTGCTTCCGGCTTCTCGGCCTCGGATTCTGGCGGCGGCTGTTCTTCGTCTGACTTGGCGGGGGAAGCAGTCGTGCTGGACTTCAACGTGTTCGACACGGCCGTTTCCAGGCCGGCCAGTTCCTCCAGCCGGCGAATCAGCTCCTTGGCTTCTTCCTTGTCCGTCTTGGGCCGCCGCAGCTTCTGCGCCTGCATCCTGTCGAAGGCGCGGATCGCCGCCACCCGCGCCGGATCGGGGTTCTTGAGAATTCCGAGCGCCGCCAGGTCCCGTTGCTCGACCAGGAACTTCAGCGCGTCCCGCATCTGCAGCGTTGCGTTCTCCCACTTGCCGACCGACAGCGAGTCGACAGCCTGCAGCATCGCTGCCTCCGCCTGGTAGAACAGTTCGGTATCGTCGAAGCCCCGCGACTCAAGGCCCAGGGCCGTGTCTCGCGTGCTCTTCGCCAGTTCCGTTTCATACTGCATCAACTGATCGATCGCGTTGGCGTCGGACGGGCGTCCCGCGGCGGCGCGTTTTTCGATTTGTATCGTCCGGTTCAAGGCGAAACGCTGCCTTTGAATCAGCTCCGACAGCGACTTGAGCGAGAACCCGCCGCCCATGCCGTTCATGGGGTCGGGGTCGAAGACCTGGTACGTTCGCTTGAACGGGCGGATGTCGATGAACCGCAAGTCCGTCTCCGTCCGCTGCGGCGCGTTCGGCCGATTGTCCTCGGCATAGGCGAAGTACATGACGCTGTCCTTCTGCGTCAGCTCAAAGTGCTCCAACGGCAGCAGCCGTTCCAGGGCCGTGCGCGTCGTCGGACTGACTTTGCCGGTGGTCTCGACTTCTTTGGCCGCGGCTGCGACCACCGCAAAATCTTCCTGGACGAGGGGGACTTCCTGCTCGTTATTCACCTGAAAGATGATGCCCGCCTGAGTCAGGCCATAGTCGTCCTGCACGCGCACTCGCATCGGCAGTTCGGCCAGCGAGTGAACTTCCACGGCGTCGGCCGGCGACTCGAACGAGATCTCCGGAGGCTGGTCCTCGCGCACGCGGATCCGATACCACTGTTCCGGAAGCCGCGTCCCGTCCGCAGCGTCCGCAACGACTCGAAAGTTGGCGTCCTCGTTGAGCGTAATCGCCGCATGGCCGGTGCGACGGTCGAGTTCGTCGTCGCCTGAGGGGAACTCCAGCGAAAGGACCTCGCGGGGAGCGGCGGAGCCGTCCTCAGCGAGTCGTTTACGCCACGCGAATTCCAGCGACGCAGACTTCACCGGCTTGTCGAACTGAATCCGATAACTCGCCTGCGTTCCCTGCAGCACGCTCAGATTGCCGTCCAGCACCGTGCTCGTCGATTGACCGGTGTACTCCGGCGGCGTGAGCTCCACTTGCAGCTCCTCCACCTTCAATGGCCTGCGCAGCGAAATCCGGTAGATCGGACTGAAGATGTCGCCCGTGCTCGCCTGATATTCCAGCTCCCGGGTGAGTCGGTCGAGCCTCGCCGTCTGACGGACCTGCGGCCGCCCGGCATCGTCAGGGAAGCCGGGAGCAGCGGCCACGGACGTCGGCGGGACGTCGTCCGAACTGCCCACGGCCTGCTGCTCCCCGGTTCCCGAAGGTGGCGTGTCATTCCACGGCTCCAGCACCCGTTCCTGCCAGGTCGAGTCGAGATGACTCGACGATCGCGTATTGAGCACGATGCCGTGCCGATTTCGCCCCGTCACCTGGACCGTGACAGCGACGGCGCCTCCTTCGTCCACGGTCACATCGCCAGGCAGCACCGCCAGTTCCGAGTAGGGGAACTCCGCCAGCAAGGATCGCTGCAGCGCCGTACGCCATTCCCAGCTCGCAACGGCGGCCCCCGCCAACAGGGCGGAGACAGTGACCAGCACCCCGGCCATCAGCCACAACGTCCGGGTCGGGACGACTTTTTCCAGGATCAACGGCCGCGTCTGCAGGTTGGTCCGCTCGGCGAGCGCGGCGACCAGCGTCGTCGCAATCCCTTCCGCCTGGACCCGGCTTTCCGACCAGTCCCCAAACTGCACCGTCGTCCGCACCGCCTGACCCAGTTCCGGAAACGCGTCTTCAATGTCCGCTGCCGTCGACGGCCGGCGCCATTCGCCCACGAGCGCCAGAAGTTGATGGCCTGCGTATGCGACCGCCGCGACGACAATGGCGATCAGCCCGGCGATCCGCAGCGGCCGTCCGAGTTCCCATGCGAAATCCGCCCAGGCCAGCAGTCCCCAGCCCGCGGCGACGATCAGTAGAACGCCGCACACGATCTGCGCCAGCCGAACTCGCAACGCATGCGTCGATACGGATCGATAGCGGTCCAGAAATTGCGGCGCCGCTGGTGCTGCTGCGATCATGATTCGACTCCCGTCAACGAATCGGCCATCTCGTCCGCTACGCCGTTGTGCGATTCCCGACAAATCCTTCCAGCAGCAGGACGCACAGCAGGCCGCAGGCGACCCACGGCCATAGCTCATCCTGCTGGAATTCGACGCCAGCCGGCGCCGCCTCCGCGCCGGCGTCAGCCGTTCCAGTTTCGTCCAGGAACTGCACCGCAAACCGATCCTCGAAGTCCTGCTGCGAGCACCGTTCCGTTTCCGACTCCCGCGGACTGACATTGGTCACTGCCGCAAATCGTGGAAACTGCCGGATCCCAGGCAGATCCCCGGATGTCACCGCAACTGCAGCGGCGCCGGCCTCCGGTTCGCCCGCATCGACCAGTTGCGAACGGACCCGTCCGCCTTGCGCCAGTCCAACCTCGTAGCCCAGCAACTGATGAATCGTGGGCAGGTACATCCGGCTCAGATTCCAGTCGCCCCACCGCCGACCGCAGGAGGTCGTCACCCACAATACCCGTCCCTCGCCGACCTGCCGTTCGAGGATCGCCGGCAGCCCTGAGCTGAACTCTGCGAGAACCTGGGCATCGGCCGCGGGTTCGATCGGCGTGCATGTTGAGAACTTCCAGCGCCGCAGGTCGCCGTGCTGCGGATCGCTCATCGGCTGAAAGATGGGATGCTTTTCGTCCCAGCGCGACAGCCGCCACGGCAGATCGCGGGCGCAGCGGGGCTCGCCGATCGTTCCCGCATCCAGTCCCGCCGCCCGGAATGCGTCACCGGTAGCGGGCGTCACGAGTTCTCCCGTGAAGACCAGCAATCCACCCCCGGCTTTGACGAAACTCGACAACCGCGACAGCTCGTCGTGGGACAATCCCGCCACGTCGGCGAGGATCACCGCGTCGTAGTCGTCCAGGGTCGGCAGACGTCCGCCTCCATCAAGCGAGACGGCGTCCGGGGCGAATGGGCTGGCGGCGTACATTTCGCCGGGCGGCGCCAGTCGCAGGACGGCCTCCAGAAAGTAAGTCTCGCTGAGCAGCGGGTTTCCGGCCTGCTGACCGGAGGCGACCAGGACTCGATACGGCGGAGCGGCGGAAATGGCGAAGTATCGTTCATTGTCGAATGGCAAGTCATCTTCGTGTTCGATGAAGACTCGCCCCCGCCACAGCCCGGCCTCCAGTTCCGGCAGGTCGAAGTCCAGCAATACAGTCGCTCCCGGTTCGAGTTTCACTCGCTCCCGGAGGGTGATTCGTCCGACTAACTTCGAAAAATCCGTGGCAGTTTCCGTCGTTTTCTCCGCGGCTCCGGTCGTCAGGGCCGCCGTCGGCGCCCGACCGATTTCGACCACGACCGAGACCTCCTGCTGGGCAAAGCTTCCTCCGTGCAACAGCGCCGCCTGGAGTCGCGTCGATTCGTCGGGGCGGATCCACGTGCGCGGCACGCGGACTTCTGTCACGGCGAGATTGTTCACCACGGCCCGCCCCAGATCGTGCAGATGGGCCTCCGTCCCTGCGGGCAACGGCTCGACTTCGGTCCAGTTCAAACCCGACTGCTGCAGATCCGTAAACAGGTGCAGTTGTCGGGAGACTGCCGTGGACTTGATGAGAATGTCGCGCGCCCAGCCGAACGCGGCGCCGTAGTTTGTCGCCCCCCACAGTTCCTGCGGCGCAGCCAGTCGCGGCAACTCCGCTCTGGCCTCCGGATCGGTCTCGGGGTTCCGCAGCGGATGCACCTGATGATCGAAGAACGCCACCTCCACACGCGCCCCGCGGCCGGCCCGGTCGATCAGGTCCTGAGCCTCCGCCACAGCCTGATCGATCAACCGCCCCTGCTCCCCTTTCAACTGCATCGTCGCCGACCGGTCGATCAGCACCACGACCAGTTCCTTGTCGCTTCCTGTCGCGGCGGAGGTGAAATAGGGCCGGGCAAACAGCATGGCCAGCAGCGCCACCAGCGCCATGCGCAACGCCAGCAGAAACCACCGCATCACTTTTCGCCGCCTCGCATTTTCCTCCAGCACGATCCGCAGAAAACGGAGCGTCCCCAGCTCCACCCGCTTCGTCTTCAGACGGAAGAACAGATGGATCAGGATCGGCACCGCCAGCGCGGTCAGTCCCGACAGAAACACGGCTTGCAGAAAGGAAGGCATGGATCAGCAGTTTTCCGTCAGATCTCGGTCCTGGAGAGCCCGCAGCCCTCCGTCTCGGTTTTCGTCCACGAATTCACTCGCCAGTCCGAAAGTCCTGGTCTCAGACTTCAGATCATTTGCGAACGCCGCACCAGGTAATCCAGCAGCGCCTGATCGAGCCGGTCGTCGGTCGTCAATTCCACCCGGTCCACTCCCCGGTTCAGACACTCCTGCTGAAGCTGCCCGCGCCAGTCGTCGACCGCCTGCAGGTACTTCTCCCGCACCCCTTCGGCATGCGTGGTGATTTCCCCGCGCGTTTCCAGGTCTGTGAAGCAGATATTCCCGTCGAGCGGCAAATGCCGCTCCCAGGCGTCCCAGATCTGAAACGCAACGACTTCGTGATGTCGAAACCGGAGCTGGTCCAGCCCGTGTGTGATCGCCGGCAGATCGTCGAAGAAGTCGCTGATCAGCACCACCAGTCCGCGATGCCGGCACAATTCCGCCGCCTGCGGCAGCGCCCTCGCCGCATCCGACTTCGGCCGCGATCTGGTCGTCGCAATCATTCGCAGAATTTCATCCAGTTGATGCGGTTTGGCCCGCGGTTCAATGTGAGCAATGACCTCGTCGGCATACAGCGTCAGCCCGACCGCGTCGTGCTGCTTGAGCGCCAGGTGGGCCAGCGCCGCCGCCAGCGTCGTCGCATACGACAGCTTGCTGCAACCCGTGTTCGCGCATTCCATCGAACCGCTCACGTCGACCAGCAGTTGCAGCTCCAGATTGGTCTCGGCGTCGAACTCCTTCACGTACAGCCGGTTCTGCCGCGCGAACAGTTTCCAGTTGACGTGCCGCAGATCGTCTCCCTGCACATATTCGCGATGCGAGGCGAACTCGACGCTGAAACCGACGAACGGACTTCGATGCAGCCCGTGCAGAAATCCCTCCACGATCCCCCGCGCCCGCAGCTCGAGATTGTCGAGGCGGGAGAAAAAGGCCGGGTCAGTCGCTGATGGCGTGAGGTCGATCATGGTCTCTCTGCGGCGATCACTTCGGATCGACCGGTTCGCGGGGCGCATCGAAAAAGGCCCACGTCGGCAAGGGGTTGTAATGCGAAATGAAAGGAACTTCCCAGACGGTCTGGTCCAGGTGCTTGACGGTCAGGCCTCCTGTGGTCAGGCGTGCCGCCGCGTAGTGCCAGGCAGGCCCCCCGGCCGTCGGCCGCGATTCCAGCACCAGGACGAAGTCGGGGTTGGTTCCATTGGTCGAAAACGCGAAGACCGCCCCTTTGGGCGTTTTGGCGTCCGCGTCGTCGTATTCCAGCAGCGGCGTGGCCAGCAGTCGCATTTCCTGGGAATTCATCGTATCGGGGTTGGTCAGAATGCGGGCCGTGAAGTTCCGGGCCAGCTCCCGCAGTTGTCGCCGTCGCACAAGGCCTTTCTCCGCAACCGCGGGTGCGCCCGGGACTGGCTGGAAGCGGAGGCCCGGCTCCCGCGTCTGATAGCTGCGCCGCTCATCCCAGACCACCTTGATTCGCTGGCTCGCGAGTGAGGTGAAGCAGTAGCCCCACTGCGCGACGCCGGTATTGATGTTCTCTCGCGCTTCAATCTTTTCGAGCGCCACCGGTCGCCCTTCGTGAGTCCAGACCCACACGGTGGCGTCGATGAACCGTCGCGGCTGATCGTCGTAGCGGAAGACCGGCTGGTCGACAAGGCGCGGCTGCCCGCCGGCGGAATCATTCACGAACGTCACCACGGACTGCCCGGCGATCTCTCGCATCTGCGACAGCAGCTTCGCGCGCGTGCGCTCGCGATCTGCGTCCTCATCCGCCGAGGCCAGAATCGAAAAGCCCGCAACGAAGCACAGGAAGCTCCCGAGGATCAGCGAGCGACGCAGACGGATGGAAGCAGTCACTTGGGGTCCTCCGTCGGCACCGCTTCCAGCAGCCGGTTGATCAGCCCGTCGCTGTCGATGTTGTCGGCCCGGGCGTGGAAGTTCAGCACCAGCCGATGCCGCATCACAGGGTGTGCGACCTCTTTGACATCCGCAAAGTCGACATGATATTTGCCGGCCAGAATGGCCCGCGCCTTCGCCCCCAGCACCAGGTACTGCGAAGCCCGCGGACTCGCCCCGCACGAAATGTACTTGTGGATCGCTTCCAGCGACCTGGCCCCGATCGGCCCCGCCGGTACTCCCGGACGCGTCGCCGAGACCAGCCGCGCCGCATACCGCACCACGCCATCGGCGATCGGCACTCCCCGCACCAGGTCCTGCAGCCGCAGCACGTCTTCGGAGGTCAGCACCGGCGACGCCTGCGCCGTCACCGTGCTGGTCGTCCCTTTGACGATCTGCACCTCCTCGTCGACGGTCGGATACTTCACTTTCACGTTGAACATGAACCGGTCGAGCTGCGCCTCGGGCAGAGGATACGTCCCTTCCATCTCGATCGGATTCTGCGTCGCCACCACGTAGAACGGCGGCTTCAGCCGGTACGTCTCCCGACCGACCGAAACTTCCCCCTCCTGCATCGCCTGCAACAGCGCCGCCTGCGTCTTCGGGGGCGTCCGGTTGATCTCGTCCGCCAGCAGAAAGTTCGTGAAGACCGGCCCCGGCATGAACGACACCCGGTGCTTGCCCGTCGTGGGATCCTCGTCCATCACATCCGTGCCCGTGATGTCGGCCGGCATCAGGTCGGGCGTAAACTGAATCCGCCGAAACTCCATGTCCAGCGTCCGCGCCAGCGTCCGCGCCATCAACGTCTTGCCCAGCCCCGGCACGCCGTGCAGCAGAATATGCCCCCGGCACAGCATGCCGATCAGCAGCGAGTCGATTACGTCGTGCTGGCCGACCACCACCCGGGCCAGCTCCTGCCGGATCTTCTGTCGCGCCTCGCCCAGCCGGGCAACTGTCGCGGCGTCATCATTCAACGGAGCATTCGTCATGGAACTCGATTCCGCGAAAGCAGGGTCTGAAACTACAAAATTTGCGATATTTACCGTGAATCATTCGAGGTCGGTTCTGATCGGCCATCGTCTTCCAGCCGGTTCTCATTCAAAGTCGTACCCGGCGATTGAGTCCCTGGGCTCGGTCGCCGCATTTGTTCGGCGGCCTCCGCTTCCCGTGGATCGATCAGGTCGTCGCCATCCGCGTCGAGCTGCTCGAAGGCATCCCGCGGCCCCAGAAATTCCCGGAACGTCAGATCGCCATCGTTGTTGCGATCCCAGCGCTGAAACCAGATCGGACCCACCGGGCGCGGACGCGCAGCAGCCGTGGCGACCTGCGGATCCGCCGAGCGATCGCTCACGCCGAACGGGTTGAAGACCCCGCGCGAAAACTCGATCCGATAGTGCCGCGCCGGCTCCAGTTCTCCCAGCCCCGGCTTCTCGTCCCGTTGCATGGTCGCCAGCGACTTGTCCGCATACCGCATTTCCCGGACCGAGATCCGCCGATCGCTGTTGACGTCCAGGGCTGAGAAAAATCCCGCTCCGTCGTCGAATACCGTAATCTGGCACGTCGTCGCCACCGGTTCGCCCCGCGTCCGGATGAAGGTCTTCATCTCTTCGCCGAAAATCTTCTCGTCCCCGTCGGCGTCGATCTGGTCAAACAGGCCCCGCCCGAACCGCTCCCGGCTCATCGTTTCGTCCCGGTCGAGGTAGCCGTTACTGTCCCCGTCGAGCTCGTTGAATGTTCTCAGCGCAATCGCCATCGAAGTTTCAAAGGGATCGACATCCCGCGCAGTGAATGAAATCACCGCGGTCGGCAGTCGCACGGTCGCCGCATCCGGATTGCGGTCGCCGTCCGTCCGTGGTCCCGAAGAGGTCAAGACCCTCAGCATCGACCGCCCTTCAGCCCGCACCACGTCGACCGCCAGTTCCGCGTCGACTTGCGAGTCATTCAGCCGGCCCAGCTCCCGGACGGTCAGCTTCCCGTCGCCATCGGTGTCGCAGCCGGCGAGTCGTTGCGGCGACCAGCCCAGCTCCTCCGCCGTCAGCCGCTGGTCCCGGTTGCGGTCGTACTTGCGGATCATCTGCGCCGGCAGCAGCGTCTGGTGCGTATCTCGCAGGATGTCCGCCACCGTCGCCGTGGGGGCCACCGGCTGACCGAGCAGCGCCGCAACCGGCGCCACGGCGGGATCGAGGGGGGGCGTGAACTCGTCGAACGTCACGCATTCGTCGTCGTCGGAGTCTTTTGCCAGCAGCAGGTCGACCGCTTCAAACATCTCATCTTCGTCGATCACGCCGTCCATGTTCGCATCCAGCAGCTTGAAGACCGCCGAATCGTTGCTGGAAGCGGTCGAGTTCTGCCGGTACACGACAGTCTCGCCCCCCAGCCGTTCAAAGCGCCGCTCGACATCCCGCCGCGACACCGCCAGCTCCGCTCCCAGCGACTTGAGAAACTCTTCAGCCCGCGGACGCTGTTTCTCGCGGAACAGCGGCGAGCGCTGCGCTTCTTCCCGAGAGAGTTTTCCGTCCCCGTTCGCATCGAGCTCCTGCAGCAGCCGATCCACGTGATTTTGCCGGGCATCGGCCGGAGAGACGCCACCTACCGCCACCGCCACCCGCAGATGAACCGGTCCGCTCTCCAGCATCAGAATCACATCCCGCGTCTCCGCGCTCGGCGAAACCTCGGCCGCCGGGACTGCATTCGCGAGACCGAAACTTCCCGCAAGTACGAGCATCGATCCCCCGCACAGGCGGCGGCACCGCCCGGCGTTCGTCCATCTCGTGCTCGCATTCGTCCGGCCCATTGAATCCATTCCCGTTGGCTCATGCTCAGGGCATTGGCTCTGCTGCTCTGTCGGAAACGTCCACCGCCTGCTACGCCTTCACAATCTCCTCAATCACCTTGCCGCCCCGATCCACCACCGCAATCGGCCGCCCCTCGGGCGAAATGTTTTCCAGACCGGGGTCGATCCCGATCGCCGCGCAGAGCGTGGCGTACAGATCCGCCAGTTTGACGGGGCGCTCCGCCACTTCAGTTCCCGCTTTTCCGGTCGAACCGACAACTTGCCCTCCCCGGACGCCCCCCCCTCCCAGCACTGTCGACCAGGCCAGCGGGTAGTGGTCCCGTCCCGTCGTCCCGTTGATCTTGGGCGTTCGCCCGAATTCCCCCATCCAGACGACCAGCGTCGACTCCAGCAGGCCCCGGTCCCGCAGGTCGTCCATCAACGCCGACCACGCCGGGTCGAGCGTCCCGCATAACCGCTGGACGGCGTTGAAGTTATCAGCGTGCGTGTCCCATCCCTCAAGCGTCACTTCGACAAACGCCACGCCTCGTTCCACCAGCCGACGCGCCAGCAGACACCCTTGCCCGAACCGGTTTCGTCCGTAACGGTCCCGCAGCTCCGCCGTCTCTTCGTCGAGCTTGAAAGCCCCCTTGGCGTTCGTGGCGATCATCCGCATCGCCCGCTCGTAGTTGGCTTTGTGAGCTTTCGCCGACGGGCTCGTGACCCGGCTCGAAAAATCATTCTGCAGAAACTTCGAGACTTCGAACCGCCCGGCCAGCGTGGCGGCGGAAACCCCCGCCGCGGGCTTCAGGTTCTCGATGGTCAGATTCGCCCGCGCCTCCGGATCGCTGCTGTCCCCTGAGACCACCAGCGGGGCATAGTTCGGCCCCAGAAAGCCCGGTCCACCGGCGTCTCCCATCCGGAACGGAGAGACGCTCACATAATGCGGCAGGTCCCCCTCGTCATTGCCCAATTCCTTCGCAAACAGCGACCCCAGACTCGGGTAATTGACCCCTTCCTGGCCCGGACGATGCCCCGTCAACATCAGCCGCGTCGCCCGGTCGTGATCTCCCTCCTGCGTCGTCAGACTCCGGATGATCGCCAGATCCTTCATCTGCCGCGCGACGCCCGGCAGGTGCTCACTGATCTCAATCCCCGCAACCGCCGTCTCGATTGTCTTCGATGGTCCGCCGTTCTCGTGCCCCGGCTTCAGATCGAATGTGTCCGTCTGCGTCGGCCCCCCCGCCATCCAGAGCAGGATGCACGCCCGGTGGTTTTTCTCCTGGCCCGCCGCCTCCGCCAGCGCCGGCAGCCACGCGGAACACGTCACCCCCAGCGCACTCGCGAGAGACGTCTGCAACAGATCGCGTCGAGTCAGCTCACCACGTGACATTGCCAATCCTCCACCGGACGGCCCGGACAGACCTGCCCGCGCCGATTTCCACGAACGGTTACCGCTCCAGCACAAACTCCGGACTGTTGAGCAACCCCCAGAAAATCTCGGCAAATGCTTCCTGCTGCCGTCGCTCGTCCGTTTCTTTCCGCACATGCGCCAGCAGAAATTCCTGCTCCTGTGGACTCGGCCGCCGGCTCAGCGTCGCCAGATACAATGTCTCCAGCTTCGCTTCCGCATTCAGGAACGGGGCGTCAAGCACCCCCCGCAGCGTCCGGCTCTGTTCCAGATCCGTCGCCTCCGCCGTCAGCCGTCCGTTCATCATCAGCAGCGCTTGCGGAATTCCCGCCCGATATTCCTCGGGAGCGTTCGCCGCCGCCTCGTTCATCCGGGAAATGAGCTGATCCCGCAGACCGTTGAACCGCGCCCCTCCATCCGCCCGCGAAATTGGCAGCGCCAGCGCCTGTTCCAGCGAATCGAAGATCTGCTCCGGCTGCAGCGCCTTGACCGGTCGAAATCCCGGCGGCGGAATCTCCCCCTCTTCCAGCGCGACGCAACCCCGCTGATAAACCCGGCTCTTGCAGATCCCGGTCATCAGCCACCGCAGATCGAATCCCGCATCCACAAACAGCTCCGCTAGCTCGTCCAGGATCTCCCGCTCCTCGGCCGACGCCAGATCCAGATCGTCGACCGAATCCGTCAGCCCCCGGCCAACGAGCTGCTGCCACACCCGGTTCACGGCAGTCGCCGCAAAGTGCGCGTTTTCCCGCGAAACCATCCAGTCAGCCAGCGCCTGCCGCGGCGTCTTCCCGGCCGGGACTTCCGCCGGCCCGCCCCCCAGATAGGCCGCCGTGTAGTCTTCCAGTCCGTTGAGCGGCCGGATTTTCGCGACCGCCACATCCGCCACGGTTCCGTTTTTCACCCCGGCAAAGAACGCCGCCATCCCCCAGAAATCCTGCTGCTTCCAGGAGGCAAACGGATGGTTGTGACATTCGGCGCAGCCGATTCGGACGCCGAGAAACACGCGCGAGACCGCACTCGCCGAGGTCTCCGGCTTCCCGCCGGTCGCCAGATAGAACACCGCAGGGCCGCCCGACATCCCCATCTGGGGATTCGTGGCGACCACGGGCGTTCCGTCGGTGCTGCTCGCCGTCACCAGTTTGCGGGCCAGTTCGTCATAGGGGACGTTGGCCAGGAACTGCTCCCGCAGCCACGGCTCCAGACCGATCGCCATTCTCGCTTCGGGCGTATTGCCGGGCGCCATCATCCGCCGCCACAGCGTGGCCCAGTGAGCCGCCGTCCGCGCCGCATGCTTTTCCGGCCGCCGGGTCTCGTTCAGCAACTGATCGACCAGCGCATCTCGTTTCTGTTCGCCGGCATAGTCCAGAAACTCGCGCGCCTCCGAGACGCGCGGCAGCGTTCCCCCCAGATCGAGATAGGTCCGCTTGAGGAACGTGGCGTCATCCACGACGGCGGAGGGCTCGATTTTGGAACGTTCCCACTCCCCCTCGAACCGGCGGTCGATCCACTCGGCCAGATCCCGCGTCGACAGGCGCATCGCCGGCTCCTGAGCCGCCGCCGCGCCGCCGAGCAGCGTCACTGTCATCAACAGGGAGGAGGCTTTGAGGAGCATGGCTGTCGCTCTCCGCCGGTCGGGATTTTCTGTCGCGATTCTGCCGTGTGGCGAAGGAAGCTCGCAACCACGATGATGCAGAATGAAGAACGGAACTGCGATCCAATGTAGTCGGAATGTCTGTAGCGTCAAGAGGCAAGTCGATTTTTTTTGAGAAGTGGCGGCCGACGGCATTTGTGTGTCGAGGTGTCGCCAGCCGACGGACTGAGGCCGCCGTCAGCATCATCCGCCGCAGGAGCCCCGCCGTGACTGCACCGAATTCCCGCCGGGAACTCCACTTCGAGTCTCTGGACGACGTCCTCCGCGACGTCGAATCGCTGCAGGCCGGCGGCTGCGAATCGCTCGGCCGCTGGGAACTCTCGCAGACCTGCCTGCATCTCGCCGACTGGATGCAGTTCCCCCTCGACGGCTTCCCCCGCCAGCCGGCCCCGATCCGCGGCCTCCTCTGGCTCCTCCGCCACACGATCGGCCGCCGCCAGTTCCAGCGGATTCTCGCCACCGGCCGCATGCCCGCCGGCGGCCCGACCATGCCCGAGACCGTCCATGTCTCAGGCGGCGAAGACGCTGCCGCCGTCGAAAGGCTGCGCCACGCCGTCGCCCGCTTCGAAGCCCACACCGACTCCCTCCATCCGTCGCCTCTGTTCGGTCCGATGGACCACAACCAGGCTCGACGGCTGCAGTTGATTCACTGCGCGCATCATCTGAGTTTTCTGCGGCTGCGGAATGTGGGTGAGGCTTCCTCGTAGTTGTCGATAATTCGCGGGGTGGACCAAGCTAGCCCACCCCGCGAATTGCTCCGGATTTCAACGCAGCTCGTCGCATCACTTGTGATCGCGCGGTGGCGCCAGGCAGATGCGGAAGCCATCCCGGGAGTCGGAATAGTGGGGACCGGCAAGTCCCAGGCGAACCGCGCAGCGGGCATTGCCGGGAACGTCGAAGTAGTTCCCCCCCCGACAGACCGGGCGCGGATTCTCTTTGACCGTGTACAGCTCTTCGTGGCCTCCCTTGGGATCAAAATGGTCGAGGATGACTTCCCAGACTCCGCCGCACATGTCGGCGACGCCGAAACCATTGCGGCCTCGTTCTTTGTAATGATCCACCGGTGACACAAAGGAAAACCCGTCGCTCCAGGGGGCGCTGGACAGCGGCCATTTCTGTTTCCGGTCGGGCAGGAAATCGACCGCCGAAATATTGAATCGTCCTTCGCCTTCGCTCAGTTCGTTCCCCCACCAGAAATACTGGCTCTCCTTGCTGCCGCCGCGGCAGGCATACTCCCACTCCGTTTCCGTGGGCAGGCGGTACTCCAGGCCCTCCGGCAGGCGTCCCGCCGCGCGTTCGTGTTTGGTGAGCCACGCGGCAAACGCCCGCCCGTCGGCCCAACTCACGCACACGACGGGAAAATCGTCGCGCAGGGGGAATTGAAAGTTCGGATCGCGCCAGCTCTTGCCCGTCATCGGCTCCCAGGGATGAGTCACTTTGGTCGTCAGGTTGTAGCTGGTCCATTTCGGATTGAAGCACTGCGTATGACCGCCGGGCCGTTCCGCATCGGTGACGTATCGGGTCTCGTCGACGAAGCGCCGAAACTGCCCGACGGTCACCTCTGTGCGCCCCATCCAGAATCCGTCCTTCACGCGCATCTTCCGCGGTTGCTCGCCTTCATACGATTCGCGTTCCGTCCCCGCCTGAGCGCCCCCCTCGATCCCCGTGGCCCACAGTTTCTCCTCCGGCGTGCTCCCCATCAGGAACTCGCCGGGCGGGATGTAGACCGATTCCAGCACGATCTCGCCGCCCAGGTCGGCCCGGATCGCATCGCCCTGTTTGGGCTCGCCGCCGCTTGCCGAAGCGGCTCCGATCATGATGATCGTTAGAGCGTACCAACTCGACCGACTGCGGTTCTGCATGAACTTCTCCAATCGTTTCCGGGACGTGTGGCAGAGAAAATCAGTTGCCAGCAAGATCCACTGGACGAGTCATTTCGTCGGCGCGGCCTCGACACTCTGCGGAAAGCGGCCGGTCACAGACCGTGTCTGTTCGCAGCCACGGGGGTCGGGGTTCATGGTCGGGGCAGAAAACTCAGCCGTGCTCCAGACGCGTTCAGTCTCGGAAATTGCGGCGGTTCGAATTCTTACATGTCCGTCGCTTGAATTCACCTGATCGGCTCGGGATGTCGGCCGATTTCCTTCGGTGACGATGTCTTTCTCACTCTGGCTCTCGTCCTCGCCGCGTCGCGCAGGCTCAGGCCGATGCCGACTGGGCGGTCGTCACAGAAGATAACCGCGCCATGCAGGTCGAAACCGACAGGCTCGAAGCCGTCATCTCTGATCGCAGCCCCGAGCCGTGGATGACCGGCATCGAGAAGGGGCCTTTCTCGACAAAACCACCGGCTTCCGCGAAGTCAGGAGCGGGCTGATGGTCATCGACTGGCTCCTGGAAGCCGGCAGCGACGAAGCCTGGAACGACCGGGTCATCGCCGCCCGCAACGTCGACTGGTTCGACTCGATCGACGACACGCACAAACTCCGCGACCGCGACAAAGGCCACCCCGCGCTGCAGGCCGACAAAACAGGCTGGAAGCTCCTGGAGTCGCAGTCGTCCGCCGGTCGCGTCGGACCCGTCGAGGCTCAGCCGGCCGCGGAAACCTCACCCGCTCGATCGCCGCCCGTCACCTCGATCAGTTCGCCCTCCGCCACGCGGATTACCCGCGTGGCCAGCCGCAACGTGCTCTGTCGATGCGTCACCATGATCATCGTGCACCCGCAGCCCTGTTCCAGCAGGGCTTCGTGGATCAGGTCCTCGCTTTCGACGTCGATCTGGCTGGTCGCTTCCCGGAAGAGATCTCAGCTCCGGAACGGCGGACACCCCATCCGCCTCCGCGGGCGATTCTGTCACACGGGCTGGCTCTGAACATCGGCTATTTCCGCGGCGTCGGATTTAGATCCGTTGGACTCTTCCCGTCTGCCGCGGCCACTGCGCCAGACGGCAACCAGGCCTTCGAACATGGCGAGCGCGACAAAGGACACGCCGATCGTGGGGAACATGACCGACACGACAATCAGCGACGCCACGAGCCACTTCGAGATCGGCTCGGAGTCGCGTTCAGTTCGTGACGCCGCCGTCGCCAGCGGGCGATTCGCGATCTTCTGCTTGCCCCGCCGTTTCCACCACCAGATCAGGTATCCCGTGATGGACAGCAACGGCACCCCCAGGCACGCCAGCAGTGCGATGACCTTCGTCGGCAACCCGAAGATGGACCCATAGTGGATCGTCAGACTCAGCCGCGCGAACTTCATCATCGGATGCAGATCGTCCCAGGTTGCACTCGACAGCAGCGCACCCGAGTATTGGTCGAAGGTCCAGGACCGGTAACCTCCCCGGTTCGACCACAGCGGACGCGCTTCTTGATTGGCGGTCACCGTGATGCAGTCGGTCGGACCCCGCGGCAAGGTGACGCTCAGCGGCGCGTCGTCGGCGACATCGCGCCGCACGACCGCCAGCACCTCGTCCATGCCGATGGTTCCCCGGCCCTCCATCGGAACGGATCGGGGTCTTTCAGATTCCGACCGGCTGCTGCCGCCGGTGGCGTTCATCAGCGTAAAGTAGAGCTTTCCGGAGTACGTCGAGAACACCATCCCCGTCAGGCACATGAGCAGCACGAACAGCGAAACCCACGCCCCGACGGTGTTGTGAAGGCGCCAGTTCACCTTGTACGCCGATCCGCGCAACGACAACGTCAAACCGTGCCACAGCGTCTTGATTGTCTTCGGCCACCACAGGAAACAGCCGGTCAGCGTCAGCACGATTCCCCAGCCCGTAATCAGCTCGATGATCGAGCTCCCTGTCTCTCCCGACAGCAGCCGCCGATGCAGTTGCTCGACGATTCGCAGGAACGACGACTCCCACATCCGCTCGCCGACAATCTCGCCGGTCCGGGGGTTGACCCACACGTGACGGAATCCCCCCCTTCCGGTCGCCGAGAACCAGTACTGATGCGGTTCGCCGCCCTTCCGGTTCTGTCGATACAGCACCAGCGTCTCCGTCGGATAGGCGCGCCGGACTCCATCGATCAGCGACTGTTCCGTCACCGGCGCAAGCGCGGACTCCGAAGAAGTCGGCGGCAGCGTCCAGAGATCGGGCCGCAGCCAGTGATCGATCTCCGGCGCAAAGACCAGGATCGATCCGGTGACGGCGATCAGCATCAGCAGCGGCCCACCCAGCAGGCCCGCGTATTTGTGCCATTTCCAGAACAGTTGCCGGTAGTTGTACCGACGGAGGCGTTCGACATTCATGGATCGAAGGTTCTCTCTTCCGGCAGCTCATGCGGGATCGCCGTCCAGGCCGCTCCGAACGTCAACTCTGCGGAGCCCTCGCCGCCGCGCCGCTCAGAATCTGCTGAGCCTCCAGAACGTCGGTCGGAGGAGCTTCGAGGTCGAACGGAGGCAGCAGCGTGTTCTCCGGATCAATCGTCACCCGGAACGTCGACGCCTCCGGCCGGACGTACTTCCCCTTCAGGAAGTCGCGCGAACTGGTCCCCCCCTCCGGCCAGAAGAACGTCACGATGTACGTCCCTTCGACGGCCCCGTCGGCGGGGCCGTTGGTCGAAAGCTGGAACTCGCCGGCCTCGTTCGTGACCGCGACCGGCCGAGCCGCATTCGCCGTCACGCCGGGATCGGTGTGATTGAACACGATCGCGACCCCTTTCTGCAGCTCTCCGTTGATCCGAACGCTGCCGGACACCTGATACTTCACAAGGCCATCGTCGCGGCCCCGGCCGCACCCGCCGGCGAGAGCGACGGTCAACACAGAAACGGTGAGAACGCTGGCACGCATCGGTCGGAACTTTCCTGTCAGATTCCAGAAACCAATCGAGGGACCGGGAGTTGGCTCGCGCTCGGCGACTACTCTCGTGTCGCCGCGGACGACGCCTTGCATTCGTCCGCGACAGTCCGCGCGACGACAGACCATGCGCGGTTCAGAATTCGCCCACGGGCTGACCGTCGTCCCGGGTGACGACGCGAACCATCGTGGTCAGGTCGATGTTCTGTCCGATAAATCGGACCGAACCGTCCCCCAGCAGTGCGAAGGCCCCGCCAGGATGAAAACTGTAAAGATTGGCGCCGTCGCTGTTGCAGTTGACGACGCAATTGCCGCCATGCTGCACCAGCCCGTCATAGCTGTAGCCCCGCATCGAAAGACGGCTGAATCCCGCCCAGATCCGCCAGTGCAAGCTGGTGTTCGTGGAGAGGACCTGACGGTCTGCGCGATACACCACGCCCCCTCCCGCAATCTCGGTCACGAGCAGCGTGTTGCTCAGGCCGTCCGTGACCTCGGAAATCTTGGTCGAGAAGCCGTTGTAGGGCATCAGCCCCACCGTCGACACGCCATTGACCGCCGTGTTGGACGAGCACGCGTATTCGTTGATGCCGACCTTGATCACCTCGCCGTTCGTGGCTCCGATCCAGTTGAAGGCCGCCGTATCGACGGTCATTTCCACCACGGGTTGCGCAGGCGACGACGGGCATTTGAACAGCGGCAGCGAAAGGCCGACGATCGGTCGATTCGCGGGATCGAGATGGCTCAGCGAAGAATTGTACTGGTTGAAGGCGCCCGCCTGATCGACGTACGGCAATAGGCTCCGAGCCCAGCAGGCCGAGATCGCATACTGCGGCCCCAGGCTCGACCAGCTCTGGCTGATCGGAAAACGACCGTAGACGTCGTTGTAGTTGTGCATCGCCAGTCCCATCTGTTTGAGATTGTTGCGACACTGCGTGGCGCGCGCCGCCTCGCGGGCCTGTTGCACCGCGGGAAGCAGCAGCGCAATCAGAATCGCAATAATCGCAATCACGACCAGAAGCTCAATCAGTGTGAAACCGGCGCGACGCATATGCGTCTCCTTTCTCGCGGGAAAGCGGCAGGGATGGAAGAATCGGTCATCGAATCGGCGTGCTGGCGGACGGCTGGCAGTCTCAATTTCAGGCGTTTGGAATGTTCGTCGCGGACTTCACCGCGCTGGCAGGACTCCTCGCAGGCGGCGAATGACGTCGCCGACCTGCCATGCAATGGCGGAACTCTCGCCCGGCCCGCGGCCCGCGTCTCTCTGGTTCATCGGGGCAGGTCGCGAGCCGGACGACGCAGTTCGGAAAACCCCGACCGGCGTCGTTCTCCAGGCGGAGCGGTCTGCGCTCGCAGGATCTGGCGAACGGCCCGCAGCAGCAGGTCCGCCGCAATCACCCCCGCAAAACTGATGCTGAACCAGAACAGATGGATCGCCAGCAGGATCATGAAGCGCCGCCTTCAGCACGAGTGGCCCTCTCGACTCAGCAGCAGCACTTCCTGACGCTGCCGGCATCAGCATGCCCGCTCGTCGTCGCTCACCGCTTCGAAAACGCCGATCAACCGCGCCAGGCAGCATTGGCATTGCATCCCTTGCACATGTTCGTGCGTCAGTCCGCCGATCAGCAGCGCCCCGTCGGCGGAGCGTCCCTGCGTATGCAGGAAACCCGCCAGGCCGATCCGATACGTGATGTTGTCGGGCGCCAGTTGGATCGCGTGTCGCGCGGACGCTTCGATGCGCGAAACCGGCGCTCCGCAGCGCCCGAGGTAATACGACAGATCGAAATACGGCTGCGCCGCTTCGGGTTCGAATTCAATGGCCCGTCGGCACGCAATGACCGCCAGGTCGGGTTCATCCAGCACGTCAAGCCCCGCCGCCGTTCCGAGCAACGCCGGCAGCGTCGCCGAGTCGCGCCGCAGCACCTGGTGGTACAGGCTGCGGGCCCACTCCGTGGGGCCCTCGGCCAGATAGCAGTCGGCGAGAGCGCACTCCGCCACGGAACTCAACGGCACGCGCACCGAAGCCTCCTCCAGCGCGGCGCGGGCCTGCCCCCACTGTCTCCAGGCATGATAGACCAGCCCCAGCAACTCCCAGCCGCGCCCGCAGTCTCCGTTGAGCGAGAGATGCCGGTGCAACGTTCGATGCGCCACGCCAAGATGCCCCTCCGCATAGCTCCGGCAGGCACGTTGCCACGCAGAAACTTCAGCCGTTGTCGATTCCGTCTGGGACACGACCAGGACTCCTTCAAGTGAGTTTTCGGGTCACAGGAACCCCCCGCCGACGCCACTGCGGACAGACTGTGGCGCCGGCGCGGGCTCATTGGGTCGGGCCTCTTGCCCGCTTCCCGGCAGGCGGGTCATGCCGCCGGGGGATCGTGTCCTCCATGGCACGACCGGCTCAATGGCGGGGAACGGGCGGTCGCAGTACACAACCGCCAGCGCGCCGCGCGAAACACATTCAGAGGCGAGCGTTGGTCACACTCGCAGGTCGCGCTGGCGGGGGTCGCCGCAGTGGCAATTCACCTGGCTGGCAAAACGAGATTGAGATTGAGTCTCAATGTCAGCGAGAGTTTAGGCCCGCCCTCCCGGGATTTCAACCCAATCTCACGAATTTTCTTTCCGTACCCGCCCCGCGACGCCTGATTGTCGGACGACCGATCAGCGGAAATCTCCGCCTGATACCACTGCGCTACGAGCAGCTCGGAGAATTCACGACCATTTCGCTGCAGACAGGCATGAGATCCACGGGCGGCGAGGACTTCGGCGAGCGGGCTGCTGCTGACACTCATGGCGTGCCGCTGGCGTTGGAGATCTGAGTCGGAAAGTGTCGTGATCGGGATTCCGCAACAAGCCGACTTCGCGGCGACCGACAGTCTGACTTCGCCGTCCTGTCATCCGGGGGGGAAGGCTGAGTCGGCGCCTTCGCCGCGATTGCGAGCATCGTCTGCCAGCGCCTCGTACCGCTTGCGGATCTTGGACAGTTCGGCTTCGCCGAGCTCCTCCAGATCAATGAACGAATTGCTGGCATGCTTGTGAATGCAGATCAACTCGTCCAGTTTTAACTGGATCGCGATCGTATCCTGGTTCTGCGAAGTCTGGATCACGAAGACCATCAGAAACGTCACGATCGTCGTGCTGGTGTTGATGATCAGTTGCCAGGTATCGCTGAAACCCAGGAACGGTTCCGTTGCGAGCCAGAGGACGATGACTCCGGCCGCACAGGCGAACGCCAGCGGTGATCCTGCAACCTGCGATGCTCGTTTGGCAATGCGGGAAAACCAGTTCTCCAGGAAGTCCTCCTTCTCAACGGCTTCCTGCAGTCATTCGATTGCGAAGCGGGAAACTCGAAGATTCGAATGCTCCGTGCCCGATGTCGCCCGCGGCCGATCGCCGACAATGTGTGAGATATCGAGCGCTGGCCGGAACCGGGTACGGTCTTCGGTGTGGCCGAGATCAATATCGGCCGACGGCAGGATTCGTTGTCCCCATTGCGATTCGCGCGGATCAGGAAATCGGCAATCCCGATTCGGGGCAGAGAGACGCACTGCGGCTGCAGACGATCGGAAGAAATCGACATCCATGAAACCGTGCGTCTGCTAACCGCGTCCAAAGCTTGCGGATACATGCCGCACATTTTAAGCCCTGCCAGGTCGCGCCCCTCCGTAAGCCGCTGCAATTTCAACCGGCGGAATCGGCTCGGCTCTTCGCCGTCCTGGTCCGGTCTCGGGCGACTCGTGAGAGGGGCCGCATCGACCGCTATGGTCGCTCGGCGGCTCACCATCGCTCCCTCCGAACTGATCAAGAAGTGAGTGCTGGGGTTCCGGCCACAATTGTCAGCAGCCGGATTCAAGCCTCTCCAGCCGATTGAGGTCTCGAATCGCGGGGAGAGCGATTGCCATCGGAAAATGCACGACTGACTGCGGTCGGGGCGCCTTCGCAGAACGGACGGCGCTCACCGAGCCGAAAAGACCGCAGCGCCGCTTTCTCAACGGACGGTCCCGAAACGGCTGGCGGTTGAATCAGTTTTCAGTCTTGCCCGTGAGACTCTCGTTCGTGCTGCGATTCCGGTACAGGGCCGGGTCGATCGCCTGCAGCATCTGCTCGGTTGACGGGCGGCCGTCGAGAAACTCGGCGACGCGACGGACCTCCGTCTCTGTATCGCTCAGCACACGATTGTAGCTGACGCTGAGGACCTGCATGTGACGTTGCTGGGGTAGCCAGCGGGTGAGGCGTTCCAGATGGATGTTGAACGATTTCCGCATCGAGTCCGCCGGCGCCGCGGGACGATTGAGCCGCCGCAGCATCTTCTCCTGCGACTCCAGCACTTCGTCCAGTTCCCGTTCCATGAAGACGATTCGATACTGCTCCGTCGACGGAAGGTCGTACAGCAGCGAAGAGACCATCTTCACGACCTTGCCCCGCGCAGCGGGGAGCCACGAGGGATCGACCTTCGTTTGTTTCACCCGTTCGAACTCAAAATAGCCGCGCGGGTTGTCGGTGTCGGCGGTGCGGATTTCGTCAGTGACGACGGGGAGGCCGCCGCGATGCAGCATCTGCATCATCAGTGACGTCCCCGAACGGGGCAGCCCGGAAACGATGATGATTTCGGAGTCCAGCGACATGGGTCGGTCTCGCGTTCCAGCATTCGATCAGATCTTGACGTTCAACAGCGGCCGAGCTGCAAATCCCGCCGCCATCGAGACCAGAAACCAGTAGGCCAGCCACGAACGGCTGCCCGACGTCCAGGACAACCGCTCGGGAAAATCGACCTCGATCGACTGTACCGGCGACTCGGCGGGGAAGGGGGTCTCGTGGGGATGGAGCAGGACTTCCGTCAGGTTCCAGCCGGGGCGTTTCAGGCTCGTCGGCAGGAAACCGTCGCCGACGGCAAGTTGCTTCGTGACGGTCTGTTCGCCGACCCCAAAGGTCAGATGATGGATTCCTGGTTCTTGTGCGACGATATTCCAGCAGATCAGGTGCTTGCCGGGGACGCGGACCGGGCCGGCACCCAGTGCGATGCCGGGAGCCTCCTGCAGACGGACTTCGGGAATCGGCTGTTCGTCGCGGTTCGCCAGGTGCAGCGTGACCACGGCCTCTTCGCCGACGGCCAGCGGACGGGCCTGGTACCACAGCGAGAGCTGCCCCAGCAGCAGGCACATCGGCGCCAGCATGACGAGCATTGGCACGAAGGAAAGTGTCAGGAGTCGGACGGCCCCGGCGAGCAGTTCCCCCTGGCAGCGCAGTCCCACGCGCAGGTCGTCTTTAAACAGCGACAGCGCCAGCAGGTTCGCGCGGATGCGATTGCGCGTGCGCTGTATCGCGCTCTGGTTCGAAGTGTGCTTGAAGACGTAGAGCATCGCGATCCCGGTCGCGACGGCAATCGCGGTGGCCGACAGCCAACCCGGCAGCCAGGCTACCGGTGCGAGTGCGACGCCTGCGATGCCGCCGGCGAGCGCATTCAGCCAGACGACCAGTTGCGTAAGCATGACTTTACTCGATGTAGCCCAGACCGCGCAGTTGATCGGCGACTTGCCGCTCGGCGTCTTCCTCGCCGAGTCGCTTGAGTTCGTTCTCGATCGCCGTGGCGATCAGTTCGTCGACGCTGCTGTAGCCGGCTTTGGTCGCCGCCTGTCTGGCCCGCTCGTACAGATTCGAATCAATTCCCACCTTCGTCATGCGCGTTCCCTTCGGGGTTCAAGTCTGAAACAGGCTGCGACCGGTCATCGTGGCAGGGGTTGGCAGGCCGAACTCGTTCAAGATCGACGGCGCGATGTCCACCAGCGACGGGTCCGAGGAGGCCAGCGGCTTATTGCAGCAGAGGATGCCGGGGACTTCCAGCGCGTCGGCGCAGTGGTCGGCGCTCCAGGCCGCGGTGTTGTCGAGCAGCACGTCGGGGGTCAGTTCGCCGAGGCACGTTTCCCACGACGCCCGGTAGCCGCGCGCATAACCGATGATCAGATCGGGCGCCAGCGCGGTCGCGTTGCCCGAGTAGATTTCGCTCGCGCGATAGACATTGCGGATCACCTTCTCTCCGTTGAAGTCGCGGACCGCCCGCAGCCGGGCGATCAGTTGCTTCGTCAATCGCTCCTGCTCTTCGCCCGGTTCGACGACGCCGTCCCGTTCCCGGCCCTTCAGATTCAAATACAGGCCGTTGATTCCCAGTCCGTAGGCGCGCGTGCGCGACCAGTCGACGTCGGTCAGAATTGAGGTGCATTCGCGGGGGTTCAGGTAGCCGAAGTCGCGCAGCCAGGAATTCACGTTGAACTGCCTGCCGAAGTTGGCGAACCCGTGATCGCTCATGACGAACACGGTCGCCTTGCCGCCGTAGCGGTCGTGGATATCGCCGATGATGCCGTCGAGCCGCCGATAGAGATCCTTGACATACTGGTAGCGGCTGAGCGCTTCCGGGGTCGAACGGGACGGATGCTTCGGGTTCTCCTCGGGATTCCACCAGAACATATGCGACTGCAGGTCGCTGCTGGAGAAGTAGAAGAACAGGAGGCCGTCTTCGTAATTTTGAACGGCGTAGTCGAAGAGATTGAGCCGCTCTTCCAGCACCAGCGTCGCCTGGCGGCGGAACTCGTCGTCGTTGAACACGCCGTTGGACCGGGCTTTGTGGTCCTCCTGGAATCCGGTCGTGTAGAACAGTCCCAGATCGCGGGAGACGTCTTCGATGAAGCTGGCCGGTTCCGACACGGGAACGGCGGGGTGCGAGGGGTCGACGTTGATCGGCGTGACATAAAGCCGGAAGTTGGGGGCGACTTCCTGCAGCAGGAACCGGCAGATGCCGCCAGCGTGCTGGGTAGGGATCGGGAAGGGCGTCGACAGGGCGAAGTCCAGGCGGGTCCAGCGACTCCACTGGCCCGGCTTCAGCACGATCTTCTGGCCCTGAACCTCCAGCAGCGCCGCGTTCGAGGCGCGATCGCGATGGACTTCGAAGTCGACAGTGATCGGCGTCGGATTCTTCAACAGGCTGTTGTCGGGGCCGACGAGGCTCGCCCGCGCGGAATCGCCTTCAAATTTGAGTCGCGAGCGCCGCCCGCCCCCTTCATCCAACCCGGCGCTGGGCGAATCTTCGCTGAAGTACTGATAGGTTCCGTAGGTTCCCAGCATGTCCGGGGTTCCCATGCCGCTGATGCAGCGATGATGGCCATACTGCGAGGGGCTGGGGGGATAGTTCGACGGCAGATCGTAAAACACAGACGTAATTTTTTGTGCGTCGAGGTAGTCCCAGAAGGGCACGCCCTGCCGGCGCAGCACGGTCTCCGGCGGATGGTGATTGAACGGCCAGAAATCGAGCTGAAGCTGGTGCTCGCCCAGTTCGAGGAAGCCTTCGCCGGGCAGCGTCTCGGCGGCCGAGAAGAACGGGGCGCACTGCTCGTGCGGATGCCGGTGAATGAAGTCGAAAATGCCGTGCGACCCGGGCCCGGCGCCGTTGATAAAGTTCGCCCAGGCGACGGGGCTTTGCGGCGGAATGCTGGTCCCCAGGCTGCTGAAACCGCCAGCGGCCGCCATCTTCGTCATGTTCGGCAATTGCCCGGCCGCCATCATGCTGCGGCAGAGACGGGGGTCCATGCCGTCGATGCCGATGACGATCACCTTCTTTCCGAGGCTGCGCGAGACCCGATTGACGCTGCCGATCCAGTACGACGCGGCGGCGAGCGTCCCGGCGCCGGCCACGGCGGCAGCCCCCTTCAGGGCCGCCCGGCGATTGACTCGGGGGGAGGATGCGGGCTCAGTCATGCCACTTGCACCTCCTTGGCGGTCGATGGCGATTCCGTTGCGTCCGATGCCGGTCGTTTTTCGCCGACGGCGATCGGCTTGCCGTCCATGTATTCGGGGATCGGGCAGCCAAAGAGTTCAAGGACCGTGGGAGCCAGATCAAGCAGCCGCGGCGTCGCCGAGGTGATTTCGTGATTGCAGAACAGCACGCCCGGCACCACGGAGGGATCGACGCAATGATCGCCGCTCCAGGCCTTCGTATTGTCGTGAAAGACGTGCCGGCTGGTCCGGCCGACGGCGGCGTCCCACGAAACGCGATAGCCGCTGGCGTAGCCGACAATCAGATCCGGCGCGTTTTCCTTGTACGGTCCGCGATAGGCTTTGACGGCCTGATAGACCCGCTTGATGGCGGGGGAGTCCGTTTGCGGATCGACGAGCTGTCCGAGGCGGCTGGCGATTTCGTCTCGGAGCGCCTGGGCGTCGTCGCCCGGCTCAACGATCCCCTGTTCGAACTTCCCGCGCAGATTTACAAAAATGCCTGTCAGGCCAATCGCGAAGGCGCGCGTCCGGGGCCAGTCGACGCCGGCGAGGTAGTCCTTCCCCCGCTCTGCGTCATTGACCACGAGGTACCCGTTCTCCTCCAGCCAGCGATTGAGGTCGACGCCCCGGCGGAACGTGTTGAAGCCGTGGTCGGACAGGACCATCAGCAACGTCCCGTCGTCGTTACAGCGCTGCATTGTCCGGCCGACGAGGTGATCCATCCGCACGTAAAGGTCCTCGATCGCGTTCTGGAACTTCTCCGGAACGTGAAGGGGACGGGCCGGATGAGCTTCGTCGTGGTACCGCCAGAACATGTGCTGCATGCGATCGGTGCCGTCGAACACGCAGACGCACAGCCCGCTGGACACCTTGTCGAGACCGTCGAAGAACATCTCTTCCCGTTCGCGGTCGATATCGGTGCATTGACGAAGAAAGTGTTCGTCTTCGAGCACTTCCTCGCTGAGCCCCCAGGTGTCTTCGGCGAGTCCCAGAGTTGCATACGGTCCCTGCCGCTTCGCGAGATAGATGGGATAAACAGCAGGATAGCCGATCGCCATCGCCGGGTTTTCCGGGTCGATATTGATCGGCGTGACATACAAATCGAACTGGGGCGCCGTACTGAGCAGCATGAACCGGCAGACCCCGCAGATCGAGGCGCCCCACCCGGCCCGGAAGCGAACCGGGATCCAGTCGGTGTATTCGCCGCGCTGCAGCCGGTACTTCGAGCCGCCGATCGTCAGCGTGGCCGTCTCGACTCCGTCGATCCGGACCGTGAACGGCAGTTTCAGCGGTCCCCGGTCGGCCTGCGTTGGATGGGGCGGACCCAGCAGTTCGCCATCGACGCGATTGCCGTCGACGCGGATATGATGCACTTCGCCGCCGGTCTTGACGCCGTCCTCGCGGGCACGCGACGCGTATTGCGAAAACGTCCCCTGCGTGCCGCGCAGATCCGGCACGCACATCGCCGAGAGCTGAACGCCGTGGAGTTTCTCCGGCGGAAAGGTGATCGGCACGCGAATGATGCAGTTGAAGATGCCGTAGTCGCTGAGGATGCCCCAGAACGGCCGGCTCTTGCGGAGCATGCGGACGTCGGGAGCGCGGAGCTTCAGCCGGAACGGACCGAATCCGACGGACCGGCTCCCTTCGCGAATCTCGACCGAACTCAACTTGGGCTGATACGTTCGCTCGTCCGGCGTCAGGAAGTCAAAGATGTTGTGTTTGCCGGGGTTGACCCCGGTCTGAAATGTGGACCAGGCGACCGGGGAGATCGGCGGCAGCGTACTGGCCAGCGATTCGAAGCTGCCGCTCTGCTGCAGCGCCGCAAGGTTGGGGAGTTTGCCTTCGTCGAGCAGTTTTTGCGTCAAACCATGATCGAGGCCGTCCAGCCCGAGAATGACAACCCGCCGGAAACGTCGCTGTCCCGGCGGACGTTTCTGGAACAGCATGCGGATCAACTTGCGGGCGGGCCAGAGCAGGATCATCAGCAGCGCGGAGACAATTGCCAGGAAGACGGTCAGAAACGATCCCGCCACGGCAAAGCCGGCGCCCGGACCGATGTAAGCAAGGAGTCCGTCAGACGGCGCCAGCCACTGAGTAGGACTCCACATCTCCATGAATCGCTCCAGCGTGAATGGCATTCTGAAACTGGCAAACGGCCCCGCCGACCCCGGCGGGCGTCACGATCGGTCTAAAGGGATTCGCCCTGCCGTCGCGTCAGTTCTGCGGAACAGAACCGGGGCCGCGATCGGGACCGATCGCCGGGCCTGCCGGACGCTGTGCGGCCGCCGCGACTTCCTCCAGCTTCTTGCCCGGCTTCAGATCCTTGTCGACGAGTCCGGGATAGTCAGGTCCGTAACGATAGCTGCGGAAAATGCCGCCCGGACCTCCCGGACCGCCTGGGCCACCCGGACCACGACCGCCGGGGCCTCCGGGTCCGCGACGGTCACCAAGACGCCCGCCATCGTTGGGCCCGCCTGGCGGACCGAACCCGCCCGGCGGGCCGAATCCGGGTGGCGGGCCGAAGCCGGGGCCGCGGGCGAACATGTTCTCCATTTCGGTCAGTCGCGTTTTCTGCTCGTCGGTCCAGATTGTGTCGAGTTGCTCCCTGACGCGGTCCTGAAGTTTCTTCAATTCGTCTGCCTGAGCCTCGGTGAGCTTCAGCTCGGGAAGGAGCATCTCCGGAATCACATCGCCGACCTTCGGCGGGCGGAAGCCTCGTGGTCCGCCTGGCCCTCCACCCGGCGGACCGAACCCGCCCGGCAGCGGACCGCGCATGCCAGGGGGACCGCCAAACGGAAAGCCTTTAGGCGGCTCCAGTTTCTTTCGCTGTTCGTCGGTCAACAACGTCCCCAGATCGGCGTCGACCTCCTTCTGCAGTTTCTGAAGAGACTCTTTCTGGAGCTCGGAGACCCCCAGCATGCGGGCCAGAAACTCGGGCACCAGTTCACCCGGTCTGGGGAAACCGGGGCCTCCCGGGCCGCCGAAACCGCCTCCGGGGTATTTGAACTGCCAGACGACTTCATAGTCCGGCGTGACCTCGAACAGGAGGGCGTTATTTCCCGAGCAGACCAGCGTATTCCCGTTCGGGAGTCTCTGGGCGCCGGAGATGAGCATCGATGAGTAGTGGGGATTTTTCGGGTCCGAGAACGACCAGGCGGCCTTTTCCGGGCCGAAAGCAACGAACTCGTCCTTTTCGTACTGTCCGTTCGCGTTCAACGGCAATTCGATCTCATCGACCGAGGAGTAGCCGCCATCCGGTCGTCCCATGCCATTGTTGAAGACGAGCATATGTCCGGCGCCTGGCAGGCCCTCTCCGATCCAGTGGGCGCAGTGCTGGGCGAACAGCCGCTGATCGGCGTTGGATCCGCTGCGATAGACGCGCGGATTCCCCCAGCGGTAGAGGAGGTCTCCCCCTTTTCCGCTGCGTCCCCCTTTGTGCGAGGCCGCCTCCGCCTTAGTGGTACTGTGATCGATGACCCAGACTTCGCTGAATTCGTGCACGCTGATCATGATCTGATCGAGCTTCGCGTTGTACGCGATCGAATTCACGTGCATCCAGTCCCCTTCCATCGGTCCGCGCCCGGGGCCGCCGGGACCTGGACGCCCCGGCCCCTGCGGTCCTCGCGGTTCGGAGCGATCGCCGGGTTGACCTCCGCCCGGAGGCGGATTGTCCTTGTTTGAACGCTCGGAACCGGCTTTGCCGTCTGACGGCGGCGCTCCAGCGGGCGGGCCGCCGCCCCCCACATAGCCCAGCGAACGCAGCCGCGCAAGCTGCTCGGGATCGGCCATCATCCGGTCCATCATCTGCGTGCTGAAGTTGAGATCGACCAGCTCCGGATGCTCGGAAACGTCGCCGAAGCCGGGCTTCTTCTTGTCAAAGTCCTGCACCAGGTGATCCCAGGCGTGCCATTCCCAGACGATTTCACCGGTAGTCTTCCCGGTCGGTTTGACTTCCAGAATGCAGTCCGGCAGAAGCTGGGAACGGACCGTCTCCGGTCTCCGGCCCGCCGCCACTGCCTCCTCCGCGGTTTTCGGGTCAGACGCTACGACGAGGACGTTGCCGTTGGGCAGGCGACAGATGTCGTGATGGGGTCGCTGTTTGCTGTCCCCGAACGAGTAATCCCAGACCAGTTCGCCGTCCCAGTCGAACTCCTGAATCCGACCGCCCGCCCCCGGTCCGCCGCCGAATCCGCGCTCGGCGGCGGGACGGAGCAGGTGACCATTTTCCAGCAGGTACGCACTCAACGCCGGCGTGAAGTCGCTCTTCCATTCCTTGACGATCCGGCCTTCCAGGTCGATCAGATACGTGCTGGTTGAGTTCATGGGGGCGACGAGCGTATAGCCCTGCGAGGCGGCTGGCGCGTTGATCGAGACGCCATCCTTGAGCTTCGGGCCGGAATCGCCCGCGGCCGGCGGCTGGGCAATCGTTGGCGGAATCAGCCCGATGTGGACCGACAGCAGCGCAACTGCCGCACAGACCACGACTCTGTTCCATCGACTCATGGTGAGGCTCCGGGGGGGCTGTTTGCGAAAGGAACTGTGATCCAGACGGGCTGGCGGCCGACAGCGCGCGCCAGATTCGCACCTGGACCGACAGAAGATACAAGATTTTCGGGTTCATCCGGGACGTGATGGCGATGGCGCCGGACGCCGAGTGGCGGGTGATTATCGCTTTGGCTCGCTTCGCAGGACGACGGACGCCGTCGGAGACGATGGCTCTGCGTTGGGAGGACATCGACTGGGCACGCAACCAAATGCTGGTCCGGTCGCCGAAGACGGAGCATCACGCCGGCAAAGAGCTCCGGATCGTCCCGCTGTTTCCCGAGATCCGGGAGTCATTGGCGGAAGCCTTCGAGCCGGCCCAGCCTGGGGCGGCCTTCGTGGTCGAGAAGTACCGTCGCGGCTGCCAGAACTCGAGAACCCACATGCTGCGAATGATCCTGCGGGCCGGCCTGGAGCCATGGACCCGTCCGTTCCACAACCTGCGGGCGTCGTGCGAAACCGACCTGGCGAATCGGTTCCCGACGCACGTCGTCTCGAAATGGCTGGGCAACAGCGTCCAGGTCGCAGCGGCCCATGACCTGCAGGTCACCGACGAGCATTTCGAGCGAGCAGCGGGAGAAAAGGCGCTGCTAAAAGCGCTGCAGCAAGCGTCGGAAACGGGCGGAAAGCCGCGGAAGTCAGAAAACGAAAAACGCCAGAACCCCTTGGAGTTCCAGCGTTTGCCGATTCTTGCCGCTCAGTGCCGTGAGCGTCAGTACACCTCGCTGGGCTCGAACCAGCAACCTTCGGTTCCGTAGACGGACGTCCGGTTTCTCCAACCCTCTTTGATGGCAACGGTTTAGCAAATCGGCCTGGCCGGCAGGTGTCCGATTTGGGCACCCCGTCGCAAATGGATGGCGATGCTGACAGTGCTCGCGGGTTCTTGGCGCTCGCCGAGGCGTGGCCGCATCTGCCGGATCATCTTTGCGCCGCCATTCTGCTGATGGTGCAGCCGTGGGTCAGATCAGACCTCGACGTGCCGCAAGGGGACGCGGCTGATCCATCGACCGCGGAATCGCGAAGTTCTGCCAGCAAAGTCGACCCCAACGACTCGCCGAATCGGACCAGCAGGAAGGGCGCAAATGACCGCCCTCAATGAATCCAATCAACGCGGCAACGATCCGGAGCGAGCCAGCGTGGTAAGTCAGCCAGCGATGGCGCTGGCGCTGATTCTGGAGACTCGACCGGAACTGTTCATCAACGTCGTCGGTCAGCCAACCATCAGGCTCCCTGATGTCTCTGGACGATCGACTCGTGAGACCTGGCCGCTCCAGTCCGACCGGGTCAAAGCCTGGATCGCGGAGTTCGTGTGGAATCGAACCGGGATTGTACTCGCCGACCGAGAAATTGATCGGATCGTCAGAGTCCTCGTAGGCAAAGCTTGGCACGATTCCCGGCACGAAGTCGAACTCACCGAGGCGATGGACGCCGACCCGCTGCTGGAAGCCCTGCTGATTTTCATGCACGACCACGCGGTCTTCGACAAATCCTGTACGGCGCTCAAAGCGGATCTCGACCAGGTGGCGCGTTCGGCGGGTCTCGACACGAAAGATCGACTCTGGCCCAAGGCCGCTCCGCAGCTCAGTCGTCGGATTGAGGATCTGAAACCGCTCCTGCAGCGAGCCAGCATCACAGCCGAACTCGGTCGCCGAGCGGGCGGTACGCGTTTCGTCCGCTTGGCGAATGAAAAGCCGAGTGGCGGCGATGCGGCGGGACCGCCCCTGCCACCGTCGGTCGACAACTCCCATCACCCCACGGGATTCCGCCGTCCCGACGGTGGTGACGATGATTTCCGCAAAACACTTTTTGACCTGCTGCGAACCCCGAACGAGGAGACGAACGATGAAGGACATTGAACGCTGGATCCCGGAACGCTGGGATCAGATCGTCGGAAACCGCGTCCTCAAGGAATACTTCTGGGACATGATCTGGTGCGTCCGCAAGGACGGGCACCGGAGTGGATTCAATCTGCTGGCGACAGGACCGTCCCGTACCGGCAAGACTTCGGCGGTCACCTTTGGCATCAAGTGCCTGGGATGCCTGAACTTTGACTTCAGCACGATGAACCCGTGCGGTACCTGCAAGTCCTGCACGCTGAATCATCACCTCTACGGCAACGACGGCTGGGAAAACATCGTGGATTTCCTCGACGAGCACGAAGCGCCGACGCCCGTCCGCTACCATTACCATCCCGTCGACTGCACGCGACTCACGGAAGCAGACCTGGAAGCCAAGCTGGCCAAGATTCGGGTCTGTAACGAGGATCTGCGGATTATTTACCTGGACGAGGTCCATCGACTTTCGCGCCGGTTCATGGACGAACGGCTGCTGAAGCCGCTGGAGGACTTTCCGGCGATCTGGATTGCATCCTCTGCCTACGTCAAACGCGACGGCGACAGCGGCCAGCCGCTGGACAAGATGTTTCAGAACCGTTTTACATTCCGGATCACGACGGAGTTGCCGGATCTCGATACGCTCGTTCTCTGGCTGGCGAAACGCTGCCACGAATGGGGAATTCGCGTCGAAGTTCCAGAAACGACGCTGCCGCTCCTGGCGGAACGCTGCCACCAGATTCCGGGCATGGCTCTGCAGGTGCTCAACAAGGCCCACAAGCGGCGCAACAAGGTTCTGACTCTGGCGAGCGTAGAGGAACACGTTTTTGATCTTGAGGAGTGACTTCGTTTGCTCGTCACTTCTGGGCGGGCGGCGAATTCGAAGCTGGATCACATCAATGGTCGATCGTGGCGCGGGCGAACCGCCTGGAGAAATCCAAGCCCGCAGTCTCATACCGGAAGCGGACCGAAAACGTGAGGCCGCGGGCGGCGGCCTTCAGCTACGGCAGTTGAGCGAGGTTGTGGAAAGCACATCCGCCGTTCGAAAACTGCATCGAGGTGCTCGGCAGCGAACGGCTGACGGGCGCGGCCTTGGGTCGCCCCGCCGTCTCCGTGGCGTATGCAATACCCGCGGGGAAGTACGGTCGCACCGCCAAACAACGCGTCGCTTGCGAGGTGCAAAACGTCTGCGCTTCTGGCAGAATCCATGATTCCGGCGTTAACATTCAAAATGTCGCGACTCATTTGTCGGAATCGTGAAGATGGCCGCTCAACAAATCGGCAAAGTCCTGCTCAACAGGTTCGCGAGGCTTCATCACGCGACCAACCTCAGGGATTTCGCGGGGTACTGTAGTCGGCGAGCACTACTGTCTCGCCGTGAACTTACGAACTCGACCGTAGACTTCACTGCATTTTACAGTGATGCTTCCGATAAGCAACGCGGTGTCTGGGAGCGTGTATTCGGTAATCTTGAGGACTTCGGCGGACTCTTCTGGGCGTCGCCTGTCTGTATCCCTAACGCTTACGGTCCTATCACGTTGGTCTTCGAAAGGAGTGCTTGGGGGCAAGTCAGCGACGTTGCCGTGACTCGCAAGAACGCAGCGACCAAGGAGTTTGAGCTGGCCACTGAGCGGATGTCTGCTGAGGAACTGGAGTCCTGCTTCGAGCTACGTGATAAGAAATGGTGGCAGTTGACGTGCAACGGGCTGGAAGTCTCACTTGGAACCTCGTTTCTTTCGCTTGACCTTATCGAGAAGGTCGTTGTTGAACCCGTGTCTTCGGACTTCCTGGAGAGTGTGCGGCGGGTGTGGACATCGTCAGGATATGAGGGCAGTCTCGTCGAGGCGCGTACTCTCTGGAAGAAACCTCTTCCTCAAGAGCGACTAAACGTTTTCGTCGAGCTTGTGAAGTGGTCTGCGCACCTGGCAGGGAAAGTGCCTCTGTCGTCCGATCTAAAGACTGCGGTTCCTCCGCCATTAAAGGAGTGGGCAAGCAGGTTGCGTGATACCCAATGGGCGCCACTGCGACAATGGCTTGAGTATACATTCAATGGAAGTCTTCGGTAGCGTGTTGGCGATTGCCAACGTGAATCCATGAGACCATTGATCGCTTTGCTTCGGCGATCCATGCCGGCATTCCTTGCATCGGACACTTCGTAAGTGAGTGCCTCTGCGTTCCGAGTCATGATAAGCGCTACGTATAACGTTTACGATAGATCGCAGACTCGATGCTGCTCGGCCCGCCTTCTCGCTCCGGACTACCGATCATTCTCGATGCGGCGGCGAGAAGCTATTCATTGAGGCACGGTCGGCCAGTGAATCATTCAATTCCCCGGTAGAAGCAGAAGACTGGAAATCAACCGAAGGGGCTGGCAGGACGCCATCGCAATCCGCTCCGGTGCTCGCCCTGGCGAGCGTGGTCAACATGGTTGATCACCACCCCTCTGCTGCCGAAACTCAGACTCGTGAGATTGAGGCATAAGAACATGTTGAAGCAAACACAGGACAAGAATGAACGGGAATAGAAACAGGACTTGAATCACTTCAACGAAGCAAAGTCACAAGATCAGGTACTGGAAAGCTCAAGGGCAGGAAGAACACGCAGGTCAATCAGGGGAATTGAAGAAGGGAATTATTGTGGAGGCAAAGACCTCACTTTCAGGTCGAATCGACCGGAACATCCCTCAACACACACGAAGGACTTTGAACAATGTCTGACATTCACAGCCGAGTGCAGGAGCACCAGGCCCTGTCGCCGCCACGATCCGCGCACGGGGGTCTTCCCTCAGGATTCCGGATCGTACACGTGGCAGTACCGGAATCCGTCTTCAATCACGCCAAGGCTCAGGCCTACCTGTCAGGAATCCGGTTTGCCGTGTACGTCGCCAAAGTCCTGTCGGACTCCCGCCCGTACCCGGCCAACCGCCTGCCGCAGGCACCAGCAGGCCCACCTGAGCCCAGAACGGTCGAGGCCGACCACGGCCAGCGCTGACCCCGTCTCACGGTCAAGGGACGGCAGGAAGAAACTCAAAGCAGGAGAATTCTCAATGGCGAAGCCAACGAGCCGAACAACGGTCATGGACGCGGTACCGATCCCCCTGAAACCGAAGGTCCGGGTGGATCACCACCCCGTCGACTGGAACACCCTGGCCGAGTCTGTAGCGGAACGCATCGCAGCAACCCTGCAGCAAGATCCAACAGGTTGCCGGTACTTCAACCCGGCAGCCACGGTTTCCTGCCCAAGCCCCTGCCCAGAGTTCTTCCGGCTGGTCCGAAGTGTGCAATCCGGCTGGTGCCGACAGGCCAGCCGAACGTTCCCAAGAAAGTCTCGGCGAAGTCCAGCCCAATGGATCAGCAACGGGAAATGGTTCAACCAGAAATACCCTCGATACCTGGACCGAGGTCTCTGTTTCACCGGCGTCCTGTTCGTTGACGGCGTAATCACACCACCGCACGTGTGGCCGAGAACGGACACCACCAAGGCACGGCACCACGCCGGCAAGCATTCTGATTCGCTGACTTCGGTCCAGAATGGCCCTGAGAAGCGCTGACAGACCGAATCCGCCGAACTCAGCGCCGAGTCCGCAAACGCGGTGATTGCAGTGGGATCAGTCCTTCGGCGGATCACTTCTGCGCTTTGGGTGAACCTTGGAAGCAGACGAGAACATGCCCCCCCCCCAAATGTCCGGGGCAGGCAATTGCCAGCAATGCCCAAGGCTAATCCGGCACAGGAAACACAATCATGAGTCTGCCTCGCATCCAAACATTCAAGAACGTCATTGCCCGCTACATCGAATCGGGCGAAGGCCGTCGAACCATGGCGTCTAAAATGACGCCGTCCCTCCGACGTTTTCGCGACTACTCGGCCGTCGGCCGGAAGGCATTCTTGGTCGAAGATCTCGAAGACGGTGCACTCCCCGTATACGACAAAGATCCGATTGTTCCGGCTTATGCCGTTGGAGAGGCCGGTGACTCCATCCAGGTCCTGGTCAACAGCGAACGTGTCTTTGCCCCGCTCTACGAGTTGGCCACATGGCCACTTATTCCGCTAACGCAGATCCGCGAAAGACGCTACGACCTCATCAAACGCACGATCGAACTCGGCGTGGCCGGCGTGAAGGAAAAGGAGGACGTGCGCGTATTTGCGACCATGAATGCGCTCGCCGCCGACACCGACAATCCCCATCAGGATATCGCCATCGCCGCGCCGCTGACGGCCGACGCCATCGCAGACGCAATAGGCGCGATCGAGGAACACGGCTTGCGGGCAGCACGGATCTTCATCAATGGGCGAGATTACGCCGACATCCGCAAGTTTGATCGCGATGTCATCGACCAGGAGACGATGCAATCTCTATTCCGCACCGGCTACGTCGGCAAAATCTACGGTTGCCAAGTCATCCGGAGTCGTGTCATCGCTCCTGGCACCGTGTATATCTGCGGAGAACGCGAGTACTACGGACGATTTCCAGTTAGAACAGAACTTACGGTAATCACCGCAGACGTTCCTCAGGAGAGAAAAGTCGGATTCAGCATCTTCGAGCAGGTTGGGACGCTTTGCTACAACTTCTTGGCGTCTCAACGAATCGTGATTACAGGCCGATGATTCCGTCCCCCTCTTGTGAACTGTCCGCAGGACTGTCCACAACGGCTCCGCCAACGGCAGGACAGTCTTCTCAGCTGCTCTTGTTATGTGTCAGGGCCATTGGTGCCCAATGAATCACAGTCGCAGGTTTTATCCAAACACCGTCTGAATCAGTCGCTCGATCTCCGCCGAGTCGATTTCCCCAAGTGTCCCGTCGCTGGTAATAATCAGTCGTCGCGGCGACCTTTCCGTGGCGTCCCACCGCAAGATGCCCTGATCGGCGTACCACTGTTCCTTCTCTTCCCAACGGCGTTTGTATCCGGCATCACCGAGCATCCCCAAGTGCTCCCAGTAATACGTCACGCCTGCATCATCATCATGGATCGTAAAATCGGGGAACTTTCCAGTGAAGCTGCCGTCAATCTCCAGCGGTTGCTCATAGGCATAGTCGATCTTATTAGCGTTCAGCAGATTAGCGACGATAACTTCGGACTTGGACCGAACAAGCTCTCCACGCGTCGTATGATGGATGAGGAACTCCTCCAGAAACACGTTCTTAACGTGAATTGGCTTTGGCGGCCGGAATAGGTTGGTCAAGCGGCAGGCCGACGCAGAGTATTGATCAGAACTAAACCGATGCAGGTCGACTGCTGTGCCTTGAAGAAGCACAATCACTTGCTTCTTTTGCCGTGTCAGAGCGGTATAGAGCAATTCGCGAGTGACCATCAGCGACGATCGGGGTAGCACGAGAATGACCGTCTCAAACTCACTCCCTTGAGCCTTATGAACCGAGAGCGCGTAGGCCAACTCGAGGCTCGCCTCGCCATCATCGGAAAAGTCGCTATTGTAGAACGCAAACGTCAGACCCGGCTGAGTCGAGAACTCGATCTCCAGGTTTTCCGGCGTTGAGCTCCGAGCCTTCGTTCGGCGGTGACCTACGGCGATTCCAATTTCGCCATTGACGAGGTAACCCGATGACTCTGGCCGCGGATAGATCCGAGACTTATGAACCCGTCGATTGCGAACATTCATCACCTTATCGCCGTAGACGAGCTGTTCGTCGCCTTTAGGCGACGGGATACTTCGGTACGGTCCAGGGTTTCTCGCCTGTTCAATCTGCCGTGACTTAAAGTGCTGGTGAATGAACCGATTCAAGGCCTCCACACCCCAAGGCCTTTGTCGAACGGGGCTGAGGATCTGCCAATTCTCAGCCGCGGTGCCTGAACCATCGCGGTCTCGCCATTTGTTGTTGAACCAGAACGAACCGTTCTTGTCTTGAACTCCTCCTAAGGATTTGCAGAATGCCTGCCACTCTTCAAGTTCCGGATCGAACGCCAACGCCTCACGGAGAACGACGGGGATTAAACCTTGCAGCTCGGCCGGAGTTTCCCATGTCCTGAATTTCAGAGTATCGCTTTGAATTGTTCCGGAAAGGATCCCGAAGACATGATCGTCGCCCGCACTTGTTTCACCTCCACTAAACCACGAAGCCAGTACAAGATCCGCCCGGTCGCCGGAACCTTGGCGCCGAGGGATCATCAGTTCCGCAAAGCTCGGTGCGACATGGGGCATACCGGCAGCGAACGCCTTTTCTGGGTGCAGCCGGGCCACGATGTCGACGAAGGGGCGGCCAGCCCCAATGGGTGGTAATTGCCGATAATCTCCGACCAGAATCAGACGCTCCGCCTTTTTCAGCGATTCGAAGATCGCTGCAAGCATCTCTTCCGTTAACATCGAGCATTCATCCACGATGACAGTTCCGACCACCTCGTCGCCGGTCTGTCCTAACATTCGATACCGCTGTGAAGCAAAGTCGTAACGACAAGAGGCACTCAAGTACTGTGCCACGGTCATGGCGCGCGTGTTCGCGCTTCCTGCCCGTCGAGCAACCTCTTCCATGGTCACGCGGGCTTTGCCGGTCGGTGCCAGCAACAACACTCCCGCGTTGTTGATCTGCGGCTGAGCGCACAAGACAGACAGGACCGTCGTCTTTCCAGTCCCAGCTCTGCCGATCAGGGCGCTGAAGCGCGCGGCCGCGAGTTCGTTGAGGGCTGCTGTTTTCTCCTGCCGAGCCTGCTCTTCGATTGCCAGTTCCTGTGGATCGGTCGACGAACTCGCCTCGTTGGACGGCAGAAACTGATTGAGACACTGCCGCCAATCCATGACCAATGCATGACGGTCGGCAACAACACGTTTGTCGATCGTGCGTCGAAGTCTGTCTCCAGCAGCCGCAAGCCGCTCCAACTGGTACGCGGTGCTATCGTGGGCCATCGTGACGACTCGGATCTCGCCGTCAAACACCTCATGTTCCGCTACTTCCAGGAGATCGGCAGTCACGAGTGTTGGGCTGTCATCATCATTTGACTGTCCATCCCGCAAAGCTTGAATAACACTGGCACGCGGCTGCAGAGTGTGCCCGTCATTTGCAGCGGACTCGAGTTGTCGGATCACCATCGCTCTCAGCCGGCGCGCATCAACAGCCGACTTTACCAATGACGGTTCCGGAATAGGATTCCGGCGGCGAACGGCGGCGCTGGGGAACACGCCACGGTCAACGACGTTGATTGAAACCGGAGTCTCCATCAAACGAGTTGCTTCATAGAGCAGATAGGGGTTCTCTAGGATCGCTTCGTCGGAGATGGTAATACCGCGCGCCTGCCGTCCTTCCGGAGTTGCTAGTACCTCAGCTTGTTCGCCACTGAGTGCTAAGCGGCTGAGCAAGTCTAGGAATGCTCGCCGCGTGGGCTTCATCCGTTTCCAAGACGCTGCGATCGTCGAATCGAGGACCTGCGAGAGTTCCGAAGGCATTTCGCCGAGGTTGGAAAGAGTGTGATCCCAAACCGGCCACGGGCTCGCGCTGTCTCCCGCTCGATCAATCAGATACTGCGCCACGAAGTTTCCAAGAGCCACTCCGGTGGCACTCAACACGGCTCCGATACCGGGCCAGGCACCTCGTCGCTGCCATAGCCGCCCCAGTTCGCGATCAATCCAGCGTTCTTGATCCGCCGCCGCGTAGCCGAAGTGATCTGCGCAGTGGTGCAACGCCTCGCGGATGGACTGCAAGGCACCGATTGCTGCATCGTTGCCGACATGCTCAGTCACGTAAGAGAAGTCATAAATGTGGTCGTCGGGAACAAAAGCCACGACTTTCGCCGGATCGAATCGGCGGCCATTGTCGGATTGTTCGAGCGCCTCGTGGTAGGGCAACAAGAAACCGTCGACGAAGTCAGGGCGAATGGAATGCGTCACCATCCGTTCCCAAAGAAGACTACGAATAGCGCCCTCCTTTGATCCTTCATACTCATACTCCGTGAGCGGCCCCAGATGCTTGACGCGCCCGACGCCGATGAGCACCCGGCGTCCAGCGTCCTCGACCAAGGGAATCTGCTTTGCGTAGAAAAAGACCAGCGAGTCCTCGGTCTGAACGTGGTTCCAGAAACAGTTCAGTAACGCCGTGTGATTGCGGTAGTCCTGGATCCAATTCGTCGAGAATGGAAGCTCAGGCTCGAACTCTTCGCTGACATCGGCGAGAGGATACACCGCTCTGAATCCGCGCCGATTATTGTTCTCGGCACCGAAGACTTCCTTCTGCATCAGCCAACGAAATGGAATGGCTGCCGCGGAATAGGATGGATACCGAAGAGTCGTTGGACGAAAGTGGCCGTGTGTTTTGGGATTTGTTCTCGCGTATGGATGAGACTTTTGACGAACGAGGTCGAATGCAGCCATGAAGCTTGCATGTTCGTCAAAGCATGGGGGAAGCGACTGGCCGCACGCCAGCAGTTCTGCGAACGACCGCCCGCGCGATTGCTCTTCCGCCTGATCATCTCTGTTGGGAGCAATCGCCTTCAGCTTCAGGCAGGAGGTATTCAACGTTGGCCGATGACAGACTGAACCCGTCCAACCACCATCGTGCCATGGCACACGAAGTGAGAGGTGTTGCAGTGGGTAACTAAGAACGCGGCTAGTACGCGTCATAAGACACTCTCTGTTTAGGCGTTGATTGGCAAGAGAAGCAGCTCACGACTCTTGTGGACCCCTGCGACCCGA